>JAQSDX010000025.1 GCA_029946125.1 Candidatus Methylobacter titanis
CGGGAGTGGTTAAAAGAGCGGGGGATAAAAGCCGTCATTCCGCCAAAATCGAACCGAAAAGAAAAAATTGAGTGTGATTTTTGGCTTTATAAAGAACGGCATGCAGTCGAATGCATGTTCGGCAAGCTCAAACACTATCGTAGAATTGCTACACGTTATGAGAAAAAAGCCTTTAATTACATGGGAATGCTGTCATTTGCCTCGGTACTTTTATGGTTAAGATGAAACGTCAACAGAACCTAGCAGGCTGCCTGAGAATTGTAGGGCACCCTTGCGCAGAGGGTTGAGTTATTTGATTTTCATTCCTAGCGAGGGAAAGCCTTTTTGATGGCGCTAGGCCAAAGGGAGGCGTGGCTTTTTCAATCGCGCTTTTCACGACCCAATAAGCCAAAGACCAATATTGCGGCAACTACGATGCCCGTTAACATCATATTTTGTCTGGAGGCACCGAATATATAAGCGATGGCAGCACCCACGCCCATTCCTAGTCCGGTAAAGGCCAAACTACGCATGACTCGGCATAATGAACAATCTTGATGGTAAGACTTCATTGATTTTTTATCTCGTCGTTGATTTCAATCGGGTGAGGTTATTTTAAATCATCGGCGCGAATTTTCGGCAGTACCCTTATTTGACAACATGAACCTGAGTATCTTTGTTGCCCAGATTATCCAGCCAACTGATGGTGATTTTATCGCCGGCGTTGCCGCCTCTTAGCATAAAAGAAAAAAAGGGGTCTTTGGAAATATTGGCGCCTATTTTGCCGTTAATAATAACGTTTTTATTCAGCTTTACCGTGAGTTCCTGAATAAAATGTGCGGGGATTAATGCATTGGTTTTGGCATCCCGATTACGACCGTGTTCCATCGGGTGGGCTATCAGCATCCTGATTTGCGTTTCCCCGTCCTTGCGCTTAGTGCGTATTTTGATACTCGACATCTGAATTCTAGCAACCGCCCATAGTAACGATGACTTTTTCTCCTGCACTATAAAATCCTTCGCTAGTCTCTACGATGACCAGAACTGCAGATGATTCGGCTATTTTTAAGTGGGTCGATACAAAAGGATCAAGGTCTGGCGATAATTCAAATTTGGCGGCCAACGGTGTCGGGTTTTTTTCGACCAGTATGGCAATGCTTTCAACATCCTTTAGGGTGCTGGTTACCGTAATGGAGACGGCTGCGCCATTGACCGCTATTTTGGGAAGTTGGATGTCGATTTTATCGGATGCGATGATTTCTTGGTCTTTGAATAAACGCTTTAGGGTCTGTTGTAGGCTATGGGTCGATGGCGTGTCGGGGAGCAAGTTTGCCTTTGCCTCGGATAAAGATAGCAGTCCGCTGGTCACAATAATCGAATAAGCACTTAAGGCAACAGACTTCTTGATGAATGTTCTGCGGTTAGCGGTCATGATGTCTATTATTCCGGATTTATTGACAGTATTTAATCGCTAAATAAGGTTTGATAAGCCCTAGCCGATTGTTCCGGTTGATCGTCGAATAGCCCACCGATCACGGCTAATAAATCGGCTCCTGAGGCAAGTAACTGTCTGCCATTTTCCGGCAAAATGCCGCCTATGGCGACGATCGGAATAGTCAGCGCCAGTTTTGCTTGTCGTAGTGTTTCAATATGGGCGGGCGCGGCCAGTGGCTTTGAGTTGGACGGAAAAAATCGCCCGAAAGCCACATAAGTAGCGCCTTGTGTTTGCGCTGCTATGGCTTGTTCGACAAAGTCATAGCAGGACACGCCGATAATAGCGGCACTGCCCAACTGCTTTTTTGCCTGGGCAATTGCGCCGTCTTCTTTGCCGAGGTGAACACCGTCAGCGCCTGCCAGTATCGCCAGTTCGATGTCATCATTGATCAGCAACGGGACGTTATATTGATGGCAGACTTTAACCAGTTCACGGGCAAGAAATGGCGCATCAACAGGATTTTTGTCACGGTATTGCACGACGACGGCACCGCCTTTAATTGCCGCCGTTACTTCATTAATAATAGTGTCGCCGGATTTGTTTTCGGTCTGGGTGATTGCGTAAAGCCCGCGAGTAGGGAATTTCATTGTCGGCATCCTTTCCGGCGCTTTGCGTGCAAATCCGCTCCCGGCGGATTTGTCATGCATCTTCATCCATCCAGAAAAATCGATTGGGAATATGCTGGCCTTTGCCCGGTTGGTAAGCGGTATTTAATGAATTCCAGGTATATTCCTGAGCTTCGATGACCGCTTGCAACGGCTCCAGTCCGTGTGCGATCAAAGCGGCAATGCTGGAAGCCAGCGTGCAGCCGGAGCCATGATAGCTGAACGGCAATCTGTCCCAAGTATAGGTTTCCCAGCTGCGCCGGTCATGGAACAGCTGATTACTGACCGACGGCGTAGCTTCATGGCTGCCGGTAATCAGCACATAGTCGCAGCCTTTTTCCAGCAAGGCTAAGCCGCAGTCATTAAGGTTAGTCAATCCGGTCAGTTTGCGAGCCTCTTCGCTGTTGGGCGTTAACACGGTAGTGCAGGGCAGTAGCAAGTCGACGAGGGTTGTTATAAGCCGGTCGTTTGACAATTCTGTGCCGCCTCCCGCCGCCAATACCGGATCCAAGATAACCGGAATATGCGGGTGCTGTTTTAATACCGCATGAATGGCGACAGCGGTTTCATGGTGGCCGATCAAGCCGATTTTAAACGCCTTAACCGTCAGGTCGTCCAGTAAGGTGTTGGCCTGACTGATAATTGCATCCGGGCTTTGTGGAATAAGTTTTTTGACATTCCGGGTGTCCTGTTCGGTTAAGGCGGTGATAACGCTGGCGGCGTGACAGCGATGGCTGACCAAAGTCTCAATATCCGCCTGAACCCCTGCGCCTCCGCTGGGGTCATGACCGGAAAATGAAAGTACAACGGGGCGGTTTACGCTCATGTCGGCTACTGAGGGTAGTTGTATTGCTGCTGTGGATAGGTTTGTTGCTGCGGATAACCTTGCTGCTGTGGATAGGTTTGTTGCTGCGGATAACCTTGCTGCTGCGGATAGGTTTGCTGTTGTGGATAACCTTGCTGCTGTGGATAGCCCTGCTGTTGTTGTGGCTGTTGAGTAGCCCCTGCATTTTTATTGGCGACAATAGCCAACTCTACCCGGCGGTTCTGCGCCCGGTTCGGCTCATTGACATTAGGCACTTTCGGCATTCTTTTGCCTATACCCTGTTGAGTCAGACGGGAATAATTGACGCCATGTTGAGCCAAATAACTTGAAACACTGGCTGCGCGTCGTTCGGACAACATTTGATTATAGCTATCCGTACCTATATCATCGGTATGTCCGGTGACATTGATGGTTGAATCCGGATATTGATTTAATACCTTGGCGACAGAATCTAAAGCGCCTTGTGCTTGCTGCGTTAAGTTTGCCGAATCAAAGGCAAAAGTAACGTTGCTCGGCATGGTCAGATTAAGCGTATTGTCTGCTGTTCTTTGCACCTCGATACCGGTACCTTGCAACGACTGTTGCATCTCTTGCTGCTGGTGATCCATATAGGCACCTACAGCCGCGCCAACGAGGCCACCGGCTACAGCACCCAATCCGGCATTCTTAAGATCGTTGCCACCGAACAGTGTTCCCGCGCCTGCGCCGACTGCCGCGCCTAATCCGCCGCCCATAGCTGTTTTGCCGAGACTGGATTGCCCTGTATAGGGATCAGTGACACAAGCTGTCAAAAGAACCGAACTTATACCTACTATCAATAATTTTTTTTTCATAAGAATATAACCTTGGGTTAGTTTGGGGATTTTAGTGGATTATTTTGACGGCAAAGTCAAAAGCACATTGACATCAGTCCTCTAAAGGAAAGTGTATTTCGTGAATATTAACAAAGTTATTCTATCAGTCCTTTGATGATTGATGCGATAATTTTTCAGAAAAGCCCCTTCCTTCAGGTCGTAAGTATCTACGCAAGTTTAATAACTTATAAAACAATTAGTTAAATTCGGTTATTCATGATTTCCGGTTAACAGCTGACTGCGTTGAGTGTCAAAACTCACCTCGTAAAGGTGATTATCTTTATGAAAAACCGACTATATTCCCCTAACCAACTGATTATAGATATTTAAAGTTATGTAGATAGCTATGCCTTCAGGTGGGGGATATAAGGGCGCTTTTGATGCGTTGCTCACGGATTGCAATGGGCGGAGATCGTCCGATTATTGCAGTGCATGCAGCTTTTTTTGTAAGTCTAAGACATCTTGCAAGCGCGGTTCTAACTCATGCTGCAATAAATGCAATAATTGTTTATGCTGTTCAATACAAAATGGCTTTAACTCGCATATCTTATATTTCATGGCGATAGCTTTGCTAAGCTGCTGTTGTTGCATATAGATGAAATGTAATGTTTCATATCCGGCTGTTAAATAGGGATAAGTTTGAACGCCGTCAAGCGCCACCTGTTCCGCCTCATCATATCGCTCTACAGCAATTAAATTTTTCACATGAATATAGTAATTTATAGGCTTGTACGGATCAGTATCGAGTAGTTTTTTGGTGAAGTTAATTATATAGTTATAGTTGGTTTTGTTTATGTTCTTGCTAATTTCCTGCGCAAAACTGTGCATTCCAGTACTAATATACTCAGGATAATGCTCGTTAAAATGACAGGATATTTTATTAAAAATACTCATTGCTTTTGAATAATTCCTTTTATGCACATAGGCTAAACCAAGATAGGATAAGGATAAATAGTCTGTATGATTGTTTTTTAAAGCGTCCCTGGCATGAATGATAGTTTGTTCAAAATCTTCTAAAGCGAAATAATTTTCAGCAAGATTCTGATAAACTTGTGCTCTTTCTTTGTTAGTAGAGCATTTTATTAATGCGCGTTTATTAATAATAAGAGCATCTTGTGCGCCTCTTGCATATCGAGTTATCTCGGCTAACTTAATTAAAATAGTCGCTGAATTATGCTCACCCGTATGCAAATATTGATGATAATACTGTATAGCCTGAGTCAGGTTTCCCTGTTCTTCCAGTTGAGCGATATTAGCCAAATCAAGGACTGGGGCATCGTAGCTGTGAATATCCCTGGTTATAATGATATTGCAGCCGGTTTCAAACCAAGTTCCGAACTTATCAACGACACAAAACCTTAAGACAGCCTCGGCTGATTCGTTTAGTTTATTGACATGATAAAAAGCGCTGCATTTTTGACCCGGCTTTAAAGCAATATCCAGGGTTACTTTGTTTTCAGCATATAAAATAGCCCGGCCTAAATTGGATAACCAATGATGTGTTATCGATAGCTGTCCCGCAGGCCATAAAATTTGACTGCAATTGGTTATCTCGACCCTAAAAATAATTTTTTGGGCGCTTTGCTCATGTAATACAGCCTGAATATGACATTGTTTAGCCAGATCAGGTAGTGGCTCAAGCCTCTCGTTTTCCACTATATTTTTAATGCGAGACTCAATACGTTCGGCCACAATCATTGCTGATATATAATATAATTCTGGATAATGTTGACTCTCTATGATATCCAATGTCCAACCGCCAGGATAATATTGTTTTAAAATATCGGATTGATTCAGTCGTGATAATTCGTTAATTAGACCGTTTTCATGAAAAAGTAAAAAAGCAATATTACCTGAATAGGTACAAGGTAAGCTTTGATCGACCATAATCAATAAAGGCACAGACTTTTGTTGTGCCAACAGTCGAGTGGCTATTTCAAAAGCCAATAAACCGCCTGAACAATATCCCCCTAATAAATAGGGACCCGATGGATTTAATTTAATTATTTCACCGGCATAATAATCCGCTAATGACGAAAAATTATTTTCATTTAATTGAATGATATTGAATCCTGAAATTAAATCATAAAATGGCCTGTTTTTACTATGTGCGCCGAGATACTTTCCTCCATTAACAAAATATAATGGAATGCCGGATAAATGCTCATTGTAAGGAAATATCAGCGGATGGTCAGGGTGCTGTTTTTCTTTTTTTCCGTTGGCATAGGTCAATAGACGCTTAAAATCATTATCAGCCATCCCATATTGATTTTTTTGCTGTGATTGAGCTGAGTTTGTTATCGACTGAAGATGAATGGCCTGCTCTTCGATAGTGTAACTTTGCAACAAACCATCAGCCGGAAAAGAGATGGCCAGTTCTTTTTCTATGAATACGGTTAACTGGAAAAACAGAAAAGAATAACCGCCCAGATCAAAAAAATTGTCATGCCTGCCAACGGAAGGGATGCGTAGTATCTTTTTCCATATACGCGCCAACTGCCGCTCCAATTTTCCTTGGGGGGCGGTAAAGGTGGCTTCAGACGTTTGCGGCGTTTGTTCCGGTTTGGGTAATGCGTGTCGATCCAGCTTACCGTTCGGCAGTAACGGTATGCTTTCCACTATCACAAAGGCAGATGGCAGCATATAGCTCGGCAACTTCTCTTTGAGAAATTGACGCATGACAGCTGCATCCGGGGGATTATCTTGCATCTGGAGCACCAGATAGGCAGTCAAGCGTTGGTCACCCGGCTGATCTTCCCTCATGATAACTGCTGCCCCGGCTATTCCGGAATACTGCAGTAACACCGCTTCAATTTCACCTAACTCGATGCGGTGACCGTGCAGCTTAATCTGCTGGTCAATACGCCCCAAAAATTCGACGCTGCCATCGGGCAGATAACGCGCCAGATCACCGGTTTTATACAAGCGCTCCTGAATGTCATTGCTGAAAGGATTGGCAATAAACTTTTCAGCGCTTAATTCAGGGCGATTAAGATAACCTCGTGCCAAGCCGTCGCCACCGATATGCAACTCCCCGGCCACACCCGCCGGAACCGGTTGCAAATGCCTGTCCAGTATATAAAACTGAGTGTTGGCAATAGGACGACCAATAGGCGTGACCCTAGTCAAGAAAGTATCGTCAGATAAACGCTGCGCCGATGACCAGACGGTTGTCTCGGTCGGGCCGTAGAGATTCCATAACGCTTTGGATTTCTTTCGTAAACGTAAGGCCAAATCATGAGGCAGAGCCTCGCCACCGCATAAAATTTTCAGTTGCGGATTGCCTGCCCAACCTGCCGCCAGCAACAAATGCCAAGCCGCCGGTGTGGCTTGCATGAGGGTAATCGCGTCAGTTTGCTGCCATGTTTTGGTTAAACCTGACCAGCCCTCGGCAGTGAAAAGATCATGGCTGACAATGACGGTTTTTGCGCCGCAGATAAGCGGTAAATAAAACTCTAATCCGGCTATATCAAAAGACGGTGTTGTAAGGCCCAGTAAAACATCTTGGCCGTTTATATCAAGCAGCTTGGCCATTGCCGTTAAAAAATTGACCATCGAGCGATGATTAATCTGTACGCCTTTGGGTTTTCCGGTGGAGCCTGAGGTATAAATGACATACGCCAGGTTTGCAGAATGAAGGCCAACTTCCGGGAAAATGGACAGGGTTTCCGGTAATTCTGAATCCAGATAAACCCGTTGTATCCTGTCATTTAACGTCAAGGCATTCGTGACCGAAGCAAATTTTCTCTGGGTTAGCAGCAATGAGGTTTTTGAATCGTCCAGCATAAAAGCCAGACGTTCCAACGGATAAGCCGGATCAAGCGGCAAATAGGCGCCGCCCGCTTTCAATATGGCCAGCAGGCCAATCACCAGGTCAATACTGCGCTCCAGACAAATCGCCACCAGACTATCCGCTTGCACGCCCAGTGTTTGCAGGTAATGCGCCAAGCGATTGGCTTTGTCATTAAGCGCCTGATAACTCAATTGCTGGTCTTCAAAAACCAGCGCGATGGCATCCGGTGTTCTTGCCGCCTGCTGTTCAAAAAGTTGATGAATACAGCTGTCTTTCGGATAGTCGGATTGGGTGGCATTCCATGTAACCAATAACTGCTGATGTTCAGCGGTAGTCAGTAGCGGCAATTTGGCAATGCTGGTTTCCGGGGCTTCAACAATGGCTTCCAGCAAGGTCTGAAAATGACCTATCAACCGGTTAATGGTCCCGGCATTGAATAAATCCGTGCTGTATTCAATCGTCCCCGTTAAGCCGTCGGGATACTCCTTTAATGACATCAATATATCAAACTTGGCTGTTGAATGGGGTACAGCAAGCCTGCTGATGGTCAATCCGGGCAATTGCAAGTCTTCGGTAGCGGGTTGCAAAATCAGCATGACCTGAAACAACGGATGTCGGCCGGCATCTCGCGGCACATTCAATTCAGCCACCAGCTTTTCAAAGGGCAAATCCTGATGGCTGTAAGCGTCCGAGCAGGTTTTGCGTACCCGGCTTAATAGCTCATTAAAACCGGGCGCGCCGGATAAATCAGTCCGTAGTACCAGTGTATTGACAAAAAAACCGATCAGATTTTTAAGTTCTTGCCGGTTACGTCCGGCAATCGCAGTACCGATGACAATATCATCCTGACCACTGTAACGATGTAACAGTACTTGCAGGGCTGCCGACAAGGTTATGAATAAGGTCACATGTTGCTGTCGGCTCAGCGTTTTCAAACGCCGGGTCAATACGGCTGACAATTGAATGTCTGCTTGCGCGCCCCGATAAGTCAGCTGTTTGGGGCGGGGCTTATCAGTCGGCAATGCCAATACGGCCAAACCGGTCAACCGGGCTTTCCAATAGCTGAGCTGTCTTTCCAGTACCTCGCCCTGCAGCCATTCGCGTTGCCAGACCGCATAGTCGGCATACTGAATGGGTAGTTCAGGTAAATCGGCAGACTGGCCTTGGCTAAAAGCCCGATAAAAACTAGCCAATTCCTGCCTGAACACGCCCATAGACCAGCCATCCGAAATACTATGATGCAGGGTGACCATCAGGATATGTTCCTGTTCGGATAATCTGAGCAACAAGGCGCGTATTAAGGGGGCTTGTTTAAGATCGAACGGTTTATTGGCTTCTGTCTGAAGTCGGCGTTGGATTTCGCTAGCCCTATTTTCTTGAGGCAATTCTATCAAGGCGCAGGCAAAGGCCATTGACGTCCTGATGACCTGAACCGGTTCGCCGTTTTGTTCGACAAAACAAGTCCGCAGGCTTTCATGGCGGGCGACAATTGCCTTGAGGCTCTGTTGCAAGGCAGGAACATCCAGTTTGCCCTTCAGTTGAACAGCCCAAGGAATATTATAAAGACCGCCGATGCCGAGTAAGCGGTCTAAAAGCCAAAGTCGTTGCTGGGCATAGGAGACCGGGAAAATGTCATCATTTTTAACGGGATCTTGTAAACAGGGCGTGTGATTGTGTTTTTGAAGATGGCTCATGTTTTTTATGGATTAATGCTGACGGGGCAATGCTTTGATAGCAAGGCTTATCTGGGAATTTGTTTGTTTTAGCAGAGCGTCCAAGTGTGCCGACAACTCCGCAACGGTGGCGGCTTCAAACAATAGCTGCAGTGGAAAATCGACTTGAAATTGTGTATTAACCTGCGCGATAAATTGCATCGCTAACAAAGAATTCCCGCCTAAGGCTAAAAAATTAGCGTGAATACCAATACTTTCAATATTAAGTAACTCTCGCCACATAGTCAGTAACTTTTCTTGCAGCTCAGTGGCTGGCAATTCATTTTGATTGAATCTACTCTCTTGTGCGGATAATTGCGCTGCAAAGTAGGTCGCCATCTTATGCCGTTGCACCTTGCCGGTAGGGCCTTTGGGCAAATGGTCGCTGATTACAATACGATAAGGCACCTTAAATTCAGCCAATTTTTGCCGGATATAATGCCTGAGCGCTTCGGCTTCTACTTGGTTTTTTTCAGTTAGGACAACAGCGGCAGCGACATTTTCACCTAAGGTCGCATGAGCTACCGGAAAAGTAACCGCTTCTTTAATGGCAGGATGTGCCAACAGAACTTGGTCAACCTCATAAGGCGATATTTTCTCGCCACCGCGATTGATGATTTCTTTAATACGACCGGTAATGAATAAATAGCCGTCTTCATCGAGATAGCCTAAATCCCCGGTACGAAAACCCTGTGCACAAAATGAATCCCGATTAGCGGCATCATTATCAATATAGGCGCCTATGACCGTTGGCCCTTGAACGGCTACTTCGCCCTCAGTCATTGACAGTACATTTTGCCCCCTATCATCAATGACACTGATTTTACAATGGCCGTAACTGATGCCCACTGAACCTTGTTTGCGAATACCGGGAGGCATGGGGTTACTGCTAATATGCACCACTTCAGTCATACCATAAGGTTCAATAACGGGAACTCCCAGGATATTTTCCAATTCATTGATTAAAGAAACTGCTAACGGCGCTGAACCTGAGCGAATGAAGCGCAATGACGGGTTTCTATGAAAGCCCGGCGTTTTTTTAATCTGCTCTAAAATCATCCGGTGTACCGTCGGTGAGGCGGGATACCAGGTCGGGTCGTAGGCTTGCAAATAAGCGACGAAAGTTTCAGCTTGAAATTCTGAGATACACACACAACAGCCGCCCGCTGCCAATGGCAACAAAACACCTGAAATCAAACCATGTACATGAAACAAAGGCAACGCGTTCAAGCAACAATCCTGTTCAGTGAGTTCTATAAACTCGGCAACATTAATGCAAGTTTGGCAAATAGCCTGTTGCAGAATAGGAACCAATTTGGCTTTGGCGGTTGAGCCTGATGTATATAACATCAGCGCAATATCGGCGGCACTGGCAAAACCAGAGTTCATAGCAGGCAATCCGGTATCGCCGCGCAATGAAAAACTACCCGCTCCTTGAGAAAGCTCTGGAATAAGTTTAATAACCGGTATATTCAAACGTTGTGCAATTAAGATTCTCGTTGCAGAGTTTGAGTTAGATAAAATAATCAGTGCATTGGGTTTAAGGTCAGATAAATAGCGTTCCAATTCTGCGTCGGTACAAATCGGGTTCAACGGCGCAAATGACGCACAGGAACTCACGGCAAGAAAAGCAACCGCAGCTTCCGGGCTATTAGGCAAAATGGAGGCAATGCGGCTTCCTGAGCCTAAACCCAATAAGTTTAATTGTTCACGGATATGCTGGCTTAGGGTTAATAAATTCTTATAGGTTAATGGCAGACGCGCTGGCGCTATAATCGCCTCTTTATTAGGTGCGCAGCTTGCCCAGTAAGAGAACAATTGAATTAAACTTTGAGGTTCGGTAGCTGGAAACATTGATGTGTATTTTAAATTTAGGCTGAACAGAGAGGCTGATTATTGAATCACGTATCGGCTCGTTTTGGGACAAGCGATGGGGTTATCACTTCTATCACAAAAGGCTGATGAATAGTTTGAGTCTGTTTTATGGCTAACTCCAAATCACTCTGCCGATCGACTTTTATGCCGTTTATGCCAATGGCGGCCGCAAAACCCACCCAATCTATTGTGGGCAATTGCACCATGGAATAATTTTTAGGCTGTAAATAGGAGGCGGTAGCGGCATAAGCTGCATTGTTGCAGATAATAAAAATGATGGGGATTTGATAACGCGCTGCAGTCGCTAACTCCATGCCGTGCATCCTCATGCAGCCATCACCGGTTATAGCCACGACCTGTTGTTGTTTATTGGCAAGCTGTATGCCGATTGCCGCAGCAAGACCCCAGCCCATTGGCGCGGTAGTTGCCGGATTAAAGAAAGTATTCGATTGTTTGACCTGCCAATAACGCCCTGATAATTTCCGGTGCATGCCTGCATCGGCAACCAAAATGCTATCGTCAGGAAGCCGTTGTTGTAGTGTTTGAATGAGGGAAATGAGCGGAATAGCGGGGTTTGAGAAAGAGACGATAGGTGTCTCTTCAACGGGTTTATTCGCTGTTAAGGTGTTAAGCCAATCCATGCGATAAGCTGCTGAATCGCTTAACGGTTGCAAAATTTTATCGGCATTGATCAATGCGACTAATGCGGAAAAGCTATCCGTGATGAATTCTATATCAGGTTGATAAGGGTGCGAAGCCGGGGTTGATACCGTATCGATACGGACTAATACTCGACCGGGGGCATTGAGCCGTTTATCCCATCCCAGCGTATCCCGTTCATTTAAATCGGTACCTAAAATCAATAATAAATCGATTTTTTCGGTAAAAACAATGGCATCGGCACACGTATTTCCGCCATAGCCGAAATTACCCAAGTTAAAGGGAGAGGTCTCCGCGATGACACCTTTAGCGCCTAATGTCGTGACCATAGGCAAGGCATAGGTTTCTGCAAGAAGCATCAGTAATTGTGCAGATTCTTGCGTATATAAGCGCTGGCCAACCACAATCAGGATTTTTTTTACTTTATTTAAAGCGGCTATAACCTTGTGTAGTTTAGCCGCTGATATGTCTGGATGCGGTTGATCGGAAATGACGCAGGAAAAAGCCGAATGTTGTGCAAGGATGTTTTTGGGTATGGATAAATGGGCAGGAGCCGTGTGCAACAATATGGCATCCCAGGCTTGGTTCAACTGGGTGATTAATTCCTCTGCTGTTGTTACGTTGGCGGTGTGCTGCAATGCCGCAGAGAATAATGCACTGTCTCGACAAGCGCTGGAGCCGCCATCCTGAAATGCGCCAATGCCTTGTAAATCAACAGGTACGTTTCCGGTAATAAATAATACACGACTGTTGTCCATGCGTGCAGTGATGGCCGCCGTCAGCATATTGCTGGCACCGGGGCCGCCGATACTGATGCAAACAGCGATTTTTTTTGTTGCGCGGGCATATCCATCTGCCATATAGGCAGCCCCAAGCTCATGATTGGCGACGATAACTTGGATTTGATCGGTAGACGCTAACGCATCCAATAGCGCTGCAATCTGTCCGCCCGGAACCAAAAATACCAGGCGGATTTGTCTTTGCTGCAACCATTCCACAACTAATGACGCGCCATTATGCGTTGGTAGTCGTTCAGTTGTCATTCTCATGCCATGTAGCTGCCTCCGTTTACATCCAAACTTACACCGGTGATATAGGAGGCTTCGTCAGAAATAAGAAAAACAATCGCACCCGCCATTTCTTCGGGTTGCGCCAGTCGATGTAAAGGAATAGTCGTTAAAATATGTTCGCGTTCCTGAGCAGATAGCGCCTCCCATTTGCCTTTTGCCCGTTCCGTTAGTGCTATGCCCGGAGCGACAGCGTTGACGGTTATACCGAAGCTGCCCACTTCCGAAGCAAGATGTCGGGTAAGTCCGAGCAAACCGGCTTTAGCGCTGGCATATTGCAAACCGCCCAGTCGGCTTTTATTTCGACCCGCCAACGAGGAAACGTTAACAACGCGGCCGTAACGCTGCGCTTTCATGATCGGAATCACCTGTTTGCATAACAAGAATGCGCTTTTCAAATTAAAGTTATGCGTGTGGTCCCAATCCTCATCGGTAATGTCTTCCAAGTATCGTAAATGAGAAGCCCCACCTATGTTATTAACCAAACCATCAATTCGACCGAACTGTTTTAAGGTTTTGTTGGCTAGGCATTCAGCGGTAGCGGGAAGCGTGGCATCGCCTGCTACCACAAGTGGCGTATGTTCAAATTCACTGAGTTCTTCTTTTAACTGGTCTAAACGCTCAATGCCGCGCGCATTAATGACTAATTGGGCACCTTCCTTGACCAGTTTTTCGGCTGCAAATTTACCGATGCCCTCTGAAGCACCGGTAATGATAATAATCTTATTTGCAAAACGCATGATTGAGTTTCTCCGGTTTGATGAAAAATTGTAGGCTTGTTCAAGCTATGATACCCGGATAACTTTTTCAAACACAGTCATGGTGCAAGCTAACCGGAGCTGCTAACTCAATTGATCGGGTGTTCAAGCTAGGTAGATTCCAACTTAATCCTTATCAAACTCATAGTTAAGCTTTATTCTTTGCGATGTGCCGGTCTGCGTTTCAACATTCAGGGTTTTGGTTAGTTTGTGTTTTAACACCAATACGGCTTGTTTATTGAACAGGCCAACTTTGGCACCTACATAGAAATCCGGTGTCAGATATTGGCCTACAGTAGCCAATGTATCCTGTAGTGTTTTTCCTTCTTTAATTTCAAACTCGTCAACGCCCAATTTATCGGCAATCCAGGATACCTGACCGGCTCCGTAGGATAATGCGGCGCTGGCAACCATATTACCTTCTGCTTTGCTTACTTGATTTAACGCCCTGCCGGTCACTAAATAGGCCAACGCTTCAGCTTCCGGCAAGTCGGGTTCTGAGTAGATACGCGTTTGCGGCGCTTCCAAGGGGCCGGTCAGGCTGAGAATGGCGGTAACGTCCTGGCTTCTTGATACGCGTATGGCTTCAACATCCAGCCAGGGTTTATCGATCGAACCGTTAAACAAGAAGCGTCCTTTACGCACGGTCAGTTCCTGCCCGTAGCGTTTATAAAGGGCTTTGTCCATGTCGACGACGCCGTACATGGCGGTTTTTTCTCCGCTTTTGGCGATCTTCAGTTTTCCGGACAGCTTGGTTTCCAGACCTTGCCCTGAGAAACTAACCTGCTTGCCCAGTTCAACTTCAATGTCGGCATCAATATTGATCGCTGCCGCTGTCGGTTTCTCGGTTTTTTGTTCGCCGAGAATCACTTCATCGGGACTCACTTCCACCGCATTTTCAGGGATGTCCTTTAGCTGCAAGACAGCTTTGGGGATTTTCAGTTTTCCGGTCACTTTGCCTTGCCTGTCGGCAAACAGCAGCTTTAATGCCGGCGAAACGACTATTTGCGCTTCGGGCAGTTTGGCGACGTCAAAGTCGGTTCCGTTCAGCATTATTTCTGCAGCACCACCTTGCAGGTCGGCAAAGCCGTCGAGATTGACAAAGCCTTGCCCCGATTTGGCCGAGCCGCTGAGCTGAATACGTTCGACTGCGGCAAGCGCTTGAAGTTTTATTTCGCGAATTTCCAAACCCAGTTCAGCCATGTCTGCAGCGCCGCCGCTGAAACCCATTACCCCATTAACCATCGGTTTGTCGAGGCTGCCGGTCAATGCTAAATCTGCCTTAAATTCACCTTTTATATTTGATAACTGCGGAACAAAGGGATTTAACAGGGACAATTCAGCCATCGAAGCGGTCACTTGACCCGATAGTGTCTGGGTTTTTCCGGTGCCAAGTTGCAGTCTGGCACGCAAATAATCTTGGGCGGCCAGCGCCAAGTTAAGGTCGGCTGAAACAACCTCCCCATTAATTTCGCCTGACAACGACGACGCACCCAAAGCAATCTTGGTGCTCGTCTTTTTGGTCTTTAAGGTAACGGTCGTCGGGGGCATCGTTAATTGGTAATGGCCGATCAACAAGCCCTTTTGCTGCTGCATGTCTGCGTCGGCATTAATCAGGCCTGTTATCTTCATCTGTTCAGGCAGATAGGCTTGTATCAGGCCGGTCGGCACGTTTGTGGCTTTAGCTTTAAAGCTAAAATCGCCGTTGGCAGGATAATGCCCTTGTAGGCAAATAATGGCGGCCTGTTGGGTCAGACAGGTTTCCGGCAACATTGCATCGATGCCGACGGGGCTTTGGGCAATACGGATAAGCATGTTGTTGCTAAGTTGCCAGCGTCCGAAATCCCTGGAATGCAAATCCAATTTGAAAAAATCGCCCTGCCATATATCACTCTGCAAACGGCCTATAAGTGAGGCGGATATATCGCCATAAGAAGAACGGATGTCGGCGTTAAAGCGATGCTGGTCAACTGTGCCGAAACCGTCGATCAGCAGTTTTTCGATTTGAGTGGTGCCGGTTTTAATGGTGCTGGCAGACAGCTTCATTTTGGAAATCTTTTTGTCGTCGCTCTGATAATCGATGTTGACGGCTAACTGTTCGGCGTGGTGTTCGGCAAAGCGCAGGCGCTTGCCGGTAGCCTGAAATTTTACCGACGGGTTTTTCCAGGCGCCCTGCAAATGCCCGTCACCTTGTAAACTGCCGTATAGGCCCGGCCATAACGATTCCAGCTTAGGCGCATCAATCATTAGATCGAGCACAGCTTGTTCCTGACCCAGTGTGCCGTCGACGGCAAATTTATTCGCCCCCGAAACCAGTTTAAAAGCATCGACCTTGAGTTGCCCGTCAGCCAAAAACAGCTTGCCGTTTGCGCTAACCGGGTAGCCTCTTAGCTTGCCGGTCAGTTGGTTAATGTCGGCATCCAGTTGCACTGCTTCGCCTGCCAGTTGTCCTTTAAAATGGGCATTAAAGGTCAGGCTGCCGGGCAGTTCGGGTATCAGTATCGCGGGGTTGAAATTTTGACCGGCGGCTTTCAGGTCGAAAATCGTGGCGTCTTTCCATGAAACATCGCCGTCGACTTGAAATGCTCCGGCTGTTGATTTGAGCTCCAGTTTTTCAATGGTCAAGGCATGGATGCTGCCTTTGCCATTAAACACCAGCCTAGCTTTGGGCAAATACGGTTGGGTCAAATCCCCGCTTAGCTTAATCCGGTAATCACTGAGCAAGCCGCTCAGCTCGAAATTTCCTTGTTCGCTGCTGACTTGAGGGATATTGCTTGTCAGCGGCCAGTTTAGTTTTTGCCAATCGCCGCGCAAGTTTACTTTGGGTTCGCCCGGCAAATCATCCAGCTGGCCTTTTAAGGTTAAGGTAAATGGCGATGTTAATTGACTATCGAAAGCCAGCTGCCGTAAATCGCCGTTGATTGTGCTCACCGCCTGCCACAGGCCGTTATCTGCTGTGGTAACTTGCCAAGCGGCAATCAAATTCAAGGGGAAACCTTTGCCCAAACCCATTTGTCCCTGTGCCGTCAGCTCTGCCTGTTCGGCATTGACGGACAGTGAAACGATGTTGAGACGGCCCTGTTCGGTAAAGGCCGACAACTGCAGTTTTTGCAGATACTGCAATTGCTCGCCTTGCTGAATGGTAAGATTCGTCAGCAGCAAGTTTTCAATGGCAATCTGCAACGGCAGAAGCAACTCGGCATTCAAGTCGAATGTTCCGGGTTCTGCCTGCGTGGTCTCAGTCAGGTTAATGTTGATATTATTGGCTGTCACATCAACAATTTTAAACACTCCCGAGAACAGTTGCGAAGGTTGCCAGGCAAAAGCAAGCCGGTTAATGGCAATGGTTTCGGTATTGCTTTGATAGTGCAGTCCGGTCAAGGTGATACGGTCAAGCAAGCGGCCTTCAATGTTTTCAACCGAGACTTGCGCCGGTAAAACAGTTTGCAGCAGCCAGCGGCTGCCGGTTGAGCTGTACATCAAGCCGAGCAGGCCGGCCGGTATCATTAACACCAGTATTAAGCCGATCAGAGCCCAGCGTTTTTTCATAACCTTGCGCCTGCGGCAAAATGGATTTGGAATGACGAATCCGCATCACTCAAGGGTATGGCAAAATCCAGCCGGATCGGGCCGATAGGCGAATACCATCTTACCCCCAATCCCGCACCGGCTTTGATGTCGATATTGTCAGGATTGAACGCGTTGCCGGCGTCGATAAATGCCGCGAGGCCCCAGTCGTCAAGCACAGGCTGTTCGTATTCCGCACTGACTACGCTTAAAAACTTGCCGCCTACTACGTTGCCCATCTGGTCTTTCGCGCCCAGTTCCTTATAAGCGTAACCACGTATGCTGTTCATACCGCCGGCATAAAACCGGTATGATGATGGCAGCCGGTCGAACTGGTCGACCAGCGTTGCGCCTTGCTCGGTTCGGCCGATAAACGTGCCGCCCCAAGGTAAGGGATGCGTCCAGACGGCGGCTACGGAACCTTGCGCAAAACTGACATCGGACAGTGGGTTTTTATAACTTCCGGCCAGATTAAGCTCCAGGCGATGACCGCGCGTAGGGCGCATAGCGCTGTCGGAAACGGAACGCAACCAGCTGCCGCCAGGTACCAACAAAAGCACTTGCTTGGAGGTTTCGCCGATGGTGAAATCTTCGTAGACGGAGTCGATAAAAAGCGTCTGTCTCCAGCCGTTGTCGAAGATATGTTTTAACCGCGCGGAAAGTTTCGCCGATAGCGATTTAAAGGTATCGGTATCTTCCCGCTTGAAGCCTCCGCCGAAACTGAAAAAATCGCTGACTGGATTATCGAGGGGGATACTGTATTCGGCATCAGCTGTTGACAGTACCGGAGAGAGGTCGATATTGGCGTTAAAAAAATGGCCCTGTCGATTCACTCGACGGTTGATATAGGTAGCGCTCAACAAAGGCCCGATGTCGGTATCGAAACCCACGCCCAGGCTGTAATGGTGCTTGCTTTTGGGGTGCAGCTTAAGTGATACCGGCACCTGTTGCTGATCGATGTTTTCGGTGTCCGGACGAATATCTATCATGTCGAAATAACCGCTTTTTGACAGCGTGTTATGGGTGTTGGCCAGCTGCTCGCCGGAATAATAATCGCCGCTTTTGATCGGAATCAATTTCTGTACAAAATCCGGGTCTAAAATGTCCTGATCAATGCTGATGTCGCCGAATACCATGCGTTTTCCTGAGTTAAATACCAGCTTGATGTGCGCCTTGTTGCTGGCTTTGTCGATTAACAGCTGTTTTTCTGAAAAACTGCTTTTTAGATAACCTCTTTCCAGCGCTAACGATTGAATCCGGCTTTTCATCTTTTCATAATGATCGTGACGCAGCGGCTTTCCCTTTGCGGTCAGCAGTTGGTTGCGTAGTTTTTGGAATTCGGGGTTCTCATCGGCATCGCCGGTTATGGAGATAGTGACCTCATTAACGATGACTTGCGGACCGGGGTTAATAGCAAAGTCTGCTTGCCAGCATGGGGTGCTGAAAGTCAGCGATTTTGTGATAATAGGATGGTAATAACCCAAAGCCCGTAAAGCCAGGTTTATATCTGTATCGGCTTGGTCGAACAGGTCGCGTATTTTCCATTCTGGCGAGGCGCAATTTTCTTTTACCAAAGATAGTAAGAGTTCGACATTTTTTTTAGCTCCGCTGTTAAGTCCTTTAACAGAAACATCGGCAAGTACAACGGGGACTGCAAAACACAGCAAGAGTAGGAGGAGGGTAACTCTGACAGTGACAGAAATCGCTCGCATAATAAGTTCAATGATTTATTCAACAATGCCGGATAATATAATTAAACTGCATATTTTCAATGGGTTATGATGTTTACTTGGGACTATTGAGGCGACTCCTGTCAAATATCGTCGAGTTCGTTATTATGCAACCTGTTCGTGCCGTGGGCTTGATTTTGAGGTATTCGTTGCTTCAGAATAGTACGGCATATTGTTTGGGCAAGATTCAACTATTGCCAGTGTAACACGGCTTCCGCTCATATCGGCGCTATTGAGATTTTAAATATTTTATAGTGAAAAGTGAAGCGATTAATATAATTAAAAAGTGAGTTCTTTTAATGAATCTATATAGAAATCTATATGATTTGAAAGTCCTGATCCATGCATTGGAAAAATAATATCTATTTTGTTTTCTTTTATTTTGTCTAATGCATGATTAAGATGATTATGTGATGGCAAGTAGTTATCTTTATGTATTGATGCAATAATTTCTGTTATACAATTTTCATTATTTATTCCTGTAAATTCACCTTTTTGTATGAATAGATCGGAAGAAAATAATATTTTTTGTTCAATCCAGTAAACAACTAAGCTATCCCACTGATGAACATGCTTTGTGTATATAAACTTTAATGAACATCCTTCGAATACAGATATAATCTCATTATCCTTTACAGGCTTTGCTCGCGCATTAAAGATATCGTTTAAACCAAATGTGCAAATAGGATGTGCATATACCTTTACTTTCTGCTTCGACACGTTCAATATTTCGGGTAAGGCTCCCATTTCATCTGCTTCGAAGTGAGGAACTATGACATTGTCTATGTTTTCTGGATTCAATCCCATAGATGCTATATTTTCTGATAATGCACCAAAATCATTCCTGAAACCAGTTTCTATTATGGTTATTTTTTCATCTTTAGACACTACTATAAACTGGTTAAATGACAACCCTATTTTGTCTATAAAAATAGAGTTCACATAAAGGTTTTCTAGCATCTTCACTATTTTTGATGGCATAATTATTATTGAGGGTATGTTAATTATTCATATTTTACTAGAAAAATGTCTAGTCTGTTTTTTTTAAATAAACTTTAATAAGTTAGCTATTTTTGTCAAATGTGAGTTATTTATTGTGCTACTTAGCATTGTCTTAGTGCCATATCTTTCTTATGTTCAATGATTTTTTTTAAAAAGATTTCTCCTTTCTCTCCAAAGACTTCTAAATACTTTTTTACAAAAGCATCATTTGTCATTAAAAATGCAATATCAGTTATTGCCATATTTCTTATGGCTAATAAAGCAATTGGACTATCAAGAGGAAAAAAATTATCATTCCATAGCCCCTTTTCTTTACACCCTGGGTAAAACTGACCAATCATTAAGCTTTCTTCTACAAATATTGGCTTTAATTCATTTTGGATGGATTCAATTTTAGAATATTCTTCTTTATTAATATACGGGTAGGCATTTATTATTACCTTGTAACTTTCTCCATTAGTAGTTTGTAGTTCTTTAAATAGTTTAATTTGACTTGCTATTTTTTTGATTTCACTTTCTTTATCTAAATAAATAGACTTTTCTAGTGTAAAGAAAATACTATCCTTATTGATTGCTTCTTTTGTCAGCGGACAAACATTACCAGAGCGTCCCAATGATGGATGAGGGTTGCATAAAAATTCAGTTATCCATTCTTTTATGCCTTTCAACTCTTCCGCACTGCTATTCTTCCATGACAGTAATGATATTATAGAGGGGGCTATTGGAATTGAATTTAACGTATCAATATTTTTTTCTAATGCTGATTCTGGTGAAATCATTGCTTCTCCTTATTAATAATGGGGGCGGGCATTTCTCCGGTAAAGGAATCTACTTAAGGCTGTATAGAGGCCGGAATTCATCGGTACAGTGTTGGGCATTTGCATACCAAAGTTTTTGGCTTGTCTACGGCACGAAATAGAGCACCGTTGGTCAGCCATGTATTTCAGATGAAATACTAAATTAGAAGTTTCTCTGAAATTAATGTAAGAGCGCTCAATATCCAATAACTCCGTTGATGTTTATGAATATTCAACTGTTCTTAACTAAAATAGATCGCTGAACAACTTGTTTTGGCACTAGGAGCGTGCCAACTGCCGTTAGAATGTACAATATTTGGACCTATCCATACAATACGTGTGGTTACCTACTCCTATTTGATTGAAATAGATGTATATTATTAAGTGACGTTACGCAGGTGAACTAAAAATCAATGACTTACGAAGTCAAAAAATGACTATAAGTTATTGATAGTGTGTAGTTAGTACGTAACCGCAGTAACAAATTATGGGCGCCGTCTTATCATTCAAGTTATTCTGACTTAGCAGTCAGCACACCTGATAGTAATGAGGCTTAAATTTTTTGATAAAAAATCAAACCCTTTTCCCTATATAAATCAACAGCGATGACCCATTATTTCAGACAGTTGCGACTGACTATGCCGGTTAAGAAATCGCTAATTAAACACTTTTCTAAAAAAATCAGCTTGCCTTCGTCTGTCTATAGAGTAAGACGAAACAAGCTCTGATTTTGGGGTAATATACAAATGCACTTGTCTGATTCATCTAGCGAATTACCAGAGCTGTTTCAAAAACCGGACATGATTGAATTAATGGAACGGCAGCTGGATTACTGGAAGTTACGGCTAGCGGATGCGCCCGCGCTAGAGTTGCCCGCCGACAAGCCGCGCCCGCCGGTACGGCCTTTCCGCAGGGAAACTCGGACATTCAGCTTAGCACCCGGCTTGGTAGAGAAATTGAAAGCCCTGAGTCGGCACGAAGGCGTGTCCTTGTTCATGCCTTTGATGTCGGTTTTTCAAGTTCTTTTGCACTGCTACAGCGGCCAGGATGACATTGTGATCGGTACACCGAGCAACGGGCAGAGTCGTTTAGATAAGGAAAGTTTGAACGGATTTTTCGGCAATCCTCTGGTATTGCGTACCAATCTTTCCGGTAATCCGAGTTTTTCTGACTTGCTGACACAGGTGCGAGAAGTCGTGCTTGAGGCTTACGCCAATCAGGATATGCCGTTTGAAAAACTGGTCGAAGCGCTCGATTTGCAAGGCGACTGCAGCCGCAATCCGCTGTTTCAGGTCATGTTCATCCTCCAAAACCTGCCCGATGATACCGCGTCGTTAAACAAAATTACCCCGAATTTTCTACAGGACGATACCGGAACCATCCCATTCGACCTTATCCTTGAACTATCGGAAACCTTGCATGGCTTGGCAGGTGAGGTGCAGTACGCGGCTGACTTGTTTGAAGCCTCTACTATAGACCGCCTGATCGGCCATTTTCAGACTCTGCTTGGCAGCATCGTCGCTCACCCGGAGGCGCATCTGTCCGAATTTTCCTTGCTGACTGAACCTGAGCGCCGACAATTACTGGTGGAGTGGAATAATACGAGCATAGCGCTTCCCGACGCTAAATTCATTCATCAATTGTTCGAAGAACAGGTTGAGCGCACGCCTCATGCGGTGGCTATAGTTTGCAAAAATCAACAGCTAACCTATGGCGAACTCAACGCGCGCGCCAACCAACTTGCTCATTATTTGCGTCATATCGGTGTTGAGCCGGAAGTGCTGGTCGGAGTCTGTCTTGAAAGATCTATTGACCAAGTGGTTGGTTGGCTCGGCATCGTTAAAGCCGGCGGCGCCTATGTGCCCCTTGATCCTTGTTATCCCAAGGAACTGCTGGCGTTTATGCTTGAAGACAGTGCCCCATTAGCGTTGCTGACTAATAGCCGGTATGAAGCACTGTTCTCTGATCTGGCGAAATGCCCGCGTTTGCTTGATTTATCTGCCCAGTGTCCCGTGTGGGCAATATTTTCTGACACTAATCCTGACCATAAAAGTGTAGGCCTCAAGCCAGAAAATCTGGCTTATGTTATCTACACATCCGGCTCCACCGGAAAGCCCAAAGGAGTTGAAATATTACATCGAGGTTTACAAAACCTGCTTCCTTGGTATATCAGCGAGGGAACTGATCTTACTTGCGATGATGCAGTTTTGGTGGTGACATCTATGGCTTTTGATGTGACTCAAAAAGTTATTTACGGCCCATTACTTGCTGGCGCCAGACTGGTTTTAGCGAGCGAACCTTTTAATCCGCAAGCAATTGTAAATCTGGTGCTACAAGAGCGCATTAGCATGATGACCATAACTCCGAGTGGGTTTTATGCGCTGATTGATGCTGGTAGTAACGGTGAGCTCAGTAGTCTACGGCGAGTTTTTCTGGGAGGCGAGCCGATGCAACCAGCCAAGCTGTTGGAAATGCCGGAACCACGGCCCGAGTTTTTCAATAACTATGGGCCAACTGAGTGCACCATAATAGCTACGTGTTACCGTATGTCTTCTGATCTTGAACAATACCTCAATCGACCTGTACCCATTGGAAGACCCATTCGGAACGTCCGTATTTACATCCTGGATAGCTATCGGCAACCAGTGCCCATTGGCGTCGCAGGCGAAATTTATATCGGCGGAGTGGCGGTTGGACGTGGCTATCTAAATAGACCGGAGTTAACAGCGGAACGCTTTGTACACGACCCATTTGTTTCGGAAGCCGCCGCGCAGATGTACAAGACAGGCGACCTGGCTCGATGGTTGGCTGACGGTACCATTGAATTTCTGTTTCGCAACGACTTGCAGGTAAAGATCAGGGGCTTTCGCATCGAGTTAAGCGATATTGAAGCGACATTGCTGCAGCACCCGCAACTACGTGAGGTCGCGGTAGATGTGTACGAGACTATTCCAGGAGACAAACGGCTTGTTGCTTATATGGTTTCCCGGGGCAGTTCCACCATCACCTCAACTGAAGCGCGGGACTTTCTTAAACTAAGATTGCCGGAATTCATGATACCTTCAGCCTATGTGTTCCTCAGCGCCCTGCCGCTCACGCCTAATGGCAAGTTGGACCGTAAAGCCCTGCCACTACCTTTGGCGGAAGCCGTATCCAAGGCATGCGCCGCTCCACGCAATGAGATCGAACGCAAACTGATTGTTGTCTGGGAAAATTTACTGGGTGTGAAGAATATTGACATTCACGATAATTTCTTCGAGTTGGGCGGACATTCCTTGCTGGCGGTTAAAATAGCGATTGAAATTAGCAAGCAGTTCAATTTCGACATTCCCTTGGGCGCAATTTACCAATCGCCAACAGTTGAGGAGCTGGGAATAATAATATCGTCTGGTAATCAGCAACCTCCACGGTATTCTCTTGTTTCAATTCAGGCGCAAGGTTCACGGCCACCCTTGTTTGCGATTCACACCATTTCTCTGCTGGACTTGCCCCGGTACCTAGGAAAGGATCAGCCGCTCTATTTTCTCCGATATGGCATGGCGGCGGAAAACAGTAATCATTCTGTTCGTCTGCCGCTATTGGAAGAGCTGGCCAGCCATTATATTAACGAGCTGCAACTGATACAGCCGCATGGTCCCTACTATTTGATGGGTTTTTCCTTTGGCGGCATTATTGCCTATGAAATGGCTTGTCAATTACGTGCCAATGGATATGAAGTGAACTTTGTGGGCCTGCTAGATACACACCTGACCCATGAAAAGCAATTTTTACCCTATCACCGGAAGATGCATCGGTTGTTTAGCCAACGTCCACGTCAATTGTTGACGATGGTCAATAATAAAATCACCGATCTGATAACATTTTATAAATATGGCAAGGATTTTTGGCCTCACATTTATACGGGAGCGCCTGATATAGCTTGTCACAATAGTTATCAACCAAAGATATATAAAGGTCGTGTGACGTTATTTCAGGGATTAGAGCGGGATAATGTCATCTCTAGCTATGCTCCTCCAGAACTGGCATGGACACAACATTTGGGCGATAGGCTAGACGTTCAACAGGTTCCCGGAGCACATTTTGATATCTGCAAAGAGCCTCACGTCAAAATTCTGGCTGAAAAATTAATCGCTTGTATGGATAAAGCAATTAACGAAGGATGTGATCCATTATCTTGATCCGCAGAATTAATGAATCAACGGGGGCAGGTTCAATGCCAGTAAGTTAAGGGCTAACCATTTGATTGCGCAAAAATATGGCCTGTGGATTCACGTATTTTCTTTAAAAAAAGGCCAAGATAAAACATTCGAAATATCATTAACTTAAGTATCTATGTAGAAAAAATATTATTAACAACCCTCGTTCAAAGAAAAATGTCGCCTTTCAGAGTCTGCTTTTACACGCACGCACTCAATTTCCCTGCTCTAATGCGGTACCTACAACCTTAAAAAGTACTCAAACCAAGTAGATCTCGATCAGTTTTTTAAGCGTAAAGCTGAGTTGAGGAGGCAAATCACTACCGTTTTATGATAAAAACAGAGCAGGCCGGTACTTTCAAGCCCCGTTACTTCGATAGGTTCGCAACAATAAATCGTTAGAGAATCGTGGTGAACGTGCGGGGATAGATTCAACAAGAGCCCGAATATAGGGCTGCAAACATGATTTGTGTTGGTGACATTAATAGTGAAAACTTATCTTGCAATAAACGAGGAGTCCATATAGGGGAATAGTATATAATTCCCGCAAAAAAGATCGCGGAGGATGACACCCCCGATCTGTTTTCAGGGCATGAAAATCACATCCTTTGTTGAAAAAGTTAAGCATCGCGTTACCTTCCCATTTCTTAGCAGTGTTGTCATAACAGTGCAATAATAATCGATACTTTATATGTTCCCGCTATGGAAAAAACGAGTTAAACGATGACCATTATTCAAAATTTGATACGCCACATACGCCTGCTGGAAATTGTCGGTGATTTGATACGGGTGAGGGCAGAAGGCGTTGCTTTTGGCGATATTGCCGTGGTTGAAAATATCGACGGCGAGTGTTCTCTGGCCAAAGTTGTCGATCTTGACCGGGACATTGTCAGTCTCCAGGTGTTCTCCGGCGGCAAAGGTTTATCGACCGATGCCAAAGTTAATTTCCTCGGCCGTCCGCTGGATGTGGTTTATTCCGATAACATTCTGGGCCGGGTTTTTCGGGGCTCCGGCGAGCCTATCGACGGCGGCCCGGCACTGCCGACCGATCCGCGCATTCCCGTGGGCGGGCCTACGGTGAATCCGGTCATGCGGGTGATGCCGTCGCGGATGATCGAAACCCAGGTGCCGATGATCGATTTGTTCAATTGTCTGGTGGAAAGCCAGAAAATTCCTATTTTTTCCATTGCCGGTGAACCGTTCAATGAGCTGCTGGCGCGTATCGGTTTTCAGGCCAATGCCGATGTCGTGGTGTTTGGCGGCATGGGACTGATTTTCGATGACTATCATTTTTTCCGCACCGCCTTTGAGGAACACGGGGTTTTTCACCGCACCGTGATGTTTGTCAATCAGGCTTCCGATCCGCTGGTCGAACGCTTGCTGGTGCCCGATATGGCGCTGGCGGTAGCCGAAAAGATGGCGGTTGAAGACAATAAACGGGTGCTGGTGCTGCTGACCGACATGACCGCTTTTGCCGATGCAATGAAAGAGCTGGGCGTGGCGCAGGAACGCATTCCAGCGGTGCGCGGGCACATGGGCGACTTGTATACGCAACTCGCCTCGCGCTATGAGAAAGCCTGCGATTTCAAGGGCGCGGGTTCGGTGACGATCCTGAGCGTGACTACGATGCCCGGCGATGATGTGACCCATCCGGTGCCGGATAATACCGGCTATATTACCGAGGGGCAGTTCTATCTGCACGATGGTTTTATCGACCCGTTCGGTTCGCTGTCAAGGCTAAAGCAGCATGTCGTCGGCAAAGCGACACGCGAAGATCACGGGCAGATTATGAACACCATGATCCGTTTTTATTCCGGTGCGGTGGAAGCGAAAAAGAAGCAGGCAATGGCCTTTGAATTATCGCTGTTTGATGAGAAATTGCTCAAATACGGCCATTTATTCCGCGAGCGCTTTATGGATACCCGGGTTTCGCTGCCGGTTATCGAGGCCTTGGATCTGTGCTGGTTGACGCTGGCTGAATGTTTCGAGCCCAAAGAACTGCTGATGAAGCAGAACCTGATTGATACCTATTACCCGAAAGCCGCCTTGAGCAAAGCCGAACCGCAAGATGCTGCGGACAAGGCCGCGTAAACGGCGATGGCAAAGCTTAAACTGAGCAAGCATGCATTACATGAGCAGCAGGAAAATTTAAAATTGTACCAGCGGCTATTGCCCTCGCTGGATTTGAAACGGCGGCAGTTGATGATGGAAGCAAAAAAGGCGCAAGACCAATATGCGGCGGCGCAGGCGGCGGTGGAAGCGCTGGAAATTCGTATCGGCGAAGAGTTGCCGATGCTGGCCGACGAGGAGTTCCGTCTGGCCGGGTTGGTACATTTAAAAAGTTACAGCGTTATTGAACAGAACGTCGTCGGCGTGAAACTGCCGTTTTTGGATAGCATCGAATGTGCCGTTGCCGATTATTCGCGGTTGGCCACGCCGCCCTGGGTCGATACCCTGGTGCAACGCTTGAAAGATGCCGTCGAGCAGCGGATACGTGCTGAAATTTCCGCTGAGCGCGTGCGTATTTTGCAAATTGCGGTGCGGCGCATCACCCAGAGGGTCAATTTGTTCGAGAAAATCTTAATCCCGACTGCCAAACAGAATATCCAGAAAATACGCATTTTCCTCGGCGATGCCGAACGCGCCAGCGTCGTCATTTCCAAGCTGGCTAAGCACAAACAGCAACAACAACGCGAAGCAGAACTGGTAGCGGAGGCCGCGTTATGAGCATTGTTACCATGCACAAAGTGACGTTTATTGGTATTTCTGCCGATCGTGAGCGTTTATTGACTGATCTTCAGGACATCGGCTGTGTGCAGATTATTTCTCTGGCTTCTCATGATGCAGGGTTTACTGAGACTGCACCCTCGCCAGGAGCACGTGAGGCGCTGCTGTTTCTGCAGGGATGTCCGCAGCGAAGACGACAGGTTATTGATAAGAAACGTTTTAATGCTGTTAATGTCCAGCGGCAGACATTGGCTGTCAGAAATCGTTTACGTGATCTGGAAGATGAGCGTGATTTTTTACTCAAGCGTATTCAGGATATTCGTCCCTGGGGCGAGTTTGTGTTGCCGCCGCTGCAGCAGATGGGTGAACAGCGGCTTTGGTTTTACGCGGTCCCGCATAAAGAGCTGTCGAGAATTAAAGCCTCGGCTTCGGTATGGGAAGTTATCCGGCGGGATAACCGCTTCTGTTACGTCATCGTGGTGAGCGAGGATGAGCCTTTGGACATGCCGGTACCGCGCATTCATCTGGGCAGCAAGTCCCTACATGAACTGGAAGTCAGGCTTGATGAAGTAGAGTTTATTATCGAAGACGTGCAAGCGGAGCGGGCTTATTTGACCCGCTGGCATGATTTGTTTAGTCATGATCTTAATCAGCTTCAAGACCGGGCTGTCTGCGAGAGTGCGGCAACACAAGCCTACACTAACGATGCGGCTTTTGCCTTGCAGGGCTGGGCGCCTGAGGAAAGCTTGGCGACACTGAAAGATTATGCCCAAAAACAGGCGTTTCATTTTGCCGCTGAAGCTTCCAAACCTGAAGATAATCCGCCTACGCTGATGCGCAATCCATCCTGGCTGGCCGCTGGTGAGGATTTGGTGACTTTTTATATGACGCCGGGCTATCGAACCTGGGATCCGTCATCGGTGACTTTCGTTTCCTTTGTGATTTTTTTTGCGATGATCCTGGCTGATGCGGGCTATGCGGTAGTGCTTATGCTGGGCTTAATGAGTGTTTGGAAAAAAATGGGGCTCTCGTACTCCGGTCGCCGTTTTCGCCCATTAATGTTGTCGGTGGTGATGGCGTCCCTTATTTTTGGCGTCATGGTGGGCAGTTATTTTGGCGTAACGCCTGACGACGCATCTTGGCTGGGGAAATTACATGTGCTTGAGATCAGCGACACCGAGCGGATGATGCTCCTTTCTGTAGTGATTGGCGTTTTTCATATCGTCCTGGCTAATGTGATGGATGCTTATCGCAGTGAACATTGGCAGGACAAGCTGCCTTCAATAGGCTGGGCTGGCGTGATTTGCGGCGGCTTTATGTTGGCGATTAGCGGTTCAGCTAGCGCTGCTGGTTGGCAAACACCGAGCATAGCCTTAATCGCTATTGGCGCAGTATTGATCGTGGGCTTTACCGCACCCCGCGAAAAACCGCTCGCCCGTTTTGTCCACGGCTTATTAGGGCTGACTAGGTTGTCCAGTGCCTTGGGCGATGTGTTGAGCTATCTGCGCCTATTTGCACTAGGTTTGGCTTCAGGATCATTGGCGGTCGAATTTAACAATATGGCTCTCGGCGTTTACGAGGGCTATCCCGGCATTGGCTTATTTTTCGCGTTGTTAGTACTGATACTCGGACATACGGTTAATCTATTGCTCGGCATAATTAGCGGCGTTATTCATGGGTTGCGCTTAAACGTAATCGAGTTTTTCAATTGGGGACTCAAAGAAGAAGGGACCCTGTACAAACCATTTAAAAAAACTGGAGAATAAACTATGGACTCGTTAATTTTGATACTAGGATGGGTGGGGTTATATGCGCCTTTAGCACTCGGTGCGATAGGCAGTATGATTGGCTGTGTTCGTGCCGGTAGTGCCGCATGTGGCGCTTTATTGGAAGTCGAAAGTGGCTATGGGCGCTATATCGGCGTAGCGGCGATGCCATCCTCGCAAACTATTTACGGTATTGTTGTGACTATGGCCTTGCGCCGCGAGCTGACATTGGAAAATTCTCCCGGTATTTTCGGCCTCGGCTTGTTGGCCGGACTGGCGTTGTTGTTTGGCGCTATCGCTCAGGGAGATTCCTGTGCGGCCTCAATCAATGTATCAAAAAGTAAACTGGATATTTTCGGTATATCATTGGCTCCGGCGGCGTTGGTTGAGGGATTTTGCGTCTTCGCTTTTGTTTTTGCTCTGGTACTGGCTGCGGGAATTCCGAAATAACATCAACAAGAGACTATGAACATGACAGATCAAGATCATACTAAAACCGGTGCCGGCGTTCAGGATCTGGTTGACCGTATCCGAGACCAAGGTGTACTAGCTGCGAACGAGAAAGCCGACCAAATTATAAAAGACGCCGAGGCCAAGTCGGCAAAATTGCTTTTAGAGGCCAAGCGCGAAGTGGCGCAACTACGGGAAAGCACCCGTATTGAGATCGAGTCTAATCATGCCGCCGCCTTGGGAGCGCTGAAGCTGTCGGCGCGCGATACCGTACTTCAACTCGAAGCCAAGGTTGCATCGGCATTTGAGGTTTTTGTGCAACGGCTGGTGACATCAGCCACTTGCGACGAGCAATTTATTAAATCCTGTGTCTTGGTGTTAGCGGGTCATGTCGAAAAAGAGCTGATCGGCGATAAGGAAATTCAAATTCTGATTTCCGAATCGATATTGATGGGGCAGCCCAACGAGAAACTGAGTGAAGGCACTAATCAGACCATCCTCGGGCTGTGCAGTGAAATGTTGCGGGAAGGTGTTGAGTTGGTTGCGTCCAGCGAGATCGAAGGCGGTGCCAGCGTGCGACTGGTTAAAGAAAAACTGGAAATTGACCTGTCCGACAAGGCCATTTCCAAGCTGCTTTACCAACGCATTTTGCCCCGTTTCAAGGCGATATTCGAAGGCGACGAATAAGCGTTATGGCCGAACCTTATATTATGCTGGTATCCAGTCTTCCTTATCTGCCGCCGTTCGAGCAGGCCGAGCGTTCGCCGATTACGCGCTTGCGCTTGGAACAGCGTCTGCATAATCTGGATACCGACGACGCACGGCAATTGGCCGAAGCCGAAGCACTGGTCAGCTGGCGTATGTCGCTGGCCAAACCGAAAACGGATGCTGAGATGGTGTTGCGCAGTCGTGCCGCGATGCAGCACATCAGTCAACCGGCCTTGCGTGAATTCATCGAGTTCAGGATTGATCAGCAAGTGATACTGGCCGGTTTACGCCAGCGCAACGCCGGAGCCGATGCATCGGCTTTAGAACCAATTACCGCTGCTAGCCGTTGGGTGCGTTATATGACGGCGCACTGGGAAGATCCTACTTTCAAACTGACGGCCATTTATCCGTGGATAGCCCAAGCGCACCGTTATCTCGACAGCAACAATGCCGGTGCTCTTGATAGCCTAATGATGCACGTCATCTGGCAACGGCTCGGTCGTATCACAGAAAACAACCGATTCGGCTTCGAGGCGGTCTTCGCTTTCGTTTTTAAATGGGACATCCTTCAAGCTTGGCTGGCGCGGGATGCAGCGCAGGCGAAGAGCCGATTTCAAGATTTGATTAAAGAGATAAAAAATGACAGCTGAACAACGGGTATTCAGAACCGCCAAGATAATAGGCGTCAAGGAAAGTCTGGTGCTTATCGAGGTTGATGAGAATACCTCAATCATGAAGAACGAGCTGGGCTATATTTGTGTTGGCGACGAACGGCTTAAAGCCGAGGTTCTTCGCGTGCGGCGGCGTACTGCCGATATGCAGGTATTCGAGGACACGCGCGGCGTGCGTGTCGGCGATAGCGTCGAACTGACCGGAGAAATGCTTTCTGCGGTATTAGGCCCCGGATTGCTGGGACAGGTTTTTGATGGCCTGCTTAATCCGTTACATGCGTTGGCCGACAAATACGGTTTTTTTCTGCCCCGTGGCGTAACCATCCCGCCGCTCAATCTGGATAAGAAATGGGCGTTTGAACCCTGTGTCGCAGCAGGTGACCGGGTAAAGCCGGGCGGCGTTATCGGCACCGTTCCCGAGGGCGAATTCAGACACAAAATCATGGTGCCTTTCAATCTGCCGGAAGCGGTCGAAATCACCTGGATTCGGGGCGGCAATCTGGGCGTCGAAGAAGTCGTTGCCCGTTACCGGTCCAGCAAAGGTAAGGAAAAGGAACTGACCCTATCCCAGCGCTGGCCGGTGCGCAAACCGATACCGGAAGCGCTGATCCGCCGCAGTTATGCGGAGCGCCTTTATCCTTCCGAACCGATCACCACCGCGACGCGCATTATCGACACCTTTTTTCCCATTGCCCAGGGCGGTACCGGCTGTGTTCCCGGCCCTTTCGGCGCAGGAAAAACCGTATTGCAAAGCCTTATCGCCCGTTATTCGACGGTTGACATCGTCGTTATCGTTGCCTGCGGCGAACGCGCAGGCGAAGTGGTTGAAACCATCACCGAATATCCGCAAACCAAAGATCCGCGCACCGGCGGCACGTTGATGGACAGAACCGTTATTATCTGCAACACCTCGTCGATGCCGGTCGCGGCGCGTGAAGCCTCGATCTATACCGGCATTACGCTGGGCGAGTATTTTCGGCAGATGGGCTATAACGTGCTGCTGATTGCCGATTCCACCTCGCGCTGGGCGCAGGCCATGCGCGAGACCTCGGGGCGTATGGAAGAAATTCCCGGCGAAGAGGGCTTTCCCGCTTATCTGGATTCTTCGATCAAAAACGTTTACGAACGCGCTGGCGTACTCCGTTGCCCGGACGGTTCAGTCGGTAGTTTGACCATGATCGGCACCGTCTCCCCAGCAGGCGGCAATTTTGAAGAACCGGTCACGCAATCGACCTTGGGCACGGTAAAAACGTTTCTCGGATTGTCCTCCGACCGCGCTTACCGGCGATTTTATCCGGCTATCGATCCGCTTATTTCCTGGTCGCGTTATCTTGATCAATTGGGCGATTGGTTCAGCAAAAATATTGACGTGAATTGGGTTGGCAACGTCAAAGCCATGCAAGCCTTGCTTGAACAGGGTGACGGTATTTATCAGATGATGCAGGTTACCGGCGAAGAAGGTATTACTGAGGATGATTTCGTCACCTGGCAAAAATCCTTATTGCTGGACATGGTTTATCTGCAGCAGGATGCTTTCGATGAGGTTGACGCCTGCATGTCCAGGGAGCGGCAACTTGAGAGTTTTCAACTGTTGAAAGGGCTTATCGATGCCGACTACGCCTTCAAGGATAAAGATGCAGCCAGGGACTTTTTTACCGAGCTGACCAGCCTTTACAAAAACTGGAATTACAGCGCGCCGGAGTCGGTTGAATTCGACCGTTACCGCAAGAGCATTGTCGAACTGGCGGCTTTGCACGGTTACCTCGAAACAGTGGACGATTGACCGCTGCTGAGCTCAAGCCAGTTTTATCTAAATTATAACGACTCAGCTATCAAATAAAATGGAACGCTGATGAATATTGGGCATTTCCCTTAGAATCAGGGTTTGAAGCCCTACAGTACGAAAAGTACCGCTCTATATTTATTTCAGCAATCAATAATTAGCGGGACTGGGTTTGTAACTTCCGTCCCGCACGGGACTGTTTTAAAGTGTTGTGGTGCGCATTACTGGGTATAGCAATAGCGGCTAGATCAATCAGTTTCTTACTTATTGCTCACCCTGGGCTATTCATTATCATAGCCAATCCGGCCATTATAATAAGACCTAGAAATACAATCACGGCAGTTTTTCTCTGTTCTTCTTCGCGTTGCCGTCGGTGGTGTTTATTTGTTTTTTTCATTAGTGCACCAATTTATCCATTTTGTTCGTAAAACCCCTTCCTTCAGGTGGGGGATGTAAGAATGCTCTTGATTTTGCCTTTGCATCCGTGTACGATTTTTTCCGTGCTGATAATTCAGCCTGCCGGAGGGAATATCCGGTACTGCCAGTCGAGGGGACTTTAGACTCCGCATTATGCGGAGCATCGCCCTGTTGAAGCTGGAAGCTCCTTCCTTTAGGTCGGGGTAATTCACAATCTTTATGAATTAAACCATTTTTAGTTGATTATCCAAAGCCGGACGGGGTATGTTACCGCGTCCGGCTGATTTTTCTCAGAGTTTAACGATAGTAGGCTTATCAAACGTTTGATACAGAGGCGCAACTCGGCCCGCTTGTTATAAGTAACATCAGCTGATAATGATGGTTGCTGAGTGCTCATAACGATCATCCATAATTTCCATCAAGTCATTTCGGGTAGGGATATTTAAGGTCTCCAGGCCTAGACTGCGGCGGCTACCTGTGGGTAAGGAGCAATTACCATTGGCTGACGTAAGGCTCTTTGCTAATTCTTAATCCCAATACCTTTGTGCAAAAGATAAAGGCTAAATAAGGTTAAGGTGACGATAAAACCGCCGGTAATGAGAAAGCTCAGCTGAATATCGATATCGGTCACGCCGATCAATCCGTAACGAAAGGCATTGATCATATACAAAATGGGGTTTCCCATCGAGACAGTCTGCCAAACACCGGGCAGCATATCTACCGAATAGAACACGCCGCCCAGATAGCTTAACGGGGTTAATACAAAGTTTGGAATAATCGAAATATCGTCGAAACTCTCGGCGAGTATCGCATTGATAAAACCGGCCAAAGCGAAGACGGCGGCTGTCAGTACGGCGATAGTCAGGGTAATCGCGATATTATTAACGTTAATATCGGTAAATAGCAGGGATATTAGGGCTACCACAACACCTACCAGTAATCCGCGAACAATACCGCCGCTGACATAGCCACTCAGAATCATCCAGTTAGGTATCGGGGCAACCAGCAATTCTTCAATATTGTGCTGGAATTTGCTCGAGTAAAATGAAGATACGACGTTGGCGTAAGAGTGGCTGATGACTGACATTAAGATAATGCCGGGGACAATATAGTCCATGTAGCTGGCGCCGCTGATCGTACCGATGCGGTCGCCGATCAGCTTGCCGAAAATCAGGAAATACAGGGCGGTGGTGATGGCTGGCGGCAGCAAGGTTTGCGGCCAGATGCGGATAAAGCGGAATATTTCCTTGGTAACAATGGTTTTTAAAGCAATGCAATAGTTCATCGTTGAACACCTGTCGGGTTTGAGTCGATCAAATCCATAAATAATTGTTCCAGCCGGTTGGTCTTGTTTTTTAAGCTGGTGACTTCGATATTTTGTGCGGTTAATTGGCTGAATAGCTTGTTAAGGCCGTGCTCTTTAGGTATCGCAACAGCAAGGGTTTTATCTGTTATCAGTTCGATGTGACAGCCTTCAATCACCGGTGCCACAGTAATGGGCCGGGCCAGATCCAGGATAAAATGTTCCACATGCAGTCTCGCCAGCAAGCTCGCCATATCGGAGTTTTCAACAATCCGTCCGTGATTGATAATGGCAATATTGCGGCACAGGCTTTCCGCTTCTTCCAGATAGTGTGTGGTTAAAATGATAGTCGTACCTTGCTGATTGACTTCCTGCATCATGTTCCACATCGAACGGCGTATTTCTATGTCGACACCTGCGGTCGGCTCATCAAGAATCAATAGCTTGGGCGCATGCACTAAAGCGCGGGCAATCATCACCCGACGTTTCATGCCACCGGACAAACGTCTGGACACGGTATCGCGCCTGTCCCACAAATCCATTTGTTTAAGGCAGTATTCGGTGCGTTGCAGCGCCAGTTTACGCGGCGTACCGTAATAACCGGCCTGATTGAGTAAAATGTTTTTGACGGTGTCGAATTGATTAAAATTGACTTCTTGAGGAACTAAACCGAGGCAGCTTTTGGCTTTTGCCTGTTCACGACTTAAATCATGGCCGAAGATACTGACTGAGCCGCTGCTGGCATTGACCAGTGAGCTGATAATGCCTATGACCGTTGACTTGCCTGCACCATTAGGCCCCAGCAAGGCAAAAAAATCACCGGCCTCAACCTCAAGATCGATTCCTTTTAAGGCTTCAAAGCCGTTATTATAGGTTTTTTTAAGATTACGCAGGGATAATGCATTCATGTTGAAACTAACACTTAACGGAAGCCTTTAAATAAGTTAAATTACGTATACTGAATTACGAAATAGGTTAAATTACGTATACTGAATGACGCGTCACATCCTGTGTTTGGATGACTAAAATCGTGTAATTTTATCAGATATTGACATGCATCATAGACAAAACTGGATAACTCGTGCCGAATAAACCTCCCGAAATCGTTGCTGCTGTAGACCTGGGTTCTAACAGCTTTCACATGATTGTTTGCAGTTTAACTGAGGGCAATTTACAAATACTCGATCGTCTCAAAGAAATGGTAAGGCTGGCGGCGGGTTTGGATAAAAGGAATTATCTTGATGCCGATACCCAGAAAAGAGCTTTAGACTGCCTGGAACGGTTCGGTCAAAGAATCCGTAACTTTCCGCCGGAAAGCGTGCGTATTGTCGGCACCAGTACTTTGCGGACGGCCAAAAATTCACAACAGTTTTTGGATAAGGCGGAAAAAGCGCTCAATCATCCGATCCATATCATTTCCGGCATAGAAGAAGCCCGCTTAATCTATCAGGGGGTGGCGCACAGCCTGGGCAGCAACGCCAACCTGCGTCTGGTTATGGACATAGGCGGCGGCAGCACCGAATACATCATAGGCTCTGGCGATATGCCCAGAGTAAAGGAAAGTCTGCACATGGGTTGTGTCTTGGTCAGTAATGCGTTTTTTAAGGGGGGCAAGCTGTCCAAAAACGCATTCACCCAGGCGACTTTATTCGCCGAGCAACGTCTTGAGCCGGTGCAGATACAGTTTCAGCGCAGCAACTGGGATGAAGCCATTGGCGCGTCGGGCAGTTTACGATCGATTGCCAAGGTTCTTGAGGCTAAAAACTGGAGCAATAATGGTATAACCCGAGAAGGCTTGGAGCTTCTGGTCGCTCATATGAATCAGTGCAATCATGTTGATGAACTGAATTTGCCGGAACTCGACCTTGAGCGTCTGCCGGTATTTCCAGGCGGTGTCGCCATTGTCTACGCTACCTTCAAAAGCTTGGGTATAGAGCAAATGACCGTTTCTGATGGCGCGCTCAGGGAAGGGCTGATTCAGGATTTACTGGGTCGGCTGTATGATCATGACATCCGCTCCGCAACCGTGCAGACTATGGCAGATCGTTATCATACCGACAAAGGTCATGCGGCTCGCATTAAACAAACGATCGGCTACATATTGAGCCAATTGGGTGGCGACTTTTTTGGGTCTAATCATGAACACGTTGAGCAATTTTTGAACTGGGCAGCCGACTTGCATGAAATCGGCCATGACATCGCTCTCAGTCAATATCATAAACACAGTGCCTATGTGATTGAAAATGGTGATTTTGCCGGTTTTTCCAGGCAGGATCAGATTTTATTGTCAACCATTGTAAAGTCGCATCGACGTAAATTTTCACGCTCTCGTTTCAATGAATTACCCTTCCCCTGGAATGTTGATGCGCCCAATTTGACCGTTATTTTGCGACTGTCGGTATTGTTGCACCGCAATCGCCAGGAACATGTATTACCCGATTTTAAAATATCATTAATAAAATCAAAAATCCGCTTACAGTTCCCAGACAAGTGGCTGGATCAGGCAGCGTTAACCCGCGCCGATTTAATCCAGGAGGCTGATTATGTAAAGTCTGCCGGTTTCAAATTGGAATTTGCTTAACCGTAAGCTAATGAAAGTTTTAATACGCATTTTGATCTATTGTATTAGTGCTTTATTGCTTGTATGTGTGATGCTGGTTCTTTTTGGCGTAGGCAACAAGCCGGAACTTGAAGTGGGATGGTCGCCTACCCATGACGATTTGGTCAGGGCAAAAAAGATCCTGTATGAAGGTTTTAAAACAAAGCCCGATGAAATCGGTATCATCGAATTAACCGAAGCCGACCTTAATCTTGCCGGCAATTATTTGTTAAACCGTTACAGTAAAAGTGCGGCTGATTTGGATTTGAAAAATGGTGAGTTGAGATTCGTGGTTACCATAACTTTGCCCGCAAATAGCTTGGGGCAATATTTGAATATCAGTTTTAGATTAGGCAACGTTAAAGGCAATGGTCTTCCGGTCATAACCAAATTTAAAGTCGGAAAGCTATTACTGCCGGCAAAATTGGCGGCTTTTGTTATCGACACCATTATTCAGTATTCATCGTTGAATGACTATTTTATTCTGGCGACTCGTCCTCTCAAGACGGTAACCATTGATGCGGAAAAACTCTCCATTACTTACTATCCCAATAAAAATACATTGATACAGGCGCGAAACTTTTTGACGCAAACTGGCGATAATTCTACGCTGAACATTTATCAGCAGAAGCTAGCCGATATTGTTGCCAAACATGATCCGGAATGGCGTTTATCACTGGCGGAGTTGTTGCGTCCATTGTTTGAACTGGCTTACCAACGCTCGACAATGGAAACCGCCATGGACGAAAACAGGGTCGTTATTTCCACGATCAATGACTATGTTAATAAACAGGAGGCAAAAAAACTCCTTTCTTCGATTGAAGCTAAGCCCGTGACTGGAAAACAATATACGGCCTTTTTGTATAAACGTATCGATCTGGCGCAACATTTTATAGGATCGGCCGCGCTTACCGCCTTGGTAAACAAGCAAGCCGCCAAAATTGCAGGAGAAGAAAAAGAATTAAGCGATGCACGCAGCGGCAGTGGCTTTAGTTTTATTGACTTGGCCGCCGACAAGGCGGGGATACGTTTTGGTGAAATGGCAACATCATCACCGGAAAATGCACGAAAAATGCAAAAAACCATGTCAGAAATTACAGGTTACAGCGATTTTATGCCGGACCCCAGGGATCTACCTGAGCATATGAATGAGGTTGAATTTAAACAGCGTTTTGAATCGGTAAACAGTCCAGTTTATCTGGAGATTTCAAAGCAGATTGATGATCGTATTTCAGCAATGCCAATTTATAGTGCGGAATAATTGTAGGGGCGACTTTTGTCGCCCAGAGCCAATGAATTCGCCCTCACAGGCAAATAATAGGGGCGACCGACCGATCGCCCCTAAATTAACAGCTTAGTTAAAAGTAGAATCTAATGTGCCGGGCAAAACAGGCATTTGCTGTTTAGGGAACTCGCCGGTCAAACCATTCAAAAAGGCCACAATATCAGCAACTTCTTCTTTGCTTAAATCCTTGCCTAATTGCAGTTTTGCCATCAACGTTACCGCTTTATCCAGCGTTTTAACTGAACCATTGTGGAAATAAGGCGCAGTCAAAGCGATGTTACGCAAAGTCGGTACTTTCCACAAATGTTCGTCGCCCTGTTTTTTGCTGACTTCCGCTAAGCCTTTATCCTTGCTGAAATGATATTGCGCTTCCCAGTAGCCGTTGGGGATGACAGGGAACTTCTGGAACACACCGGGGCCGTTAAACGCCGGGCCGCTATGACAAGTGGTACAACCCAATTCCGCCACTTTTTCCATGCCGCGAACCTGTTGTTCCGTTAAAGCCGAGTTGTCGCCGGAAACATAACGGTCATAAGGACTGTTAGGCGTAATCAAGGTTCTTTCATAAGCGGCAATCGCTTTAGTTACGGCATCTTTAGTAATGGTATCCGTACCAAAAGCCCGCTCAAAAGGCATCTGATAACCTTCAATCGTTTTTAAACGGGCAACGACCTCATCCCAGTTTTTCATGCCCATTTCAATCGGATTAGTTACGGGACCTGCCGCTTGCTCTTCCAGGCTTGCCGCTCTGCCATCCCAAAATTGAACGGTATTAAACGCAGCATTCCAAACTGTCGGTGCGCTACGTCCACCTGTTTGACCGTTCACACCCATAGAATTCGGTCTGTTATCTTCGCCGCCCAGCATGGTGTTATGGCAGGAAGCACAAGAAACCGTACCTGTAGAGGACAAACGAGGATCATGATAGAGCATTTGCCCCAACTCAACTTTAGCAGGCGTTGTCGCATTATCAGCCGGTTCAGGGGCTTCTTTAGGCAATACCTCCCAAGCCGACGCCACCGAAACCGAACTTGCCAACGCCAACGCTGTAACCAGCGAACGAATTTTAAACATACTATCCTCCAAAATATTAGTTATTATTAATGCGGAAAACCTACATAGCCCAGTAACCTTACTGCACATCCGACAGAATTGTAAGATATGCAGCAGATAAGGTACAACCAAATTTCCCCTGCTTGAGTTATCGGTGTGAATTTAGGGGTATTTTGATGAATAAATATCATTTTAGCGACAGGGTATTGACTGAAATAGAGGTTCCGCTTGTCAGGATTAACGATGTCAAAACGGTTTGGGGTATTATTCAAGTTTCACAGCGTAAACACAGGTAACAAAGGGGTTGAGCATGTTAATAAAAACCAAAGCAAACATCTTAAGTAGCGAAATCACCGACCGGGCGGTTTTTGAATCCCGACGGGAGTTTATTAAAGCGGCTACTGCGTTTTCGGCGGGATTTTTGTTGCCGAGCCTGGGACAGGCAGAAACGGGGAAATATGCCGATGTTCCGGTCGGGCCTTCTTCCGCTAAGTTAGCGGTTACCGATCGTGAGGATGTTGCCGGTTATACCAATTACTATGAATTCTCCACCAATAAACAGGATTCGACTGTTTTAGCTCAGGCGTTAAAAATCAAACCGTGGAGTGTCGAAGTTGTCGGCGAGGTGGCAAAGCCGGGCGTTTACGATCTGGAAGATATTCTAAAGGATAATCCTGTGCACGAGCGTATTTACCGATTCCGTTGCGTGGAAGCCTGGTCTATGGTGGTGCCGTGGATAGGCTTTCCATTGGGCGACATGCTGAAGCGCTTTAAGCCTACGTCGAAAGCCAAGTTTGTCGAATTTACCACGCTTTATAACCCTGAAATCATGATTGGTCAGCGTTCCGGCGTTTTGGACTGGCCTTATGTGGAGGGCTTGCGTATCGATGAAGCGATGCATCCGTTAGCGATTATGGCTACCGGCATGTATGGAGATGAGTTGCCCAAGCAGAATGGTGCGCCGTTGCGTCTGATTGTGCCGTGGAAATACGGATTCAAGAGCATCAAGGCGATAGTTAAAATACGTTTTATGGAAAATATGCCGGAAACCGCGTGGCATAAAAGCGCACCTAATGAGAATGGTTTTTATGCCAATGTTAATCCTGAAGTATCGCATCCCAGATGGAGTCAACGCCGTGAGCGGGTTTTAGGCAGCAGTATTTTTACCCCGAAGCGTGATACGGAAAAGTTTAACGGCTATGGCGCCGAAGTTGCTGGGCTTTATTCTGATATGGATCTAAAGCGGTATTTCTGATGTTATTAGGCAGAAAAGGCTGGGTGAGCGTAAAAGTAATCATTTTTTCGCTGAGTCTGCTGCCTTTTGGCTTGCTGGTAAATGATGCAATTAACGATCGACTGGGCGCTAATCCCATAGAAACCCTGCATTTTGCTTTTGGTGATTGGGCCTTGCGATTTTTGTGCATAGGTTTGGCGCTGACGCCGATTAAAATAATAACCGGACAGAGCTGGCCAATGCGCTTTAGGCGCATGATAGGCCTGTTCGTTTTCTTTTATGCCAGCCTGCATTTGCTGATTTTTATCGCACTTGATTTGTCGCTATCCTGGGCGGCATTTAAAGACGAGGTGCCGAAAAGCCCTTATATCCTGATGGGCTTGCTGACTTATGCGTTGCTCATTCCTCTGGCCGTAACTTCAACCAAAAACATGCAGAAAAGATTGGGGCGAAATTGGATAAAACTGCATCGTTTGATTTATATCGCAGGGTTAACGGCTCTGATACATTATTTTTGGTTGGTAAAAGCGGATTATACCGAATCGTTGATTTATGCAGTGGTGATCAGTATTTTATTGGCAATACGGATTATTGTTCATTGCCGAAAGACCCGTAAGCTTTCGCTGCGAGACCTGAGTCGAGTAGTCCTCCGTAGCGATAAAGCCGGTGTTTCCGCGCAGCATGGCGTAGTGGAAATGCAGGCTTTACGAAATCGCGTCCACGACTGCAGTCGCCGAAAGCATTAGCGGTCGCGTACAATTACCTGTTTGATGGGCAGGGGCGATAACACACCATCCATGGCGTTCATGCCCATCAAAGCTGGCGCAACAATAGCGGCTCCCTGGTAGCCTTTAGGTTATATCAAAAGACGTTAACAATTCATCATGTTGAAGTTCGGTGATTTCAATGTGATCGACTCGCGCGGTTATCGGGCCTTTGTGGCACCATTTAATGAATTTTTCCATGGCCAGCTTTTCCGCTTCGGCGATGATTTCAACCCGACCATCAGGGAGATTTTTGGCGCTGCCTTTTATGGCAAAATGTTTGGCCTTGTTCTGGGTAAAAAGGCGGAAGTAAACGCCTTGAACTCGACCGGAAACCAGGATTTTAACTTTGCGTATCACTCTTTAATTCTCCAGCAATAATGGATTTTTGGGTTGCGGGCAAAATCTTCCGGTATTGTTGCCGCGCTGATGTCTTCTACGATGAAATCAGACAATGCCTGCTTGTCGATTTTAAAGCGTCTGAAGTTGGTCGAAAAGTATAGGACACCTCCCGGCGACAGCAAGGAAATGGCGTTATTAATCAGTTGTACATGGTCGTTTTGTATGTCGAACGCTTCATCCATCCGTTTGGAATTGGAAAAAGTCGGCGGGTCGAGGAAAATCAAATCGTAGTGTTTACTGGGAAGCTCAGCTTCAGTGGCTAGCCATTCCAGACAATCGGCCTGGATAAATTCATGCGCGCCTACAGGGATGTAGGCGAGGGGCGTGAGCTGGGAGCGGCAAGCTTCGCCTTCGTTAGCATTCAGCGCCATGTTCTTTTTTGCCCAGTTGATATAGGTGTTGGACATGTCAACAGTGGTCGTCGATGCAGCGCCACCCATTGCCGCATGAACTGTCGCGCTGCCGGTATAGGCAAACAGGTTTAAAAAGCTTTTGCCTTTGGCCTGTTGTTGAATCATCAGGCGTATAGGCCGGTGATCGAGGAACAAGCCGGTATCCAGATAATCTTCAAAATTTACCAGTAACTTGCAGCCGCCTTCTTCAATAATGTGAAAACGCCCCTGATCGTCGTGTTTTTCGTATTGATCGGTACTTTTTTGTTTGCGGCGTATTTTCAGGAACACCTGATCGCTATTGACGCCAAGTACCCGAGGTATTTCGGCCAACAGCCCCGCCAGTCGCTGATCGGCTTTGTGCTGATCGATGCTTTTGGGTGGTTCGTATTCCTGCACATTGATCCAGGTTTGTTCACCTACAGGGATGTCGGTGAGGGGCGTGAGCTGGGAGCGGTAAGCTTCGCCTTGGTAAATGTCAACGGCGACCGCGTACTCCGGCAAATCGGCATCATAGACCCGATAGCAGGTGATATGATTTTGCTTGGCCCATTTGGACAGTTTTTTCAGGTTCTTTTTGAGCCGGTTGGCGAACATCTCGGCAGCGACGGGCTCACTTATATCTCTGTCTGTAAAGCTTATCGCTCCGAGCTCACGCCCCTTGCCTACATCCCTGTAGGCAATACTTTTCGCGCCCGAAACACTGGCTTCCTTGTCGGTGCCGGTAGTCTCAAGTTGCGGAGCAGGGCGGGTCTCGGTTGCTTGAGCAATCCGTTGTTCCTGGGCTTTGCTGATCTCGGTCACTTGAGCGATACGCTCTTCCTGCGTTCTGGCCTTAGGGATGAAGAAATTGCTTTCTTCAATATCCAGACGTAACAGTTTGCATTCAAGCGCGCCATTAAACAGGGTAATCGGCTTTTGTGAGCGGATGCCTAAGCGAAAGCCCAGTTCCGGGTTGCTGATGATCATTGCGGCTTTCCAGCCGATAAAATGCGCCTTGAGTGATGCGCCGAATTTTTTGTATAACTCAGCGGTTTCCTGCTCGTCGCCCAAGCGTTCGCCATAAGGCGGATTGCAGATCAATAGCCCGGGTTTCCAGCTTTCGGCGGGTTCCGCGTCTTCAATATCGCGGCGTTCGACATGGATTTTATGTTGCAGGCCGGCATTGGCGATATGCGCTAAAGCGGTGTTGACGGTCTGGCGGTTTTGATCGAAGCCCACGATAACGGGCAGTTTTTCCATACCGATTTTTTTACGTTGTTCGGCTTCAGCACGTAATTTTTTCCAGCATTCGGCATCGTGTTTTTTCCAGCCAATAAAACCGAAATAGTCGCGTAACAAACCGGGCGCATAATCGGCGGCGATCATCGCGCCTTCCAACAACAGCGTTCCTGAGCCGCACATCGGATCGATTAATGAGCCCTGTTGTTTGGCGATTTGAGGCCAGCCGCTACGCAGAAGCATCGCCGCCGCCAGATTTTCTTTCATCGGGGCTTTGATGTTGACGTCCCGATACCCGCGACGATGCAGGCTTTCACCGGAAAGATCCAGGCTGAGCTGGGCAGTTTCGCCATTCAAATAAACGTTAATGCGGATACTGGGCTGTTCGGTATTGATGCTGGGGCGGATTTGAAACTTGTCCCGCATCTGATCGACGATGGCATCCTTAACTTTTAAAGCGCCAAAGTGGGTATTGTTGATTGCTTCTGAGTTTTTCGCACTGAACGAGACCGCAAAGCTGTCTTCAGGATTAATATGCTCAAACCAGTCGATTTTTTGTACGCCGTTATAAAGATCTTCCTGGGTTTTTACCTCGAATGAGCTGAGCACCAGTAGGATGCGATTTGCGGTTCTTGACCACAGGCAGGCACGATATGCGGTCTCCAGATCGCCCTGAAAAGCGACCCCGGCCAGAGTGGCCTTGATATGGGTTATGCCGAGTGCGCGGAGTTCATCGCTAAGGATGGTTTCCATCGCTTTGGGGGTTGTGGCAAATAGTTGGTAAGTGGGCATAAGAGAGTCAGGCGAAAGACGAAAGGCTAAGGACACAAGGTAATTACTTTGAATTTATATGTCCAAAGCCAGCTTTGGACTCCACACATTGGCGTTCAAGGCTGGCTTTGAATCGATAGAACGGATGAACGGGTACTATTGAGGCTAAGTAGTTTAAAGACAATAAATGCAAAGCAACGGCTTTTTTGCCCTTCGCCTTTAGCCTGCTTTTTTATTGAATCTTGATCAGCTCAACATCAAAGATCAATGCGGCATTCGGACCGATTGCACGGCCTGCGCCTTGCTCGCCATAAGCAAGTTCTGACGGAATATAAAAGCGGTATTTTGCGCCTTCTTTCATTAATTGTACGCCCTCAGTCCATCCTGCTATTACCCGATTTAGTGGGAATGTGGCTGGTTCGCCTCGGCTGTAGGAGCTGTCAAATTCTTCACCATCAAGGGTTGTGCCTTTGTAATGCACGGTAACGCTATCAGTAGCTGAAGGTGAAGTAGCGCCTGTTCCAGGTGTTAATACCTCATATTGCAAGCCGGTTGCTGTCGTTACAATATTGGGTTTTTTAGTATTTTCTGCAAGAAAGGCGGTTCCTGCTGATTTATTTTCTTCAGGGGTGGTGGCATTGGCCATTGAAAACATAGTAAATCCTATAAGAAGAACGGTGACGATTGAAAGAACTTGAGTTTGAATTTTTCTCACGATTTTTGCCCTTTGTTTACGTAAAAAATGATAGTTTACCAAAAAAACCAACTTTCGCTTTGTAATTCCTTTTCACAGGTACCTAATTGACGTTGAAATAATGTTGCCCGCTTGGCGACTTTGATAGCAACTTGCTGTAACCACGGTTTTTGCAAAAAACTTTTGCGATGAAAGCCGCCATGACCTTCATGATAGGCGAGGTATAAATTTTTGGCGTCCAGTTTCGATATGCCTAAGCGAGCGTGGCTGATGTTACAATACCAGCCGATAAAATCGCTGGCATCGGCAAAGTCATCACGATCCGCTCCCCAGCTGCCGACTTTGTTTTGATAGCCATCCCAGGTTTCATCTTTGGCTTGGGCGTAGCCATAAGCGCTACTGGCTCTGGGCAGCGGAATAAATCCCAGAAACCAAGGGCGTGGCGGTTGTGCATCGGCAACAAAGCGTGATTCCTGATGCATGATCGCCATTTGAATGTGGATAGGTACCCCCCATTTCTCAAATGAGTTTTTAGCGTCATCATACCAATCGTCTTTTTCTCTGAAAGTGGAGCATATATTGTCACTGTTTTTAGGCGGAAGTGCTGTGCAGGCCGCCAAAGAGAGTAACAAGAGCGGGATTAAGGACTTTTTCATGTTGAACAGAGTTAAGTAAGATTGAGATGATGTAGGCGATAAAAATAATTTCAATAGAAAAGAAAACAAAATAACGCAGGCACTATAATTGCTCCTAATAACCTTGTACAGTGTATTTGATCAACAGCATAACACGGATAATCAGAGAGGAAAGTGAGGTGAATTTAGATGTGAATCGGCCCTATAGAAAAAACGTAATGTCGGATGGTTTGATTTACATGGGGGGAGAAGAACGGGAAATTACTATTAAAAATATTTCGTTAACCGGCGTGCTTGCAGAATTAAAGTGTGATCAGGCAAGTAGCGATGTCAAAGAGATTTTTAATATGCTGTCAGCATCGACTACGATAGATTTATATCTTCCGGAAATGCGTTTAGCGGGTGAAGCAGAAGTGGTCCGGGTTGATATGTTCGATGATTATATATTGCTTGGACTGGAATTTAAAAGTGTTGTTTATGACATAGATAATCAGCTGTACAAGAGGAAGGTCTATAGAAAAAACATGACGGCTCCAGGCAAAATTCTGTTGGATGGGAAATATCGAGAGTTTACTGCCGTCAATGTTTCGGTGGACGGATTAATGATTAGTGTTGCTGAATCCATAACCGTCGAACCGGGCCAGATAACGATATTTGAATTTGAGCAGTTGGCGTTGGAAGGTGAGATAAAAGTGATGTGGGTTGAAGGTATCGATGATGGCAGAACATTGCTTGGTTTAGAATATGTACATATGGAAAGAACTGCTATTAAGGGGATACCTCGTTTTGCCCGCTAACAAACTGCATAACCTCCTGCCACCAGAGAAGCGCTTGATTTAGCGGCAATCTGTTGTGGCTCGCATCCTTAAATGACCAGAGTTTCTTAGGATGATGTAGCGCCGCGAACAGCATTAAGCTGTGCTTATTGGGGATGATTTCATCTTTCTCGGCCAGTAATATCGCCGTATTTCCCGAGTAATTTTGCAGGTTTTTAATGTTGTCGAATGTGTCTTTGATTAACCATTTGGCAGGGAAAAACCAGTAATGGTGTTGGGCAATATCAGCCATGCTGTTAAACGGCGTGACCAAGACAATGCCTTTAACCGGAACCTGCCCGCTCTGCACGATGCCGCAGGCCACGCCTCCACCCAGTGATTCGCCCCACAGAAAAACAGGGCCGCCAAAATCGTTCAAGGCCTGTTGTGCGGTTTGGATGCCATCGGCAATCAACGCCTGTTCCGATGGCGAGCCGTTTCTGGCGGCGTAGCCCGGATACTCGGCCAGGATCACCCGGTAACCTTGGTTTTCCAATGCATCCAGATAATAAGTCCGGTCGGTTGCCGATCCGGCATTGCCATGAAAAACGATAACTGTACCCTTGTTGGTTATTTGGGATGTTTTGGCGATCAGTCCCCGATAATTATCCGTTGACGGCCAGAGCTTCAGGTTGGCTTGATCCGCCCGCTGTTGTTGACCTTCAATTGAATAGGTATCGGGGAAATAGATCATTTTTCGTTGGAATAGAAAAACTATCAGCAGGAGCAGTAAGTAGGTTAGCAGAATTGAAAGCATAGGTTTAAATGTTGGCATTTTTTGTTAGCTGGGGCCTTGTGCTCGATCATCCAGCAAATATTTCCGGAGTTGCCTCTCTCCTCGCATAACATAAACTATGTAGACATTGTCTTGATCGACGCGATATAAAATTCGGCAGGGGCCAACGATGATTTCACGATACGTTGAGCGCTCTAATTCTGGAGGCATACGGCCTGATTCTGGAAACTGCTCAAGACGGTCAACACTGGAAAATACCTGTTTAACCAAGCGGCGTGCCGCATCGGGTTTATCAAGCGTAATGTATTCGGCAATTTCATTCAAGTCTAATAAAGCCGGCTCGGTCCAGATTATTTGAGCCATTTACTCATTTTCTCTTTTGCTTCCGATTGGCTATAGGTGCGATTTTCCAAAATGGCCGTTTCCCCTTTCGCTATACCTTCAAGAAGATGTATACGACTTTGCATAAGCTCATAATCATCGACATCTATCAGGTAGGCCGACGGTTGACCATGTTCGGTTATTAAAACAGGCTCTTTAGATTCATGCAGTTCGGCAAGAATTTTGGTGGCCTGACGTTTTAGGGTGGTAACGAGTTCTATTTTCATAAGAAGTAATACTAAACTATCACTTTAGGTTTTGCAAAAACTTATCCCAGTCAGGTGGTGTATTGCCTAGCGGCGAATCCACCCTACAAGTTATCCACCTTATAGCGTTACAGCGAAAATTTATGAAATCGGTGATAAGGGTCACATAAGCTGATATTTATGTCTTATGCTTACCAGCTTTGCTTGACAACTAAAACGCTTTAATTGCTTAATGCCTCGGCGGTAGGTAATCGGGTTTACCACTAATTTCTTTTCAAATTTAAAAATCCTTGCGGAGGGGACATGTTATGAACATACGTAAAAAATATTCCAAAAAGTTGTTTCTGCCAGTACTACTCGGCACTTTGGTGGCCGGGGGCGCAATCGCCTCTGGTCAGACACCGGTATACCTTGGCAGCACTGATACTTTTGCGATTCTGAGCCAAAGCGGAATCACCAACATTTATCGATCCGCTATTGTTGGGGATATTGGGGCGAGCCCCATAACCGGTGCAGCGATCCTTCTCACCTGCGGGGAAGTATCGGGGAATATATACGCAGCCGATGCAGCTGGTCCTCTCCCCTGCGCGGTGACTAACCCTAGCTTTCTGAGCTTGGCTGTGGGCGACATGGGATTCGCGTACGATGACGCTGCAGGACGACTTTTACCTGATTTCACTGAACTGGGTGCCGGTGAAATTGGCGGGCTAACCCTCACTCCCGGCCTCTACAAATGGTCTACGAATCTTAAGATTAGCACGGATGTTACGCTCTCGGGAGGGCCAACCGATGTCTGGATCTTCCAGGTGGCGGGAACGCTGAACCAGGCCAACGCTACGCGGGTGACGCTGACCGGTGGCGCCTTGGCCAAGAACATCTTCTGGCAGGTCGCTGGCGCGGTGGCTCTTGGAACCAATGCACACTTTGAGGGCGTCGTACTGGGTAAAAAAATGATCTCCGTGAACACGGGAACATCGGTCAACGGCAGACTGTTGGCACAGACTGCGGTCACCCTTCAGATGAATGCGATTACCGAACCCGCCCAGTAAGGACGCATGCCGCTCATGTGGGTTTGACATCTACCCACACCGGTAATATTAAAAGGGTTACAGATTTCGATCTATAACCCTTTTATTTTACCCTCCGCTTCCTGCTCGTGGAATCAAGGTTCCTGTCACGGCCGTAGGTTGGGCAGAGCACCGCGAAGCCCAATACGTCAGCCATTGAAAAGGCAATAGCTTTAATTGTTGGGCTTCATTGTATTCAGCCCAACCTTGTATATTAAACACATCTCTTAAACGCAGGATTATTTAACCCGAAAAGTTATATAGTGGTAACTGATTTTTCTGGGGAAGCCGCCCCGACCTTAAGCCTTGAGCTTGTTCGTAGATTGGCTCCCCACCCTCGTCATCCATGCCGCGGAGTATCTGAGACCTGTAAGCTTAAAGCTTCTGAGTCTGCATTCGCAAGGACGGTAGGTGAAGTGTCAGGGTTGGGAAACCAGTCATCATCATAACAAAATAATAACAGAGAGATGAAAATATGAATTATGCAGGTATTGATGTTAGCCACAAAAACGTTGTTATCGTGGTCAGTGTAAAAGGCAAAGCCCGTAAAGCCAAAACCTTTGAAAATACGCCATCCGGTCATAAGGCTATCATTCAATTGTTATCAAAATTAAAAGGGGAATCAAGAGTTTGTCTTGAAGCCACTGGTATTTATCATTTTGATTTAGCCGTCGCTTTGAGCCGCGCTGAAGGTGTTGAAGTCATGGTGATCAATCCAAAGGTATCGCATAACTTTGCCAAGGTGTTGATGAAGCGCAGTAAAACCGATGCAGTTGATGCTGAAATCTTGGCGATTTATAGCGAAAGAATGCCTTTTGAGGCTTGGTGTCGCCCAGCGGATGAAAATATTGCTTTAAGAGCGTTTTCCCGCAGAATTGCCGCTTTAAGCAAGCAAAAGACCCAAACCAAAAACCAGCTTCATGCCTTAAAAGCGACCGAGGAAACCCCAGTATTAGTGATTGGACATATTGAGGCATTGATCGAACTATTGGAAACACAAATCGACGCTCACCGGGAAAGTGCGGTTGAATTAATCCAGCAGCACGAACAGCTAGCCGAAGCCTTTGCATTAGTCACTAGCATTAAAGGAATTGCCCAAGCCAGTGGCATTCAAATATTGGCGGAGTTGATGATATTGCCGCAGGACATGACGGCAAGGCAATGGGTTGCTTACGCGGGTTTAGATCCACGTGTCTTTGAGTCTGGAAGTAGTGTCTCAAAAAAACCGCGTATCACTCGATGTTCAAGTTTTTAATTGTTGATTTTTAAGAATCCTGCCAAATCAGGCT
>JAQSDX010000026.1 GCA_029946125.1 Candidatus Methylobacter titanis
AAAATGCTTATTTTTACATGTTAGCAATTTTTGCTACTTTTAAAACACGCACTGAACAAACTACCGCTGGTCGATCTGGCTGCCCTGGAAACGGCTTTGAAGGATAAGCTTTTGAAAAATCCTGAAATCGGCCTGCATTTATACGCCGACCAGGACGTGGTTTATTCAAAGGTTGCCGAAGTGATGGCAACTGTTCAACATGCTGGAATTGCCAAAATAGCCTTTGTGAGCATACAGCAGTAGCGTGATTGTATAGCTTTGAAATCCATATGACATGACATCCCGCTTGGCGGATGACCCAATTAACGCTAACGCTATTGAAAATAGCTGAGAGTGAAAATGATAAAACGACTGTCGCTTACTGCGACAATGATGCTCACTGCCGTCTCCGCTGTGGCGGGCACTATCACCAACAGTATCTGGTCGCCAAGCGGTTGTGGTGCCGAACCCTCGGTTCCCGTTATTGATCAGGCAAGCGTTAATGCTTACAACAAAAGCGCCAACGCAATCAATGACTGGCAGCAAAAGGCCAATGCCTATAACAGTTGCATGATGAACGAGGCCAACTCAGATAACGCAATTATCGCCAATGCCGCAAATAACCAACAAGCCCGATTGAAGGCAGCCATAGAAAAAATTCAGACTGAAACCACCGCTATCAAAGCCAAACTGGATAAAAAGTAAACCCTTAACAAGGCGACACCTTACGCTGAATATTGGAGCTGGATATTTTTTATAGATCACACATCCTACGTGCTTTTTGCTGCATGGTAGTTTTGTTGACGGCAAACTGCGCGACAACACCGGAGCGTAATGCCATCGACATGATTTGCGAAGCTTGCACCTCACGGTTCCGGCCGATCTTTTTGGCCTTCCTGACCAATTTCGCCGGATTCTTAGCGGCTCTGCTGGAAACCAGCCCGCAAGCGCAATTTTTGATTCCGATGACCTTGTCCCTGTCTGCGGGCCTGTTGTTGGGCATGACCGCCAGCCTGATCTTAACACCGGTTTGTTATGCCATTTTGGGTGATAAAACTTTCGAACAGGATGCGATCGAACTGAGTCGACGGTAATACCACGCAAGCGTATCAGTTCAATCTAGACCCTTGCGATAGAGCAGGTATACTATTTCCGTTAAACTTTCTTTCGGTTAAATTATGAAAAAAATTCTGCTTTCGTGCTTGGCTGTCGTCCTGATCATCGAAGAGTGGCTTTGGGATGCTCTGTCGGCATTTGGACACTCGCTGATCAGATGGTTGAACCTGGAAACCGTCGAACAATGGCTCAGTCAAACATCACCGCCTCTAGCATTGGTGGCGTTCAGCATTCCGCTCATCATTGTCACGCCGATCAATCTCGTTGCCTTCGGATTGCTAGCCCACGGTTTGATTGTGCAAGGCATTCTGCTGGAATTATTGGCAAAATTACTGGGCACCGTGCTGATAGCCAGAGTATTTGCTTTAACCAAGCCCCAGCTTTTGACCTTTACGCTCCTGCGGGTTATTTACACCACCGTCACCGGTTGGCTGCAATGGGCGCATCAGAAAGTCACTGAAACGCCTGTCTATCGCTGGTCGAAGCAATTCAAAGCCGAGGCTAAAGCGCGGTTCGCTGCCTGGTTTAACTAATCTTCAATCCCTGTAGATTAAATCGCTATAAATCACTTATTTCAATGAGTAACCCCAATCATAGGGATATATCCATGACAGCAACAAACCACTCTACATCGCTAGACAACGGCATTGCCGTGATTCATTCCAATCAGCTCGAAGAGCTGCGTGATGTAGTCGAATACTGGCTGAAACAACATCCTTTATCACCGCTGGAAAATGATGTATTTCTGGTGCAAAGCAATGGTATGGGGCAATGGTTGAGGCAAAGCCTGGCGCAAAATAATGCCTTGGGTATCGCGGCGGCGATTGAGCTGAAATTGCCCTCGTTGTTTATCTGGAGTATTTATCGTGCGGTCTTGGCCCAGAAAATCCCCAAAGAACAATTATTAGCAAAAGCCCCGCTCACTTGGCGCTTGTACCGTTTATTGCCTACGCTCATCACTCAAGCAGAGTTTGAGACCCTGGCGACATTTTTGGCTGACGATAACAACAGTCGGAAACGCTATCAACTTGCGGAACAACTGGCTGATCTTTTTGACCAATATCAGGTTTATCGTTCGGATTGGCTTTCTGATTGGGCAAATGGGACGGATAGTTTGCGTAACGCACTGGGGCAAATATTGATTTTGCCCGAACAGCAACGCTGGCAGTCGGCCTTGTGGCGGGCAGTGCTGGCCGATTTGGGCGATGCCTATACCGCATCTGCCAGCCGCGCATCGGTGCATGCGCAGTTCATGGCGAATATTGATGAGCTGGATCAGCCTCCAGCAGGCATACCGCGCCGGATCATATTGTTTGGTTTATCGTCGTTACCGCAGCAATCTCTTGAGGTGTTGGCTAAATTGGGCAAATTTTGTCAGATCGTGTTGTTTGTTCATAACCCCTGCCAGCATTACTGGGCGGACATTATTGAAGATAAAGAGCTGTTAAAAGCCGAACGCCATCGCCAAGCCTATAAAACCGGAATGACCGCCTCATTGACCGAGGAAGAGTTGCATCTTCACGCACAACCCTTACTCGCTGCCTGGGGCAAACAGGGCCGCGATTATATTCGTTTGCTGGATCAGTTTGATGAAACCCAAGCCTATGCAAACTGGCATTGGCCGGACAGTAAAATCGATCTGTTCAAGGATTACGGAAAACCGGGTCAACGTAGCCTGTTGCAACACTTACAACAATCGATCCTGGATTTAGAGCCCATACCCGCTGAACCCCTGGTGCTGGCTGAAGCCGATCAATCCTTGGTGTTTCATATTGCCCATAGCCCGCAACGCGAAGTCGAAATCCTTCATGATCAATTGTTAGCCCGCTTTAATAGTGCCGCCAAAAACGGCAACCCCCTGCACCCGCGCGATGTCATTATCATGGTGCCGGACATCAATAAATACGCGCCGCATATCCGCGCGGTATTTGGCAACGTGAAGCCCGATGATCCTCGCTACATCCCTTACAGTTTGGCCGATCAGCAACAACGCGGGCAAAATCCATTACTGGTGGCGGTTGAAGCTTTACTCAATCTGCCTGATTCGCGTTTTACCGTCAGTGAGTTTCTTGCCCTGCTGGAAGTACCGGCATTAAGACAGCGCTTTGCGATTGATGAAGCCGCTATTCCCAAACTACATCAATGGGTTGAAGAGGCAGGAATCCGCTGGGGTTTAAATGCCGAGCAACGCTCTCAGTCAGTGGATATGCCGAAGGATTTGGAAGCCAATACCTGGCAATTTGGTTTGCGGCGAATGTTGCTGGGTTATGCGGTCGGAGCCGGTGCAGCCTTCAAAGACATCGAGCCTTATTCAGAAATTGGCGGGCTTGATGCACAATGGGTTGGTGGCCTGTCATACCTGCTGGAAACGCTTGAAAGCTATGCCACATTGCTGCGGCAAGAGCAAAACACTGATAACTGGCAACAGCTGCTGTCTACGCTACTGGAGGATTTTTTTGTTATCGGCGACGAGCGGGACAGAAAAATGCAGGAGATGCTTACCCGCTCCTTAACAACCTGGGGTCGATGCTGCGAACAAGCCGGATTAACAGCAACGGATACCTTGCCCTTGTCTGTGGTCCGGGAAGCCTGGTTATCTGAAGTGGATGAACCCAGTCTTCACCAGCGTTTTCTCAGTGGCCGGGTCAATTTCTGCACACTGATGCCGATGCGTGCCATCCCTTTTCATTTGATTTGTTTGTTGGGCATGAATGATGGTGATTATCCACGCAGCCAGCAACCACACAGCTTTGATTTGATGAGTCAGCGAGGACATTATCGTCCCGGTGACCGCTCACGCAGACACGACGATCAATATCTGTTTCTGGAAGCCTTACTTTCGGCACGGCAACAGCTCTATGTCAGCTGGGTAGGCCGCAACATTCGCGACAATAGTGCGCAGCCGCCGTCGGTGCTGATCAGCCAACTGCGCGATACGCTGACTCAAGGCTGGCAACTGCCAGACAACTCCCCTGCCTTGCTGCAAGCGATAACGGTTGAACACCCGCTGCAACCTTTTAGCCTGCACTATTTAGCAAAAAACCGTGATTTCCGCTTGTTCACTTATGCGCGGGAATGGTTCGAAGAATCGGATGTCATCCGCTTAACCGATCCGGTCATGATAAGCGCGGATGAAAAATCCTATACGCTAACGCTAAAATCTTTAGCGCGTTTCCTGAAAGCGCCGGTCAAAAGCTTCTGTAATCACTCGCTCAAATTTGGCTTCGATCAGGAAACGGTTACCAGTGAAGATAACGAACCGTTTGGTTTTAACGCACTCGAAAGTTATGGACTGCGTAACGACTTGCTGGATGCGTTGCAGAGCGAAAAACCGGATGACACCGGGACGTTTTTTGAACAGCAGCGTTCGGCAATGGCGCGTAAAGGTAAACTGCCACTGGGCGGCTTTGCTCATGGGGTCTATGCGGACATTGCCGATCCAGTCAATCAGGTCTGGCAGCAGTATCAGGAACTGTTTGCTTTATGGCCTGCTGAAATCGACGCGCGTGTCGTTGACTTGAGTTTTTCATTCGCTGGCAGCATCACCGTTCAGTTAACCGGCGATCTGAGTAATTTGCGCCAAGGTAACGATCATCAACACAACGGTATGATTCATTTAACCGCACAAGCTCTGCTCACCAACGCGAAAAAAATAAAGTACCCTAACCTGTTGTTGTACTGGGTGCTGCATCTGGCCGGCTGCGCCATCGGCATGGATCTGCAAACACGGGTAATCGGTTCAGATACCGTGATTGAAATTGCCCCTATAGTTCAAGCAGAGGCGATAGCTCAGCTCAAAACGCTGGTCGAAGCTTGGCATCTAGGTATGCAAGCGCCCTTGCCTGTTGCTTGCAAAACGGCATTCGCCTGGTTAAGTGCAGCACCGGACAAGGCGATGGAGACCGCGCAAGCTCAATACGAAGGCGATGACTGGAACAGTGGCGAAGTCGATTATGATGCCTACCTGGGACGTTTTTTCCCCCGTTTTTCCAGCTTAATAGCTGAGGCGGCAGAACCGGATTTTGTGACCTGGACCCACACGATTTATCGGCCTGCGTTTAATCAAATCAAGCAACAAGCGGCACAGGGAGCACCCGCATGACGTCCGCCCAACCCTTAAATACACTCGATTTTCCGTTATCGGGCACCCGCCTGATTGAAGCCAGCGCCGGTACGGGCAAGACCTATACCATTGCGGCCTTATATGTACGCCTGATTCTGGGTCATGGGTCGGATAATCAGTTGCCGGGGCGTGAATTATTGCCTCCCGATATTCTGGTCGTGACCTTTACCGATGCCTCGACCAAAGAATTACGCGATCGCATCCGCGCCCGTCTTATCCAGTCGGCACGCTATTTCCGTCAACAACCGGTAGAAAGTGATGACTTCCTGGAACCGTTGCGCGACAGTTATGATCCCAGTACCTGGGACGGTTGTGCCCGCCGGCTGGAACTGGCCGCCAACTGGATGGACGAGTCCGCCGTGTATACGATACACAGCTGGTGTAATCGCATGTTGCAACAACATGCTTTTGATAGTGGCAGCCTGTTTCGTCAACAAGTAAACACCGACGATGCAGAGCTTTTGAATGAAGTGGTGCGGGATTATTGGCGCACTTTTTTTTATCCGCTCACTGAAATCTCGTGCCAGTCAGTAGGTAAACTGGCAAAGTCACCTGAAGACTTGACCAAATTACTCAAACCGTTGCTGTCAGAAACCGAAGCGTTGGGGCTTGAATGCGCTGACGCTGATATAGCGTTTGTCTTCAAAATCTGGGAGGACTGGGAAAGACAACGGCGTGACCTGGAAATCAAAACGCGCAGTCTTTGGCTTCTCAACCAGGTACAAATCGAGACCTTGCTAAAAAAGGCCTCAGGGAGTGGCTGGCTCAATGGAAATCAATACCGAGCAACGACTTTCAACAGCAAATTGGCGGAATTGGCACTATGGGCGAAAATTGGCATTAGCCTGGATAGTGCTTCCCTGGCAAAGTTCGGCCAACAAAAATTGCTGTCGGGACTGGTCAAAGCGCATCAGGATAAAGCCGGTGAATTAGCCCACCGTACTTTTCAAACGCTCGATGACTTGGTCAGTCATGGCCAACAAGAACCGGACATCAGCGAAAAACTCACCTTGCACGCCATCCACTGGATTAGAAACGGCTACGACACCGAAAAACAACGCTTGGCGCAGATGACTTTCGATGACATGCTGACGCGTCTGGATAAGGCTCTGCTGGGCCCCAATGGCGAGCAACTGGCAAGCGTGATCCGCCTGCAATACCCAATCGCATTGATTGATGAGTTTCAGGATACCGACCCGGTGCAATATCGGATTTTCGAGCGTCTGTATGCTGACCCGTCAAATACCGACCTGGGTTGTTTCATGATCGGTGATCCCAAGCAGGCGATCTATTCGTTCCGGGGCGCCGATATCTATACCTATCTCAAAGCCCATAAGGTCACGGCGGGGCGGCATTACACGCTGGATACCAATTACCGCTCCACCACAGCGCTGGTGGACGCCGTTAATCAGGTGTTTGTTCACGCGGATCAGCAAGACGAAGGCGCTTTTCGTTTCAAAAGCGGTAATGACAATCCGCTGCCGTTCATTCAGGTCAAGGCCCAAGGCCGTAAAGATGAATGGGTGATCGACGGACAAGCGGCTACCGCCTTGACGCTGTGGCATCATGAAACACCAGAGCCCCTCGGCATGCCCGTCTACCGGAAAGAGATGGCCGAAGTTACCGCTAGCGAGATTGTGCGCTTGCTGAATTTGGCCAATCAGGGGGCAACCGGGTTTAAAACTCAAGCTGGCGTTATTCAAGCCTTGCAACCCGCCGACATTGCCATTTTAGTGCGTACCGGCACTGAAGCTAAAGTCATGCGCAATGCTCTGGCAAACAGGCAACTACGCAGCGTTTACCTGTCCGAGCGTGATTCAATTTATCAAACCGGCGTAGCCGGCGACCTGTTAATCTGGCTTAAAGCCATGGCCGAACCGCGCAACGAACGCAAGGTCCGGGCAGCCTTAAGTACCGCCACTTTAGGTTGGCCCTATCAAACGCTGCATCATCTCACCCAAGATGAGCCCGGCTGGGAGCAGCAGTTGGAACGCTTTATCGGCTACCAACAACGTTGGCAACAGGACGGCATCCTGCCAACCTTGCGGCAGATGATCAGCGACTACGGCTTGCATCGGCAACTAACGCAAGCCAATGAAGGCGAGCGCTGTTTAACCAATCTTCTGCACCTGGCCGAACTGCTCCAACAGGCCAGCAGTCAACTGGAAGGTGAACAAGCTTTGATCAGGCATTTGGCGGAAGCCATTGCCGATCAAAACCATCAGGCCAGCGATGAAAAGGTGATCCGCCTGGAAAGCGATGCGAATCTGATCAAGATTATCACCATTCACAAATCCAAAGGCCTTGAATATCCGTTGGTGTTTCTGCCCTTCATCTGTAGTTTCAGGGAAGTCAGCAGTCGCAACACCTTCTATAGATACCACGATGAAAACCAGCATTTAGTCATTGATTTGAGCAAGACTGACGCGATTAAATCCCTGAGTGACAAAGAACGGCTACAAGAAGATTTACGTTTGCTCTATGTCGCTATGACACGAGCTCAGCATGCTTGTTGGTTAGGTATTGCACCGATTAAAGTCGGCAATGCCAAAGACTCTCATTTGGAGAAAAGTGCCTTTGGCTATGTGTTGGGCTGGCAAGCCAAAACACCTTCCAGTGCATTAGCAGAGCATCTGACCCAACTGAAAGCTGACTGTGCGGCAATCACGCTTGCCGAATTTCCTGCTCCCAACCAGGAGCCTTATCTTCCTGCGCAACAGCCGGAAACATTGGATTTACCCAGCGTGTCAACGGTCAGGGTTGCCGATAACTGGTGGATAGCCAGTTACAGCGCCTTGCAGACTGAAGATAAAATTATCATCCAGGGTGATTTTTCCAGCACTCCCGAAACCGCTCAGGATGATAAGCAGAGCGACGAAGCGGACACCTACGTTAGGTCATTAACCACAACGCTGTCCGGCATTCATAGTTTGCCAAGGGGCGCAGGCCCCGGGGTGTTGATCCATGCGTTATTGGAACAGTGCGCCTATCAGGGTTTTCAAGTCATGAAGGAATCGCCGGCTCAACGCCAACAATTGATCAGTAAGATTTTTAATCACGATGTCTGGGATGACAAACGCGACATCATTGCTGTGGCCTTAACGCAATGGCTAACCTTGCCATTACTGGAAGGCAGCGATTTTTGTTTAGCGGCTCTTGGCATTGACCAGTATCAAGCTGAACTGGAATTTCTTATCGGTGCCGACGACGTCAATGTTCAGGATTTGGATCGCTTGGTCACCGACCATACCTTTTCCGGCAAACCGCGTCCTCGCTTGTTATCCGGTCAAATGAATGGTTTATTGAAAGGCTTCATCGATCTGGTATTTGTCCACAACCAGCAATACTATATCGCCGATTATAAATTTAATGGCCTTGGCAACAACGATGCCGCGTACACCGAGGAAGTCATGGAAACTGCAATGCTGTCCAAACGCTATGATCTGCAATATGCCCTGTATCTGCTGGCCTTGCATCGTTTACTGAAAGCACGGCTGGGGACGAGTTACGATTACGATACCCATGTCGGCGGCGGTCTTTATCTGTTTTTGCGCGGTTCGCAAGCGACAACGGGTGGCAGGGTGTTAGCTAAACCACCTAAAATCTTGATTGAACGCATGGATAGCCTGTTTTCCGGCGCGGTCCTTAACGGAGAGCACGCATGACATCAGCATCATCGGTACTTGAGAGCATTAAGCTATGGATCAGCCAAGACTGCTTAAGCCAACTGGATCGGGCTTTTGTGCGCTTTTTACTGGAGCAAGATCCTGCTGCGAGTGACTTAGTACTTTGGGCCGGTGCACTGGTCAGCCATCAGCTGGGCAGCGGCGAAGTCTATCTGGATCTGGAAAAACTCTGTAAACAACCCGAGCTGACGCTGGCTATTCCCGGTTACGAGGCTTTGCAGCCCGAAACTGACGAAGCGCTGAACGGTTTGTCTTCGCTAAAAGCCTGTACCCTGGAACAGTGGCAAGCGGCTCTGAGCCAATCATTACTGGTTGCTTCAGGCTACGGCAACACACCCCTGGTTCTGGACGGCAACCGCTTATATCTGCGACGCTATTGGCAATATCAACAAACCCTGAATATCGCCATTCAGCAACGTTTGCAGCCGGTCAGAGACAATCTTCCCGCCGCTTTGCAACAACCATTACAGGTCTTGTTTCCTGCCAGCCCGGAAAATCCCGATTGGCAGAAGATTGCCTGCGTGCTGGCACTGCGCTCTCGTTTTGCCATTATTACCGGAGGTCCTGGCACCGGTAAAACGACTACCTTGACTAAACTGCTGGCCTTGCTGATTGAGTTGGCTAACGATGAATCCAACAATAGCCGATGCCTTACTATTTTACTGGCTGCACCGACCGGCAAGGCGGCCGCCCGGGTCAGTGAGTCGATTAGCCAGGCTTTGGGGAAACTGGCTATCGCGGCAGACATTAAACAGCACATCCCAAAAAAGGCCAGCACCCTGCATCGCTTGCTGGGTAGCCATCATGACTCACGAAGCTATGTCCATCATCGGGATAATCCCTTGATCGCCGATATTGTGATCGTTGATGAAGCCTCCATGATCGATTTGGAGATGATGTCGGCCTTGCTGGATGCGCTGCCGGAATCCGCCCAATTGATACTGCTGGGTGATAAGGATCAATTGGCTTCAGTCGAAGCCGGATCGGTGATGGGTGATTTATGTCGCGGTGCCGAAAACGCGGCTTATGATGATCAAGCCCGGGAGTGGATCAGACAACATGCCGGCGTAACGCTTAGCAAGCCTGTCAACACGGGCTCTGCGCTAAACCAGCAAACCATCATGCTTCGTTATAGCCACCGCTTTGATGAACATAGCGGCATCGGTCAATTAGCCAAGGCCGTCAATAACGGCAACGCTACACAAGCACTGGCTATCTTAAATGACCCCGTTCAATATCAGGATCTCAGTCACCTCGTATTGAACCATCCAGCCGATAAAATATTAAAACACTTGGTAACGGCAAATGTCGGCGTGTCAGTCGATGGCAGGCCTGAACAACGCCAAGGCTATGGTTATTATTTTGATGTTATCCATAAAAAACGACCCACGGATAATACTCAATACCATCAATGGGCGAAACAGGTGCTGGAAGCCTTTGACACCTTCCAGGTTCTTTGCGCCCTGCGTCAGGGTCCTTGGGGTGTAGCAGGTTTGAATCAGCGCATAGAGCAGTGGCTGTTTCCCAATCAAAAGCCAACGCTTTGGTATGAAGGCCGACCGGTCATGATTACGCGCAACGATTACAACCTGGGCTTGATGAACGGGGACATTGGTATCACGCTTAAAGATAGCAGCGATAAATTGCGGGTGGCGTTTCCTAGCGATGAATCGGGTGACGAAGTGATGATTCGCTGGATCTCACCGATGCGCCTGCCGGATGTGGAAACGGCGTTTGCGATGACGGTACATAAATCCCAAGGCTCCGAGTTTAACCATGTCGCAATGGTTCTACCAGAGACCAGAAGCCTAGTGTTGACCCGGGAACTGGTCTACACCGGCATTACCCGTGCAAAAGAAAATTTCACCTTACTGGAAAGTCAAAAAAATGTTTTTAATCAAGCCGTATTGGCTACTTGCAAATAAACCAATTAAAAACATTTTAAAATTTGATAGCACTGATGTTATATCAATGTGGGAGCGATGCCATCATCGCTCCCACAGGGGTCTCCACTGTCCCGATTTACGTTAGAAGCCAGCTTTTACAACTCATCTGACTGAGTTGTGGGCGCTAATAAATTCGCGCCCACTACCAGATCAAATCATCAGGAACCTGATACGCCGCATAAGCATCATCAGCCACATCTGCCGCTTTATTTTGCTCATTAAAAACAATCACACTGGCGGCATCACGCTGCTGTATTTTTCTTGCCGCATCGACTGGGATCACTTCATAGTTTGTGCCGAGCTTTACAATAGCCAGCCGTCCTTCGGCAATTTGGTCGCGCATTGTCTCAGACACATACAGCCGCTTGACCTTGTTACTATCGGTAAAATTATAGGCCAGTCCTTCAGCGTCTCTGGGCAGCCGGTTTAACTCAATAATCTGTTTTATTTGAGCGACCAACTGTTTTTTCTCGTCCTGCTGCTGGCGCAACTGATTAAGCTCCCTGTCTCTTTCGATTTTTTCAGCCTGGGCTTTTTGAGCCAGATTTTTAGCCTCATCAACCACCTCGACATTATTCTTGCGCTGCTGCTGGGTTTGTTTGCGCTTATCGGATTTAACGCTTTTGGCTTGAGCAGAGCTGACTAAGCCGGATTTTAATAGTTGCTCTTGCAGTGATAATTTTGCCATTACCTATTCCACTGTAACCGATTTCGCCAGATTCCTGGGTTGGTCGACATCCGTGCCCTTCAAAACGGCGACATGATAAGCCAACAGTTGCAAAGGAACGGTGTACACGATCGGTGAAGTTTCATTGTCGACTTGAGGTACTCTCACAATCTGTATATTTTCATCATTGACTGTGGCTAAGGTCTCATCCATAAAAACAATCAATTGCCCACCTCTGGCACTGACTTCCTGAATATTTGATTTCAGTTTTTCCAGCAGACTGTTGTTGGGCGCTACGGTTACCACCGGCATGTCGGCATCGATTAAGGCCAAGGGGCCGTGCTTTAACTCGCCAGCCGGGTAAGCCTCTGCATGGATATAGGAGATCTCCTTTAATTTTAACGCGCCTTCCATGGCTATCGGGTAATGAGTACCCCTACCCAGAAACAAGGCATGCTGTTTTTCGGCAAATTGCTCAGCCAAGACCCTAATTTCATCATCCAGCTGTAACACTTGTTCAATTTTTCCGGGCAGGCTGAATAATTCCGAAGTAATTTTTTGCTCGGCTATTTCGGTTAGGTGGAACCGTCTGCCGACAGCAATGACTAACAGCATTAATGCTGTCAATTGTGTAGTAAACGCCTTGGTTGATGCAACGCCAATTTCAGGGCCGGCGCGGGTCATTAACACCAGATCGGATTCCCTGACTAACGAGCTTTCCGGCACGTTACAAATGGCTAATGAATATCTTGCGCCCAGCTTCTTGGCCTCCAGCAATGCCGCCAGCGTATCTGCGGTTTCGCCTGATTGCGAGATCGTGACTATCAGCGTATCCGGTGCCAATACCGGATTTCTGTAGCGAAATTCACTGGCTACTTCGATATTACAGGGGATATGGGCTAACTTTTCAAACCAGTAGCGCGCCACTAAACCGGCGTGATAACTGGTACCGCAGGCTAAAATCTGGATGGCTTTTATGTTATCGAACACTTCAGCGGCGTTATGTCCGAATGCATTTTCCTGCAGGCGATTGTTGACGAATCGACCTTCCAGGGTTTGTGAGATAGCAAACGGCTGCTCATAGATCTCTTTGAGCATGTAATGGCGGTATTCACCTTTATCAACCGCGTCTGCGGTCAATTGGCTTTGTTTGATCGGACGTTTGACCAGTTGATCTTGCGCATCATAGATCAACAATTCATTGATACTGATCTTGGCGATGTCGCCTTCTTCGAGAAAGATAAAGCGTTGCGTAACCGGCAATAAAGCAGCAACATCGGAGGCAATAAAGTATTCACCAAAGCCGACGCCTATCACTAACGGACTGCCTTTTCTGCAGGCTATTAAAGTATCGGGTTCATCAACACTCATTATTCCCAGAGCATAGGCGCCTTCCAGTTTTTTAAGGGCCTTTTTAACGGCATTCAGCAATCCATCTGTAGATTCCATGGCATGATTAATCTCATGTACGATAACTTCGGTATCCGTTTCTGAAGTGAATTCGTAACCATTTTTCTGCTGTACTTCGCGTAAATGCTCATGGTTTTCAATGATACCATTATGAACCACTGCGATTTTGTTTCGACTGATATGAGGGTGCGCATTAGCCGTACTGGGTTTTCCGTGAGTAGCCCAACGGGTGTGCGCTATACCAATAACACCCGAGATGGGATCGGCCTCCAGCAGCAATTCAAGGCCTTTTACTTTGCCCAGCTCTCGTTTCCGATAGATTTGCTGATTGTTGATGACCGCAAGTCCTGCCGAATCATAACCGCGATATTCCAGACGCCTCAAACCCTCCAGTAAAATAGGGACTACATTTCGTTGTGCTATACCACCTACAATTCCACACATATTATTTCTCCAATTTAACGGGTCGTTGCCATCCTGTAACAGAAATCTGTTTGGCTCGGCTTAAGGTCAACTGATTTTCAGGACTATCTTTGGTGATGGTTGATCCCGCACCTATTGTGGCATTTTTGCCTATAATAACCGGGGCGACCAACTGGCTATTTGAGCCTATAAAAGCGCCGTCTTCGATAATGGTTCTGAACTTATTAACGCCATCATAATTACAGGTAATGGTCCCTGCGCCAATATTGACTTTTGCGCCCACCGTGGTATCGCCGATATAACTTAAGTGATTTATTTTGCTGCCTGCGGCTACCGATGATTTCTTGATTTCTACAAAATTTCCAATATGGACATTTTCTGCCAACAGACTTTCAGGCCTTAATCTGGCGTAAGGACCGATCCGGCTGCCTTGCCCAATGACTGCATCCTCAATAACGCAGTTTGCAAATAGGGTTACATTATCGCCAATAATAGAGTTTTTTATATGCGTATTAGCACCTATTTTGACATTGCTGCCAATACTGTTGTTCCCTTCTAAAATCACATTAATATCGATTTCTATGTCTTGCCCCAGACTATCTATTGAACCTCTTTGGTCAAAGCGCATCGGATCTTTCAGGGTGACGCCTTGTTCCATCAAGCTATTAGCTTGCTCTTGCTGATATACGCGCTCCAGATGACTGAGCTGTATACGATTATTAACCCCCAGTACTTCATCTTCGGTTTCCGGCTGGCTGGTAACGATAGTGATGTGATCCGCAACCGCCATTTCAATCACGTCCGTCAAATAGTATTCGCCTTGGACGTTGCTATTACTTAACTGGCTCAACCATTTTTTTAATTGCTGGCCCTGCACCGCCATGATGCCGGTATTGACTTCATTAATCTGTTTTTCAGCCTCTGTCGCATCTTTTTCTTCGACAATTTTTACAACCTGCCCGGCCGTATTTCTGACTATTCTGCCGTACCCGGCCGGATTAGTCAGATTGACGGTGAGTAAAGCCAGAGACCGGTCATTGACATTGTTGATCAGTAACCTCACGGTTTCTAATTTCAATAAAGGCACATCGCCATACAGTATCAACACATTATCAGCATCGGCAATTTGATCGCTCACTTGTTGTACTGCGTGACCTGTACCTAACTGTTGCGTTTGTTCTACCCAATCGGCATCCAAATTCTTTAAGGCTTCAGTGACCAACTCTGCACCGTGACCGACAACAATCTTGATGGTATTATTTTCCAAGTGCTTAGCTGTGTCGTATACATGCTGCAACAAGGGTCTATTGGCAATTTCATGCAAAATTTTGGGCAGTTCCGAGCGCATACGCGTTCCTTTACCCGCAGCCAGAATAATAGTCGTTATTTTCATTTGATATTCCGTTAAACCAAAAAAGCCCGACAGCGTATGAATACGTTACCGGGCTTTCAAAAAAGGTAAAAATGTGGCGCGCAATATCTCAATTACCCACCGCGTTTTCTAAGTCTATCCAAAGTTCTTAATTGCATCACAGCTTGATGCAATTGCGCCTGAGCCGTCACAAAATCAATTCGACCCGATTTGTCTGCCAAGGCTTCTTCAGCTCTGGTTTTGGCCTCTATTGCGGCCGCCTCATCAATATCTTTCGCTCTTATCGCCGTGTCCGCCAGGATGGTAATCAAATGCGGTTGTATCTCCAGCATACCTCCTGACACATAGAACGAATAAATTTCCTTGTCGCTGACTTTTACCCGAACTTCGCCGGGCTTAAGTCTGGATATTAATGGCGCATGCCGAGGCGAAATGCCCACTTCGCCAAGTTCAGCAGGGGCAAATACCATTTCCGCCAATCCGGAAAATATTTCCTTTTCTGCACTAACAATGTCTACATGTACGGTCATGGTCATAAATTATTGCCTACAAGTTTTATTTCATGCCTTTTGCTTTCTCAAGCGCTTCGTCTATGGTTCCTACCATATAAAAAGCCTGCTCAGGAATAGCATCATACTCACCAGCGATAATACCTTTAAAACCGGCAATGGTATCTTTCAGTGATACATACTTGCCAGGCGAACCGGTAAATACTTCGGCAACGAAGAAAGGTTGAGACAGGAAGCGTTGCATTTTGCGTGCTCTTGATACGGTTAATTTATCTTCTTCAGATAACTCATCCATACCCAGAATCGCGATAATATCGCGCAATTCTTTGTAGCGTTGCAAGATGCCCTGAACATTACGAGCGACGTCATAATGCTCTTGTCCGATGACCAAAGGATCCAGCTGACGGCTGGTGGAATCCAGCGGATCGATCGCAGGATAAATACCCAACTCGGCAATTTGACGTGACAATACGACGGTCGCATCCAAATGCGCAAACGTGGTTGCAGGCGATGGATCGGTCAAGTCATCCGCAGGCACATAAACCGCCTGGATAGAGGTAATGGAACCGGTCTTGGTTGAAGTAATACGCTCCTGCAATACACCCATTTCTTCAGCCAATGTAGGCTGGTAACCCACCGCAGAAGGCATACGGCCTAATAGAGCCGATACTTCGGTACCCGCCAAGGTGTAACGGTAAATATTATCAACAAAGAATAGTACGTCACGGCCTTCATCACGGAAATATTCGGCCATGGTCAACCCGGTTAACGCAACGCGCAGTCTGTTTCCTGGCGGCTCGTTCATCTGGCCGTAAACCAAGGATACCTTGTCGATTACGTTTGAATCGGTCATTTCGTGATAGAAGTCGTTGCCTTCACGAGTACGCTCACCGACACCGGCAAACACCGAATAACCACTGTGTTCAATCGCGATATTTCGAATCAGTTCCATCATGTTAACAGTCTTGCCAACACCGGCACCACCGAACAAGCCGACTTTACCGCCCTTGGTAAACGGGCAGACTAAATCGATAACCTTGATACCGGTTTCCAATAACTCGGTTGCCGCAGCCTGTTCAGCATAACTTGGCGCATCACGATGGATACCCCATTTTACTTTTTCGCCGATAGGGCCTTTTTCATCGATAGGCTCGCCCAGAACATTCATAATGCGGCCTAGAGTTTCCTGGCCGACCGGTACTGCAATAGGCGCGTTGGTATTACTAACATTTAAGCCTCGACTTAAACCATCGGTAGTACCCATGGCAATAGTTCTGACCACGCCATCACCTAATTGCTGCTGAACTTCCAGCACCAAGCCTTTGCCTTCTACATTTAAGGCGTCATATACTTTGGGCAGGTCTGCACGTGAAAATTCCACGTCAACGACCGCGCCGATAATCTGAACGATTTTACCCGAACTCATTGAGTTGTCCTCTTGTGTTGTGTCATTTTACTTGGGTCCTTCGACTAGCTCAGGAGAGCCTTAAACGGCTGCGGCACCGGCAACAATTTCTGAAATTTCCTGAGTGATAGCGGCTTGTCTGGCTTTGTTATAGACCAGCTGTAACTCGCTGATAATATTTCCGGCATTATCCGAAGCACTCTTCATCGCTACCATTCTGGCTGCCTGTTCACAGGCATTATTTTCAACCAATCCCTGATAAACGATGGATTCGATATATCGGGTTAGCAGATGATCCAGAACTTCCTTGGCATCAGGTTCATAAATATAATCCCAATGACCTTTCATATCCTCTTCAAGCTCACTGGCTACGACAGGTAATAATTTTTCAATAGTAGGCTTCTGAGTCATGGTATTAACGAATTCATTGCTAATCACATGCAACTCATCGATTCTACCTTGCTCATACGCATCTAACATGATTTTAATAATACCGACAATATCATGCTGGTGCGGAGTGTCACCCAATTTAGAAACCTGACCTACCAGATTTGCTTTCAAATTACCGAAAAAACCGAAAGCCTTGGTACCTATCGTACAAATGTCTACTTCGATGTTTTCTTTGTCCCATTGTATGACTTGGGTCAGCGTTTTTCTGAATAAATTTGAATTCAGTCCGCCGCATAAACCCCTGTCAGAGCTAATGACAATGATTCCAACCCGCTTAACTTGGCGTTCAACAAGAAAAGAGTGCTTATACTCAGGATTTGCTTGAGCCAAATGTTTGATAATCTGGCTAATTTTTTTTGAGTATGGCCGTGTTGCCAACATTTTCTCTTTTGTTTTACGCATTTTACTCGCGGCAACCATCTCCATTGCCCGGGTGATCTTCTGAGTGTTTTTGATACTCCCGATCTTGGTGCGTATTTCTTTACCAACAGCCATCTTAAGACCCTTCGCCTAGAGGCGCCTACTTTTGGTTACCAGCTATGCGTTTTGACGAAAGTCTGGATAGCACTTAGCAGATCCTTTCTTATATCATCACTAAAATCGCCAGTTGCATTAATATTGTTCATTAATTCAGAATGCTCTGACGTCATGTACGACTGTAAAGCAGCTTCAAAATCAAGTACCTTGTTAACTTCTAAACTATCAAGGAAACCTTCATTAGCAGCAAACAATGAAACCGCCATTTGCGCGACTGACATCGGCGAATATTGATTCTGTTTCATCAGTTCGGTTACGCGTTGACCACGTTCTATCTGCTTACGAGTGTTTTCATCCAAGTCGGATGCAAACTGGGCGAAAGCCGCCAACTCACGGTATTGCGCCAAATCAAGACGCGTACCGCCACCCAATTTCTTGATGATCTTGGTTTGCGCTGCACCACCTACACGGGATACTGATAAACCTGCATTCACCGCAGGGCGTATGCCGGAGTTAAATAAATCACTTTCCAGGAAGATCTGACCATCGGTAATGGAAATTACGTTAGTCGGTACGAAAGCCGATACGTCGCCGCCTTGCGTTTCAATAATAGGCAATGCGGTCAATGACCCTGTTTTACCTTTTACTTTACCGCCGGTTAATTTCTCAACTTCGGCTGCATTAATGCGTGACGCTCTTTCCAGCAAACGGGAATGCAAATAGAACACATCCCCTGGGTATGCTTCGCGACCTGGCGGACGACGTAACAACAGGGAAATCTGACGATACGCCCAGGCCTGCTTGGTTAAATCATCATAAATGATCAACGCATCTTCGCCACGGTCTCTGAAAAACTCGCCCATCGAACAACCGGTATAAGGCGCTATAAACTGTAACGCCGCCGATTCCGATGCAGATGCCGCGACCACAATAGTGTGTGCCATTGCGCCATGCTCTTCGAGCTTACGAACCACGTTGGCAATCGATGCGCGTTTTTGGCCGATAGCCACATAGATACATTTAATGCCTGTACCTTTTTGATTGATAATCGCATCAATCGCGATAGCCGTTTTACCGGTTTGTCTATCGCCGATGATCAACTCGCGTTGACCACGACCTACCGGAATCATCGCATCAATAGATTTCAAACCCAATTGCACGGGTTCGTCAACTGATTGACGGGCAATTACACCGGGGGCAATTTTTTCAATCGGTGATGTTTCGGTAGTATCAATAGCACCTTTGCCGTCGATAGGATTACCCAGCGCGTCTACAACGCGACCCAGCAATGCTTCTCCAACAGGTACTTCCAGAATTTTACCGGTACACTTTACGGTGTCGCCTTCGGAGATATGCTGGTATGAACCTAATATCACCACACCCACGGAATCTCTTTCCAGGTTAAGCGCCATGCCGAAAGTATTGCCGGGAAATTCCAACATCTCGCCTTGCATCGCTTCCGAAAGACCATGTACGCGTACAATACCGTCAGTCACACTGACTACGGTACCTTCTGTATGAGCCTCAGCGCTCAGGTCGAAGTTTTCGATCTTCTTTTTAATCAGATCACTTATTTCAGATGGGTTTAATTGCATGTTCTGTTTCTCGCTCTAGTTTAGAGTCGTTTTGCTAATTGTTGAAGCTGGCCTTTAATGGAACCGTCAATCACCCTGTCGCCCGCACGTACCAGCACGCCACCAATTAATGATTTATCCACGGTCACATTCATATGGACTTTTTTGCTTAGCGTTTTTTCCAGCGTTGAAGTAAAACGTTGCTTTTCTTCTTTGGAGAAGGCGTAAGCCGTAGCGACTTCAACATCGACATAACCTTCACTTTCTGCCTTATAGACTTCGAATAGCTTCGCAATAGTCGGCGCCAAAGTGAGTCGGTTGTTTTGAACCAGTAATTTCAGAAAATTTTCACCTTCTTCATCTACTTGCCCCTGACAAATATCGAGCATCAGCGCCGATAACTTCTCTTTACTAACTTTTGGGTTATCCACTACAACAGAAAATTCTTTGTCATTCAGGACAGTCGATATAAACGCTAAACCTTCCGACCACTTTCCAGTCGTACCGGTTTCTTGGGATCGTTTAAACACCGCCACTGCATAAGGCCTTGCCAATGTTGCCAGTTCGCTCATTATGCTTAACCCAATTGATTAGAGATTTTGCTCAGGATGTCCTGGTGCTTGGTTTTATCGATTTCCGCGCTCAGAATCTGTTCCGCTGCCCGCAAAGCCAAGGCGGCAACTTCTTTACGCAAACCTTCTTTAGCCTGCTGTTTTTCTTGTTCAATTTGTGCCTTTGCCACAAGAATCAATCGATCACCTTCTTTTTTAGCGGTGTCTTTTGATGCTTCAACAATTTCAGTGGCACGTTTTTGCGCAAGATTGACAATCTCTGAAGATTGTTCTCTGGCTTGTTTTAAAACACCCGTGGCTTTTTTCTCTGCCAAGTGCATTTGTTCCTGACCTTTTTCAGCCGCAGCCAAACCATCAGCAATTTTCTTTTTACGTTCTTCTAAAGAGTCAAATAAAGGCGGCCAGATGTACTTCATGGTAAACCATACCAGAAGTGCAAAGGTAATCATTTGCCCAATCAGAGTAGCATTGATGCTCACGATGCGTTCCTCTTGTTGCTAGTAAAGTTAAACAGCCTATTAACCCGCTGCTGCAGCTGTTACCGCAGACAGGAATGGATTAGCAAAAGTAAAGAACAACGCCAAACCAACACCGATCATGGTTACCGCGTCTAACAGACCGGCAACAACAAACATTTTTACTTGCAGCATAGGTACCATTTCAGGCTGACGAGCTGCGCCTTCCAGGAATTTCCCACCTAACAGACCAAAGCCTATCGCTGTACCTAAAGCGCCCATACCTAGAACCAGACCCACTGCAATAGCAGTCATGCCTTGTACATCAGCAATTAATCTTGCAATTTCCATGAAACCTCCAAACGGTTAGTTAATGATAAAAAAGTTAAAAAATTAATGGTCTTCGTGCGCCATGCCCAGATAAACAATGGTCAATACCATGAATATAAAGGCCTGAAGCGTGATAATTAAAATATGAAAGATAGCCCAGGGAAAACTCAACACCGGCTGAATATACCACGGCAATAAAGCAATCAAAATAAAGATCAACTCACCCGCATACAGGTTTCCGAATAAACGAAGCGCCAATGAGATCGGCTTGGCAATTTCTTCGACCAGTTTCAGCAGTAGATTAAAGGGCAACAGCCAGGGACCAAACGGCTGAAACATCAGCTCCTTGGCAAAGCCCCAAGGACCTTTTATTTTGATGCTGTAGAAAATGATCAAACAGAAAACCGAGATAGACATCGCGAATGTTGCATTTAAATCGGTACTTGGCACAACGCGTAAATATTCAATGCCCATCAGCGAACCGACTAACGGCAATATATCGACCGGGAATAAATCCATGAAGTTCCACAGAAACACCCAACAAAAGATGGTCAATGCCAAGGGTGCAATTAACTCATTTTTACCGTGGAAACTATCTTTAACCTGATTATCGACAAATTCAATCAGCATTTCTGCAAAATTTTGCACCAAACCCGGCACGCCCGCTGTGGCTTTGTCTGCGGCCATCTTAAAAAACCAGACAAACAGGCCGCCCAAGACTGCGGAGAAAAACAAAGTATCCAGATTCAACGCCCAGAAACCCTCGCCCACCGTCAGCGGAGTTAAATGGTGAATAATATAACCGGTTGCACCTTCGGCGGCATGAACTTCGGTAGCCATCGTTCCTCTCTAAATATGTGTATGTCAGCGCATCAACAGCGCAAACCAAAAAACCGATAATGCTGCTATGTATACTGCCAGCAGCGGTAATATTTCTATGTTTGGAAGTTGGAAAATCATAAAAAACAACACGACGGTTAGCAATAACTTGCCTGATTCCCCCACATAGAAAGAATTTACAATCTTTCTTGCTTCCTGCCCTGCGGATTTATGTATACGCAAGGCAAAATACAGGTTGGGAATCAATGCCGCCGCTCCGCCTAAAGCCGCCGATAGGGCTCCAGACTGTCCCTTTGCCAGAGCAAATCCTGCCGTCATAATCACTATCATTAGAACTTGATAACTTATGATTTTACTGACAGTAGAGCGTTTTCTATCTACCACACCCAACTCCATGCATAATAGCTCGGGGATTATAGCTAGCGACCTTCATTAAATCAAGGAAGATTAAATTCAACCCACGCCTTTTGTTGCCCTTCATCTGTCAGCGCCTTACCTATTACCCTATTTAATTTGCTCAAGAATCCCATCCAGCTCTTCTAAACTGGAATAAGCGATGACCAGCTTTCCGGTGCCGTTTTCTTTATGATCAATCAGCACTTTTGCACCCAGTTTTGCAGTCAAGTCTTGCTGCAAACGTAAGGTGTCGTTATCAACTTCCCTGGCTTTAGTTATTTTAGGTTCGGACTGACTGTCTTTAACCAGACGCTCTGTCGCCCTTACCGTTAAACCTTCTCTGACAATCTTGTTAGCCGCTGCCACCTGTTTTGGTCCGTCCAGAGACAGCAGCGCTCTTGCATGCCCCATTTCCAACTGCCTAGAGATCAATAATTTTTTCACTTCAGGATGTAAATCTATCAAGCGCAATAAATTAGTCACGGTAGCACGTGACTTGCCCACCGCATCGGCAACTTGTTGATGGGTCATTGCAAACTCGTCCAGCAACCTTTTTAAGGCGTCCGCTTCTTCCAAAGGGTTCAGATCTTCTCTTTGGATATTTTCTATCAGCGCTATCGCCATCGCGGCGCGATCGTCTATTGCTTTAATGACCACCGGAACCTGCTGCAATCCGGCTAATTGCGCAGCACGCCAGCGGCGCTCCCCTGCCACTATTTCGTATTTATCCAAGGCAATCTTGCGCACTACAACCGGCTGTATGACTCCCTGTGCTTTTATAGAATCCGCCAGCTCCTGAAGTTTTTCAGGGTTCATATCTTTTCTTGGCTGATACTTGCCTCGCTGCAGATACTCGATAGGCAAGGTGTGCAGCTGATGAATTTCACCATCGTCTCCATGATTGCCTTTATCAGTAATATTGCCTAATAAAGCATCCAGTCCTCGATTTAATCCCCGTTTTTTCACAGCCATAACTTTTAACTTTTCTCTTTATTTAATCATTTAACCGGCTAATGCCACTTGCGCTGATTTATGACTGATCAGCGCGAAGTATCGATTCAAACTCTTCAATCAATCTTTTTAAAGCTTCCGCCTCCTCCAGTAGAAGCAGGTTTTCTCTTTGAATATTTTTAAATAACGCAACCACCATTCCCGCTTGCCCATCCACTGCCTCGATTATCTCAGGCTTAGACTGCATTTCATCTTTAGCTGGCCGATTATCAGCCGATGGCTTCGTTTGCGGCGGATGCGTTTCTTTTTTAGCAGAATCATCCGCTAGCAAGGCTTCAAGCCCACGACCTAACCCACGTTTTTTTAAATTCATGCGCCGTCGTGCTTTTCTTTTCTGATCATTTCACCCGCCAAGGTAATATAGGCTACAGCTCCTCGCGAGGACTTATCATAGCTCAGCACTGGCAGACCATGGCTCGGCGCTTCGGCCAAGCGGACATTTCTGGGGATACAGGTTCTAAAAACCTTATCGCCGAAATAGCGAATCAACTGCTCCGAGACGTCTTTGGTCAGCCGGTTCCTGTCGTCATACATGGTGCGCAGGATGCCTTCCAAATACAGCTCCGGATTGACGGTGTCCTGAATATTTTTCAAGGTACTCATTAATGCCGACAAACCCTCAAGGGCATAATACTCGCATTGCATCGGAACCAGCACACTGCTTGCCGCGACCATCGCATTTAAGGTCAGCATATTCAATGAGGGAGGACAATCAATCAGGATATAATCGTAATCCGATTTTATCGGGATTAAGGCATCGGCAAGCCGCCGCTCCCTGTGATCTGCCTGCATTAACTCCACTTCAGCCGCAGTAAGGTCACCATTACCGGGAATCACCGAAAAACCGATATCCGGAATCTTAATGACTGTTTCCGACGCAGGCACTTCTTCCATCAACAAATCGTAACTGGAATATTTAACCGTCTGTTTATCGACACCGCAGCCCATAGCCGCATTGCCCTGCGGATCAAGATCTACCAGCAACACGCGCCGGTTAGCCGCAGCCAGTGAAGCTGCCAGATTTACGCTGGTGGTAGTCTTTCCTACGCCGCCTTTTTGATTGGTTATTGCAATTACTTTTCCCACTACCTTACCTCTGCCTCTTCAGGCAATTCTATTCGCACTAAACATCTGTCAACATCAGTTCCCGGAACACTGACCGGGATAACCGATTTTTTTTCGGCTATCAGCTCCAGCTCCGCATCCAGATTCTGCCCCTTCATTGCCAGCAATACACCCTTCCTGGCCAACAGGTGAGAGGTCAACTTCACTATATCGGATAAGCTGGCAAACGCCCTGGTAAGGACGGCATCATAGGCTTTTTCGGGATGATAATTTTCCACGCGACTGTGAAGAACCTGTACATTTTTAAGCTTTAATTCCAAGACAACCTGCTGTACAAATCGAGTCTTCTTGGCATTACTATCGAGCAAGGTAAAGTGGATTTCAGGCAAGCATATCGCCAACGGAATACCCGGCAATCCTGCGCCAGTGCCAATATCGATGACCCGCGCGCCTTCAATATAAGGAAGAATCGCCAAGCTATCCAGTATATGCAATCGCGCCATTTCCTCCCTATCCCGTATCGCGGTCAGATTATAGGCTTTATTCCATTTTTCAATCAGCTTTATAAAACACAGTAACTGTTCTATCTTCTGATCGGTTACGTTTACATTTAATGCTGCTATCCCGGAAACCAGGATTTTTCGACATGCTTCCATCAGGCGCTTTTCTTCTTTAAATAAACCAATAACAGGGAAATAGCCGCCGGTGTAATACCAGGGATACGTGATGCCTGACCCAAAGTTTCAGGCCGCTGTTTTTTAAGCTTTTCACTCACTTCATTGGAAAGACCGGGGACGCCGTTGTAATCAATAATCTCCGGCAAGCGCAGGTGATCGTAACGCAAGGCCCTGTCTATCTCGGTTTGCTGCCGGTCTATATAGCCCGCATATTTGGCTTGAATCTCAACCTGTTCGGCTACCTGCAGATCCATATCCTCAACGCCGACCATAAATGACAACAATTGCTGAACATCGACTTCCGGGCGGCGCAGCAAATCCATCAAATTGGCTTCCCGCAATAACGGCTTACCCCAATATTGCTCGACCTGAGTTGCCTCTTCCGTTTCCGTTCTGACCCATTGCTTTTTCAGATCGTCCTGCAATTGGGATACGGCTGCCCGTTTAATTTCGAAAGCCTGCCAGCGTTGATCATCAACCAAGCCCAATTCCCGGCCTCTTTCGGTCAGACGCAAATCGGCATTGTCTTCCCTTAGCAGTAGCCGGTATTCAGCGCGACTGGTAAACATCCGATACGGTTCCTGAGTGCCCTGGGTAATCAGATCGTCAATCATCACGCCAATATAGGCCTGATCGCGTCCCGGACACCAACTGTCCAGTCCCTGAACCAAACGCGCCGCATTCAATCCTGCGATTAAGCCTTGCGCCGCCGCTTCTTCATAACCGGTGGTGCCGTTGACTTGCCCGGCAAAAAACAGCGCATTCATGTGCTTGGTTTCCAGCGATGATTTCAAATCTCTGGGATCGAAAAAGTCGTATTCAATCGCATAACCGGGGCGCACGATTTCGGCATTTTCAAAGCCCAGCATCGAGCGCACAAACTCATACTGCACATCGAAAGGCAGGCTGGTTGAAATGCCGTTGGGATAAATTTCATGAGTACTCAAACCCTCCGGCTCGACAAAAATCTGATGCGAATCCCGGTCGGCAAAGCGCACAATTTTATCTTCAATAGACGGACAATAACGCGGTCCGATACCCTCAATAATCCCCGAATACAGCGGCGAACGATCCAGGCCGGAACGGATAATATCGTGAGTTTTACTGTTAGTGCGGGTGATATGACACGGAATTTGCCTGGGATGCTGCTCCCGTTTGCCGATAAACGAAAATACCGGCACCGGATCGTCGCCATGCTGCTCTTCCAGCTTGCTGAAATCAATCGTCCGTCCGTCGATACGCGGCGGCGTGCCGGTTTTCAAGCGGTCGATTCTAAACGGCAACTCCCTTAAACGCTGGGCCAGGGCAATCGAGGCCGGATCGCCGGCACGACCGCCGCTGTAGTTTTCCAGGCCGATATGTATTTTGCCGCCCAAAAAAGTGCCGGTGGTTAACACCACGGCTCTTGCGGTAAAATTCAAGCCCATTTGGGTTTTAACGCCGACAACCCTATCGCCCTCGACCATCAAATCGGATACGGTTTGCTGAAATAAAGCCAGATTGGGCTGATTTTCCAGCGCCGTTCTTACCGCCTGCTTGTAAAGCTGACGATCCGCCTGAGCGCGAGTCGCCCTGACTGCCGGGCCTTTGCTGGCATTCAAGGTGCGAAACTGAATGCCGCCATGATCGATAGCCCTAGCCATCACCCCGCCTAAGGCATCAACTTCTTTAACCAAATGGCCCTTGCCTATGCCGCCAATGGCAGGATTGCAGCTCATTTGCCCCAGGGTGTCGATATTTTGCGTCAGCAACAGGGTGTTCGCACCACATCTTGCCGATGCCAGCGCGGCTTCTGTTCCCGCATGTCCGCCACCCACCACAATGACATCAAAGTCTTTTCTAAATTTCACTAGCGCTATGTACCCTTAAAAAATGATATATTACTGCCGTGTGGATTCACACAAACTTATCCTATTATAAGAGGTAAATGATGAAAAAACGTAAAAATCAAACAGCAACCGATGGTGTTCCGAACCAAAACCCGGTCGCGAAGTACGCGCACCTGTTTAATAAAGCGCAAACTTTTTGCGATAAAAGCAAATACGGCCGTAAAGCAAAACACACAAGGCAGGAGGCTACTCCAAGGGTTCTGGACAGAATTATTGGAATAGCTTCTTGTTTTATCGTTCAGGCCTGAGGTATCCAACAAACTCTGCACACTATATCTGAAGCCATATCCGATCATCAATAAATGAACTAGCCGGCTGATTATCCCTAAGCTGAACAGGGACAAATAATCGTTATTATTCTTTCGGATAAAAATTTTTTCTACCGCACTCTTTAGGCATCAGCCTTCTGCGCACATCGCAAGTAAAGATAAAAACCTCGACGATATCCTTACGTAGACAGCTTAGTTTTAACGCTGAAAGATAGACCGTAGCGCAGAAAACCAGCTAATGATCTATTGACGGATAATAGCAACAATTGATGGTGAAAATAGCCGATGACAATAAATATAATTCATTTTATTAAAGACGATATTTGGCTGCTAACCGAGCATGAATTCCCCCTACTTAAGGCAACCTTTATAAAGTCGTTAAAAATAGTTTTACTGGCTATTCAAGACTTTATGCGCGACCTGTGCCCGTTGCGCGCCTCCGCCCTAACACTTTATACCTTACTTGCCGTTGTGCCGGTAATCGCCATGCTGTTTGGCATCGCCAAAGGTTTTGGTCTTGAAAAAATGCTGGAGCAACAGCTACTTGAACAAATACCTCATCAAGATACCACCGTACTTAAATTAATTGGCTTTGCTCGAAATCTCTTGGAAAAAACCCAAGGCGAAGTCATTGCGGGGATTGGCGTGGTTGTGCTGCTCTGGTCGGTGACCAGCATGATTGGCAATATCGAGGATTCGTTTAACCATATTTGGAAAATCAGCAAAGGCAGGCCATTGAGTCGGAAATTAAGCGATTACATTGCGTTTATGTTGCTAGGACTGGTCTTATTAATATTATCGAGCAGTATTACGGTATTTTTAAAAACTAAAATAACCGGATTGAGCACGGTCATTGCCTTACCGGAATTCGGTGAAAGTTTATTGCTTAGCGCCTTGAGCTTATCACCCTTGTTGCTGATGATAAGCTTATTCTCGATTACCTTTATTTTTATGCCTAATCATAAAGTCGCTGCTGTTCCTGGTATCATTGCCGGTGTGGTAACCGGGGTTATGTATCATGTTCTGCAGTGGCTCTATCTAGGCCTGCAGATTGGCGTATCCAGCTATAACGCAATTTATGGCAGCTTGGCCGCGCTCCCGTTATTCGTGATATGGGTGCAAATAGGCTGGATGATTGTTTTATTCGGTTGTGAACTGGCTTTTTATATCCAGAATTACCCGAGTTATCGGCATAATCATAATCACACATTTTCGGAATTCAGCTTCGCCTTAAAAAAAATCGTCGCGCTACATGTCACCTACCTGATTGTTAAAAACTTTGTTAATTTAGGCAAAACGCTAACGGCTGATGCAATCGCTTTAGAATTATTGCTCTCCAAAGCCATTGTGCAAAGTCTTTTAGACTTTCTGGTGGCCAGTCATATTGTTATCAGGCTAAAAACCGAGGATGGCGATGATGTTTATTTGCCCAGTGTAGACACCAATAAGTTGACGGTTGCTTTTGTGATTAATGCCTTGGAACAGTGCGGTCAAAACAATGTTCCGAATTTCAAGCAAGATCCTGTGTTTGTCAACATGCTTAACAATTTTGGACAATGGCTGGAAACTTCAGAGCAAAACCGTTTGCTGAAAGATATTTAACAAAATATATGCCGGCAACATCGAAAGCAACAGCGCCTAGAATAAATAGACTATCGGTAACGCATCAATCTTGGGATGTCTCCGCACCCAAAGCACTCACTTGGCCTGATTATTTTCATTTCAGCATTGACAGACCGGCAATATATTTATTCCCGTTTTTCAGTCATACCCTCTAAATCATTACGAACATTTTATTGGATGTTAGAATACGATCAGAAATGTGCATTGCATCGACTTATCCCCTAAAAAATGCACCAAACGAATTAAAAATATTTTTATTAAGAGGACACTATGCGGAACCTGAAGCCTTTACCCGCGCTGATTGGAACGACACTTGCAATTGCTATCATTATATATGTCGCTTTCTACTTCATATTTCTTGATTTATTTGTCGACTTATGGTGGTACAAATCATTAAAACTTGAAGCCTATTTCTGGCTACGATTGCTGTACAAATTTTTCCTTTCCGGCGGGGTAACCCTGGCATTCTTTGGTATTTTCTTTTTTCACTTTTGGATCGCATCACGTTATCTGGGCTTAAACCCGCCGGATGAGATTCTCAACAATGCTGATAAACGCCGACGCTTCCAACGCTTTGCCGATATTTTTATGAGCGGCTCGGCAAAAATATATACGCCGGTTTCTTTAATTCTAGCCTTTTTTATCGCCATTCCTTTTTATCATCAATGGGAAACTGCGCTGCTGTATTTTTTCGGTAGCGCTTCGGGAGTGACCGAGCCGGTTTATGGTCAGGACGTCAGCTTTTATCTGTTGTCCTACCCTATCTACATGCTGATCCAACAAGAACTGCTAACGACTGCCAGCATGATCTTCTGCATGGTTGGCGTATTGTATTGGCTGGAACATATTTTTGTACCCAACCAGAGCAAAGAATTTCCCCTGGGTGCAAAAATTCATTTGGTCATTCTCATCGGCTTTGTGGTTTTATTCGTGGTCTGGGGATTTATGCTGCAACGCTTTTCGCTGCTGTATACCGACAGCCACGAGCCTATATTTTACGGTCCCGGTTTTACCGAACTGCGTTATCAATTGCCGCTGATTTGGCTAGGTATCATTACCTTTCTGGCGACCGCCATTTCCGCAGGTCTGTTTATTTTTTCAGAAAAACACCGCATTAAAGCGCCGTTTTTAATATCACTTGCCGTTTTTCTCGTTGTCCTGGGTCTACCCAAGATTCAGTTTATCCCTAATTTAATCCAAAAATATATCGTCAACCCGAATCCGGTCAGAACGGAAAAACCGTTCATGCAGCACAATATCGATGCCACCATCGATGCCTATGATTTAAAAAACATCAAAATCATTGACCTCCCGATCAAACTCAATGCCTTTGACGACATTGAAACATGGAGTACGCAAAAACATTTTGAAAACATACCGGTTTGGGACAGGGAAATCCTGATTGATACTTATAAACAGTTGCAATCGATAAGGCCCTATTACACCTTTCTGTCTGTCGACGAGGATCGTTATTTTCTTCGCGACCACGTCAGACAGGTCAATCTTGCTGCCAGGGAGGTCAATATATCGAAATTGCCGCCTGAAGCGCAGAACTGGGAAAACACCCATTTACGCTATACCCATGGCTACGGCGCCGTGGTCACGCCTGCCGCACAAGATGCAGGTCGGCCTCTGCTCTGGTATTTGCGCGATTTAAACCTGAGCTCAAATGTCGACTTAAGCGTTAAATATCCGGACATTTATTATGGCCAGGAAAAATATAAATACGCCATCGTACCTAACAAGCTGAACGTGGTCGGCATTTCCAAATCTCTGTCGGACCCCAGCACGGAAGGCCCTTATAAAGGAAAAAGCGGCATACCGATTCCTTCACTGTTCAGAAAGGCGTTATTTGCCTTCTATTTCAAGGATCCCAAAATATTCTTTTCCACCAATATCTCGGAAGAAAGCCGGGTATTAATACGCCGCAATATCACTGAACGTATTAATACCGTGACCCCCTTTCTGCGCTTGGATAGCGATCCCTATCTGGTCATGACCAACGACCGGTTTTACTGGATACAAGACGCCTACACCCTGTCTAACCGCTACCCCGTTTCCAAGCCTGCAAACGACGATTTCCTGGACGGCAAACAGGAATTCAACTATATCCGCAATTCTGCCAAAATAGTGGTAGACGCTTTTGATGGCGATATTCAATATTATATTTCCGATCCTTCAGATGTCATCATTCAGGCCTACAACATCGCCTATCCCAGCCTATTTAAGGACATTGAGGAAATGCCCGCCGACCTGAAATCGCATTTGCGTTATCCCAGGGATCTGTATTATTTACAGATGAAGGTGTATGCTAAATACCATCAACAGAAACCCGAATTATTTTACGAACAGGCGGAAACCTGGCAATTTGCTAAAGTCCGAGGTGAACCGGTAAAACCTTATTATCAAACTATCGATTTTGGCAACTGCAATAACCAAGAAGAATTTGTCATGCTGAACCCAATGACACCGATTAACAGCAACAACCTCAGCATGATAGGCGTCGCCGGCATATTCGATAGCCAGACCTGTAGCACCGACTATAAACCCGGCATCACGCTGTATAAATTCCTTAAGGACGTCCAGGTCAACGGACCGGCGCAGGTTGAATCGCTGATCGAGCAAAACCCGGAGATTTCCACGCAATTCACACTCTGGGACCAGGGCGGCTCTAATATTCGCTTAGGCCGCATGATCATTATGCCGATGGGCAACAGCGTACTCTACGTGCAGCCGGTTTACATAGTCTCAGCCACAAATGGCATCCCTGAGCTCATCAGGATTATCGTTTCCATCGGGAATGAAGTGGTCATGGACACCAACTTCTGGTCGGCGTTTAATCGGTTGAAACAAATTCATTTCAAAAACGCCGCCGAAAGTGACGGAACAGGGACTTCTAAAGCCGTTATAGAGCTGAAACAGAACGAATAAACACAGATGAAATATCCTGTGCGAGCAGGTGAAATAATTTTTCGGTGTAGTTGCGAATTTATTTGCAACTACAGTTATTGGCTACGCACTTAAACCGTGACAGTTGAAACCATTGTGAATTGCTAGAGCCTCTGAATATTTATGTTGGATAGATTTGTTTTCTGGGCGATATTTTTTTGCGTCAGCACTGTGAGATTGAGGCCGAACTTGATACTCTGATGGCATCGGGTCTATTAATGGCTACCTTTTTGAAACGTTGACAAGCCAATGAAGATCAACAAAGCTGGAAGTTACCCGAACATTCAACATCTGGCGCTTCACGGTGGTAATTGGACGGTTCGGGGTTTACTATTTTTCAGATTTTCGAATATTGAGATTGTTTGAACGGCGGACTTTTCAGTATAACGCTAGTCATTTTGGCAAAAAATATGCACTTAAATTCATTTGATTATTTTAGAGGCCTGGCAATATTATTTATAGTTGCGGGTCATTCTTCTGCCTATTGGCCTATGGAATCATTTTACGAAAAAATATTTGTCAACTTAATTACAGGCGGCACCACTTTTTTTGTTTTTATTTCCGGCTTCTTTTTTCATCATGTTTTTTATCCTAAGTTTCAGTATAAGCAATTCATGTTGAAAAAATCGACCTATGTTTTGTTGCCGTACACCCTGCTCTCCTTGATAGCTGTTGCGTGTTTTGTTTTTTATTTGGATCGCCCGCCTTATGCAGAATTTTTTATCACCGACCCAATAAACAGTTGGTATCAATATATCTGGCTAGGCGTTCAGTACTGGTGGACAGGAAGTATATTGGATGCTTATTGGTATATTCCTTTCATCATGATTATTTTTGCTCTTTCCCCCTTATTCATCAAACAGATACAACTACCGATAAAGGTTCAGGTGGGACTGTTTATTGTTCTGTTATGCATTTCTGCCGTTGTTCATCGACCCGCTCACAATTTATCGCCCCTACATTCTGTCATTTATTTTATCCCTATTTATATGTTGGGTATTATTTGCTCTATAGAAAAAATTCGAGTATTAACCTTTATAGAAGGAAAGAGCATTATTTTAGGGCTTGGTGTTGTTTTTATGTCCGCAGCACAAATTTTAATCTATAACACGCATGGCAACTTTCATAAGGAAGCCCTATTTTCATATGAAGGGATTGATATCATCCTTTTCCAAAAAATACTGATGTGTTTTTTCCTGTTATCTGTCATACAGAAATTTGAGCATAAGGATATGTTTTTTTTAAAATATATCGCGTCGACAAGTTTTGCCATTTACTTTATACATCCCTGGATTCTTTATTTTTTTGATTATTTATCAGTGTTTAAACACTTCTATTTTCTTCCCGGATTTCTGGGTTTCATGATTACCGTACCGTTAGTTATAGCGATAAGTTTGTCCATAGCAGCCATGTTTAAATGGGCTCTCGCTAGTAAAAGTCGCTTTGTTATTGGCTGGTAAGATCATGATTTATTTGTAGTTTGGCTCTGGCGGTTACTTTCAAGCCTATCAAGTCAGTCAACATGGCTTACTAGGTGAAACGGTGTTAGGCGAATCGAATCTGTAGACGTATATCTACTCTTTTTTTGACTCAAACAGCATGTGTGCCATTTTTTTTGCTTTGGTTTTTAAATAACCGATGTTGTCATCGTGAGCCACGGACTCAACCGGAATTCGGCCTGTCACGTTAATGCCGAGTTTCTTTAACTCTTCGATTTTATTGGGATTATTGGTTATTAATTCGATGGACTTTATCTGCAGGTTTTCCAGTATTAACGCGGCGATGCTGTATTCTCTTTCGTCGGCAAGATGCCCCAGATGGATATTGGCATCAACGGTATCCATGCCCTGATCCTGCAAATTATAAGCCTGTAGTTTTTTCAACAAGCCGATACCGCGTCCTTCCTGGCGCAAATAAATCAATACGCCGAAACCGGCTTTATTGATAAGTTGCAACGCCATATCCAGCTGTTCGCCGCAATCGCAACGCCTTGAACCTAAGACATCGCCGGTAAAACACTCTGAATGAATGCGTACCGGCACATTTTCTTTGCCCGCAACATCGCCTTTGACTAGGGCGACATGCTCCTTTTCATCAATGGTATTGCTGTAGTAATGCAGGATAAACTCGCCGTGTTTGGTCGGGATCGGCGTCTGTACCAGATTTTCTAATTGTGGCTTCACGTAAATAACTAATCCAAAAAATCATTCTATTTTACCCAATTCAACAGCTAAGCCGTTAAATAATTCGCCTATCCCTGGCCCGCTCGGCAATTGTTCCTGCATTGCGCTACTCGCTACGTCTATGTAAGCATCTACGGAAAAGGGCAATAAAGTTGCCGAATCTTGGCGTGCAATGAGCCTATCGAGCCGCTATTTTCGGGCTTCAATCAGTTTGATAATATCGCCGCTACGTTCGTCGACATGCACCGAGATAAATGCGCAGGCTTTAATATTTTTAACGGTATTCCGGTTAATGTTTGCTCCAAACAGTCGGACAACAACCGGATTAAGGAAATTCATCACGGCGGCAATCACGGGATTTGAACTGACGACATGTTCCAGTAATAACACTTGTCCGCCCGGTTTACATACCCGATAAAGCTCTTTTAATCCCTTTACTGCTGACGGCACCGAACAAAAAACAAAGGAACAAATCACCGTATCGAAACTGTTATCGGCAAAGCTCAACGACTGAATATCCATCAGTTCCAGTTCAACATGAATATTTTTTCTGTCGCGCTTGCCCACCGCCTGCTTTAACATTTGCTCACTAAAATCAATCGCTGTTATTCGGACATCCTTGGGGTAATAGTCAAAATTTTTGCCCGTGCCTACACCGACTTCAAGAATATGATGGCCCTCAACCTTAGCCCATAATTTTTTCCGCCAGCTTTTAAAAAACAGCCCTTCCATCACCGCCTCCATGCCCTCAAAAAACGGAGCGATCCGGTCATATCGTTTTTTAATCGCGGCACTGTCTGGCTTCATAATGGCTTCTGGTAGTTAATCAACTATTGCATAGTACAGTGCAAACTGGGCTGTTATCAACCTTAACTGAAGGTAGTCATGGGCAGCCCATCCGGCACGATTTTAATGCCCATGGGCATTATGGATATTGAACCGGCACAGGATCCAACTTCCATATGTCCCGGTTATAATCATTAATCGTTCTATCTGTGGAAAATTTGCCGCTGTTTGCGCAATTTAATATGCTCATCCGGGTCCAGTGGTCTTTATCCTGATAAGCTGCTTCCACACGTTTTTGCGCATCAATATAGCTTCTAAAATCTGCGATAGTCATCCATGGGTCATACCTGCTTTTAATGGATGCGATCAGGTCGTCGAATATCCCCGGCTCAAACTGATTAAAATGCCCGCTTTCGAGGAGATTCATCACCCGATGCAAATCTTCATCCTGTTCAATAATCGCAGCAGGATCGTAATGTTCCCGCCTTGCTTCGACCTGCTCTTCGGTCAGACCGAACAGGAAAAAGTTTTCATCGCCGACTTCTTCCCTTATTTCAATATTAGCGCCGTCCAATGTTCCGATAGTCAACGCGCCATTCATCATCAGCTTCATATTACCGGTGCCAGACGCCTCTTTGCCTGCGGTAGAAATTTGCTCGGAAAGGTCGGCGGCAGGGCAGATCATTTCCATCCCTGAAACCCGATAATCAGGCAGGAAAAACAGGGTCAGCTTGTCGTCGACATCCTGATCCGAATTAATGACATGGGCGACATTATTAATCAGTTTAATGGTTCTTTTTGCCATCGCGTAACCGGGGGCAGCCTTACCGCCGATCAACACGCACCGTGCAACCCAGTTTGTGGTCTCGCCGCGTTTAATGCGGTCATAAAGATGAATCACATGCAGCACATTTAAAATCTGCCGCTTGTATTCATGAATGCGCTTAACCTGTATATCAAACAACGCATCGGGATTCAAATGGATATCCAGATATTGTTTTTTATGTTCAATCAGGCGCTGCTTTGCGCTTTGTTTTATCTCCCGCCAACGATTTCTAAACTCGGCATCTTCGGCAAAAGGCTCCAGTTTTTTTAATTCGTCCAGATGAGTTATCCAACCATCGCCGATGGTTTCGGTTATTAATGCGGCTAACTCAGGATTGCACGAAGCCAGCCAGCGACGCGGAGTTACGCCGTTGGTCTTGTTGTTAAACTTATGCGGCCATAATGCGTAAAAGTCGCGAAACAAGCCCTGTTGCAGTAACTGCGAATGCAATTGGGCGACGCCATTGACTGAAAAACTGCCGACTATCGCAAGATAAGCCATGCGCACATGTTGCTTCTCACCTTCCTCGATGATCGACATTCGACTCAATCTGGCTTTATCGCCGGGCCAATGCGCGGCGACTTCCGACATAAAATAAGCATTGATTTCAAAGATAATCTCCATCAATCTGGGCAACAATCGTTGCATCAGTTTAACCGACCATTTTTCAAGCGCTTCAGGCAACAAGGTGTGATTGGTATAAGCCATGGTCTGCCGGGTGATTCCCCAGGCAGCAGCCCATGACAGACCGTGTATATCGATTAACAGGCGCATCAGTTCGGCAATAGCGATGCTCGGATGGGTGTCGTTTAACTGAAAGCAGCTTTTCTTAGCGAAGTTGCCGAACTCATGGCCATGTTGTCTGATCCAATGGGCGAGAACATCCTGTAAGCTGGCAGAAGCCAAAAAATACTGCTGGCGTAGCCGTAATTCCTTGCCGTTTTCATTCGCATCATTCGGATACAGCACCATGGTAATATGTTCGGCAGTGACTTTTGCTGCCACCGATTCTGCATAATCGCCGGCATTGAATTCATCCAGATTAAATTCCTCGGTCGCAACGGCTTTCCATAAACGTAAGGTATTAACGGTATTGTTTTTAAATCCTGGTATCGGTGTGTCAAAGGGGACGGCCAGCACGTCTTGAGTGCTGATCCAGCATATCCGCTGATTACCTTGCTCATCAGTTTGTATTTCGGTGTGCCCGCCAAGCTTGATGCGCAACGAATATTCCAGCCGCTCCACTTCCCAGATATTACCGTGACGCAGCCAGTGGTCCGGTTTTTCGACCTGTTCGCCATTGACAATGGTTTGGGTAAACATGCCGTATTCATAACGTAAGCCGTAACCCACGGCCGGTAATTGCAGTGTCGCACAACTGTCGATAAAACAGGCGGCCAACCGCCCCAGGCCGCCATTACCCAAGCCGGCGTCAAGTTCCCTGTCAACCAGCTCTTCTATTTCGATGCCCAAATCGTGCATGGCTTGAGTCGCTTCATCGGTGATGCCGAGATTAAGCATCGCGTTGCTCAAGGTTCTACCCATCAAAAACTCCATGGATAGATAAAACACTTGTCGGCTATCCATTTTGTTATAGGTTTTATAAGTGGTTCTCCGACGCTCCATCAGTCGGTCACGAATAGACAGCGACAACGCCTCGCAGGCATAGAAAGGCGATGAACGAGAATTCTCATCCCGGCCCATTAAATGAACGTAATACCGTTTAAAATCATTAATAAAATCTTCTTTTGTTACGCCCAATTTAGGGACATCAGTGATTGAAGATTTAGGCTTGCTCGTAACAAAGCGTTTATTAGGCATGATTTACTCCAAGAGCTTGAGCGGATAAAGTGATAAATATGTTTATTATTGTTTGTTATATTTATGAGTGACGCGAGCCAGAATTTCTTGCCACAAGGCATCGTAAGCGGCCAAGGATTGGCTTTTCTTGATATAACCTCCCAGCGGCATACGTTCCAGGCCCATGCGTTCAATGTCGCTGGCATAAGGAATCGCGGCGGTTAAGGTCTCAGGGTAGCGGTTACTCAGGCTCTCCATGATGTCCCTGTGCATTTTTTTGCGCCGGTCAGCCATCGAGAAAAACGGAATCAGCGCCAGTTTATTCAAGTCATTATCCTCGATAAACTTTTCCAGTTGTTCCAGTGTCCTTAACGATAACGTGGTAGGAATTATCGGCGACAACACGATATCTGCGGCCTCAAAAATGGCTTCGGATAATAACGAAATATTGGGCGGACAATCCAGAAAAATAAAATCGTATTCTTCTGCCAAGGGCTTCAGGAGTTTTTTAAGCTGCTGGGTCGGCTTTTTCTTGGCATCCAGAACCAAATCCAGATTTCTGAACGAGAAATCGGCCGGCAATAAATCCAGGTTTTCAAAATCAGTGCCTTTAATCAGGCCGTCCAGTTCGCGTTTTCCGGCGATCAAGTCTTTGCTGCCGCCTTTGATCTTGGGCTTGATGCGAAAATAATAACTGCTGGCTCCCTGCGGATCAAGATCCCAAACCAGGGTGCGATAACCGTTGCGGGCGGCCATGTAGGCCAGATTGACTGCGCTTGAGGTTTTACCAACACCACCCTTGATACTATAGACAGCTAATACATTCATTGTATAGTCTCACGCTTATACCGATAAAATGGGAACACGATAACACAACCGCTGCTATTGACAAGACGTGGGGGAATGATCTCGAATTCACCCAACCCTGGGAGAATAAGGCAAAGCTTCCGCTCCTCGGCAATTGCTCCTGCATGGCTCTACCTCCTGCATCCATGGCAGTCGTGCTAACGCCCCTTACCTACATCCCTGTAGGCAAGCTGTACACCGTTACGATTGCCCTGCTTAACCCGATATAAGGCATCATCAGCCCATTTCATCAATTCTTTCCAGTCTGGCTTAGCGCCCAAAGAACCTGCCACGCCAATACTGACAGTGATCGGCCGAGGTAATACCAGTCCCCGGAGCTGGTTTTTTTCGATGGCGTTGCGGATGCGTTCGGCCAACAACAAAGCCGTGGCACCGTTGGTGTTGGGGGCGATGACTAAAAACTCTTCTCCGCCCAATCGGCAGACAATGTCGTTGCTGCGCACGTTTGTCCGCATCAGTTTGGCAGCATGGGTCAGCACCTGATCACCGACCTCATGACCCAGCGTATCATTGACTGACTTAAAATAATCCAAATCCAACATTAACACACTCAACGGTTGCTTGGTGCGTAGCGCGGCCGCCGACTCCTGTTCCAGACGGCTTAACGCATAACGCCGATTGGGTAAGTTAGTCAAAATATCCGTATGCGCCATTAACTTAAGACGGCGGTTAGCTGTCGCCAGTTCGGCAGTATAGCGCTGGATGTCCTGACTCTCTTTTTCCAGTTCATGTTGCAGCGTGACGATACGCTGTCCGGCCCGAATACGCGCCAGCAGCACACGCAAGCTGACCGGTTTGGTCACATAGTCATCAATGCCGGCATCGAAGGCTTCAACCAGAGCGTCCTCATCTTCCGTGGAGGTCAGCATAATAAGATAAATGTTTTTGCCAAAGGCCGATGCGCGTAGCGTCTTACAAAGGGTTAATCCATCCATGGGTTTCATGCGCCAATCGGTAATCACCAATTGAGGCCTGTGCTCAATCACATGCTTCAGCGCGGATTCACCGTCACGGCATACCGCAACCTGATGCCCCGCCGCTGCAAGCTGCTTGGAAAGACGCGCCAGCATCATCGGGTCGTCATCGACCAGCAACAACTCCAAGCCGGACAACGCCGATCTCAGGGTAGCGACAGTTTTTTGCCATGACTGGCGCGCATCCGTTTTCACATCACACACTTTCCCCCATTCGTGCCAAAGCTCGATGATTTGATCGACAAACGTGAGCAGCTCAGCTTCGTCCAGAGCATGAAGACTGGCTGCTGCGATTAAACTCGGCAACAACGCGGCTTGTTGGGATTCATCAGCCACACAGTAGTTTCCGATCAATCGGGCAAAAATGAGTTGCTTGGCAAATTGATCAGTTCGATTAATGCCGGGTACTTTCGTCTCAAAGCTCAGTTTCAGGGCATCCAGAAATATCACCGGAAATCCCCAGTCTGCCAGCAATAGCAGGCTTAATGCGTTATGGTCGATGGCAAAATGCTCATGCTCCAGCTCAAGAAGCTGCCTGCCCTCTGCCGCGCCAAGGCATTCGCCATAGATCTCGGACCAAGCGGTTGCCAAAGCCAGGCTGCCGATTTCGCCAAGCAATCCTAAGGTAAAGGATTCTGCAGATACCACCGTGACTTCCCGGGTGGTGATCGCCGAGATGGCCACCGACATCGCCAAGGATCTCGACCAGTACGCCTCGTAATCAAACCCCGGACAATGTCCCTTGCTGTTGCTGCCAATCAGCGAAAGACTCAATGCGAAGTTGCGCACTGTCTGCATCCCCATCATCATGACAGCCGTTTCCACATCGGCAATAGGCCGCCTAGCCCCGAAGGCCGCCGAATTGGCGAAACGCAAGATACGCCCGCTTAAAGCGGGATCGACTTTAATCAGTTGGCTGACTTGGTGCACGGTGGCATCGCTTTGCTGGACGAGTTGCATGATAGCCAATGCCGTACCCGACGGCGAAGGCAGGCGGTCGGCGGCTTTTAGCTCATTAAGATTGAATTCAACATTCATTGCTTGTGCTCTTTTCTTACCTGCAGATTCTTAACTAGCTCCACCGTGGCCTGGGTCAAGTCACGGGTCATCAACTGCACGGTATCGCCTACAGGACGTAGGCGAAGGGCGTGAGCACGACTGCCATGGACGCAGGAGGTAGAGCCATGCAGGAGCAATTGCCGAGGAGCGGAAGCTTTGCGGGCAGCGTGTTCCAAGTTTGCCGCAAAAGTCATTATTTTTTCAGCGCAAAAATGTCCGGCCATGCCTTTAATCCCATGAGCCGCCTCGGCCAATGCCAGGAGATCGGAGCAAAACAGGGCGGCGTCCAGGGCCGCTAATTGTACAGATGCCTCTTCGAGAAATAAATCTATCATCTCGGCCAGTAAATCATGGTCGTCATCCAGCTGCTTAAGTGCTGCCGCTTCATCCCAGCAAGCTGTTAACACCGCCCCGCCTGTCTCCTTTGTCAAACGTGGACTCAAAGGGATTTCACTGCCAAGCGCATTATCATCGGCTATCGGTGCAACAGACGGCAACCCCAACCAGCGCGCTAAAACCGCTACCAGCCCGGTTTGACTGACGGGTTTACTCAGATAATCGTCCATACCGGCGGACAGGCACTTTTCACCCTCGCCTGCCGATGCATGGGCGGTAAGCGCAACGATCGGCGTAGGTAAATGGCCTCCTGCGGCCGCTTCCCGTTCGCGCAAAGTTTGCGTAGCTTCATAACCGTCCATGATGGGCATCTGGCAATCCATCAGCACCAGGTCGTAGGTCTTCCGTCCCAGCAACTCAAGCGCCACTTGGCCGTTATTGGCCAGGTCGGGCTTTAGCTGGAACTTGGCGAGCTGGGAAAGTATCACTTTTTGATTGACCTTATTATCATCAACGACCAACACCCGTTTGCCGCTGTAATCGGGCAAGACTTGTTCTACCTTGGCTGCTATCGCAGTTTTCTGGCCGGGAAGCTGCAACGCATCGATGATGGCATCAAAAAGCTGCGATTGCCGTACCGGTTTTAACAGGCTTTGCGCGTATCGAGCCTCCCGTCTTTCGGCTTGTGAACCTATGCTGCCTGAAGATAAAAGAATACGCGGTATATCGGCAATGGCGGGTTGTTCGATCATGGCGCGAGCCAGGGCAAAACCGTCCATATCCGGCATTTGCCTATCCGACAGCAGTAAATCATAGGGTTGGTTTCGTAGCACCGCAGCTTCAAGTTCGACAAGCGCCGCAGGTCCGCTGTCTGCGTCGCTTAAAGTAAAACCCCAGTTGCTTAGGTAATGCCTCAAAATCATACGGTTGGTGGCGTTATCATCAACGATTAAGACACGCTTGCCGACAAAGTCAGCTTGCGGAACCGGAGCATCGCTATCCACCGCCATCAATGGCAGAGTAAACCAAAAAGTCGAGCCCTGCCCCAAACTGCTTTCAACGCCAATTTCGCCGTCCATAAGCGTCACCAGATCCTTGCTGATCGATAGACCCAAGCCGGTGCCGCCATAACGCCGGGAAGTGGAGCTGTCAGCCTGGGAAAAAGCAAGAAACAGGCGCGCTTGCGTCTCAGCGGTAATGCCGATACCGGTATCCACTATCTCAAAACGTAATGTGGGTGCGGCTTTAGCCGCGCTTGTCGAGACTAAAGTCTCAGCCACAGATAATGCCGAGACTGTTACCGAAACCTCTCCCTGCTCGGTAAATTTAACCGCATTGCCAATCAGGTTGGTCAACACTTGCCGAATACGGGTGGGATCGCCCTGCCAACGTAGCGGTAAATTCGACGGAAGAAAGCAGTTTAATTCCAGGCCATGGGCGTGGGCGCGGCTAGACAGCAGCGTGCAAACTTCTTCGACCAAATCCGCCAAATTAAACTCAAGCCGTTCCAACTCGACTTTACCCGCCCCCAACTTAGAAAAATCCAGAATATCGTTGATGATAGTTAACAAGGATTCTGCCGAATTTGCGGCGATATGTATCAAATCCGATTGCTCACGAGATAGCTCGGTATCCAGTAAAAGATCCAGCATGCCCAAGACGCCGTTCATCGGCGTGCGAATCTCATGACTCATATTGGCCAAGAACTCAGTCTTGGAATGGGCAGCCTGCAAGGCCGTATCACGCGCCGCTTCCAACGAAGCTTTGGTGCGTTGTTGTAACAGCACAAGAGCCATCTTTTCGCCCACTTGCTGAAGCATAGCAAGACGGGATTCGCTTTGTATCGGATAGGGGTCGGTGTAAAGAAACAATACGCCGAGGATATCCTCGCCAAAAGCAATGGGGACAATGTAATGCCCATGGGCTTGCATACCGTCAAATTGATGTTCGTGCCGTGGATCGCAAAAGCAATCGTCGGAAACCAGCATTTTTCCTGAAATGGCTGCACGCCCACATAGGGAGGCTCCCAAAGCAATGCGTTGTTCTTTGCGAATAAATTCATCGCTGAACTTGCCGTGCAACACAAACATGTCCAGATAATCCTCATCTTGCGCTCTTAAAAACACACCGCCTTTGCGCTGCAAATTGAAGGTCTTGAGATCAAATAGAATATCCAGAACCTGAACCAAGCATTCTTTGATTGACTGAGGTTGATGCAGCGCTTCAAAGATAGCCAGTCGGGCGGCAGTATCGTCAGCTTCAATTTGCAAGGCCGCCTCCTCTGCGACCAGCTTGCTGACGTCGTGCTGAATCTGCACGTACCCGGACAGTGTGCCGTTTTCCATAAAAATCGGCGTAATATTGGTCTTGGCCCAGTATTCCAGCTTGTCCAGAGCGGCTTGTCCTGAGCGGCGTCGGCATAGCAGTCGGCCGGACCAGGCTTGGCTACAACGGAGTCTGTTTTGCATCTCGGACAGGACTTGCTGATCGGCGGCAGGGCTGTCCAATAAATAGGGGTTTTGCCCCACCAGCGCATCCTCGGTCCAGCCAGTAAACAGACACAGTGCGGGATTGGCGTATTGGATGAGCCCCTCGGCATTGGTGATCAGTATCATCTCCGTGCTGGCATCAAGCGCACGCTTTAATGCCGTCAGTTTTAATTCATTCATTTTTCGGGTGCTGGTATCCTGACGTATAGAAATATATTGCTTAGGCTTGCCGGTTTTATCCAGCACAGGCGCGATCGTGCTATCCACCCAGTACAATCCCCCGTCTTTGCGCCGATTGCAAAACTCCCCGCGCCATACCTGTCCCCCGGCGATAGTACGCCACATGTCGCGGATGTAATCCTGATCGTGATGGCTGGAATTGACGACGCGATGATCCTCACCGATAAGTTCATTCTGGGTATAACCGGAAACTTTACAGAACATATCATTAGTATAAACAATACGCCCCTTAACGTCAGTGATACTGATCAGCACATGATTCTCCAGCGCGGCCAGCAGCTCTCTATTGGATGTTGTCCGTTCCTGGGCGCTCTGCAAGGCCAGTGGTCGCCATACCAGAAACCACAACAATGGTGAGCTGAGTACCGTCAGCAAGGTAATGCTAAAAACGGTATCCTGCAAGGGTGACAATATAATCCCCCATTGATAAGTCGCATCAAGCAGCCATGTGACCAGCATTTCGGAAAGACTAACGACTGCAATAACGATGCCTAATGAACAAACGAAATTACGTTTCGGGTATTGCGACGGCGACAATGGAGTTGACATGAATTTCTTCTGGTTTTATCTGTTTATCACGCTGCAGGATGGCTAGAGGCAATAGCCGAAACCCATCAAACCAGACCATTATTGCCGGGCTTCACTGCGTTCTACCCTACGCACCGGCATATGCGTCATTTCGGCAGTCATCGAATAATAGCCGGACGATCCAACTTTTTCATATTTGCCATTATCCGCACTAGAGCGTAGCTTTAAAGCCATCCTATTTCAAGGGTATTATTGAATAAGCAACGATAAGCTTTCAATCGAGGCAAAGTTATCCTATCCTTTACGCCATTCAATTAAATTTAACTTTCGTCGCAGCTACTCCCGGTAAGCTTGTGACATATACACTCTCTCTGGCAATAAAAAACACATCATGACTGAAGCAACCACGTTATTTTCCGATGCAAAACTTGTCATTCCAGGCGGCGTGAACTCGCCGGTACGATCCTTTAGCGGCGTAGGCGGCACCCCGGTTTTTATCGATCATGCCCTGGGCGCTTATATCTACGACAGTTCCGGCAAGCGTTATATCGATTATGTCGGTTCCTGGGGACCGATGATTTTAGGGCATGCCCACCCGGAAGTCATTGCGGCGGTCAAGCAGGCATGCGACAAAGGCCTGAGCTTCGGCGCACCGACCGAAATTGAAACCCTGATGGCCCAACGGGTTTGCGAGCTGATGCCGTCGATCGAACTGGTCAGAATGGTCAGTTCCGGCACCGAGGCGACCATGAGCGCCATTCGCTTGGCCAGAGGCTATACCGGCCGCGACAAAATCGTTAAATTCGAAGGCTGTTATCACGGCCATTCCGACGCATTATTGGTCAAGGCCGGTTCCGGCGCGTTGACGTTCGGCGTACCCAGTTCTCCCGGCGTACCGGCCTCGGTCGCTGAAAACACCATCACCCTGACCTACAACGATAGCGATTCGGTCAAAGCGCTGTTTGCCGAAATAGGTGAACAAATCGCCTGCATTATCGTCGAGCCGGTCGCCGGCAATATGAACTGCATTCCGCCTGTACCCGGTTTTCTGGAAAGCTTGCGCGAAGTTTGCGACCAATATAATAGTGTGCTGATTTTTGACGAAGTGATGACCGGCTTTAGGGTTGGCTTAACCGGCGCGCAGGGACTCTATAATGTTAATCCCGATTTAACCACGCTGGGCAAAATCATCGGCGGCGGCATGCCTGTCGGCGCATTCGGCGGCTCGCGTAAAATCATGGAATGTCTTGCGCCGCTCGGCCCTGTTTATCAGGCCGGTACGCTGTCCGGCAATCCGGTCGCGATGGCTGCCGGTTTAAAAACCCTGGAATTGATAACCCGGCCCGGTTTTTACGAAGCGTTAACCGCAAAAACCGAAAAGCTGACTTCAGGCCTGAAAGAACGCGCCGGTCAGGCCGGGATCGCGATGACCACCAACAGCGTCGGCGGCATGTTCGGGCTGTTTTTTAGTACAGAAAGGCAAGTGACCGGCTTCGCCCAAGTCATGCAGTGCGATCAAAACCTGTTTAAGCGCTTTTTTCATGCGATGCTGGATGAGGGTGTTTATTTGGCGCCTTCAGCGTTTGAAGCCGGTTTTGTTTCGGCTGCACACAGCGATGAAGACCTGGAAAAAACCCTCGATATTGCAGAAGCCATATTCAAGCGCTTGTAACCTTTGGCTGAGGCAGCAATATTTTGATACTTATTAAAACGCTCTTTTGTTGCTGGAGCGCGCCCTGAGTATTCAGCTTTCTATCGGACAATAACCGAAACGATAAATTGTCCGTTTATCAACCATTAGGGGCCGTTCAAGTGAGACCTTTTGGATGAGTGGTACAATGCGTCTACCCTGACCAAACGGTACACTACATGATTCGACTTCTCTACTTTAGCCAGTCCACGGATGTAATATCTGATGAGCAAGTGCGGAACATTATGGAGTCGTCGCGACGAAATAATCCAGCCATCGGCATTACTGGCGTTCTTGTTCACGGTGGCGGTCTATTTATGCAAGTTCTGGAAGGGCCTGAACAAGCGGCGCTCCGTATGTATGTGAAGATCCTGGACGATCAAAGGCACAAAAACTCTCAAATTATTTACATCACGCCGACAGACAAACGAATCTTCGTGGGTTGGTCTATGGGAGTCATTGCCCGCAACGATGCCGTGGAGTTTGAGCAAATCATGGAACTGCGGAGCCAGCGTCGTAAAGAAGTGGTTCAATCGAAGGTTTTCACAGATGCTATGCGTGGCTTTCTTAAGATCTTAAATGATGGCCAGCGCTACTAATCAAGCGATAATTTACTCACACCACACCTGTTCCCCAAATACGATTGCATGTTATAGCCTTTTGTCCAAAGTAAAATACACACTTCTGTAGCATGCCTATAATTTTGTTGATTAATTTTATCGGTTTATAGATTAATAAAATGGGATTTAACATACCGCCACTTGCACGAGCGGGTCGAAACCGGTCATCAGACACTTGAGACTATTTTTTAAAGCCGGAAGATCAAATCTGAATCAATGCACATGAATTTTATCAATAACATTCCTCCACTGATATGGGCGTTAATAGGTCTTCTGATCGGTGCATTCCTAACGCGCCTTCTGAACGGCAAGGATAAAATCCTGATCCGGCAACTCTCAACCGATCTGGCGGTTTTGGAGGAGAAACTAAAGCAATTTCAAAACCGCGAAACCGAATTTAAACGGTTGCAACAGCTGTTTATAGACACCAAAACCCAAAATGCCGAATTGCAAACCCGCATAGATGAACAGGCCAAAAATACCGCAGAAAAATTAAAATTGTTACTGGATGCGGAAGTGCGCCTGAACACCCAGTTTGAAAATCTGGCAGGCAAGATTTTCGACGACCGCAGCAAGCAATTCACCGAACACCATAAAACCAGCCTGGATCATATCGTCACGCCGTTACGGGAACAGCTGGGCGAGTTCAAGCAGCGCATAGAAACGGTTTACGACAACGAGAACAAGGATCGCATTTCCCTGCGCGAGGAAATCGTCTCGTTGCGTCGCGATACCGCACAAATGAATCAGGAAGCCCTTAACCTGACTCGCGCCTTAAAAGGCGACAAGAAAACTCAGGGCAACTGGGGCGAAATGATCCTGGAAAAAGTGCTGGAAAAATCGGGACTGCGTAAAGGTATCGAGTATGAAACGCAGGGCGCATTCCGCGATGAGGATAACCGGCTGTTCAAGCCGGATGTGATCGTCCGTCTGCCCGAAGACAAAGATGTGGTCATCGACTCCAAAGTATCCCTGCTCGCTTATGAGCGTTATTGCTCAAGCGAAGATGATCAGGAGCGCATCACCGCATTAAAGCAGCATACCGAAGCGGTGCGGGAGCATATCAAGGGTTTGAGCAACAAGGATTATTCCGGCTTGAAAGGCCTCAGATCGCTCGATTTTGTACTGTTATTCATGCCGATTGAAGCGGCCTTCATCGCCGCTTTTCAGGCGGATGAAGGCTTATTTTCCGATGCCTTCGAGCATAAAATCATCGTAGTCACTCCGACCACGTTATTAGCCACCTTGCGGACTATCGAAAACATCTGGCGCTATGAACGCCAGAACGAAAATTCCCGGGCCATCGCCGATAAAGCCGGGATCGTTTACGACAAAATCCGGGGCTTTGTCGATGACCTGGATAAACTGGGCAAGCAGTTAAGCACCGTCAACAGCACTTATGACGGCGTGATGAATAAATTAACCCAGGGCAACGGTAATTTGATCCGTCAAGCTAGCAGTTTTGTTGATCTTGGCGTAAAAGTTAAAAAGGCCTTCCCTAAAAGCATCAGCGAACGGGCCGGTATCGATAGCGACGAAATCTAGAAATTGTGGGCGCGAATTTCTTCGCGTCTATCATGACAGCGCGAATAAATTCGCGCCCACATAATTTATGCGATACTACGCGGCTTAAATTTATTACCTGCTTAATTAGGAGTAACACATGACCGCACTGGTTGGCATCATCATGGGCTCGACGTCCGATTGGGAAACCATGCGCTTTGCAGCTGAAACCCTGGAACGACTCGGCATCCCGCACGAAGTTGAGGTCGTTTCGGCGCACCGTACGCCGGATAAACTGTTTCATTATGCTGAAACCGCAGAAACCAAAGGCCTGGAAGTGATTATCGCCGGAGCAGGCGGAGCCGCGCATTTACCCGGCATGACTGCGGCAAAAACCGTTGTGCCTGTATTGGGCGTACCGGTGCAGTCCAAAGCACTCAATGGCATGGATTCCTTATTGTCGATCGCACAAATGCCCGCAGGCATTCCGGTCGGCACCCTGGCAATAGGTAAAGCGGGCGCGATCAATGCGGCGTTATTGGCAGCAGCCATCATCAGTAACAAACATGCCCAATACCGGGGCGCATTAAACGATTTCAGACGCGAGCAAACCGAATCGGTGCTTGCGCATTCCGATCCGCGAGCCGGAGACGATTTATGATAGTCGGCGTATTGGGCGCAGGTCAGCTGGCCAGAATGATAGCGCTGGCCGGCATCCCTTTGGGACTGGACTTTATTTTTCTCGACCCGTCCGCCGATGCCTGTGCCAACAAGCTGGGCGAGCATTTGCAGGGAGACTATAGCGATCCGATACTATTGGCGCAGCTGGCGGAACGCGCCGATGTGGTCACTTATGAGTTTGAGAATGTTCCGGCTGAAGTCGCAGAATTTCTGGCCGCACACACCCAGGTGCATCCATCACCGAAAGCCCTGGCCGTTGCCCAGGATCGATTAGTCGAAAAAAGTTTTTTCCGCGACCTCGACATTCCTACGCCTGCTTATGCGGCGGTGGACAACCTCGAAAATCTGGAACAGGCCATGTCCACCTTAGGCTATCCCGCTATTTTAAAAAGCTGCACCCAAGGCTACGACGGCAAAGGCCAGTCGCTGCTCAAGTCGGCGGACGATTTAACCTCAGCCTGGGAACTGTTGCAGGGCGTTCCGGCGGTCGTCGAAGCCTTCGTGCCGTTTAACCGCGAAGTGTCCATCATCGCGGTGCGCAATGTTTCAGGGGAGATAGTTTTCTACCCGTTATCGGAAAACCTGCATCGCGGCGGCATACTGCGCGTTTCCGAATGCCGCGCCGATGACCCCATGCAAAAACAGGCCGAAACCTATATTTCCCGTTTGCTGGAGGCGCTGGATTATGTCGGCGTACTGGCCCTGGAATTATTTGAAGTGGACGGAAAACTGCTGGTCAACGAGTTCGCGCCAAGGGTGCATAACTCCGGCCACTGGACGATTGAAGGTGCGGAAACCAGTCAGTTTGAAAATCACCTGCGAGCGATTCTGGATCTGCCGTTAGGCGCAACCACGCCGATAGGCAACGCAGCCATGGTCAATTTCATCGGCGGACTGCCTGAGACTGAAGAACTATTGGCCATTCCTCATGCACATTTGCATCTGTACGATAAACCCCCGCGCAAAGGCCGTAAAGTGGCTCATGCCACGGTACGCGCGGACAACCAACAGCAATTATCGGAGCTGGTCAAGAAGCTGACTGTGCTTGCCGATCAGGTTGATGATTCGTAAATCAAGAAAAAATTTCTCACCACGAAGACCGTAGGATGGGTAGAGCAACGCGAAACCCATCATGATCAGCACTCTTCGATGGGTTTCGCTACCGCTCTACCCATCCTACGTGCTTAAAAGCTAACCTAAATTGGACGCCTATATAAACCTTAAGTGCGTGTTTTAAAAGTCAGTCGCAAAGTCGCCCTAACATTAAATTTATCATTG
>JAQSDX010000027.1 GCA_029946125.1 Candidatus Methylobacter titanis
GCCGTACACAAAAGAAAGCGAGCTGGTTTGTTGGCATCATGACCACACTAAAAATTATAGTGGACCCTGAAATCCGGACAATAGTTTAAGCTATGCTCTAACGAAAAATGAGAAATGAGAAATGAGAAATGAGTGAAGGTAAAAGGTAAACAGAAGGTTATTGAAATGGGAATGGGAATGGGAATGGGAATGGGAATGGGAATGGGAATATTTGGGTGAATCAAAAACAGCAAAACTTTAAACCTGCAGACGCGCACGACGTTAATTCACTTTTTAACGGGCACGGATAAAAGCTATTTAACGCTACTTGAACAGCAGTACTTGCAAAACTCCTGATAACCGTCTTTTGACAAACTTAGAAGTCTAAAAAAGTTAGATTGCCGAACAGAAGGCAACCTAACCTGTAAAGAAGTTTTTAACTAACCTAATTGCTGCTCGCTTTCTTTAGAGTCATCAACCGACCATAATTTTTCAAGTTGATAAAACCCACGCGCCTGAGCGTTCATCGCATGAACAATCACGTCACCCAAATCCAGCAATACCCAGTCTGAGCCCAGATCACCTTCAATACCTAACGGTTTAATACCGCTTTCCTTCAATTTCTCTGCTACATAATCACATAAGGACTTCAGATGACGATCCGAAGTGCCAGTTACTACCACCATATAATCGGTAAAACTGGTTTTGCCTCGAACATCGAGTGTCGTTATGTTTTGTCCTTTGCGTTCATCCAAAACTTCCTGGACAATTTTCAATATCTGTTCTGCTTGCATTCAAATTCCTAGTGTAAAAAATGAGATCAATGTGTCTCGTAAAGCTGGTGTTGCTTGATGTATTCTATGACAGCATCGGGTAATAAAAAACCCGGATTTTGTTTTCTTGCAATTATATTCCTGATAGCCGTTGCCGAAATATCCAGTTGGGTGACGTGTGAAAAGCATAGTTTTCCTGAGATCACTTGCACCAGATCCTTGATTTCTCCAGTCAATCGAGCTTTAAAAAAATCATTGAGTGTCTGTGTTTCAATGCCCGGCCGGGTCATTACTACAATATGCGCATAGTCAAATAACCGCTGCCACTCATACCAGCCAGTTAAATATTTAAACGCATCAGTGCCGATAAACAATAATAAGGGGTCGGCTGGAAACTCCTGCCTTAAAGACTCCAGTGTGTCGACCATATACGACGGTGCTTGATGCAAATCATATCTGTCCAGTTCCCTGGTATCAATTTTCAGATCCGGCTGATTTTTTATGGCCAGCTCCAGCATCTGCACGCGCATCTCCGCTGTTACGGCTGGTTGCTCGCGATGCGGCGGATTAGCGCAGGGAATCAACCGAACTTCAGTTAACCCGAAGATGTCCTTAACTTCAAGCGCTGACCGCAAATGTCCGTAGTGAACAGGATCGAAAGTGCCGCCGAAGATACCGATCATCTATTGCCTGATATGGCCGTCACCTAGCACGATATATTTTAACGAGGTCAATCCTTTTAAACCCACTGGGCCACGGGCATGCAGCTTGTCGGTGCTGATGCCGATTTCAGCACCTAGGCCATATTCAAAACCGTCAGCAAAGCGGGTCGAGGCATTCACCATCACCGAACTGGAATCCACTTCCCGTAAAAACCGACGCGCCAAAGTGTAATCTTCGGTCACAATCGCTTCGGTATGCCTTGAGCCGTGCTGATTGATATGCGCCATCGCCTGATCGATGCCGTCAACAATCCTGATCGACAAAATCGGCGCCAGATATTCGGTGTCCCAGTCTTCTTCTGTCGCCCTAACACACGCAGGAATCAGGGAACAGGTTTTAAGACAGCCGCGTAATTCAACACCTTTTTCACTGTATTTTTCAGCTAATAGCGGCAATACTTTTGCGGCAATGCTCTCGGCAACTAACAAGGTTTCCATTGCATTGCAAACACCGTAGCGATGGGTTTTGGCATTGACAGCAATCTTTACCGCTTTGTCTAGGTCAGCTTTATCGTCGATATAAACATGACAAATGCCGTCCAGATGTTTAATTACCGGAATCGTTGCGTCCTTAGAAATACGCTCGATCAAGCTTTTGCCGCCGCGTGGTACGATCACATCGACGTATTGATTCATGGTGATCAATTCGCCTACCGCCGCGCGATCTGAGGTCGCCACGATTTGCACGACATCCATCGGCAAACCTGCCGCTTCCAGACCTTGAGATATGCATGCGGCAATCGCCTGATTGGAATATATGGCTTCGGAGCCGCCCCTTAAAATACAGGCATTACCCGATTTAAGACACAAAGCCGCCGCATCGACCGTCACATTGGGACGGGATTCGTAAATAATGCCAATCACGCCCAAAGGTACGCGCATTTGGCCTACCTGTATGCCGCTAGGCCGATAGCTTAAGTCACTGATTTCACCGACCGGATCGGGTAATGCGGCAACCTGTTTTAAACCTTCCACCATTGCCTGAATACCGGCTGGTTTTAATTCCAGCCTATCCAGCAAAGCCGTATCCAGGCCATTTTTCTTGCCTGCATCCAAATCCTTGCGATTTTCCGCTATCAACAATTCATGCCCATTTTCAATGGCTTCGGCAATTTTCAGCAAGGCTAGGTTTTTTTGACCTGACTCGGTACGGCTTATTTTTAGTCCTGCTTTCCTGGCCTGCTGACCAAGCATTTTCATGTATTCTTTAATATCCATTGTATTCTCTAACAGGATGATTGTTGTAGACAATTATATCGTTTAATCCGGTGATTTGACAGTCTTTAAATGTAACAACTATCGGATATTAAAGAGTTTTATGAGGTAAATTAAACATCAAACTCAAGTCATAACAGATGAATAGGCGTATCTTCGGTGTAGTCGTCATTCCAAATAGTACTAAATTCAAAACAAAAAAAAGGGCGGATCACTCCGCCCTCCCCTTAAGATATTGAGATTATTTGTTTCCAACTTGGATGTGCTCTACAGCTGCTTCAGCATGTTTAGTCGCCACATCTGCATGATCCAAATTACCATGATCAATGGCCTCTTGCAGCTCTTTAGCAGCAGCGTCTAAATGGGTTTTTGGTACGCCTTTAGCGGCTATGGATGCTGCCAACGCATGCTCCATTGCCAACTTTGCGTGTTCGACCAGAGACGATGACTTGCCGGCCTTACCTTGCTCTACTGCCGCATTGGCGTGTTTCAGTGCCGCTTCGGCATGCTCTTCGGCGAAAACCGCAGTACTGAGAAACAACAATAAACCTGCACATGCTAATGCTAATTTTTTCATGATTCTGTCCTCATTAAAATATGGTAAAAACCTTTAATAAAAATCAAAAGACAAAAGCATAGAAAAATCAATCTCTTGTCAGTTGCATACCCATCCATTTAACCTTAAAAAATTAATTGGTATATTTAAAGCAAATACAGGATAAGGGAGGTAAATTATTTATTCAATTAGTAGAATTACTTATTAGCTATCTGCTTCCAAAAGCAGACCTTTACTCAGCAGGTGTTGAATGGTGCTGACTGTGTTCGGGTATTTCAGTATTTCCATGCTCAATCTTCTGGGCGTCAAACCATAAATGAAGCGCCTGAACAAACTCGGGATACTCAGTCGAGTAATGTATCTGTGCTCCATCGGGTAAAACTTTATATTCAAATTTTATATCATCGGTTTCTGCCTTTTTTAATTGGGCCAGACCCGGCATATCAGCACCGTGTATGCGCTCAGTGACGGAAAAATCACCTTTTCTGAATTCATTGGCAATTTTGAGTAAATGCGCCCTGATCAATTTTATTTGCTCGGTATTGTCGGCTGCTTTGGCAACAACGTGCTGAATACCGCCATGAACAGTCTTGGTAAATGTCTCCAAGGTTTGATCTACTGAAAACGGTACCAGTTGCTGCATGCGTTGATGCACTTTATCACTCTGCACAGGACCGGTTTTTTCAAGAGCCAGCGCTGTCGCAGAGAAAAGTAAAAGCCCAGTCAAAATTAATAGATGATTTTTCATAATCTTAGTCCCGTTTATCGCTGTCTAAAATGTCAATTATTAACAAGTCACTTTAAAGTATCCCTTGTTTGCGAACCCCTACAAATACGTACGATTACCTATTAAATACCGATTCTTGATATCGATAGCAGCAGTGCCTCGCCGAAAACTGATTCCATTCGTGGCGGCGTGGTTGGATGCTAACCCGCAACGGCTAAGGTTACAGAAGCTGTAATCTTTACTGCGCCTCAAAGATCAGCTCAATCCGGGTGCCGCCTGCTTCACCGGCGTGATCCAGTTCAAGGCGCGCTTTATGCAAATCGGCAATCTCTTTAACGATTGCCAACCCTAAGCCGCAACCATCACCTGAACTTCCTGGGATACGGTAAAACCGCTCAAAAACTCTGGCTATTTCTACATCCGGTATACCAGGGCCATCATCTTCAACGATCAGAGTTGGCAAGGGATAACGCTCGACTTTAACGACAATATTGCCCTTGTCATAACCGTAACAAACGGCGTTATCGAGCAAATTTGCCAGCAATTCCCGCAGTAAAACTTCATCACCCTGCACAAACAGCGGTTGCTCAAAACCTTCAAAACTCAGCTCCATGTGCCGTTGCAATGCTTTAGGAACCCAGTCTATACAGGTTTTTCTAGCCAATGCGCACAAATCCAGCTGCCGTAATTCATAGCCGCCATTGATCGGTTCCGACCGGGCTAAAATCAACAACTGTGTAGTCAGATGCGACATACGATCGGCACAACCCTGAATTTGTATCAATGCCGGTTTAATCTCCGCCACATCTTGTTTACGTAGCGCGCGTTCAGCCTGTAATTTTAAGCCGGCCAAAGGCGTGCGCAACTGGTGCGCGGCATTGGTTATAAAGCGTTCCTGCGAAGCAATAGCCTGAGCCAGACGTTCCAATAAGTCATTGATGGTATCGGTCAGGGCGCGCACTTCCAGAAAAACATGTCGCTCTGGAATCGGGCGCAAGTCGCGTGGCGTTCGCTGGGCAATTTCATCCGCCAGCACATTCAACGGCTGCAAGCCACGTCTTACACCAGCTAATAAATAGACGCCTACTAGCAACACCAGCACTAGCTGTGGAACAAGGTCGGCTAATAAAATATCCATCATCATGCCCCTGCGTTTATTTAAGGTTTCCGCAACGTGGACAAAAATTTTTTCAGGAGTTTCATCGTGAGTAATGAGAATGGAAACCACTCTAACCGGTTCACCGTACATCTCATCATCAAAATAGATGGGGCTTGACCAGTTGATTTCCGGCACTAAGGGTTCGGGAACAAATTTGTCCCCTTCCAACATACCTTTTTCTTCCGAGATTATTTTAAAATAAGTCTTATCTAACTCGTCCCATTTAAAAATATCCAAGGCAGCAGGAGGCAATTCTACAAATATGTTGCCTGCACGCACTTTGATGCCCTCTGTTAATGATCTTGCAGAATCGAGCAGCCAGCGATCGTAAGCGACATTGACATGGTGCAGGGTAACAAAATAGGACAACACCGTTTCGATGCTCATAAAAAGAATGAGGGGAATAGCCAGGCGTAACAGAATTTCTGTTTTAAGACTGCGACTTTTATTCACCATCTGATCGCTCCAGTAAATAGCCGAGTCCGCGCACCGTTCTAATGACCGCGCCATAAGGTTCTATGCGCTTGCGCAGTCGGTACACATAAATTTCAATGGCATTATCCGTTAAGGCATCACCATCAACGGCCAATCGTTGCGCAATAGAATCTTTACTGACCACATTGCCTGTTCGCATCATCAGAACTTCCAAAAGGCCATACTCCCGCGCTGACAACATAATCGGCTGCCCGTCTACCAGCACTTGGTGGTTATGGGTGTCCAGGGTCAGTCGTCCACTCACTATATCGTTACTGAAGCCGCCGTAGCAGCGTCGAATCAGGGCGCGAATCCTGGCCTCTAACTCCCTGAGTTCAAAAGGCTTAGTCATATAATCGTCGGCGCCCTGTTCAATGCCATTAATTCTGTCATTGATGCCATCACGCGCAGTCAAAATCATGATGGGTAAAGGTATTTTACGGTTGCGAAGTCTACGTAATAATTCCAGACCATCGACATCCGGTAAGCCCAAATCAAGCACGATCAAATCGAAACCTTGTGCTTGCAGTAAGTGTTCGGCATAAGCCCCCGAAGTTGCACAGGTCACTGAGTAACCGCTGTCGCCCAGCGTATGAATCAATCCATCTGCCAAAACGGCGTCGTCTTCTATCAATAAAATGTTCATAAACTGGAATAGCTAGGATGAAAGGTTGGTGAAAGGGAAAGAGATTAAAATCATGGCTTGATAAACTAAAGCGCCCCATTACTTTACTTCAGTATCCAAACATAAGGGTACTAACTAAAAGATAGAACACCACTGATAATTCGTGTTCTCTTGTAAATTTAATCTCTGCTGAGCCTTTACAAATAAACAATGATACAGTCGAAAAGCAGGACCACAAAGTACAAGGCATCGCCTTATAAATTTGCTTCGTGGATTCAAGAAACAAGGCAATTAATATTTTAATTTCGATTCGATATTATTTACAATAACAGCAAATTACTTTAATGGACTCTTAGCTATGATACATAAACCTACCCAGTATTATTTTCGTCATCTGAAAGATGATATTCCTGCGGGGATCGTGGTGTTTTTGGTGGCTTTGCCCTTATGTCTGGGTATAGCGCTGGCATCAGGAGCGCCCTTATTTTCCGGCTTAATCGGTGGCCTGATCGGCGGACTCATTGTCTCCTGGCTCAGTGGTTCACAGCTCGCCGTTTCAGGCCCGGCGGCCGGTTTAACCGTCATTATTTTCAATGCTATTGAGACCCTCGGCGGTTTTCAAGGGGTGCTGGTGGCCTGTGTGTTAGCGGGCATCATGCAATTGATGTTGGGATTTTTGAGAGCCGGAATTATTGGCGCTTTTTTTCCTGCCGCAGTCATTGAAGGCATGCTGGCGGCAATTGGTTTGATTTTGATTATCAAGCAGATTCCTCACGCCACGGGATACCACACCAGTTATGAAGGCGATGAAAGTTATATGAAGGAAACCGCCGAATCCAGCTTCCTTGAGGTATTTGATGCGTTTGGCGGTATATCGCCAGGTTCGGTTGTTATCAGCGTCGTGGCATTGTTACTGTTGATTTTATGGAGCACCGCATGGTTTAAAAAACAAAAATTGCTAAAACTGATCCCCGGCCCCTTAGTGGCAGTGGTTTGGGGCGTTGCCTACAACGTGGTCACCATACAGTTTGCCCCTGACTGGGCGGTCAGTGGCGAACACTTGGTCAGCTTGCCGGTTTCGGAAAAAGCCATCGACTTTTTCGATAACTTTGTACTGCCAAACGCCGACTATCTTAGCCATCTTAGTAATCCGCATGTTTATACAGTTGCGGTAACGATTGCGATTATTGCCAGCCTGGAAACCCTGTTAAGTCTGGAAGCAACCGATAAACTCGACCCGATGAAACGTCTCGCGCCCACCAACCGCGAACTGAAAGCGCAAGGCGTCGGTAATATTATCAGCGGTTTAATTGGCGGCTTGCCAATGACCGCCGTTATCGTACGGAGTGCGGCTAGCATCAACGCAGGCGGACAAACGCGTATTGCCTGTTTTACTCATGGTGTGTTTTTGTTGCTCAGCGTGATGTTTTTCGCGCACTACCTGAACTATATTCCGCTCGCTTGCTTGGCGGCCATTTTATTGCATACCGGTTATAAACTGGCCAATCCGGTTTTATTCAAGTCGTTTTACCAAAAAGGCTTGAGTCAATTTCTTCCTTTCATCATCACCGTGATTGCGATTCTGGTGACCGATTTATTAAAGGGCATGGCCATAGGTATGGTTATCGGCCTGTTTTTTGTCATCAAAACCAATTACCACGCGGCCATTACGCTCATTCAGGATGGTTCGCACTATCTGTTATCGCTGAACAAAGATGTTTCTTTTCTGAATAAAGCGTTATTAAGAAAATTTATTTTGAGTATACCGGAGCAAAGCACAGTCACTATCGATGCCAGCAAAGCCAAATTTATTGATCACGATATTATGGAGACAATTGAAGATTTCCTGGCTGCTGCGCCGGACAGCAATATTAAAGTCGAACTCATTGATCTGCACGGTAAGGATAAAATCAATAAACACGAAGCGATAGTGATATTAAATGGTGATAGGTAAATTTTCCGCACGCGGGAGGCGACTGATTTTGAATAACCATTCAAATATAAACACCTGAAAAGTGAATTTTTATGAAGAAGCAACAAACAGAAATACCGATAAATTCAAACCCTAAAACGAATAATGGCAGCCTGTTTGCCAACCTGAAATATGATTTACCCGCAGGTATTGCCGTTTTTCTGATAGCTATCCCGTTATCATTAGGGATAGCACTGGCATCGGGCGCACCGCTGTTTTCGGGATTGATTGCCGGTATTATCGGCGGAATCATAGTCGCTCCATTAAGCGGTTCGGCGCTGGGAATCTGCGGTCCAACAGCGGCTCTCGCAATCATTGTCTGGTCAGCCATTGACAAACTGGGATTCAATGGTTTTTTACTCGCCCTGGTCGTGGCGGGTATTTTCCAAATTATCATGGGGCTGTCCAAAGCCGGAGTTATTGCCTATTACTTTCCGTCATCGGTCATTAACGGCATGTTGTCAGGTATGGGCTTCATTCTTTTTCTTAAGCAGCTTCCTCATGCTATGGGTTATGACCGGGATTACGAGGGTGATACCTCCTTTTTTGAGACTGATAACTACTCGTCTTTTTCTGAGTTGGCACATATGTTTGAATTTAGCTCACCTACGGCAATAATGATTGCGCTGATATCACTGGCAATTATTATTTTATGGGAACAACCGTTTATGAAAAAATTTCGGTTTTTTCAATTATTCCAGGGCATTTTATTCGCGATTTTAATCGGCACGTTCATCAATCAAGGTCTGCACAATTTTTATCCTGAACTGGCATTAGGTGGCAATCATCTGGTTATGATTCCGGTCTTGAAAAACACCAGTGATTTATGGGGTCAGCTGCATTACCCTGATTTTTCCCAGATCAATAATCCGTCTATTTACCTGACCGCGTTAACGCTGGCTGTTGTGGCAAGCATAAAGACCCTGCTCTCAGTGGAGGCGGTTGATAAAATAGATCCCTATAAAAGAGTCACCTCTACCAATAAAGAGCTCATTGTTCAGGGAATCGGCAATGCCTGTAGCGGTTTAATCGGCGGTTTGCCGCTGGCTCAAGTCATCGTGCGCAGTTCCATTAATATTCAATCCGGTGCAAAAACCAAAACGTCAGGAATCATCTATGGACTGTTATTGCTGTTTGCGGTCATTCTTATTCCAGTACTGATCAATAAAATTCCTTTAGCCAGTTTGGCCAGCGTATTACTGGTCGTCGGTTATAAATTGATTAGGCCGAAAGCTTTTAAAATCATGTACAAAGCGGGACTGTATCACTTCATTCCGTTCTGCGTCACCATCCTGGGTATGATTTTTACCGATCTGCTGATCGGTCTTGCTATCGGCATGATCACCGCCTTGTTTTCGATATTGCTGGAAAATTATAAAAGTGGTTTTTACCTGAATGAGTCGCACATCGGCAATAAAACCATACTCCGATTATCCGAGCATATCTCTTTTCTGAATAAAGCCAATATCCAACAGACTCTTGAACAGTTGCCCGATCATTCGGAAGTTGTGATTGACGCAACCCGTTCAAAATATATTGATTACGATGTCTACGAAATTATTGAAAACTTTAAAATTGAAGCGCAACGAAAGCACATCAAGTTGACCATTGAAAACCTGCGCGGATTTGGCGTGCTCGAACCGGTTGAAAATGCGAGGACATCAACCTACGATGCCCAGCAAGCATTAACACCGACTACCGTGTTGGCGTTACTGAAAGAAGGTAATGAACGTTTTGTTAATAACCTAAAATCCAACCGGAATTTACTGGAGCAGATTAACGACACCCGACAAGGGCAATTTCCTATTGCGATTATTCTTAGCTGCATGGATTCACGCACCTCGGTCGAATTGATTTTCGACCAGGGTTTGGGCGATGTGTTCAGTGCGCGGGTGGCGGGCAATGTCATCAATAACGACATCCTGGGCAGCATGGAATATGCCTGTAAGCTGGCCGGTTCAAAGTTGATTGTGGTATTGGGCCATTCGCATTGCGGTGCAATCAAAGGCGCTTGCGCCAATGTGGAACTGGATCATTTAAGCGGATTATTGCACAAGATAAAACCGGCTGTGGATGCTGTACAGGCCCAAGAGTACGGGAAAATCAGCGCCAGTAATAACGAACTTGTGCAAAAAGTGGCCGATAAAAATGTGCGAATGACCGTCGAGCAAATTAAAAGTAAAAGCCCTTTGCTAAACACCCTGTTAAAAAGCGGTGAAATCGATATAGTCGGCGGCATGTACGACATTGAAACCGGAAAAGTGAAATTCTATACACCTGATTAACAGCAAGACACATAAACATGACATCGTTTTCAGTATTTAACAAAAACAAGACGCATCGCAAACAAAGCCTCTTTTCATATTGTCTGATGGTAGCGATTGCCAGTCCTGTGCAAGCCTATGTTGATGATGACAGCCGCTCCGAAATCGGCGATGCCGCACTGAGCAGTGATGCGCCGCACATTCCTGAGCCCATGGTTTTCGATTTAGTCAGACCACTCGGCGTTCGTCAGGGCGATCTGGAAGTGAATACACTTTCCGGTCACTACCGGGTTCAGTCAGACCGACTGGCTGGGAACTTGGTGAATGGTTTATGCATTTTAGGCGTATTTAATTAATTCCCGAGAAAGAACATTCGATTCGTAGAAAAAACAAGATCCACAAAAATACAATTCGTAAACAATTATTTGGTAGGTTCAGTATTGAAAATACCCTTACGTATCGTTTAGAGATTCAATTTTATTGGGCAAATTATTTTAGGAGAAACCGATGATTCCATTAGCTAACCGAAAAATATTGAGCCGTTTCATTGTATTTGGCCTTGTTATCACGCTATACGATATGATACTGCACTCATTGCTCGTAGTCATACACCTTGCTTTTGAGTGGTTTGAACTCGGTCTTGAAGAACTTATCGAACATATTTTTCATACTAGCCGCCAACAAAGCCAGATTATCGTTTTTTATTTGCTATGGTTGATGGCGTTTTGCGTGCTTTATTACCTATGGCGCACGCTGCCGGGTCTTTATAGACGGTTTAAAACACAACTTCTTACCGCCGGTTTAGAGTATAAAGCCTATTTTAAGGATTGCTGGAGCGAACAGTCTTCAATCCAAAAAGTAAAATGGGTTACCTCCTTTACGGTGAGCGTATCTTTCCTAGCCTTTGTTGCTTTTAGTTAATAGCCAAGTTATCGGCTGTTACTGACCAACCCCTACTTGAAACTTTTAACATTTAGCTATGATAAATAATTCAAAACCTATCACTGTCGATGAAACCGCAGAAGAAATACTTCATCTATTGAAAGCTGCCAAAGCAGGCATTGATTTTGACCCTGCTACCCTTCAAGATCAGGCAAAGTCCATGCAAGAGCAACGAATGTATCTCATGCGCCAGCTCACCGCATCGCCTCATTCACCCAGTTCGCTATGAACAGGTCATCAATCGATGGCAAAATAAGCTAAATCCAACTTGGCAAAAAAACACGAAGCTTCACTGTTGGTGGAGCTTAAACCATCCAAACGATTAAAGCAGTTGCTGGTTGTGATGCATGCGCTGGCCTTGGCCTCAAGCATCGCCAATGCGTTACCGGTTGCCGTCAAACTGACCTTGTCGACCGGTATCTGCATCCATTTTTGGGGTACCGTTAAACGCTTAACCCAAAAGCCCTGCAACATCAAGCATACCGAAAAATTTGGTTGGGAAATATCCGACGGCAATGACTTTGAATCGATCCAAATCCTGAATTCAACCGTGATCACCGTATTCGCGATATTTTTGCACTTTAACAAAAACGCACATAAGCAATCCCTACTGATACTCAACGATGCGTTAACTGAGGATGATTATCGGCGGCTTATCGTCAGACTGAAAACGGCTGGTAAAAAATAACAAAACATCAGCACAAGCGTGACGGGGTTTGCAAACCCAAACCCCGTCACGCTGAATGGCAAAACGACCCAAGCCAGCTTTGCCTACAGGGATGTAGGTAAGGCGGATATCTGCATTCAACACATCCCTGTGTCTTGGGCGCGAGAACGACTGCATGGATGCAGGAGGTAGGTCACAAAAAATCATTCTACGATAAAATCATCATCACTCGCATTCCAAGTCGTCAACCCGCTGAAAGCCTCTGGGTAAAGACAAGCCTCTTTTAGCGCGACTGCCGGAATAATGCTCAATATCTGCGCCTTTAAGCGTTAACTGCCTCTTACCGGCAATAATTTTTAACTGACTGTTTTCAGATAACACCGCCGCCGCAACCACGTAATCTTTTCCAGCACTTAGATCGACTGTCGGAATTTGAATCAACTTATTACCTTTGCCTTTCGCCAAAGCGGGCAACTCGGCCACCGGGAAAATCAGCAAACGGCCTTGTAAAGTGACCACCGCAAGCGAATCCGCTTCACTACGTACGCGTGCAGGTTTTAATACCTTGGCACCTTCCGGCAGCGTAATCATCTGCTTTCCGGCCTTATTTTTGCTCAACAATTCTTTCAGCTGAACCCTGAAGCCATAGCCGAAATGGCTGGCAAGCACATACCAGTCATCGGGCCCGCCTGCCAGCAAATGCAGAAATAACGAACCCGGCGGCGGATTCAGTCGCCCGGTCAACGGTTCGCCCTGACTCCTGGCCGACGGCAGATCGTGCGAGGCAGTACTATAGGCTCGCCCGGTGGAATCGAGGATGTAAACCGGCTGAGTCGTCCGGCATTTGACTGCATCCAGAAAACTATCGCCGGAACGATAATTTAAACTGGCAACATCGATATCATGACCTTTTGCCGCCCTGATCCAGCCTTTTTCCGACAGAATAACCGTTAACGGTTCGTTGGTTATTAACGCTGTTGTTTCCAGCGCCTGCGCCGCATCTCTTGCAACCATCGGTGAGCGACGATCATCGCCGTATTTCTCGGCATCGCGCTCAATTTCTTTTCTGATCAGACGATTGAGTAAGCGTTGCGAACCCAGGGTTTTTTCCAGCGCGGCGCGTTCCTTCTCCAGCTCATCCTGCTCGCCGCGAATTTTCATCTCTTCGAGCTTGGCCAGATGCCGTAACTTTAATTCCAGTATCGCTTCGGCCTGAATATCGCTGAGTCCGAAACGCTCCATCAGCACCAATTTGGGATGGTCTTCGTTGCGAATAATGGCGATAACTTCATCAATATTCAGATAGGCAATCAGTAAGCCATCCAAAATATGCAGGCGCGCCAGCACCTTATCCAGTCGATATTGCAGGCGTTTGCGCACGGTCTCGGTACGAAATACCAGCCATTCAACCAGTATGCCTCTAAGCCCTTTAACCTTGGGCCGTCCATCCAGGCCGATCATGTTCATGTTGACGCGATAGCTTTTTTCCAGATCGGTGGTCGCAAACAGATGCGACATCACTTCATCCGCATCGATGCGTTTTGAACGGGGAATGACCAGTAAGCGGGTCGGGTTTTCATGATCGGATTCATCGCGCAAATCCTCAATCATCGGCAGCTTTTTCGCCAGCATTTGCGCGGCGATCTGCTCCATCAATTTGGCGCCGGAAACCTGGTGCGGCAACGCGGTGATCACGATATTGCCGTCTTCCTGCTCATATTTGGCACGCATTTTTATCGAGCCGCCGCCGCTGATATACATTTTTTGTATATCCTCAGCCGAAGTGATGATTTCCGCATCGGTCGGATAATCAGGGCCTTTAATATGAGTAAACAGCATTTCCAGCGTACTGTCCGGATCATCCAATAACTGGATGCAAGCGCTGGCGACTTCGCGCAGGTTATGCGGCGGTATGTCGGTCGCCATGCCGACCGCGATGCCCATGGTGCCGTTCAGCAAAATATTCGGCAGCCGCGCAGGCAACAGCACCGGCTCTTTCAGCGTCGCATCAAAATTATCCGACCAGTCCACCGTGCCCTGCCCCAATTCGCTTAACAAGGTGTGCGCATAAGCGGTCAGGCGCGATTCGGTGTAGCGCATCGCGGCAAAGGATTTGGGATCGTCCGGCGAACCCCAGTTGCCTTGCCCGTCAACCAGCGGATAACGGTAGGAAAAATTCTGCGCCATCAACACCATGGCTTCATAGCAGGCGGAATCGCCGTGCGGATGATATTTACCCAACACGTCACCGACGGTTCTGGCCGACTTTTTAAACTTGGCCGTCGCCGTCAAACCCAACTCGGACATCGCATAAACAATACGCCGCTGCACCGGTTTTAAGCCATCGGCAATATGCGGCAAAGCCCTGTCTAAAATCACATACATGGAATAATCCAAATAGGCTTTTTCGGCAAAATCCTTTAACGGCAGTTGTTCAAAATTTCCTCGTAAGATCATAAATTGCAATCCGTCCTTGGGTAAATCCAGAGACAAGGCGCGAAGTTTCTCCAGGCTTTCCTGGCGCATTTTGGCTGATTCATAAGTCTTTTTTCCATATTGTTATCCAGTTGTCGTCTCGGTACTGTACTAATTTGTCCATTTTCATTTAATCATTATTTGTGTATTGCCTTTGGAGGCGGCGGCATATAAATTTTATCCAAATCATGGTCGATTTTAACCGCAAGACTTTCGACGCCTTTGAGCGTTAATTTTTCATCTCCGCCTTTGATCTCTGAAATGTAATTGCCGATTAATTGACCATTATTAGTCCTGACTAAATGGCCCATGATATAAGCGAACAAGAAACTGGGTTTATGCAGCCTTCCAACCAGTACATAATCTGCACCGGCATTTTTAGCCAGTTCGGCGGCGCTATCATGGTGATCAAAAAGATAGCCGACTCCGCCATCTGCTTCCCGCTGCGACGCTAAATCTATAGTAACAATTTTATACCCGGCTCTTTCCAGCTCAGCTTCCAGCATGGCTTTTATGCTCGCGGTTCTTTGCACCTCAGCGGGTATGCCCGGAGCTAAAGTCAGATCGCGCAATTCGAAATCCAATATGGCTATGCTGGTTTCTGCATTAGCCTGGGCGGTGCAGAGTACCCATAAGAATAATAGTGTAAAAATTTTCATGACTTGCCTCTTGGAGTCCGTTTAAAAATGCAGCATAGCACGGTATTAGCGATAGTGAACTTTGCCAAATAACGCTTTTAACTTATAACTTATTGTTTTATTGAGGCGTCAATGCAATATAAGACGTGTTGCAGGAAATTCATGATGAGACTAGCATAGCCAGTTGCCAGCTTCAAATATGAGGCAGCATTTCATTTTTCCTTCAATTCAGCAGGGAGATCATCATGCCAATCCAAGACGAACATGACAATAAAACCGACCAACCACTGTCATCAACAGACTCAGACGATTCTACAGAAAATGTTAAAGGCTCCATTAAGACACTGTTATTAGCCATCGCCGGCGTGGTGCTGGTGTTATCCATCATGGTATTACTGCCGATGCTTCTTACCTATTTATCTGAGGGAGATTATCGCCCTGTAGGAGAGCCTCATCCAGGCCTAAGCAGTCAAAGCGACTATAAGTGAAACCTGATAAATAGGGAATAGTTGTAAACGGTGGGCAGAAAAACCTGCCCACCCTATCTGCTCTGTTTAATCGCCCAGGCCACATCGGCTGCCTGCCGGTTTTCCTTAACATCATGCACCCGAAACATCTGTACGCCCGACATTACACCTAAAGCCGTGGTCACTGCGGTGGCTGTTACCAGTTCCGAGGGTTCTGCAACATCACAAATCGTGCCCATAAAGCGCTTGCGACTGGTACCTAACAGCACCGGAAAACCCGTTGCCACCAACGCATCAAGATGCGCCAGCAAATCGATATTATCCTGCTTGCGCTTGCCAAAACCTATGCCCGGATCGATCACAATAGCCTGTTTTTTAATCCCTGCCTTTAACGCCGCATTAATGCTTTCGTTCAGGGCTTCAAGCACCTCCTGTACGACATTTTCATAATGCGGATTATCCTGCATGGTTTTTGAGACACCCTGACTGTGCATCAAAATAATCGGCACACCGGTTTGAGCGGCCAGCGTCAAGATCGCTGCATCCGCCCTGCCCCCTGAAATATCGTTGATCATATCGGCTCCGGCATCCAGCGCCGCTTTGGCGACCTCACTAGAGGTCGTATCGATACTGATTAATATATGACTAGCCAACTGTTGTCTGATGGCTTCAATCACCGGAACTACCCTCTGGATTTGTTCCGCAGCCGCAACCGGTTCAGCGCCGGGACGCGTCGACTCGCCGCCGATATCTACAATATCTACGCCTTCAGACAACATCAGTTCAACCTGCTGCAAAGCCGCATTAAGACCTGAAAATTTGCCGCCGTCGGAAAAACTATCCGGCGTCACATTTAAAATCCCCATAATCAGCGGTTTGGTCTGTATGCCGCCTGTAGGGACGACCGGCCGGTCGCCCAGATTGACTTGATTGAACATTCCCTAAAAACTCCTGTGCGCGAAATCGGCGTATCGATTCATGTATAATAACCAATTGTTTTCGACCCTGATTGATTTTAATGGAACCTTGAATGAATAAGGCACGACTAGCCTGGGCCATTACCGGCTCCGGTCATTATATAGAAGAATGCCTGAATTTCCTGATGACGCTGGACGATGTTGATTTATATCTGAGCCAGGCTGGTGAAGAGGTATTACACATGTACGGCATCAATCTCGACGACATCCGCAAAAAAATGCCGGTGTACCGCGACAAAACCGCTTCAGCACCGCCGGTCGGGCATTTTTACAAGGGTCATTACCATACCTTTGTGATGGCTCCGACAACATCGAATACGGTGGCCAAATGCGTGCTGGGCATTGCCGACTCGTTGGTGACCAATCTGTATTCCCAGGCTGGGAAATGCAAGGTTCCGAGCATTGTTTATCCCTGCGATATAGCGCCGGAAATGGAAACCACCGCACCGGGCGGAAAAGTCATGGTATATCCGCGAAAAATCGATCTGGAAGGCACGGCCAAATTGCGCAGTTTTGAATACACCACCGTCGTTGAAAGCGTCGATGAATTAATCAGCAAAGTTAACCAGCGGTTGCAATCCCTGACATGAGCGAACACATCCTCTTTCTTACCGGCAAACTGGCTGAAAAACAGCTGCGTAGTATTCTCGAAAAAATGCAGCCTAAATTCACCTACACCGTGCATCAACTGGGTCTCAAGGTCGCAGCCTTAATGACCGCAGACATGATAGGCCGCCGCTTGACCGACACCTTCGGCGCTGACCGCATACTGGTGCCCGGACGCTGTCGAGGCGATTTGGAAGCCTTGTCCAAAAACTTGGGTTTGCCGATTGAACGAGGCCCGGATGAACTCAAAGACTTGCCGATGTTTTTCGGACACGCCGCGCACAAACTTGATTTAAGCCGCTACAGCGTCAAAATCTTTGCCGAAATCGTCGATGCGCCGAATGTCAGTGTTGAAGAAGTCGTTAAACGCGCCGCCTACTACCGACAAAACGGCGCCGATGTGATCGACATAGGTTGCCTGCCGAGCACCGATTTTCCGCACATGGAAGACATCATCCGTACCTTGAAACAGGAAGGTTTTACCGTCAGCATCGATTCGCTGGAGGCCGACGACTTGCTCAGGGGCGGCAAAGCGGGTGCTGATTATATGCTTAGCCTGCACGAAAGTACCTTGTGGGTCGCCGATGAAGTGGCGGCGACGCCGATCATCATTCCGGAAAGACATGAAGACTTGGCCTCGCTGGATCGAGCCATCAAGATCATGCAGGCAAAAAACAAAGCCTTTATCGTCGACCCGATTTTGGATCCGCTGCATTTTGGCTTCACCCAATCCATCGTGCGTTACCATGAAGTCAGGAAAAACCATCCCGATATTGAAATGATGCTGGGCGTCGGCAATATCACCGAACTGACCCATGCCGATACCCTGGGCATGAACGCCCTGCTGCTGGGCATCTGCTCGGAACTCAATATCAACAGCATTTTGGCAACCGAAGTCAGCAAACATGCTTGCCGAGCGGTCAAAGAAGCCGATTTGGCCCGGCGCATCATGTTTGCGGCAAAAGAACACGACATGCTGCCCAAGCATATTGATCCCGGCTTAATGGCTTTGCATGAGACCTCCCCGTTCCCCTATAGCCTGGAAGAAATCAAGGAACTGGCCGGGCAAATCAAAGATCCCAGCTTCCGCGTTCAAATCAGCGCCGAAGGGGTGCATATTTTCAACCGAGACGGCTTGCACAGCGCCACCGACCCGTTTGACCTGTTTCCGAAACTGCATGTCGAAAATGACGGCGGCCACGCTTTTTATCTGGGCGTTGAACTGGCCAGAGCTGAAATAGCCTGGCAACTGGGAAAACGCTATACCCAAGACCAAGCGTTACAATGGGGTTGCGCAACCGACAGCTCAGAAGCCAGCGTTGACCTGCACACCTTTAAACCCGCCGGAAGCACTTTGAAATCAACGTAGCCCACGGAAACCATGAAAAAAATGAGGAGTGCAAGCTTTGCTTGTGCTTGCAGGCAAAGCCTGCACTCCAGTAATCAGCCGTTTTCGCCATTAAAGGTGACATCGCCTAATTTTATGAAGAAGTTACCATGATTCAAGAAACCCTAGTCATCACCCAAAACAGTTCCGGTCTGGCGCATATTGCGCCGATGGGTATTCATGTTATCTCCAGGGATGGAGTGTATGCCGAAAACCTGTCGGGAACAGGTTCGGCAATCTCCAAGGACGGAGTGTACGCCGCGAGCCAGCAGGGAACTGGCACGGCGACTGGGTCGCAAGACGATTTCATCATCCTGCCGTTTCGCCCCTCAACAACACTCAATAACCTGTTGGCAAGCAAAACCGCCGTGATCAACTATTGCGATGATGTACGGGTGTTTGCCGGATGCCTGACCGGGCGGCGCGACTGGCCGTTAAAACCGGCGGAAAAAATCGATGGTCAAGTGCTTGATTGTGCGCTGGCCCATACCGAAGTCGAACTGGTTCGCGTTGAAGACGACCAGACCCGGCCCAAACTATTCTGCAAAGCCGTGCATAACGTTAATCATGCACCCTTTAGAGGCTTTAACCGCGCCCAATATTCGGTACTGGAAGCGGCGATTTTAATCAGTCGTTTAGGTATGATTCCATTAGAAAAAATACAAGCCGAAATCGACTATCTGCGTATCGGCCTGGAAAAAACAGCCGGAGACCGAGAACTGGAAGCCTGGAGTTGGTTGATGACGGTTATTGAAAACTTTGAGGTAGACGCATGACCGGAATGCTTGCCAGCGTTAACAGCGTAGAAGAAGCCTTGTTGGTTTTAAGCGCGAATGTCGATATTATCGACCTGAAACAACCGGCTTTAGGCGCCTTGGGTGCGCTGAAAACCGATCTGGTCAAAGCCATTGTTACTGAAATTAACGGTCGCTGTCCTGTTAGCGCAACCGTCGGCGACCTGCCGATGCAGCCTGAGATTGTTTACCAGGCAGTGACAGCGATGGCCGAAACCGGCGTCGATTATATAAAAATCGGATTTTTTCCCGGCGGCGACTGGCAGGGAACTATAGAAAAACTCGCTACATTTCAACACCGGAACCTGGGAACGATCGACTTAATAGCGGTGCTATTCGCCGATACCCAACCGGATCTTGCCGTCATAGACTCGCTAAAAAATGCCGGATTCAACGGGGTCATGCTCGACACCATGAACAAAACCAACGGCTCCTTAACTCAGGTCATGGCAAAAGCCGACATAGCGCAATTTGTCCGACTGGCAAAAGACCGGAAAATGCTCTGCGGACTGGCCGGTTCGCTCAGACTGGACGATATAGCCGAACTGATACCCTACCAGCCGGATTATCTTGGTTTTAGAGGCGCATTATGTCTGGATCACAACAGAACAGCGCAATTAAACAGTGCGTCAATCAGGCAAATAAAACAGACTATAGATCAAAATTAGCTACCTGCCGAAAACCGCATCTTAATTGCCGATTGAAGAACAATGACAGGGATGACTTTAATCGCTCATTCACAGACACAGGCCCGACCGCACCACTGACAACAAGAGAAAGAAAACTTATGCGTCGCTACTTATTATGGGTAGAGTGAAATAAAAAGTGGTGCCTTTTCCAGATTCGCTATTAAAACGCAAAACACCTTCATGAGCTTCGATAAGTGAACGACTGATAGATAGCCCCATTCCCATCCCGTCTTTTTTAGTGGTATAAAAAGGCATCAATATTTTTTGTTTCTCGTCTTGAGCAAGTCCAAGTCCATTATCCTTTACCCTGATCTCTATTTCATTATTGAGCGTTAATTGGCTCTGGATGCTTAATTGACGTTGCTGTTTTACGGGTATGTTTTGTAAGGCATCAATACTGTTTCGGATCAAATTTATGATGACCTGTTCAATTTGTATATGATCGACAGAAATAGACGGCAGATTGTTTTCCAGAACAAATGTTAACCTTATGTCGTTTTTTTTAACTTCAGCGATACACAGGTCAACCGCATCATGAATCAAGCTATTAATATCGGAGCTTGAACGATGTTTTGCATGAGATTTAACAAATTCCCTCATTCGATGAATTATCTGTCCCGCTCTTAAAGCCTGCTGCTGAGTTTTGTATAAGATCTCGGTAAGCTTGACCAAATCAGGATCTTCAGTGTTGACAAGGTTCAAACTGACTTGCGTATAGCTGGTAATCGCAGCCAGAGGCTGGTTGACTTCATGAGCGATGCCTGAAGCCATTTCCCCCATCAACCCAAGGCGAGTCACATGAGCGAGTTCGTTCAGATGTTCTTTGTCTTTCTGCTCCCGGCGCTTGAGTTCGCTAATATCGGTAGAAATTCCGCACAAGCCGTAAACACTGCCGTTTTCATGGCGCAGTGGTTGCTTAGTGGAAAAGTAGGTGCCGGTAATGGTGCTGTCTTTGGCAGTAATCATCTCCTCGACTGCTACTCGTCCACCCAATTCAATGACTCGGCGATCATTTTCGCGCAATCTTGCCGTGGTAGCAGCATCAAAAAAATCATCGTCTACCTTGCCAATAATGTCTTCCATCCCCTTGCCAAACAGTTGCCGTACCGGTCGATTGGCATACTGATATTGATGATTGTTATCCTTGATATAAATAAGGGATTCGACACTATCAAGAATGACGGCAAGTTTATTTTCACTTTCGCGCAACGCCTTTTCTGCTACTTTTCTTTGCTCTATCTCGGCTTGCAGCTGTTCGGCACTGGGTAAAGACAAGGCGCGCGGAGTAATCCATAGCATCAGGAAAGCAGTAGCAATCGAAAGAATCGCCGTAATACCTTTAAACAATCCGTCCAGCCAATATAAAGGTATCCATATCGTGATAGCCGACAGTAAATGCGTGGTACCGCAGGCAATAATAAATCCGGCAAACATGACGACCAGCCATGGATAGGGAAAGCTTTTACGCTTCCGGATAAAATAAATGAGAATCAGAGGAATCGAGTAATAGGACAGAGTAATCAGTATGTCTGCGATAACATGCAGCCAAAGCAATACCGGACTCCACGACAGGCAATACCCATGAGGCAGAAAGTCTTTAATACCAAAAAAATTAATCAATTGTTGCATGTGTCAAGTTTACAATAAAATGAGGGACAGGATGGCTTAAAGCCCCTTTGCCCCATGTGTTTGTGATAAAAAAGCCGAACTCCCAAGCATGTTTGAAATACGAAAATCACTCGGCCCGCAAAGCCTCTAAAGGTTCTAGCCGGGCGGCTTTCATTGCCGGAACTACTCCGGCTGCTATGCCGATCAGCAATGAGACCATAAAGGCCGCAACGATATAGGCCCAGGCCAGCTCCACCGGCAAGGCGGGCAGTGCGACCTCAAGTATCTTGACGATGGCTATGCCCAGCAACACGCCGCACAGCCCACCTGCACCGCTTAACGCCAAGGCCTCGCACAGAAATAGCTGGAAAATGGTTCGCCTTTCTGCGCCTACCGCCCGCAGCAAGCCGATTTCGGAAATGCGTTCGGAAACGGCGATAGTCATAATAGTTAATATGCCAACCGAGCCTACCAGCAAAGAAATACTGCCCAGCGCGGCTACCGCCAATGTCAGGATATTCAGAATAGAATCCATGCTTTTCAGCATCTGGTTCTGGGTGACGACGGTGAAATCTTCCCTGCCGTGCCGGGCAATCAAATGTCGTTTGATCGCATTTTCTACACCGGCAATCGCGGCATTGCTTTGATAGAGCAGATGGATTTCCATCAGGCTTTCCCTGTTAAACAACTCCAGCGCTTTGGCGGCGGGGATGTAGATGGTGTCGTCCATATCAAAACCGAGCGTCTGGCCTTTTTTTTCCATCACGCCGATGACCCGAAAACGGTCGCTGCCGATCCTGATGCGCTGGCCTAGCGGGCTGGCCGTGCCGAACAGTTCGGTCGCCAGTTTATTGCCCAGCACCGCAAAGGCGCGCGGGTTGCTTTCTTCTTCCGGTAAGAAACGCCCGCTGACGACCTTGATTTTCCAGATTTCCGGTACCGCAGAACCGACCCCGAGCACGTTGGTGCGTCGCTGCATTTTTCCGGCTTTAATTTGTGCATTACCTTGCACCATCGGGGATACGGAAATAATATTTCGTCGATTTCTTAAGCTGACCGCGTCGGCGATAACCAGCGGTCTAACGGTGCTTATGGTTGCGCCCGACACACCGAAGGTGGTAGTTTTTCCGGGATGAATGCTGATCAAATTAGTGCCGAACTGAGTGAACTCTGCCAGCACAAAGGTATGAATTCCGCGACCGATAGACGTTAATACCACCACCGCCGCGATACCGATAATCAGACCCAATGCGGTCAGTGCCGAACGCAGTTTGTGGCTAATAACCGTCCGATATGACAATAAGATAAGATCAGCGTAATGCATAGGTTTACCGCTTTGCCAATGCGACAATAGGATCGAGATTGGCTGCTTTTCTGGCCGGTAATACACCGAACAGCAAGCCGGTAATTAACGAAACTGCCAAGGCGGCCAGCAATGCCCAGCCCGGCAGCTCCATAGGAAAATCCGGGTAAAAAGCCTGCAAAATTGCCAGGGTTACGTATCCCAAGATCACGCCCAACACCGCGCCTGCCAGCGACAGCATCGCCGCCTCGGCCAAAAATAGCCATAGCAACTGCCTTTTGGTTGCGCCCAAGGCTTTCAGTAAACCGATTTCAGCAGTACGTTGCGTAACGCTGACCAGCATCACATTCATCACCAAAACACCCGCTACTAGCAAACTGATTCCAGCGATACCGGCTACAGTCAGGGTCAATGCGGTCAATATTTTATCGAAGGTGCTGACCACGCTGTCCTGGGTAATCAGTGTCACATCGTCTTCGCCTTCATGGCGGGCCTTGATGATGCCCCTGATTTCATCGACCGCCTGATACATGTCCGGTTTGGATTTGGCTTCAACCAGAATCCTGAATAACGAATGGGTATCAAACAAAACCTGTGCCGACGCCACCGAAATAATCACAATTTCATCAAAATCGATGCCGACCGATTGCCCTTCCGACGCCAGCACGCCGATCACCCGAAAACGCCGGTCGTTAATGCGCAACCATTGCCCCAGAGCCGATTGCTTGGCAAACAGTTCATTACGTATAGTTTGGCCGATCACGCACACCGACAGAGTTTTATCGATCTCGGTTTGGGGCAAAAAACTGCCTTGCGCCATGGTCAAACGACGCACCCGTCTTAGTGCATGCGTCGAACCCAAAATATTGGTTTCACGCTCCAGTCCTTGCGCTGAAACGGGCGCAGAACCGACGGTTAGCGGCGCGATGGCGGCAATATGACGACTGCGTAACAAAGCCTCGGCATCTTCCAGCGTCAGATCCCTGGGTGTTTCGCCGAATAACGGCGGCTGTCCGCCTAGGGTTTCGGTGCGCCCCGGCAACACGATAACCAGGTTCGTGCCTAAGGCTTCAAACTCGTTAACTATATAACGGCGAGCGCTTTCGCCCAACGCAGTTAACACCGAAACCGAAGCAATACCGATGCTCATTGCCAGAATAATCAATCCCGCACGCAAGCGCTGGGTGCTGATGGCGCCTAAGGCTTGGGTTAACGTGTCTTTAATGAGCATGATTTATCCTGATTCGGCTTAATTACTCTGCATCGCTGCCGTTATAATGAAAAATAGAGCAACCGGAGTGCAGGCTTCCATACTTAACTGCTGATACGATGAACACGGGTTAACTGAGTTGCCCATCGACAATGCGAATTTTTCGGCGCGCCCGGTCGCCCACATTCTGATCATGGGTAATAATCACCAATGTCACGCCCTGCCGATTAAGCCCTTCCAACAACGCGATAATTTCCTTGCCGGATTTGCTGTCGAGATTACCGGTCGGCTCGTCCGCCAATAAAATCGCAGGGCGCATAATCATGGCCCTGGCAATCGCGACACGCTGTAGCTGTCCACCGGAAAGCTGATCCGGCCTATGGTGAGCGCGATCTTGCAGACTGACCGACGCCAGCGCCTCCAGTACCCGTTGTTTGCGTTCCTTAACCCCTACGCCTGCCAGTATCATCGGTATTTCAATGTTTTCAGCCGCCGATAAACGCGGGATCAAATGAAAAAACTGGAACACAAAACCGATGTTTTCGCGGCGAACTTTGGCAAGTTCGTCGTCGCTAAGCTGGGTAACCGGCTGATCATTTAACAGATACCGGCCTGAGCTGGGCTGATCAAGCAGAGCGATGACATTTAATAAGGTCGATTTTCCGGAACCTGACGGCCCCATCACCGATACATATTCGCCTTTTTCGATGACGGCATTAATGTCATTCAAGGCATGAACGGTCTGCTCGCCTACCTGGAAATAGCGGTGAATATGTTCCAGCCGGATCATTTTTGTACACGGGCATAAGCGCCTGCCACCACGCCATCACGACCTACCGACAACACGACTTTATCACCGGCATTCAGACCAGACAGCACTTCTACGATATTCCAGTTAGCCAGACCCGGCTTAAAGCTGCGCTCTTCCAGCAAGCCGTCTGCCTGCATCAGCAACACCCGGTTATTTTCCAGCACCGCTTCGGCAGGCACTCTCAGCGCCTGAGGTTTTCTGGCCAACAACACCTCAATATCGGCACTGTAACCGGGCAGCAAGCCGTTAATATCTTTCGGGTCGGTTAATTTAACTTCAACTTCGACGGTGCGCGCCTGTTTTTCCTTTTCCAGCACATAAGGCGCGATACGGCTTACCGTGCCGGAACAGCGTTTATCAGTAAAGGCATCCAGCGACACGCAGGCGCTCATGCCGGTTTTTATCTGCGGCGCGTCCACTTCATCCATCGGCGCAGACACGTACAAACAGCTGACATCCAGCAAGTCGATGGCGGGCAAAGTCGGAATACCGGGCGGCGATGGCGTGATGAATTCTCCCTGCTCGGCATTGATTTCAGCCACGGTGCCGTCGAAAGGCGCGAGAATCAGGGTACGTTCGACAGCGGCCTGAACCGCGTCGCGGTTGGCCTGACTAACGGCGATAGCCTCAAGAGCCGCGTTGCAGGATGCACGTTTGGCGCGTGCGCCGGTCGCTTTAATATCGACCTGCTCTTCAGAGACAATATGATCGAATTTTTGCAACCGTGACAAACGCTCGGCCTCGCGTTCAGCGCCAGCCCCAAGCTGACAAGCTTGTTCGGCCGATGCCCGGTTAGCCCTGATTTGTGCTTCCTGCAGTTTGACCTGCGCTTTCAGGTCCTTATTCCAGACCTCCAGCAGTAACTGGTGTTGTTTGACAATGTCGCCTTCCTTGACATGCAACTCGGCAACCTGACCGCCTGTTGCCGGTGCCAGATAGGCGCGCCGACAGGCTTTAACCGTACCGACGCGGGTATTGGATACCGTCGCCCTCACCTCGCCTTGCTCAAGGGTGACGATTTCAACATCAACAAATTCAGGCTGTTTGGTGAAAAAATAAACGGCAACCATCAACGCAATGCCGATGACGATAATGAGTGGTTTTTTGCCCGGTGACGTCATAAGTTGAGTAGCCGATAATTGTTTACGCTGGAGCGCTTATTATAAGCGCAACTATCAGTTGCTGGTGATTAACTCAAAACCATTATTACCCGACAATTGCCAGAAAACAAGAGGTTGACAACATCGAATGATCGGCCTGGACAATAAATCAAGTTATCGTTACCAAAGTATTGGATAGCTGTACCAGTATATTGATTTATTTAGCGCATTCATGCACAGGAATACGGCGATAGGCTAGCAGAATCCACTGTCAAAAGCAGACAGCAAATCGCCAAAATCAGCATAAAAAAAGAATTTCGAATGGCACACACAACGTTATACCATAGAGACTCATGGTTACCTGTACCGGAGCTTCCCCTTGAAAAAACTTTTAGCATTGATTTTCATAAACCTGCTAGGCAATAGCGTTTTTGCCGCTGACGCCATTATTGAAGTCATTCCCTTAAGCAATCGACCGGCATTCGAAATACTGCCGTTGCTTGCTCCATTGTTAGGCAACACCGCCCAATTGATTGACAACGGTTCTAATTTATTAGTCAAGACCACACCTGACAAATTGGCTGAAATAAAATCTATCGTCAGGCAATTGGATGTGCGCCAGAGCAATTTGATCATCACCGTCAGGCAAAGCAAGCAGACTACCGCCGATGAACTTAACGCGGCCGCCAGGGTGCAGCTGAATATCCCGGCTGATGATCCGTCAAGATCCGGCGGCAGAATAGGCGGTCATTTTTATCAGACCCAAGAGAAGAACGCCGATCAAAACACCCAGACCATTCGAACTATGGAAGGCATCGCGGCTCATATTAAAACGGGCAATGTTTATCCAAGTCAATATTCTTCCAGTTATGGTTACTCTACGGCAACCGAACTTACCGAAGCGACCACCGGTTTTTCGGTAGTCCCCAGACTGGCCGGACAGCAAGTCATTCTTAACATATCGCCCTGGTCGGATAAACTGAATAATCAAGGCCAGATCGAAACCCAAAATGCGCAATCGACACTCAGGATCAATCTGGGCGAATGGGTAGAACTCGGGGGAGTTGGCGAAAACAGTAACAACAGTTCAAGCGGTGCATTGGTTAATACGCGTCAGGTTGGCGAAAGCCGGATACATATTTTGGTTAAAGTCGATCGGGTAAATTAAAGCGCGTCCCGAATAGGCATAGCTCCTCATGAAATAGACAATAACCGCCTGAATCTGGCATTATGTCGCCTCAATACACTTTGTATCCCACAAGGTTGAGACAAACCTACATTAAGGAAAACAATGAATAACCTCCCAAAATGTCCTGCATGCGGCTCAGAATTCACCTACGAAGACGAACTTATGTATGTCTGCCCTGAATGCGCACACGAATGGCCACAAGCTGGGACAGCCGAAGACAACTCCGATATCCGTATCGTTAAGGACGCCAACGGCAACGTGTTGCAAGACGGCGATAATGTAACCGTCATCAAAGACCTTAAGGTCAAAGGGTCGTCATCGGTTGTCAAAGTCGGCACTAAAGTCAAAATCATCCGTCTGGTCGACGGCGATCATGATATTGACTGCAGAATCGAAGGTATTGGTGCAATGAAACTGAAGTCAGAGTTTGTTAAAAAAGTCTAACGGTAAACAGTGGTAACAACTCAGTAGTCAATATAATAGAACGCAATAATGGAACGCAGAGGCCAAAAGTAAGCACCTACTTTTGGCCTCTGCGTTCCATTTTTCTCACTGCTGAGCAGCTACGAACAGTGGATGCTTGGTGTTACCCGAAGGCGTATCTTGTTTGAACGTCGTTACGGTTTTTAAGCTTGTTACTAAGTAAGCCGCTATATCAACAAACTAAACGGCTCAACAATGACCTTGTCGCCTGCTGGTACGCCAGCACACTCTCTTGGCAAGACGATATAGCAGTCACTCTGACTCATAGAGCTGAGGATATTTGAACCCTGCCGCCCCGCTGTGGCGACAAAAAACTCGCCACACTCATCTTGACTGAGGATGCCACGCTGATATTCCTGTCGTCCAGGAGCTTTCTTTAAAGCGGTGATACAGGTCGCAGTCAATCTTAACGGTTTGGCAAGCGGAGCCCCGGAAAGCTGCCTAAGCGCGGGAGCCACTATCTGCTGATAGGTTACCACTACGGCAACCGGATTGCCGGGCAAACCAAAAAAATGACATTGCCCTATCTTACCGAAAGCCAAGGGTTTTCCGGGTTTTATCGCCATTTTCCAAAAATTGACTTTCCCACAGTTTTGCAGGATTTCTTTGACATAATCGGCCTCACCGACTGAAGCGCCGCCGGTGGTTATGATCACATCATGGTTTTTAGATGCTGCAATAAAGCTGTCTTCAAGCAGTTGTTTATTATCGGGAATAACGCCTAAATCAGTGACACTGTAACTGGGACCTGCCAATAATCCGCCCAATATAATGCGATTGCTGTCGTAGATTTTCCCGGGTTCCAGCGGCCGACCTAATGCAGTTAATTCATCACCGGTAGAGAAATGGGCGATTTTTACCTGTCGTTTAACGGTAACCTGATCAACACCGGCAGAAGCCAGCAAACCCAGATCAACCGCTGTTAGTTTTTTGGGCTGCGCTAGTAAACAATATCCTTCATTTACGTCTTCGCCGATTTCCCGGATATTTTGCAGCACTCGGGTGTCCGCCGGAAAATAGACACTTTGCTCATGAACCTGTACCTGTTCCTGCATAATGACTGAGTCGGCCTGTTCCGGCACGACTGCTCCGGTAAAAATCCTGACGCACTGACCGGCTTGCAACTGACCTTGAAATGGCCGTCCAGCCCAGGAAGTCCCTACTAAAGCCAGCATGAACGCCTGCCCATCAACCCTGCCGCAACTGGAAAACGCATAGCCATCCATCGCTGCATTCCTGTCACGGGGAATATTGATCGGTGAATAAACCGATTCGGCCAGCACTCGGCCCAAGGCATTTTTTAAGGTCAGTTTTTCTGTACCGCTTACCGGTTGTATAGCGGCTTTGATGCTATCGAGCGCGTTTTCAATAGACAATAACGGTCTGGATTCCTGGCTACATGAGTCGAGCATAGTTTTTCATCACATGGTTTTGGATAAATTCGGCAATCATTTCTGGATGATTCAATTCCAATTGCATCAAATAATCTGGCGTTTTTAGCGCCACATCGGTCGCTATTGCGATGATGTCCGGATCATTGGGGTAAAGTAAGGGTTGTTCAAGCACAGATCGATGCAATTCAATTTTAGGAAATTTTTCCGACTTAAAGCCTTCCACCAAAATCAGATCCAGTTCAACTTGATCGAATTGCTTTAACTGATCCTCCAAGCGGGGCTCTTGTTCCGGAACCAATTCGGTAATAATCGCCCGCCGATACCGGGATACCAGCATAACTGGCGAGGCTCCGGCTTCCCGCAAGCGAAAACTGTCTTTTCCCGGCTGGTCGATGTCAAAATTATGATGACTATGCTTGATCAAGCCGATGCGCAAACCGTTTTGTTTTAAAATCGGAATCAATTGGGTCAATAACGTGGTTTTACCGGTTCCGCTTGCGGCGGCAAAACCCAGAACTGAAACTTTGACATTTAACATATCAACCCACATTAAATTGTTATCATAAGATGTCATATTTTAAGGTATTATTTATTCGAATACTATGGATACCTAGCCTTAACTGCTCTAACAAGTCTTACGGAATTGGCATCATCCATGGCACTACAGAGATCTAGGTATGAGAAAAACCTTGAGAGCGGCCTTAATCAGATCATTCATCCAGGAGTAAACCTTGATTCGACTTTACCTGATGTTGATATTGATCATCATTGCATTTTTTGGCGTGCGTGCGTTTTTAAAAACCTCGCCAGCTGTATTGGCTCGTTATACTACGTTTTTGTTTCTATCGGTTACAGGGCTGAGTGTACTGTATTTAACCGTAACCGGACGCTTGAACTGGCTTTTTGCTCTGACAGGCGTGGCTATTGCTTTTATACTCCGCTTAATGCCGACATTGTTACGTTATGCGCCCTATTTTCATCGACTATGGTCACAATTTAATTCTGCAAAACAAAGCGCATCGCAACGACCCAACAAAAGAACCTCTAAAGGTAATATGTCGATTGAAGAAGCCTATGAAGTGTTGGATTTGAAAATAGGCGCATCGGAAGCTGAAATTATTGCCGCTCATCGTAAACTCATGCAAAAAATCCATCCCGATCGTGGCGGATCAAACTATTTGGCTGCAAAAATAAATCTGGCTAAAAAGCTTTTATTAAAAAAATAACCTTCTATGAGATTCGCTAATTCAAAGCTTGTTTTTATTGTAATATTGCCGGTTTTAGTGGATAGCTGTACGGTATTACCGCAAAACTATGCCCCTGTAACCACAAATACTCCTGATATTGCAAAAGACAATACAAAATATCACCAGGTAAAAAAAGGTGACACCTTATATGCAATAAGCCTGATTTATGACATCAATTATCAGCAATTAGCGCAATGGAACCGGATCGCCACCCCTTATACGATAGAAATAGATCAAAAAATAAGACTCTCCGATCCGAACTTGGGAAACAAGCCCATGCATAATCACATCGATGAGGAAGCACAATCAAAGATAAAACAAATCATCGTCGCTGCAACTGCAGCAAACAGGATCAGCCCGCAGAAAAAAACCGTTATTTCATTAAATAACAAAACCAATCTAACTGACAACCCGCCATATAAAAGCCAACATTTTAATAATATCACTGAAAAAAACGGAAGTATCCCACAAAAAAAATCAATTATTTCAATTGATAATGCAGTTATGTTAAAGTTAAACTTTCAATGGCCAATCAAAGGAAAGATTTTAAAATATTTTTCTCCAGCTCATAACAAAGGTATTGATATAGCCGGAAAAACAGGGCAAGACGTCAGTGCGGCTGAAGCAGGTAAAGTTGTCTATAGCGGACAAGGCCTCATTGGCTACGGTAATTTGCTTATTATCAAACACAACAATTTATATTTAAGCGCTTATGCCAATAACAGCCAACTGCTTGTTACAGAGGGGCATACGGTGGACAAAGGCGAGGTTATTGCAAAAGCAGGTCAAGCACAATCAAACTCCGCGAAATCAAACCAAGCCTCGCTGCATTTTGAAATAAGAAAAAACGGAAAACCGGTGAATCCACTTAACTTTTTACCGGGCAAATAATAAAACCATTTCGGCTTTTTGGGTCGAACAATGTAGAGGTTATCATGAAGGCAGAATTAGTTGAGCTATTGGACGATGATGTTGGTCTATTATTTGATGATGAGTTGTCTTTTGACGATGAACCCCAGAAAAATTCAGCTATCGCTGAAACAGCGGATATTGATCAGATAATTACCCATGCCTCGCTGCAAGATAAGAGCATGGATGCGACACGCGTTTATTTAAACGAACTATCTCACTCACAATTACTGACTGCCGACCAAGAAAAATTTTATGGATCCAGAGCTTTGCTAGGCGATGAAGCTGCCCGCAAAATCATGATCGAAAGTAATTTACGCTTAGTCGTTAAAATTTCCCGTCGCTACCTAAATAGAGGCTTGCCACTGCTGGATTTGATTGAGGAAGGCAATCTGGGCTTGATGCGCGCCGTTGAAAAATTTGATCCTGAAAGAGGTTTTAGATTTTCAACCTATGCCACTTGGTGGATCAGGCAAACTATCGAACGGGCCATTATGAATCAAACGCGAACTATCCGTTTGCCGATTCATGTTGTCAAGGAAATGAACACTTATCTTAAAGTTCAACGTCATTTAGCACCGTTACTCGATCATGAACCTAATGCCGAAGATATTGCAGCTCATCTGGACATACCGATTCATAAAGTTGCAAAAATGCTTAAACTTAACGAGCGGGTTTCATCAATAGATATGCCGACCGGCAAGGATTTTGATAAACCTTTGGTAGAGTCAATTTATGATAGCAATAGTTTATCGCCCGCTGAAAAAATACAAGAAGACGGCATTAGACATAACATTGCGAAATGGGTACTTCAACTTTCTGAAAAACAACGTGAAGTTATTTGTCGCCGTTATGGGCTTTGCGGTTATGAAGACTCTACCCTTGAACAGGTTGCTCAAGAACTGGGCGTAACCCGAGAACGTGTCAGACAAATCCAAATGGATGGCTTAAAAAAAATGAAAGAAATCCTGGAATGCAACGGCTATTCTTTCGAAGCTATTTTTAATTAAACTAACCTGCCTAAATCAAGCCTACACAACAAAAAATTTTGCAGCAATACAGAAATTTCGTAAATTTATATAACCTTCTTCACCTATTCATTGCAATAGTACAAAAATATGAACCGATTAAGAGATAAAATCCGCGACATCCCCGACTTCCCGAAACCAGGCATTATCTTCAAGGATATTACACCACTGGTAAAGGACCCAGCGACACTAAGACTTTCCGTCCATCAACTACTACAACCCTTTTTAGGCAGAAATATCACCGCAGTTGCGGGGATGGAGGCACGCGGTTTTATTTTCGGCTCTCTGGTTGCTTGGGAGCTGGGGCTTCCGTTTGTGCCATTGAGAAAACCGGGAAAATTGCCTTACGATGTACAAAGTGTCTCGTATGACCTTGAATATGGTTCGGCTACACTAGAGGCGCATATCGACGCTTTCGATGCGAACGATCATGTTTTACTGATTGATGACCTACTGGCTTCCGGCGGAACGGCAAAAGCAAGCTGTGAATTAGTTGAACAATTGGGTGCAAAGGTAGAAGCTTGCGCCTTTGTGGTGGAGTTGGATTTTCTGAAGGGCAGGGAAAAACTAAAGGATTACGAAGTCCATTCTTTATTACATTATTAGTCAAAATCAGGCGAAGGGCAAAAAGCGCAAGACCATTCAACACACCCGCTCTTCGCTTTTTACCTTTCGCCTTCTTTATCTACGTCTTTTTAATGTTTCCAGTTTATCCAGCTTGTTACCGGCCTCTTCAAATGACTTGGCGGTAGCGTCAAATGATTGGGCGACACTGCTAAATGAATACGAAACTTGCTCGATTTTTTGAGTCTTTTCGTCTAGGCGCAGAGCAAAACCTGGTTTGTCTGTATGAGCATCACCAGACGAGTCTTGGCTAAAAGCCGCGCTATTATCGCCGTCAAGCGACTCATCTTCAAGATCATCTATATCGAATGATGCCTCCGCCTTTCCATCCGTAGCCAGATTATTACGCCACTGCAAAAAAGATTCACGCGTAAATACATAAGGGTCTAACGCAGCTTCATCAATGAATTTTAACGCCCCTTCCGCACTAGCTCTGGCATTCAGCATAGACAACAATTGTACAGGCATGCCTATGTAACTGACCGGATTTGCCGCCGCATCAAATACCGCTCCTGGAATACCACGCGCAGTTGACGGCCCCAGAATAGGCAGCACCAGATAAGAACCCTGAGGCACACCCCATACCGCCAGCGTCTGATCAAAATCTTCCTCATTTTGTTCCAACCCCACATGCTTAGCCACATCAACCAGACCACCCAAACCCAGCGTTGAATTGATGGCAAGCCGCCCGGTATCTTCAACGCTTTGTGAAAATTTGGCTTGTAAAACATCATTGATAACTACGTTGATATTTTTCAGATTATTAAAGAAGTTGAACACACCCGTTTGCATGAACTGCGGAGTTATCCATTTATAAGCATTTGAAACAGGTTCGGCTACATAATTATCGACGCTATCGTTAAAACCAAATATTTTTCTATTAACGTTTTCATAGGGATCGGTCTTGTTCACTACAGCTTGGTGTGCAACATCACCTGTTGTTGCACACCCCCCCAGAGTGAGTGCAACGACAATCAACAACCCTGAGAATGTATGTTGCATTTTAACGCTACGATTGCCTTTGTGTAGTCTATTCATCGGCATAAAACCTATTGTTTTGAATAATTATTAATTTTTTCGTTAATCTTGGTTATTAACACATCAAAACCTTCACGCTGCAAAATAGTCGTATATTCCGACCTTTTCAAGGCCAAATCACTGACACCGTTGGCGATAATATTAATAATACGCCAGCTATTGCCCTTCTCCTTTAACATGTAATCAAACTTAACGGACTTGTCACCAGGAATAAGAAAGTGAGAATGCACAACAACACCACCTCTTGTTGTTTCTTCTTCCGAATCGAATACAAATGATTCCCCCGAATAATCCTTAAAGTTATGCGCATAAGAGGCAATACTCAACTGACTGAAGACATCGACCAGCTTCTGTTGTTGCTCTTCGGATAACTTCTCCCACTCCTTACCGACCACAATACGGGCAATTTTTGTCAATTCGTGGCTATTGGAAACAGGATTCTTGAGCTTCTCATATCTTCCGGCATAGCCCAATTTCTTGCCGTCCTTCATCACATCAATAAGGTCGGACTGAAATTTTTCTACAACCTGTTTTGCCGTTGCGTCGCCTTCATCCAGAGCAAAAGCATTCATTGTCCCAAACAAAACAAACATGAAAACAACAGCTAACTTCATACTTTTTAAAATCATAATTAAAAAACCTCGAAAAACCCAATTTAAATTAGGCACAAGGTGAAAGGCGAAGGGTAAAAAAACCGTCCCCTAGTCTTTCGCCTAAATAAATTTTAATCGGCAATCTCTACTCTCACAGGAATTCCTGCAATAGTTGTTGATGCCCGTTCTTCTTTTGCATACTCGGGAGCAGCCACAGGCACCATTGCGCCCTCGGTTTTTGGACCCCTAATGGACGTCCATAAGGCCTTCAACGGATGACTTAGCATATCTTCAACTGCCGTCGCTTCATAACCGCAATGCGCCATACAGCTAGCACACTTAGGATTATTAACCGTACCGTATTTTTCCCAGGGCGTAGTATCCAGAAGTTCCTGAAAACTTGAAACATAGCCTTCATCAGCTAGCAAGTAACAAGGTTTTTGCCAGCCGAATACGTTACGAGTCGGATTACCCCAGGGGGTACAATCATAACTTTGGTTACCGGCCAGAAAATCAAGGTACAGCGACGAATGGTTTAACTTCCAGTTGCGTTTTTTACCGATTCTAAAAATACCCCGGAATAAATCCTTAACATCACTACCTTTAATAAACACATCCTGCTGGGGCGCATGTTCATAACTGAAGCCAGGCGCAATCGTCACGCCTTCGACACCAAGTTCCATCGCATAATCCAGAAAATCGGCAACTTCCTGAGAGTTTTCACCTTGAAACAGAGTGCAGTTTACGTTGACCCTAAAGCCTTTTTCCAGCGCCAATTTTATGGCTTCAACGGCTCGATCAAAAACGCCTTCCTGACAAACGGACGTATCATGTCTTTCCTGCATGCCATCCAAATGAATTGAAAATGTCAGATACGGGGATGGTGTATAGTCGTCAATTCTCTTTTTCAACAGCAGTGCATTAGTACACAGATAAACGAATTTTTTCCGCTCGATGATACCCGCAACGATTTGCGGCATTTCTTTATGTATAAGCGGTTCACCACCTGGTATGGACACCATCGGTGCATCGCATTCGTCCACCGCCTGCATACACTCTTCAAATGAAAGACGCTGATCGAGAATATCATCGGGATAATCGATTTTACCGCAGCCTGCACAGGCCAAATTACAACGGAACAAAGGCTCAAGCATTAGCACCAAAGGATATTTTTTAACCCCTTTCAACTTTTGCTTAATCAAATAACTACCTACGGCTAACTGCTGACGTAAAGGAACTCCCACGAGCAAACCCTCCAAAAAAAACTTCAATAAATTTAATGACGCTCACATAAAAATGAACGCCCTGAAAGCACATACACTACAAGACGATAAACTTGTATCAATAAAACAACAACCAAAAGAACACCTAATATAATACAAACGTCTACTGCATTTACACAACAAAAATCAGGTAATACACACAAAGCTATTATATAATACAACCGTTTATCTATTGCTTACTAGAATACTATCTTTTAACTGATGACTCCAGTTTTATAGTGCGCATGCGTAGATCGACCACATAGAGCGCAACCGCATACTGCCCACACAAATACGTAAAAAATACCAATAACTTACTATTTTAATTAGCAATAAACTTCTTTCCTGAATTACAGGGTGTGCGTATTTGCAACAAAACAACATTGCTTTGCAAAATACCAACAAACAGTCTATTATTGCTATTAATCAACTTAATTTTACCTTGTAGGTCGACAGCAAAAATATCATGAGTGAAAATCAAATATCCTTGGATAATCCAAAATCACTCAGCAAATGTTCTGACGATGAATTTCAGGCATTATTACTTGAAGGCGTCTCCAGAACATTTGCGCTGACTATTCCACAGTTGCCGGAAAAATTATACGGCGCAGTCGCTAACGCCTATTTGTTATGTCGCATTGTCGACACTATAGAAGATGAAGTTTCCCTATCCCCTGAACAAAAAAAATATTTTTGCTCAGAGTTTATTCATGTCGTAAAAACCGGAAACAATTCAGAGCCGTTTGCTGTAGAACTTGCGCCGCTGCTTTCTGAGCAAACTATTCCTGCCGAGCACGCCTTAATTCATGTATTGCCTCGAGTTATTCAAATTACTCATAAACTCGACCCCGATCAAATCGAGGCATTGGCTACTTGCGTAGAAACCATGGCCGAAGGTATGCCGATCTTTCAGGCCATGGATCTGCATGGCGGCCTTGAAACACTCGCCGATATGGACAGATATTGCTATTACGTTGCCGGTTGCGTAGGCGAAATGCTGGCCAAGCTTTTTTGCCATTACTCGCCGGAAATTGCTCAACACAAAGACGAACTGCTTAGCCTGTCGGTGTCTTTCGGTCAGGGACTGCAAATGACCAACATATTAAAAGATATATGGGATGATGCAGAACGTGGCGTTTGCTGGTTACCGCAGGATATTTTTATCGAAACAGGGTTCGATCTTAAAAACCTGACACCGGAAACCCATTCAGAAAAGTTTAGAGAAGGTTTGGAGCACTTAATCAGCATCGCTCACCATCATTTACAGAACGCGCTGAAGTACACACAACTGCTTCCCACGCATGAAACCGGCCTCCGCAACTTCTGTCTTTGGGCGTTAGGCATGGCCGTTCTAACCTTAAAAAAGATCAAACAAAATCTGGATTTTCACAATTCCAGCCAAGTAAAAATTACTCGAAACAGTGTTAAGGCGACTATTCTTGCGACCCGATTAACTGGGCGCAGCAACACCCTGCTTAGCTTGCTTTTCAAGGTAACAAGTCGCGAACTCAAAACACCCGACTGGACATATTCAATACCATCCTCAAAAGCCAAGACAAATCTTTAAGGACGCAACCTATGTTTAACGAAGCAAATTCAGCGATAAATACCGGCACTATTTCGAGCGCCTCGAATACCGTTAATCACTACACAGCTGATCTTAATCGAGCCATCAACAAAGCGCAGGACAAATTACTAAGCCTGCAGGACAAAGACGGCTATTGGGTATTCGAACTCGAAGCAGACTGCTCGATCCCCTCAGAATACATCATGATGATGCACTACCTGGGTGAAATTGATAAACCGCTACAGGCCAAAATCGCCAACTATCTAAGATCTCGTCAAGCTGAAAATGGCAGCTATCCGCTGTTTACCGGCGGTGCGGGCGACCTTAGTTGCAGCGTTAAAGCCTATTTCGCCTTGAAAATGGCGGGCGATGCTATCGACGCACCGCACATGAGCCGATTAAGAGATTACATCCTCAACCAAGGTGGTGCGGCAAAAGCCAATGTGTTTACCCGTATTGCACTGGCAACCTTTAAGCAATTACCCTGGCGCGGCGTTCCGTATATTCCTGTCGAAATCATGCTATTTCCCAGCTGGTTTCCGTTCCATTTGGATAAAGTATCCTACTGGTCCAGAACCGTTATGGTACCGCTGTTTATTCTTTGCACCTTAAAAGCGACAGCAAAAAATCCAAACAACATTACTATACGGGAACTGTTCACCACCCATCCGGACGAAGAACAACACTACTTTCCTGAAAGAACGACATTAAATAAGATTTTTCTGGGTTTGGATAAACTGGGCAAAGCAACACGACCGTTAATCCCCAAAAAACTGCACAATCTTGCCATCGAAAAAGCCAAAGATTGGATTATCGAACGCCTGAACGGCGAAGATGGCCTGGGTGGAATTTCTCCCGCCATGATGGCCGCTTACGAAGCTTTACTGCTACTTGAGATGCCTAAAGATCATGAGTTGATGATCACCGCACGTAAAGCCATCGACAAATTATTGGTCATCAATGAACATGATGCCTACTGCCAACCGTGCTTATCGCCGGTTTGGGATACAGCCCTTGCTGCACTGGCTTTACAGGAATCCGACAAGACAGGTAACAGTCAAAGCCTGACTCGCGCCTACGATTGGCTTAAAAGCAAGCAACTGTCCGACGAACCGGGTGATTGGAGAATCTCAAAGCCTGATTTAGCAGGCGGCGGCTGGGCATTTCAGTTTGAGAACCCGCATTATCCCGATGTCGACGACACGGCGATTGTTGCCTTCGCCATGGCGGAATCGAACCTGCCGCATCTGGATGAATCGATACATCGGGCAACCCGCTGGATAATCGGCATGCAGTCTAAAAACGGCGGTTACGGCGCATTCGATGTCGATAATACCTATTATTATTTGAACGAAATTCCCTTTGCCGATCATGGCGCGTTATTAGATCCGCCTACTTCCGATGTCAGCGCACGCTGTGCCATGCTGATGGCTAGAGTGGCTCAAAATCACGATGAATATTTGCCTGCGTTAGAGCGCACTATCGACTATATCCGCAGTGAGCAAGAACAAGACGGTTCATGGTTTGGTCGCTGGGGCACCAACTACATCTACGGCACATGGTCGGCATTACTTGGACTCGAGCAAACTAGCCTGCCTAAAAGCGATCCGCTGTACATCAAAGCCGCAGCTTGGCTAAAAAGCGTACAACGTGGCGATGGCGGCTGGGGCGAAGACAACTACAGCTATCACGATATCAACCATAGTGGAAAATATCGTTTCAGCACCGCATTCCAAACGGCTTGGGCAGTTTTAGGACTCATGGCTGCCGGCGAGGCGCACAGTCCCGAAGTAAAAGCAGGCATCGATTTTATCTTGCGCAACCAGCAAGCTGACGGCGTATGGAATGACGAATGTTTTACTGCGCCCGGCTTTCCTAAAGTTTTTTATCTTAAATACCACGGTTACGACAAGTTCTTCCCACTTTGGGCATTAGCGCGCTACCGTAACGAACTCAAGGACGACCGGTCGGTCATCCCTACAAGCGACATACACACCATCCCTGGCGATCGCCACGCCGGTTCCCTACCGGCTTGTGGCATACACACCATCCCTGGCGATAAAAATTGATCACCGGCATTATTGTTGCTTTACCGGAAGAACTCAGTACCCTGACCTCAAAAAAAATTGATAAGGGGAGCAGTGTTTTTATTAGCGACGCTATCGTTCTCGCTTATTCTGGAGCAGGTGCCAACAATGCACAGGCTGCATCCGAGTTATTGATTGCACAAGGCGCGACCCGTTTAATCAGCTGGGGTTGCGCTGCTGCCCTCAGCGAGGCGTTAAAACCGGGCGATCTGGTCTTGGCAGATAACTTAATAGGTTCCGATAACGCGCAAATTGTTCTTCACTCTGCCTGGCACAGTAACACCAAAAATCTACTTTCAAGCACGCTCAAAGTCCATACCGGCAGCTTAGTTGAAAGCAACACCATCGTAGCTACCACCCAAGACAAAAAACATCTCTATGCCCAAACCGGTGCCATTGCCTTGGACATGGAAACTGTCGCCATAGCCAAAGTTGCCCGGCAAAACAATTTGCCTTTTTTAGCGATTCGAGCTATTGCCGATCCAGTCAGTATGGATTTACCCAAAGCCATCAATCACTCTCTTAATAATGGCGGCGACATCGTTTTGAGTAAATTATTATTATATATCGCACGACACCCTACTGAATTACCAGGACTGATAAAACTTGGCCTGCATTTCAATGCCGCAAAAATCACATTAAAATTGATTGCCAGTCAACTCAGCAATGTGACAGCACAACCAAGCCAAGGCTAATAAGCAGCATGTCATCCTTTTTCAACACCCTTCTTAGCTGGTGCGAACGGCAAATCATGCGCTGTCCGTGGGCGCTGTTGTTGCTGTCGCTATTGCTGTGCGGTGCATCCTTGCCCTACACCCTTAAAAATCTGGAGATTAACACCAACACCGCTGAGATGTTGTCTCCCGACTTGCCTTTTCAGCAAAATCAGGCCCGCTTAAATCAGGCATTTCCCCAGGATGCCGATACCATTATTTTTGTGGTTGATGCCGCAACGCCGGAAGAAACCTCTCAAGCTGCAGGCAAACTTGCCGAACAGTTAGATAATGCCAAAGATCGCTTCGACTCCGTCTATATACCCACGGATAATGCCTTTTTCCAACAGCAGTCCTTACTTTATCTCGATCAAAATGATCTGGATAAATTGGCCAAAAAACTCACCGATGCACAGCCATTTATAGGCCACTTGGCGCAAAATTATCATCTTGAAGGCCTGTTCGGCATTATCGGTCAAGCGCTTAACCGGCATGACAATAGCTTGCCCATGAACCTGAATCCGATACTCATTGCCATCGACGATACCCTCAAGAATCAATTAAACGGTCAATCACACTATTTGTCCTGGCAAAACATATTGGCTGAAAACAAGCCGAATACCGACGACTATAAGGATGCAGGAGCACAGACCAAATTCAACCGGACTATCGTCATCGCCAAGCCTAAAATGCATTTTGATGAAATGCTACCTGCCGATGTCGCGCTGTCGGCAGCGCGAGAAATCAGTCGCGCCATCATGGCTGAAAACCCGTCACTGAGCATACGGATAACCGGCGAGACTGCCCTGGAACACGAAGAGCTTGAGAGCGTCAGCAAAGGCGCTGCTTTCGCCGGCTTGTTGTCACTGATTTTAGTCTGCGTAATTCAATTGATGGCCCTGCGCTCAATAAAACTACTGATTGCTACCTCTATCGTACTGGTTATGGGCTTGATATTTACCGCCGGATTTGCCGCCATCAGCGTAGGACATTTAAATGTCATTTCTATCGCCTTTGCCTGTTTATATATCGGACTGGGGGTAGATTATGCAATCCATATCTGCCTGCATTATCGCGAAGGCAGAGCAGAGGGTCTGCCCAATAGCGAAGCTATCCTGGTCAGTATCCGCGATGTCGGCTCTTCATTATTTTTATGCGCCTTGTCTACAGCGATTGGTTTTCTTGCGTTTATACCCACAGATTATGCGGGCGTATCTGAATTAGGCATTATTTCGGGCGGCGGTATCTTTATCGGCCTGATTATTTCACTAACCGTATTGCCGGCCTTATTCTGCGTCTTACCGGTCAATCATGTTAAGCCGATCCGCTCACCATTAATCTCAGCATTTATCATCGACTTTCCTTTTCGCTTTGCAACCGGCATCAAAGTCGTCTCCCTATTGCTGGGTATCGGTGCCTGCTTTGTATTGACCCATCTTACCTTTGATAACAACCCTATTAATCTCAGAGACCCAAACAGCGAATCGGTTTCAACCATTAAAGAATTATTAAAGTCCAAAACCGAATCCCCGTTTGCCCTAACCGCATTGGCAAACAATCTGGAAGCCGCCGACAACATCACCACTCAACTGGAGCAACAGCCATCTGTCCACGAAGTCATTACCTTGGCAAGTTTTGTCGCTAAAGATCAGGGCGAGAAGTTGGATACTATTGAAGATTTAAATTTGATGCTGGGCGGGCAACTTGAAAATTTTGACGACACTCTTGATAGCACCAATCAACAGGCCGCTTTGATTAAATTTAATGAAGCGCTGAAAAGAGCCATTATTGAAAAATCCCCTGATGTGCCGCAACAAACCTTAGAGCAATTACATCAGCGTATCGAAGCGTTCATGAAACACACAGACGCCACTCAAACGCCAACAGCCGGTTACATGCAACTGGAAAAAAATATTTTAGGTCTACTGCCGTTTACTTTAGAACGACTCAGAACCAGTCTGACTGCCATGCCTTTTGGACTGGATGATCTACCGAAATACATAAGCTCTCACTGGGTCAGCGCTGCCGGTCTTTATAGAGTGCTGATCACGCCTGAAAAAGACCAAAATAATCCTGAAAATCTGAAAGAATTTGCTACCCAAGTGCAGACGATTAACAACACAATTTCCGGCCTGCCGATTATCAATCAGGCTGGTGGCGATGCCGTAGTCAAGGCATTTATTCAAGCCTTTAGCGGTGCTTTTATTGCCATTGTGGTGTTATTATTACTGATGTACAGAAGCGTTAGAAAGACCTTGCTGGTTGTCATGCCATTATTGCTTGCCGCTTTATTAACCGGTGCGACCAACGTATTACTGGATAATCCATTCAATTTTGCTAATATCATCGCCCTGCCGTTACTGCTGGGCATAGGTATCGACAGCAGCATCCTGATCATGCACAGGCACCACTCCATAGGCGAAGATGAAAATTTACTGCAAAGCAGCACTACCCGAGGCATTATTTTCAGCTCCGTAACGACTTTGTGCAGCTTTTCCAGTTTGGCTTTTACTGCGCATCAGGGCATGGCCAGCATGGGTTTACTTTTGGCCATAGGCCTTACTTTCACAGTGATGTGTTCTTTAATAGTCCTGCCTGCTTTCAGCGGCAAAAGCATTTAATTTTTTTGAGGTATCTAATGTCATTCAGCATAGCCGAACTTTTTTCTCAACACAGCACTGATAAATTTGATCTGCACGAACAACATTTAAACAATCAAATGGTCAGAGTGTTAAAGACCATAGGCTACGATCGCCACTACAAAAAGGCTATCGGACAATATCTCTACGACCAGGAAGGCACGGAATACCTGGACTTGCTTAGTGGTTTCGGCGTGTTTGCGATCGGTCGTAATCACCCGACAGTCATTAGCGCCTTAATCGAAACATTAACCTTGGAACTACCCAACCTGGTACAAATGGATGTATCCGTACTTAGCGGGTTACTGGCACAAGAAATTCTGAAAACCACACCGGACAATCTGAACAAGATGTTCTTTTGCAATTCCGGCACCGAATCCGTCGAAGCGGCGATCAAGTTCGCCCGCTATACCACCAAACGTGAAAAAATCGTCTTTTGCGAACACGGCTATCACGGACTGACTCTAGGTTCGTTGTCATTAAACGGCGAAGATATTTTTCGCGAGGGTTTTGGCCCACTGCTGCCCGGTTGCATCGCCGTTCCTTTTAACGATCTTGCCGCGTTGGAAAAAGCCCTAAGCAACAAAGATGTTGCCGCTTTTGTCGTCGAACCCATTCAAGGTAAAGGCGTTAATGTGCCGGACGAACATTATTTGCCGGAAGTCGAGCGCTTATGCAAGAAATATGGCACCTTGTTCGTCGCCGATGAAGTTCAGACCGGCTTGGGACGCACCGGAAAATTCTGGGCTATCGATCACTGGAACGTTAAACCCGATATGATTTGCATGGCCAAAGCCCTGTCCGGCGGCTTTGTTCCAATCGGTGCGGTCGCCATGACCCAGAAAATCATGGATACCGTTTATAATCGTATGGATAGAGCTGTCGTGCATGGTTCCACGTTTTCCAAAAATAATATGGCGATGGCCGCTGGTCTTGCTACGCTGCATGTCATGGAAGAAGAAAAACTGGTGGAAAACAGCATGAAGATCGGTACCGACATTATCGACAGCCTAAATGCGATGGCCGGTAAATATGAATTCCTGAAAGAAGCGCGCGGCAAAGGCATGATGATAGCCATTGAATTCCAATCGCCAAAAAGCCTAAGATTAAAGGCAGCTTGGGCGATGCTGGAAGCGGCCAATAAAGGTTTGTTCTGTCAAATGATCACCATACCTTTATTTAAAGAACACCACATATTAACGCAGGTCGCCGGGCATGGCATGAACGTAGTTAAACTGTTGCCACCCTTAACCTTAACGCAAAAAGACCGCGACACGATAGTCAATTCATTCGATAAAGCCATAGCCGATACCCATCAAATTCCCGGCTCTATTTGGGACTTAGGTAAGAATCTGGCCGGTCATGCGTTGAAAGGCAAAAAATAATTAAGCAGAAAAGTAATGAAAAAAGCATGCCAATTCATTTTGTTATTGTTAACGCTGTGCCAGACACATTGGGTCTTCGCTCATGCGGTGATAACCGATTATTCGCTAAAAATCACGCCCATTCATGCCAACAGCCCGGCAAAAGTCGAACTGTCGTTTAATTCTCAGATAGAATTGGGCTTGTCGCAGATTTTTCTGGTCAGTAAAGGCGATAAACATCAATTATTAACAGCCGTCAACGGCAGTAAACAAGGTCAAATTATTATCCTGATTCCACCACTCGAATCCGGTGACTATGCACTCAGATTTAAAGTCTTTGCTGCTGATGGTCATTTAACCGAAGACCTTATTCATTTTTCCGTTTCCAAATAAAACACGCAATGGCCGGTATAGCTGATTTTCTCGATTCTCTGATTGGCGGGTTTGACCTGATTTGCTATTCGTTAGCAATCGGCAGCCTGTTTTGGGGACTGTTTGTATTACGCCCGTGGCATTCGCCGCGTCAGTTCCCGACTGACTTGCGGCATACACACCGTCCCTGGCAATACCAAGACGGATATTCGACGCTATTACTGCAAAAAACTATCGCCCTTATTTATAAAGGCGCTTTCTGGCTGTCTGCCGCTCAACTTTTCAAAATAATCCTTAAAGTATGGTTAATGACCGCCGTCCTTGAGCGCTCACCGTTTCCCGAATTCGCCGAAACCACGCAATTCATAGGCGGCATAGTACGCATGACACTGACTCTATTTTTAGCAACTTACTGCTATCGATACCTCAGCAAAAATCCATTTTCCAAACAACACTGGATAATCGCCACTATCGTAGCTTTGCCGATGATTATTTCAGGCGCGTGGCTAGTACATGGCGCCGGGCGTTTTGAAAATCAATACCTGTTAATGACGCTGACAGTCATCCATCAACTGGCCGCAGCAGCCTGGATCGGCGGAGTTTTTCAACTGGTCAACCTTTGGCTGTTGCGCAACAGAAATCAGATTGCCGCTGGATTATGGCCTTTATTGCTTAAACGTTTCTCTACGTTCGGCATAGCCTCAGTTACGATGATCCTGATTTCAGGCTTGCCTATTGCATGGCAATACATCGACAGCTGGAACGGCCTGATCGGTACCGGCTACGGCAATTTATTGCTGGTAAAAATAACCTTACTGGCTATCGCCTTGGGTTTTGCCTGGTTAAATAAAAGCGCCGTTTTGGAATTCGGGTTTTCCGGCAATAATCACGCACTAAACAACCGCGTTCCTTATTATATTGAAGCGGAAACCTTTATCCTGATTACCTTGTTATTTACTGCCGCCAGTCTGGCTTCCCAGCCACCTGCTATCGACATTCCAAGTCTGACAGCAAGCTGGCAGGAAGTCCTGGGAACCTTTAGACCGCAAATTCCAATGACAAACTCCCCAACACATACAGCGTTGATAGCCGGTGAAGCCGGACGCGTTGCCATTGTCGGCCAAGTGCCTTCGCTGGCGGCAACCGAATGGTCGAACTATAACCATAACATCGCCGGTATTTTCCTGACCGTAATGAGCTTCTTTGCGATGCTGTCTTATGTTAGAAAACCTGGCTTTGAACACTTCAAATACTGGCCTCTGGGGTTTGTCGGATTAGGTATCTTCCTGTTTTTCCGTAGTGATGCAGAATCCTGGCCCTTGGGACCGATAGGTTTCTGGGACAGCACCTTTAATAACGGCGAAGTATTGCAGCATCGGATTGCGACCTTACTGGTATTTGTACTCGGTATTATGGAACTTAGTGCCCGGATAACCAAAAACCCGAACAGCAAACTCCCTTTTGTTTTTCCGTTGCTGGCAGCTTTTGGCGGTTTAATGCTACTGACCCATTCACATGTCGGCTTCCAAGCCAAAAGTGCTTTCCTTATCCAGGTCGGTCACACCACAATGGGTATTTTCTCTCTCATTCTGGCCTGTGGTCGCTGGCTGGAATTAAAATTGGATAACCCAAGCAAAGATATCACCAGGGATGGTGTGTATGCCGCAAGCCTGTCGGGAACAGGCGCGGCGATCACCAGGGATGGTGTGTATGCCGCAAGCCTGTCGGGAATAAGCGCGGCGATCGCTAAGGATGGAGGGAATATCGACGACTACCGGGAGCAGGCGTGGCAGCCATCCTTGGCAGTCTCGAAGATTGCCGGTTTTATTTCTGTTGCCGCCTTGTTTCAGATTGGCATCATCCTGATGTTTTATCGCGAACCTCTTTACTAATATGTTTCAATCCACACTCGACCTCATCCGTCGAGTGACACCCGCCGACGGATAGAGGTCGGTGGATTGTTCCTCCCCCGTGAACGAGGAGGTCACCAAAAAAGATAATAATGCTAGTGCATTATTGTCAAGCTCAAATAATCCCCCTGAATGGGGATATTTCAGACTAGCAAGGAAATTTGATGAATACAATACATAACTACCCACTGCTCAAAGATATCAACACACCGGCTGATGTACGCAAGCTGTCGAAAAACCAGCTTAAACCTTTAGCACAAGAACTACGCGATTTTTTAACTCATACCGTTAGCATTTCCGGCGGTCACTTTTCCGCAGGATTAGGCACGGTTGAGTTAACGGTAGCCTTGCATTACGTGTTCGACACGCCATCCGACCAGCTGGTTTGGGATGTGGGTCATCAGGCTTATCCGCACAAGATCCTGACCGGACGCAAAGACCGGATGACTACTATTCGCACCAAGGACGGCGTATCGGCGTTTCCTAATCGGGCCGAGAGCGAATACGATGCTTTCGGCGTCGGGCATTCCAGCACCTCGATCAGCGCGGCCTTAGGTATGGCGATAGCCTCGGAGTTAAAAGGCGAAGACAAAAAAATGGTCGCAATTATCGGCGACGGCAGCATTACCGGCGGCATGGCTTTTGAGGCGATGAATCATGCGGGCGCTCTGGATGCCAACCTGTTGGTGATTCTGAACGATAACGATATGTCGATCTCGCCGCCAGTTGGCGCGATGAATAATTACCTGACCAAAATTTTGTCCAGCAAATTTTATTCGTCGATGCGCGAAAATAGCAAAAAAGCCTTAAGTAGCATGCCCAGCGTTTGGGAACTGGCACGTCGCACCGAAGAGCACATGAAAGGCATGGTAGTACCGGGAACCTTGTTTGAAGAACTGGGATTTAATTATATCGGCCCGATAGACGGGCACGACATAGACATGCTGGTATCCACGCTGGAAAATCTGAAAGATATTTCCGGGCCGCGTTTTTTGCATATCGTCACTCAAAAAGGCAAGGGTTATCCGCCTGCAGAGAAAGATCCGTTAGCCTATCATGGTGTACCGGCTTTCGATCCCAGCAAAGACTGCCTGCCCAAATCCGCGCCCTCCCCGCATCCGACTTACACGGAAGTGTTTGGCGAATGGCTCTGCGACATGGCGGCAAAAGACGAGCGCTTATTGGGCATCACTCCGGCCATGCGCGAGGGTTCGGGACTGGTCAAATTTTCGCAGTGTTATCCAAAGCGTTATTTCGATGTCGCCATTGCCGAGCAACACGCAGTGACATTGGCCGCAGGACAGGCTTGCCAGGGCGCAAAACCCGTCGTGGCAATTTATTCGACGTTCTTGCAACGAGCTTACGACCAGATGATTCATGATGTCGCCATCCAGAACCTCGATGTATTGTTCGCGCTGGATCGCGCCGGTCTTGTAGGCCCGGACGGACCGACCCATGCCGGTAGTTTCGATTATAGCTATATGCGCTGCATTCCCAACATGCTGGTCATGGCGCCTGCCGACGAAAACGAATGCCGGCAAATGCTCTACACCGGTTTTATGCATGAAGGCCCAGCGTCCGTACGTTATCCGCGCGGCAAAGGTCCCGGCGTTGCAGTCAACAAGACTATGACCGCATTGCCGCTGGGTAAGGCCGAAGTTCGTCATCAAGGCAGCCGTATTGCCATTCTGGCCTGGGGCAGCATGGTAACCCCGGCACTGGAAGTGGGCAAACAGCTAAATGCAACTGTAGTCAACATGCGTTTTGTCAAACCCATTGATGCCGAACTGATACTTGAGTTGGCCAAAAGCCACGATGTACTAATCACTGTCGAAGAAAACGTACTTGCTGGTGGTGCAGGCAGTGCCGTCAATGACTTTCTGCAAACTCAACAAATCCTGATGCCGGTGCTGAATATCGGCCTGCCGGACAGCTTTGTCGAACAAGGTACTAGAGAGGAATTGCTGTCATTATGCGGCCTGGACATACAGGGGATTTTTGCTACGATTGAGAAGTTTTGTGCTTAGAAACGTTATGTGTAACGTTAAGGCCGGGGTTGAAAACCCCGACTAGCCCAATTCTCTATTTCTCATAGCATGATCTAAGTCACGCTATCGATGTAAGCGTAGGGTAATTTCCAGACACGACCGTATGACCGGATATTTGCTCCTAGGCAAACCACCAATCACCCAAAGGCGTATATGGACTCCTCCCGTTTTGCAAGCATTCATTACATCTGGATTTGGGTA
>JAQSDX010000028.1 GCA_029946125.1 Candidatus Methylobacter titanis
CTAGGAGAGCATGCAAAACCGGGGGAGACAGCTAAGCCACCTTTTTGAGTTTTTCATCATTCGCCGCACGAAAGCCGGGATACCAGTTTCGAAACATTTGTTCCAATTCGCCGTTGAGTACCCGTGTTCGCATCTGTAAGAGTAAATGTGCGCCCTTGGGACTCCACTGCATTTGTTGCCGCTTGGTAAAGCGCTTGGCGACGACGTAGTTCACCGCAGATTCGACAAAGCCCGTGCTAATTCTGTCTCCCTGGCGATAGCGCTCGCCGTAGTTGGGGATGAATGCTTGATTGTTGGCAATGTACCTGTGGAATTCTTCAACCGCTCGCAACAGCTTGCGTGTTGTCGCGTCTTTATTCCCCTCATCTGCGGCGGCGTCCAGATCCATCTCCAGGGTTTCCAGGTGCTGGAGTGCCTCGTAGGTATTACCATGCCACAGATACCACTTGATGCTTTCGAGCACTTTCAATGTGGGCTCTCTCAATTCGTACTGTTGATCTTCATCGTCGAATGTCATCGGCAAGCCTTTGGCGGTCTGGTTAAGCACGGTCAAACGCATCGTGACATGGAACCAATCCAGCAGGTGTTCGGCTTCCGGGTTGAGATAGAGCTGCAGGTTGCGCACGGTGTCGCCGCCATCGGAGAAAAAAGTGATTTGCTGATTCAGTTGCATGCCCTGGCCCTTGAGCACCTCGAAGAGTCGTCGTTTGGGCTTGTCGTCATAGGATTGTACAAGACCAAAGCACTTGCTGGTACCTTCTTCGGGAATAGACTTGCCCACGATCACTTCAAAATGAGTCTTCTTGTCATCCCACTTTCGAACGTAACCGCCATCAATTCCGACGGTAATGGGCGCTGGTGGTCGCGGCAATGCGGCCCACTCCCTCTGGCATCCGTCGATAAAGGAAAACTGTTCTTCGCCAAGCCCGGCTTCAGCTCGTTTCGCCACGCGCTGTAGATGATTGCGTACACTGGTGGCGTGAATGTGGGTTTCGATGGGCAATACGTCTTCGAATAGCTGTGCCGCAAGGTTAAAAGACACCAATGACGCCCATTTCGTCTCCAGATACAGCCGCTCGGGCTAGCAGTGCTCTGTGAGCAGATCAGTAAGAGGACTGAACGTATGGGTCTCATGTGGCTGACAAGCACACTGGAACCAGCGCGGACTGGGAAATTCCAGGTTCCCAAACAGCGTGCGGAATACTACGGGATGCTGGTCTTTATGCCGAAACGCCTGAGCACATTCAGGACACCTCTGCCGAACCGCTAGGTAAGCCGCCAGTTGCTGCTCAACGACCTGTTTTTGCAGGGTCGCGAGTAGTGCCTTAGCTTCAGTCAAGCTGATACCAATCTCTTCCAGCCCTTCTGTTTCGCGTTCCAGGCAGGCTAGCTCCTGAATATCCTCACCCGTTTCAGTCTGGGTGACCAATTGGATTTTAAATTTCATGGACCTCTCCTTTCAGTATGAGAATAGCCAATCGCGGTCGCCCTTCGTGTATTGCCGTAAGCGGGCATTGACTTCACGACGGGAAAACACATCCGGATCAAACGGCTGATCCTCTTCAGACCCTTCGTACTCCGGATCGTTCTCATCGTCAAAGTCGTCATCTATCCTGTTGTCACCAAACACAGACCGGTATTTCAGTTCTTGCCGCATCTGCATATAAACTTGCGCACTGCCGAAGTCTTCCGGCGGTGCTGCATGTTTGCCATCAATGCAGACGGGGTAGGTTTTCTTGGGATCAAGCGGTAGGCGTTTTTCAATACGAACTTCATGCAGCCATTCATCGCCGAAATCGTATTCATAGAAAAACCGCTCGCGTGTCCGAAAATCAAAAGCGGAAAGAGGCAGCTTCTCTGGGTTGTCGGAGAAACATATCCCGCTATCATGGTAAATACCAAAGTCCTGTCCATGAATGTGGAACCGATTCAGATGGACATCACTCCAGCCCATCGCGATCTGAATGGTGTAGTGGAGATCGGCAATCGTGCTGTCGCTACGGACGAGCAAACGCCGCCACACCATGGGACTAATCCCCTGGAGCCACACTTTCAGTTGATAAATAGGGGCTGGTTTGAGTTCTGACATAATCCCTTTATTTTGGCCCTGTCCAACCCACTCTGGCAAGACTATCAATCAAGGTGCTGCGAGGAATGCCAAATGTCCGGCAGACTGACGCCTTACTGGTACCGCTTTCGAGGGCCGCAAGCACGGATTCCAATTTTTCGCCATCCAAAGCGCGTGGCCGACCGCTATGCCGTCCTCGGCGTTTAGCCGCACTAATACCCGCTTTGACCCGTTCTTGAATGAGCGCCCGCTCATATTGGGCGAGCGCCCCAAAGAGCTGGAACAGCAACTCACCATGCGGTGTGGTAGTATCCATTTGCTCGGTCAGAGAGCGAAAAGCGACGCCTTTCTCCTTTAAGCCAGTGACAATAGTTAGCAGGTGCGATAAGGAGCGGCCCAGACGATCAAGTTTCCAAACCACCAAACAGTCATCGGACCGAACAAACTCAAGCGCCTTGGCGAGACCGAGTCTATCATCCCGCGCACCACTGGCTTTATCTTCGAACAAATGCCGTTCATCAACCCCAGCCGCAAGCAATGCGTCGCGTTGGAGATCAGTGGTTTGACGATCCGATTCGGACGAGACGCGCATGTAGCCGATCAGCATGTACGGAAAACTCCATAGGAAATATTTCCGCATAGTGTAAAGGGTCAGATTAAATCCGACAATAGTTTTCGTACATTATTTGAGGTGGAGACAGGGGCAGATCAGATATTTTTTTGAGGTTTATCGGCTTAACGGAAGACTAAGCGGAAAACACTTGTTTTCCGTCACCTCAAAGATCAATGATAAAATCGGTTTGACTGCCTCCCCCGGTTTTGCATGCTCTCCCTATTGATACACAATTCAGTTCATAGGATGTTGGCTCTTGGAAGCCCGAGCTATGTCTATTAGACTAGCCAATGCATAGTTGTAGAAGATAATAAAGTTGGGATTGAGGAGCAGGAATGAAAGCATCCCAGTATGTGTGAAATGGTGAATCATGCCGAGCCGGAATAACATTTGACTATATATCTCAGCCTCCTAAACTACTCGCTCACTTTGCCAGCATTGCCAAAATCAAACGTTATCAGTATTCAAAATAATTATTGCCCCCGTCTCACCTTCGGGTTTGGGTCGTAAGAAGCCGATCAGCTCACCGCATTGCGTCAATTCGGGCGCCAAGCTTTCATTTGCAATTAAAGTAAGCCCAACCGATTTCAAACGCGAGTCGTTACATAGTAGATCCCGAAATTCGGACAATAGTTTAAGCTATGCTCTGCCAAAAAATGAGAAGCTATAAATGAGCGAAAGTAACTAAAATTATAAAACAAAGCAGGAAAGGGCAAAAAACATCCACTAAGGAGCGGAAGCTGTATCTCCGTTTTGTTATATTGATGGCTGAATAATTACAAAACATCTTGCTTTTCACCTTTCACTTATTAACATATGCCTCCTATCATTCGATTCAATCAAGTATCGGTCACTGCCCACGAAAAAACACTGCTCGCCAATATCAGCTTTAGGCTTTTTGCCGGAGAAAAAGCGGTGTTATGCGGTAAATCCGGATCAGGTAAAAGTAGCGTATTGAGAACCCTACTGGGACTCCATCCTCTAAAATCAGGCACGGTTTATTTTCAGGAAAATCCTCTAACGCCGGAATCTGTGCAAAGCATTCGAAGCTGCACGGCTTACATTGGACAAGAACCGATATTGGGTGCAGAAAACGTGCGGGAAGCACTGTTACTGCCTTTTCAATTTAAAATACATCGCGGTCATCAACCTACGGAAGCTCAATTGATTGAGGTATTGCAACGACTGCAACTGCCTGAGAATATTTTAGACCAAGACAGCAACCGTATTTCCGGCGGCGAAAAACAGCGGATTGCGCTAGCTCGCGGGATGTTGTTGGGCAAAAAACTGTATCTGCTCGACGAGGTGACCAGCGCACTGGATGCGGACAGCAAACAAGTGGTGTTCGATGTATTTTCCGATCCGCAACTGACCGTTCTATCAGTAGCGCACGACCCCGAGTGGCTTGAACGCTGTGATATTATTTTTGAACTCGAAGCGGGTCGATTGACCGAGGTAAGGCGACATGGAAACACTTGATATTAAGTTGCCGCAGATGGCTCTGCTTTACGGCCTCTGTTTGCTGCCCTGGTTATTGCTCTGGCTAATCGGTCTGCGCTTGAGTCGGGATATTGGTGTCGGCATCCTGCGCATGAGTATCCAGTTAGCGCTGGTCGGCATTTATCTAAAAACGTTATTCGATCTCAACAATCCCTGGCTCAACGGCTTATGGATATTGGTGATGCTGATAGTTGCCGATTTCAGTATTCTGCGCCGCGCCGGGCTGAAAGTACGTTATTTTGTCCTGGCCACCTTTATCGCGATTGCCTCCAGCATACTACTGTCCACCGCCTATCTGATGATTCTGGTCATCCAGCCGGCACACTTTTACGATGCCCGTTATATCGTGCCATTGGCCGGTATGATTCTCGGCAACTGCCTACAAGCAAACGTGATCGCCTTGGAGCGTTTCTATTCGGCGTTACGCAAAAACGAGAACGAATACACCACTTTTTTAATGCTGGGTGCGACACGCTGGGAAGCCGTGCGTCCGTATTTTCGTGAAGCCGTCAAAGCCGCGATCAATCCGACTATCGCCAGCATGGCAACAATGGGGCTGGTATCCCTTCCGGGCATGATGACAGGGCAAATTCTGGGTGGCAGCGAACCGTGGCTGGCAGTTAAATACCAAATCGCTATCATGATCTGCATTTTCACCAGCTCCACCCTTGCCAGCATTATCAACTTGAAACTCAGCCTGAAAATTGCGTTCAACGCGTTTGATGTATTTCGGGACGAAGTGATTGAGAAAAAGAATATCCGGTAAAAAGAATGTCCAACTGTCGGACGATGTAACCTTAGTACAAGGCGGCGCACTTTAAATAACTACCTTCTTCGCCCCCAAACCCCTGCCAATGCGCTACCGATCAGGCAATGAAATACGGCTGAGATCGCAGCGGGAACCGGAGCCATAGCCATGCTGGCGAAATGCGTTTTAGCTAAAGCCGCGCCAAGTCCGCTATTTTGCATACCGACTTCTATCGACACGGTGCGGCTTTCTGCCTTGCCGTAACCCAGCCATTTCATCACCAGATAACCCAAGGAAAAACCGGTGGCATGAAGTAAAAAAACCGACGCGAATAATTTCGGCCCCGCCAAACTAATCGCTGCTTTGTTACCCGCCATAATACTGCCAACCACCAACACAATAACGATCACGCTGACTACAGGGCCGACCACATGTACAACAGCACGTACGGCGTGACGTTTGTGCTGCTGGATACGATCCAATGCGGTGTTGATTAACAATCCGGCTAATAAGGGGATCAATACCACCACAAGCATTGAACGAAACAAGCCCCAACCATCAATCGGCAAATAAGCGCCTGCCAACCATTGCGTCAACAATGGCGTCATCACTACGGCGGCCAGCGTTGAACACAGTGTCAACAGTACGCTCAACGCTACATTGGCACGAGCCAGGTAACAAATCACATTGGATGCGGTGCCGCCGGGACAGGAACCGACCAGGATCAAGCCTATCGCCAAGCCCGCTTCCAGATCCAGAACTCTTGCCCAAAAGTAGGCTGCCAAAGGCATGATGGCAAACTGCATAAAAACGCCAATGGCAATAATCTTTGGCGTCCGTAAAACGGCTGAAAAATCAGCAAACCGTAGGGTCAGTCCCATGCCCAACATGATGACGCCGAGCCCGACAGCAATATAAGGCTGGAACCATAGCCACGCCTCCGGTTGCCACCATGCCCACAAACAGCCGGTTACTATCCACAATGGAAACCACTCGGCTATTTTTATGCAGTTCCGTTGCCAAACTTTTAACATGGTGATGATCCTTTATTGCTGTGGGTGATGGGTGAGTGAGTCATTTAACCCAGTTTTTCGCGTTAATAATGCATGTTTTAAAGACGGCTTTCGCGACAAAATCGCAAAAGGCTTCATCGATGATGTGTTGTTCCGCCAGTTGCTGCAAGCTAAGTTCGGCATCAATGACGGCTGACTTTATCAGGATAAGTTCGGTTGCCGAAAGTGTCTGACCCAGCCATGCCGCCAAACTATCTGAGCTTATATCCCAGGATGCCGCTATACCTGCATTATCGAGCTCACTAATATCCGGTGACCAAATGACGGTTTTGTTCCGGTTCACCGGGTGTTTAATTGCAGCGATATTTTCAACAACAGCGAAATTGGGTTTAAGCCCATTAAACATCAAGGCCATTTGCTGCATGGCTAAAAGCGCCATGCGGTGCGCGGTATTATCGTTGAATTGCCACTGTTGTTGGGCCAGCCTGACCTGATCGGCAAACGCGCCGCCACCGGGAACAATAACGACTGCCCTGCCATGATAGTTTTTCTCTACTACATTCAAGCAGTTAATTAAAGCATCCGAGCGGGACAGACTGCCTCCGAGTTTGATAACGATCATGTTACGTCCGCTTAAATGTGAAGTTAACTTTGCGTAAATTGCTGCAATAAATCAAGCATGGCTGCTGCCTTGTCAAAACTCTCCTGATACTCGTCTTCTGCTACGGAATCATTGACGATACCGCCGCCTGCCCAGAAACGAATCGTGTTTTTCGAATGCACCAGGGTTCTAATCGCAATATTCGTGTCCATATTGCCGTTAAAGCCGATGTAGCCGATAGCCCCGCAATAAACACCGCGCCGGTTGGGTTCGAGTTCTTCTATAATTTCCATGGCCCTGATTTTAGGCGCACCGGTAATCGATCCGCCCGGAAAACAGCTTTTTAACAAATCCAGGGCGTGCTGATTTTCCGCCAATAGGCCGGTTACGGTGCTGACCAGATGATGTACGGTGGCATAACTTTCCACATCGAATAACATCGGCACTTTGACCGAACCGCTCTTGCAGGTTTTACTGATGTCATTTCTGAGCAAATCGACAATCATCAGATTTTCCGCCCGGTCTTTGTTGCTGGCTTCCAGGTTTTTTATCTGCTGCTGATCTTCTGCGTAATCAAGTTTCCTTGGCCGCGTACCTTTAATGGGCTTGGTCTCGACCACACCATCAGTCAGTTTTAAAAAACGCTCCGGAGATGAACATAAAATCTGCACTTCGGGCAAATTAAGATAGCAACTGAACGGCGCAGCATTCAATTTACGCAAGGTTTGATAAGCCGTCCACGGATCGCCCTCGCAGTCGGCTACAAACCGTTGCGCCAGATTCACCTGATAACAATCGCCTTCCCTGAGATAATGCTTGATCCGGTTAAAGGCATCAACATAGGCTTCTTTGTCCATATTGGACTTAATTTTACCGACGACTTTGAACATAGGCTCATCCGACCTTACCGGTAATTGGCTGAATTTCTGGATCAAGTCTTGCCATTTTTGCTGTTCGCACTGCCCTACCAGATAACTTTTTTGCAGGGTGTGATCGATAATCACTGCCCACGAGTAGATCCCTACCGCCATTTCGGCAATATGTTCTGCATCTGCCGCAGTTTTAGGCAATGCTTCCAATCGACGGGCCAAATCATAGGAAAAATAGCCAATGGCTCCGCCGTTAAACGGCAAATCATCATTCGACGTAAGGTCTGGAAACTGAGCAAGCTGTTGTTTAACTAAATCAAACGGATTTTCAGTCGATGTGAGTGTCAGGTCAGCACTGGTAATCTCGGTTATCTCACCCTGTGTGACCAAGGTACACACTGGCTCAGCCGCGATAATATCGTATCGCCCCTGATGGCTGCCGGGAAAGCCGCTATCCAGAAAAACGGCCCACGCTTTATCTGCATAAACGGAAAACAGTTGTGCACTGTCAGTAAAATAGGGGAGAGGTGTGATACGTTGATTCGGTGACGGCATTTTATGAGGGGTTTTGTGTTCAATTGATGTTGCATACTGTCCACGAGAAGCATGAAAAAACTTTAGGTTCAACAGGTGCGTGAAATGCGTGGAGTACAAAGTCGGAGCTATGGGTTTGGCTTAACGTATCCTCGACACACGTCATTTGTATCTAAGGAGCCGCTAAAGCTGCTCCTATATTTTTCATGCTTTGCGTGGATAGAACGTCATTTACCGATAAACTGTCCGAAAGCACGACTGCCTTCTCCGGTTTCAATGGTAGCTATCACTTTCAGGGTTTTGGCATCGATCACCGAAACATTGCTGTCAAACCAGTTAGCCACATAGACATGCCGATCATCAGGATGAGTATTAATGCCTTCAGGTTTGTCGCCAACGGTAATCTGAGCTATTTCCTTTAAGGTTTCTATGTCAATAACGGAAACCGAACCGTCATTCTGATTAGTCACCAACAGCCGACTATCATTAAGCGCCAGCGTTGTTGCATAAGGCAACATATGGACCTTTATGGTAGCAATGGGCTGCATCCGCGCTGTTTCTACAACGGTTACGTCATCACTTTTTACGTTGGCAACATAAATGCGCTCACCTCTGGCATCAATGGTAAGTCCAAACGGATGAGTCCCAACTGGCACGGTTTTTTTAACGGTAAGTGTATTCAGATCGATTTTTGAAACTGAATTACTAATTCGGTTAGCGACATATAACCAGCGGTTATCAGGACTGACAATTAAACCAGATGGTGATTCACCAACAGCTATGGTTTTAATTAACTGTAGGCTTTTCGCATCAATAACCGAGACCGTATTTTCATACCAGTCTGCTACATAAATACGCTCACCCTCCGCACCAACAGCAATGCCGAGTACGCCGTCATTGACAATAACGGTGGCAATCGCTTCGCGTTTTTTGGTATCTACAACAGCAAAACCTTTAGCCTCCGGCGTACTGACGTAAACTTTACTGCCATCAGGAGCAACAGCAACCCCAGCGGGTTTACCGGCAACAGCAATCGTATCGACTACTTTGCCCGTTGCTGTATCGATAACAGATACGCTATCGTCTAATTGATTGCTGATGTAAGCAAAAGGCTGCGCTGCAAGCGGTGTAGATAAAAAAGCTGTAGCGATGCAAATCGCTACAGCCTTATAGCTCACTAGGAACATGCTTACTTTTCAGCTAAAGCTTTCAGATGAATTAATCCGGCTTCCAGAACGGCTTTTACTGCGTTATTAGCAGCTTCGTCGTTCATTTCTTCCGGTGGATTATTGTTCATGTAGGCGCGGTAGTAAGCCGCTTTCCAATCAACCTCAGTACTACCACCTTTTTCAGTTAAGTCAATGCTTGCTGAATAGTCAGTTACCGGTAAAGCGGGAACTTCTTCTTCTGCGCCGGCATGAGTAATCTTTTTACTTGAACTCATTTCAGTAATTTTATAAGTATAAGACAGCTTCTTGTCGTCATACTTTTTTAATTCTTCAGTAATCGTGTTGCCATCTTTTAAGGTTAAAACACGCGTCGCACCTTGGGTATTGCCACCCTGAATGCTGGTGTTAACAATATCAGGATGCCAGGACATATCACCAAAGTCTTTGATAAGAGCCCAAACTTTTGCAGCAGGTGCATTGATGGTGATTTTCTCAGCGGTTTTTTGACGCACAGGACCATGAGCGCTGGCTACTGAAGTAAAAAAGAACAGTAAAACTGAAACAAATAAAGCAATTTTTTTCATATTAACTTACCTTCCGGGAACATAAAAATCTAAAACTCACATTATATGACAACCAAGCGCTGCAAGCATCAGCTTAAGCTAATTTAAAACATAATAGGAATAATATGTTTAAAAACAAGCCCAATATATTGTCAACTATTTACCGACTCAATCAGTCAATAGATATTCGGTAATTGCAGTTGCATTTACAGGTCTAATTTAAATAAGCCATCTTAATTCAAGCACTTGTTTTCAATAATAGCCAGTTTGTCAGATTGAATTCCCAGTAATAATTCGCCTTTTAACAAACCGACCAACTCCCTTCCGGCCATGTTAAAACGCCAACCATGCAATAATGGACACTCATTACCGTCATTAAACAGCAGCTCTTCCAGATCTTTACGTGTCGCAAGAATAACGGGGTTTAATGCGTTTTCTTCAGCGCGTATTCTAACCAGTGCCGTTAAAATATCCAGTACCGCTTCTTGTTGCTGAGTTTTTTTTACAGGTCGTCCATTTTCATTTAAAGGTATCGGCGCGCGGTTCTTGGCAGCCATAATTAAGTCGCACAGTTCTGTGCCATAACGATTAGCCGTACGTTCATTAATGCCTCGAACATTGGCCAATTCGCTCACTGTTTCCGGTTGCAGCTTGGCTAAATCGAACAGCATCTCATCACGCAACAGCCAACTCTTGGGGCGATCTTCAGATCGCGCAGTATTTTCCCGCCATTCGGCCAAGGTTTGAACAATCGACAGTTGTTTTCCTGTTAGCTTGTTTTTACCTTTGATTTTTAACCAGGCTTTTTCAGGCCTTACCTCATAAAGATCGGGATTAGACAACTCAGCAAAATCACGCTCCAGCCAATCGCCCCGTCCCAATTCGGCTAATTTCTGCAACATCATTTGATAAATCTTGCATAAATAAATGACATCATCCGCAGCATATTGAATTTCTGCATCTATCAATGGCCGCTTGCTCCAATCAGCCCGAGTATGGGCCTTGTTTAAATTCACATTTAATAAACTGGAAACCAGCATCGCGTATCCCGGATTCTCCTGAAAACCCAGCAACGGCGCAGCAATTTGGGTATCAAAAATCGGTTCGGGTAATTTTCCGGTTAATTGATAAAATATCTCCAAATCCTGGCGACAGGAATGAAATACTTTTACGATGGATGGGCTGTATAAAACTTCAAAAAGGATATCCAGAGATGGTAATGCTATGGGGTCAATGCATGCCACCCATTCCGGCGTAGCTATTTGTAGCAGACAAAATTTTGGGTAATAGGTTTTTTCCCGTAAAAACTCGGTATCAAGAGCTAACCAAGATTCTTTTTTTATCTGTTCACACAGCTTCGCCAGCTGATCAGGAGTATTTATATATTGTATATTTGTCATAGTGTTAAACGAGCAGTCGTTAAATTAAGTGTAAAACTCATGTGTCTTACCCTTCATAGTGGTTTTTCATGTTAATGATAAGGTTTTATTTGTTGTCTCCCATTACATAGGCGAGTTTATATTATTCCAGCTAGCACTGATCAACAGGACCGTTCCCTGCTGATTTTGCGAACAGTCCGATAAAGCTGCCATTATTGATCCCGGAGGTGATATGGGTAGAGCGATATTATTAAGGTGGACGAAGACATACTGGACGTTTTTCACTGTCCTGAATATACACGAGGATATATGGTTTTTTGTTCGCCGCAATACCAAACTGGCCATCGTCGACAGCGTGTTATTTAAAGCCTCAATCGGTCGAACCGATTTGCCAAAAGGATGTCAATACCCTGATTAATGCAATCAAAATAATCTATCGATTGCATTGACAGATAGGAGATAAAGCACCAAAAGTAGGCGCTTTTAGGCAATAAAGGAGCAACGTAACAGTGTACAGAGAAGAACTTGTGTTACTCCCGACACGGCCCAATAGCTACTTTTGGTGAAGAAATGCTTAATAATGCCTACGTCGGTCGGTAACATTTAACCTTTGAATCCGTTCGATCGAATTAACTGCTACTGACTCGCTCGGAGCCGCTATTGCCGGACGAGCGAACACGCTGTTTTCCTCGCCGACATTGGTTTTTATCACGTTTTTTATTACGTGCTTTTACCCGCCTTATGTCCAATTTATGTTGTTTAATTTCCACTGATTTTAAATGCAGAAAAATATCCTGAGGCATTTCATCCGGCAACTCAACAAGCGTATAGTCACCTTGTATATTAATATTATTAATATTATTTTTGTCGACTCCAGACTCATCAATTAACACTTTTTTAAGCTCTTCCGAGTTAATCTGATGTTTACACCCCACACCCAAGCGATAGCGAACCATTTTAATACCCGGTTGGGCAACCACCGTCCCTGCGGTCCTTACATTCATGGGTTGTTCTACCTCCACCCCTGGGGTCATAACGCCTGCTCTGATCTCCATGGATGGAGAAAATGCCGCAAGACTGTCGGGAACAGTCACGGCCATGCTGTCTTTATGATTGCTATTTATTTGTTTCACGATCTTGACGACCTGTAACCGCACTAAACTGTTTCAAAGTCTATCCTGATAAATTTCCACAAAAGCCTCGTCACGCAATCGGCGAACCCAAAGCTCTGTTTCTTCTTCGATTTTTCGCTTACGAATAGCCTCTCTGACTAAGTTCTTTTTAAACTCATTACTATCGTCCTTATTTTCCCGGCCTAAGACTTGAATGATATGCCAGCCAAATTGCGTCTGTACCGGCTCACTCACTTCATTAATGCCGAGATTTACCATGGCTTCTTCAAATGGCTTAACCAAGTCACCAGGACCTACCCAGTCAAGTGAACCGCCTTTTAATGCCGAACCTTTATCATCTGAATGCGCCCGCGCCAAGGCGGCAAAATCATCACCATCAGCAATGCGAACTTTTAATGCCAACAAGCGTTTTTTGGCCTCGGCATCATCAATCAACTCATTAGTTTTAATTAAAATATGCCGAACTTTAGTTTTGATAATCATGTGATTATCCATGCCTTTCAACTGCAACATTTTAATGATATGAAAGCCGCTCGGACTGCGTATAGGGTCAGACACATCGCCTTGCTTCATTTCCCTGATTTCATTAACAAACAAGGTTGGTATTTCACTCATGGTACGCCAACCCAGATCACCACCTTTTAGGGCATTTGCGTCTTCTGAATCACTTATTGCCGTTTGGCTGAAATCTTGTCCTGCCCGCAGTTTGTTAACCAGATCATCGGCTTTGCTCATTGCACGCTGTACCTCTGTCGATGACGCACCTTCTTTAACTGCAATCAATATATGGCCTAAATGATACTGCGTAGACTCTTCGCCAATTTTATCCTGGGTTTCCAAATAGTGCTCAACCTCGCGGTCAGTCACCTTAATACGTCCGCCTATCTCTCTGCCGCGTAATTGATTAATAACGATTTCGTTGCGCATATTATCCAAAAAACTTTGATAACTAATGCCCTGCCCTTCCAGTTCTGCCCTGAATTGTTCAACATCCATATTATTTCTTCGGGCTATATCTGCAGTCGAACTGTTAAGCATTTCTTCGCTGACGGTAATCCCGGCCTTTTCCGCCAGTTGCCGCTGGAGTTTATCCACAATCATTTTTTCCAGTACTTGTTTACGCAGTATGTACGCAGGCGGAATCGCGGCCTTACTCTGCTGTATTCTTTGCTCAATAACCGTAACTTCTTTTTGTAATTCCCGCTCAAGAATAACGTCATCTTCAACCACAGCGATAATGGTATCGAGAACTTCGGCGTGCACTAAAAAGTTGCCAAACAATAAATTACACAGCAGCACTGCAACAATAGTTCTTTTCATGTTTTCTTGTTTGATCATTCTTGAGGTTTCCGATAACCATAAATTTGATTTTCAAAAAACTGATCCAGTTTTTCGCCAATACCCGTCAATCCTTTAAGTTCTATCTGAAAAAACACCCCTGTCTGACTTATGCCGGTAGCGTCGACAATAGGTAAGGCGTCAGGAGTATTTGGATTTTGATTAAGATTTATACTATTAATCCAACGTCGCCCAATAACACGAAAACGCCAACAACAATTTTCTTTTTCCAAGCCAAAAAAACTTTCCTGGGTAGAATTGTTCAGCAATGAATACGTCCAACGTCCAACCACAGACCAATTATCATAAACCGGCCAGTGGAAGGAAGCATCGCTTTGAATAATATCATAAAGTCTCTTCCCCGATAAATCAGGGATAACCGTATTCTTTCTATAACGATAGCCAAGATTAACAATCTCACCCGGCTCATTAACATAATGCAAGCCAGCGTTATATCTAACGATATCATTAAGATGAGAATCCCATTGTACTCCAGAACTCACTGAAACATGATCAGTCAGTCCAGCATTCAACTCAGCTACCAAAGGCGATAATTGGTTGGTTTCTATAGGGTAACCAGGCAAAGTCACTTTTCTATCCTGAAAATAAATAATCTGACCCACACTGAGTTTTAGCTTTTCCTTGCCAGATGTAGCATCAACCAAACGTGTGGTTAAGGCTGCTGTAAGCTGATTGGCATCCTGTACCCTATCTGTGCCGCTAAAGCGGTTTTCCAAGAACATGCTATTAAATGAAAAATCAGTCAATGCCGTATCAAATATCGGAATGTCGTTCTGATCTGCGTTGGGAATATATAAATAAAACAATCGGGGTTCAAGGGTATGCAGATAAGATCTATTAAAAAAATTCACGTCCTTTTCTGTATACAAACCGCTATCGGCAGAAAAAATCGGCAGAGTTCTTGACAGGCTGTCCGTGGCTAATACGCCACCTTTAGGATTGTTTAGCGCATACTGGGTATGTTGCAAGGACAATTTTGGCGTTAAAAAAGCACTGGCCGTTTGCAACGGAAAACTGACTGACGGCTTAACATTGGCTCGCTGTCCATTGATGACAGAGTCATGTTGAAAATACACATATTCGGCATCCATCAAGGTATTCAATGGCATAAAATCGAATGAGTGATTTAAATTCAGATTAACTTGCGGCAATCTCCGATAGGGTAAGCGCTCATTGGTTATCGCTTTATCAATCGATTGATAATTATCAACATGGCCTCTTAAAGAAACCCCCTCGTTTGCATAACCCAAGTTAGCCTGGCTTACAAGATAACTGTTGTACGTCGAGGTACTAAGAGCATTACCCAAATCAGAGAAATACTCTTTATCCGATACATAATTCAAATCAAAATTTGAATTAATATGTGGGGTAAATTGAGTATTATTTTTAAGTGCTGCAAAATACCTGGAATTGTCGCGAAGACTGTCATTAGGCATGAATTCCAGATCCGTCGTCCCAGCGGTCATCTCTGTCAAATAACGGAAACCCCCGCCCAGTATGGCGCCTCTATTTGCCAGATATCGCGGCCGTAAAGTTGCATCGAAATTAGGCGCTATATTCCAGTAATACGGCGTTTCCAGCCTAAATCCGCCCCGTTGCGTGTTGCCAAATGAAGGCGCAAGAAAACCGGAAAGTCGTCTGTCATCTATCGGAAAAGAAAGATAAGGCGAATAAAATACAGGCGTACCTTTAAATTCAAGCCAAGCATTTTTAGCCGCGCCTTGACCGGTCGTTTTATTCAGTTTCAGCTCAGCCGCATGCACGACCCAATCCTGATTGCCGGGTCGGCAGCTGGTATAAGCAACACCTTTATATCGAGTTAAGGAGCGACTTTCCTTATAAATTGTTTTGGCCCGGCCTCTGAGCGGCGTAGACGGGGAAATAAACAAAGCCTCCCTTAATCTAGCCTGATCGGACGCCAAGTTAAGGGAGGCTGATTCACTGTGCAAGGCCAATTCATCTTCACTGTAATAGACGCTACCCTGTAAATCCAATGTCTCCGAAATAGTGTCGTAACTCGCTTTATTGGAAACCGATCGCTGATCCGCGCGGGTCATTTCAACATTACCGACATAACTGTAAATTTCATTGTCGAATATTTCTGCATAATCAGAATTAATATCCAACGGCGACACATTTCTCAAATCCTTTTCAGGTACAAAACCCGGTTTCCCACCACCAGGCGCTGTACAGTTTAGCCAAGGATCATATTTCAGTTGCGACTTAAGATTGTTAAAGGTTTGCTCTTCATTATGATCAAACGCCGGAGTGAGCAAACTTATACCCTGCTCATAGGTTTCAACAGGTCGCGCCTGTGCCTTAGGATCGGTACCGACCAGCTTACAATCCCAGTTTTTACCCTCGGTATTAGCATCGCAACTCCAGCCTGGACGATTGGATTCAGTTTGAAGCAGTTTTTTTGAATCAGGCGTGACAGGTAGCAGATTAACTGGCTTGGACTCTGCGCTAACTTGCCGGGTGTCTTTATCGGTCTCAATACTCTCGGAGCGTTTGGGAGCGCTGGGTTCAAGCTCTGCACTCTCAACTGGAACGGACTTGGATTCAACGTTTACCGGCTCTGCCACAATCGGCTGAGTCGTTGTAATAGCCTCAGGCTGCACGTCTTTAACCGGTTCAACCTGATCAGGAATTTTTGCCGTACTGGTTTTATTTGCAGGTTTTTTTTCACCTACACAAACCCACTCTTTGGTATCCTTACTTTGCACGCAATTCCAGAGCGCCTCATTGGCAACGCTGACCGGTGTATAAATAGAAGGTAAAAAAAGCAAAAATAAACGACGGCGCATAGGTAATATCAAGTTTAGTAGCGTAATGGATCATAAATCGAATAGAATGCCGGACGCTTATTTTACCTTACTACTACAGCATTATACTAATCTATCCTAAACATCATGATGCCTGAAGATTTAAGATCAATATCGATGTTTGACTGGCTTGAGCATGATTTATTGCTCACCATCACCCATTGCGAAATCGCTTCCAGCGATGCCAGCTTCCGGCGTTACTTTCGGGTAAAAACCCCGGACGGACAATTCATTATTATGGACGCCCCGCCAAGCAAGGAAAACATTGAACCTTTTATTAGAATTGCCGGACTGCTGACGCAGTCTCAGGTCAACGTCCCGATCATATTCCATCAAAACCTGACTGACGGCTTTTTACTGCTGGAAGACTTCGGTAGCCAATGTTTTCTGGATCAACTTAATGCGAGCACTTCGACCGATCTATATCAAAGCGCTTTCGACAGTTTATTCAAACTGCAAACCCAAACGCCCGTACAACACGCCGGACTGCCCGACTATGACCAGGCGCTGCTGCGCAGAGAACTGGCTATTTTTGACGAATGGTTTTTAGGTCGATTTCTGGATATTCAAATCCCCTCAGCTACTTGGGAGAACGTCAACGCCTTGCTCACGGCATCAGCCCTGGAGCAACCAAGAACCTGCGTACACCGGGATTATCATTCCCGCAATCTGATGGTTTTAAACTACGATTCACCCGGAGTCATCGACTTTCAGGATGCCGTCATCGGCCCGATTACCTACGACTTGGTATCGTTATTGCGTGATTGTTATATCGCCTGGCCTGAACAACAGCTTGAACAATGGCGATTCAACTACTTTGAGCGACTCCTGCAGACAGGACTGATTCATTGTAGCGAAGCCCAGTTTAACCGCTGGTTTGACCTGATGGGACTCCAACGCCATCTTAAAGCCATCGGCATTTTTTCTCGTTTGCACTTAAGAGACGGCAAGTCCAACTATTTGGGCGACATACCGCGCACGCTGAACTACGTCACTACCGTGTGCGCGACTTACCCTGAGCTTGCCGAATTTAACCACTTTCTGCATGCCCATGTATTACCTATATTGAGCGAAGTCGAAATATGAAGGCCATGATTTTAGCGGCAGGGCGCGGCGAAAGAATGCGGCCATTAACCGACCACACGCCCAAACCTTTACTGCAAGCCGCCGGCAAACCGCTGATCGAACATACCATTAAACAACTGGTTGCCGCCGGTTTTAATGATATAGTCATCAATCATGCCCACCTAGGCTTACAAATAGAAGAACGGTTAGGCAACGGCAATCAGTTTGGCGCCAGCATAAATTATTCACCGGAAGGCGAACACGCATTGGAAACGGCGGGCGGCATCATTAACGCCTTGCCTTTATTAGGTAACGGGGTATTTTTGGTCGTCAATGGCGATATCGCCACAGACTTTGATTTTTCCGAACTCAAAAACCTGACGGTCGATTTGGCTCATCTAGTTCTGGTCGATAATCCAGCACATCACCCAGAAGGCGATTTCAGCCTGGATGATACCGGATCTGTCGTGTCAAACAGCAGCGAACCCCTAACCTTTAGCGGAATCGGACTGTATCGCTCCGAGCTATTTAGTCACATAGCCACAGGTCCCAGTAAACTAGGACCTGTGTTACGACTGGCAATAGCAAAGGGCCGGGTTTCAGGGCAAAAAACAAACGGCTTCTGGATGGACATAGGCACACCGGAACGTTTGCAAGAACTGGATTTTTATTACACACAACAAAGGAAACGATCATGACCGAACATGTTTACAAAAAAATAGAACTCACCGGCTCATCAACCATTAGTATTCAGGACGCTATCGAAAATGCGGTAAGCAAAGCAGCCGAAACCATCACAAACATGCGCTGGCTTGAAGTTATCGAAACCCGTGGACACATAGAAAACGGCAAAGTCGCACACTGGCAAGTCACCATTAAAATCGGCTTTGCTCTGATCGAATAAAAATAGTGTCATTGAGGTGACTGCTAATGAATAAACCAACCGAAAAAAGCCCAAATACCGTATGGCACCGTGCCACCGTCACCCGGCAACGGCGCCAACAAAAAAACACGCATAAATCGGTGGTTCTTTGGTTTACCGGCCTATCCGGCTCCGGTAAATCAACACTGGCCCATGCCGTAGAAGAACACTTGCATCAAAATGGTTTACATACCTTTGTCCTGGACGGCGATAATGTGCGCCACGGCTTGTGCAGCGACTTGGGCTTTAGCGATAAAGACCGCAAAGAAAATATCCGCCGCATCAGTGAAACGGCAAAGCTTCTGCTTGAAGCTGGCGTGATAACGCTTACTGCATTTATATCACCCTTTAAAGCAGAGCGCGCCATAGCAAGAAGCCTGATGCCGCATGGCGATTTTATCGAAATTTATTGCTACTGCCCGTTACCGATTTGCGAGCAACGGGATGTTAAAGGACTTTATAAAAAAGCGCGGCAAGGCGAAATAAAAGACTTTACCGGCATTTCTTCGCCTTACGAAGAACCTGAAAACCCGGAGTTAAAAATCGATACCAGCCAACTTTCGCTCGAACAGAGCATACAGCAAGTCATGTCGCTATTACGCGCTCGAAACATCTTATCCGTTCAGGAATAAGCGCATGCATTTCGATGTTTTCAATGGCGACGCTGACGGTATTTGTGCACTGATTCAACTGCGCCTCGATCAACCGCTGGCATCAAAACTCATTACCGGCATTAAACGCGACATCCAACTACTCGATAAATTTACCGCAAGCTCAGGCGACTACGTCACCGTGCTGGATATTTCCCTGCAACAAAACAGCGCTCGGGTTAATGCGTTTTTAAACAACGGGGCGCATATTTTTTATGTAGATCACCACCAGTCGGGCGACATTCAAAAGCATCCCCATCTAAAAACGCTGATTAATACCGACAGCGCCGTCTGTACCAGCCTGCTAATCAATCAGCACCTAAAAGGGAAATACCCGTTGTGGGCGATAACAGCCGCCTTTGGCGACAACCTGAACCACAGCGCCGAACAATTGGCCGCCACCCTAAACCTAAATCCAGCAAAGCTCGACATCCTGAAAAACCTAGGTATTTATATTAATTATAACGGTTACGGCAGCTGCATGGCTGACCTGCATTTTGCGCCGGATAAACTGTATCTGGAAATGGCCGATTTCCAATCGCCTTTTGACTTTATCAGCGACAATCCGCACCTCTTTGCTCAACTGCAACAGGGCTACCAAGAAGACATGACTAATGCCAGGAGCATTCATCCTGAATACCAAAGCGATGCGGTCGCTGTATTCATCCTGCCTGACACTCTCTGGGCAAGACGCGTTAACGGCGCATTCGGCAATGATTTAGCCAACCTAAATCCTGCCAAAGCCCATGCCGTGATCACTTATAACCAGGACAATAGTTATCAAGTTGGCGTCAGAGCGCCAGCATGTTACAAAAATCAGCCCAATAAAGCCGGCGCTGACGAACTATGTTCCAACTTTCCAAGCGGCGGCGGACGCAAAGCTGCTGCCGGCATCAATCATTTACCTTCCGATCAGCTTAATGTTTTCATTCAAAAGTTTGAGAAATTTTATTCCTGAGTAGCTGATACAATAAAACGCCAACCAGACCGCCGGAATCAACACGCATGAACTCATTGACCCATACAACCCGCGCAGATTCATCCATCCCCAACCGACTGGAAAAACTGCAATACATTAACCTGCAACTGGCAGCGCTGGGTCAACCAACCTGTGCCGTAGAAAACGACCCGCAATATCTTAAAATTGCCGATGGTTTGTTAAAGAACTATTCCCAGCAACGTCGCCTGCTGGCACTGACCAACTACCGCTGTCCGGCCGACCGACGCATACAGGATTTCCTTAACCATTACTTGACTGAAAACGGCGTATCCGTTGATCAGAATGCATCCATCAGTTTGCCGGGTGAAACCTTTGTGCTGGAACAGAAAGGACTGGCAAGGGAACTATCCCTGCCCTTCCAACACAACGAATTTCATTCGGCTTATATCGACTCTTACCGGATACAGCAAGGGGTGCTGCATAATCCGCAAAATGACCGGCGCACCACCAAAGGCGTGTTCCATATTGCCGCCGGTGGGCTTCCGGTTCCGGCTGATAAAAACGAAGTGCCGGTCGCGACTTACGCGGCGCTGCTCCGCGAAGCACTTTCGCCTCCGGCCGACCTTTTGAACCTGCCTTTTACCAGCGCCCAACAAAACAGCGCAAAACTCTGGGTGTCGTCGCTGATGCGGCCTATCGTGTGCCCGGAAATTTCCGATACTATGTCGGTCAAAACTATGGAAGTCCGTTTTTTTGCACCCGGCGGACTGGTCGCCAACCTGGATTTTGTTGAATCCATTTTCGGCAATGCAGGCAACCCGTTTCTGCCCGAGAACGATGCTGCATTAGATAACGCTCATTGGACCGGACATACCGGCTGCATTATTCTGGCGCCGCATCTGGTTCATTGCCGCAAACAAGCGCTGGGACTGCCGCATGTTGATGATGCCACCGAGCGCCAGCGTAAAGACGGCATGTGCTGGGAGCATGAAAATGATCTGTACAATAACGGCCAGCCGTTTAAACTGGTCTGCCGCAACATACAGGGCGTGATTGTCACTATCATTGCCGATAACTATTTCGGCTACAGCAAAAAGGAAATCAAATCCCAGATCAGTTATTCGGCTAATTTATACGGCGGCTGTGAAGAAGAACATTCAGGAGGTGCGCTGGCTTTCCCTAGAGTCATCCTTGGGGAAATCTTTTTACCGCATAGTTCCTTTATCGGCGAACAGTATTCTTTCGATAAAGTTTGTCGGCAACTGGCGGCTGTCATAGAGACTAATGAACAAGGCTACGCTATTGATAAGAACCATGCCGACATCATTTACATCCCCAATTCGGCAAAGATCAACATTCAACTACAGCAAATCAGCTGGACGCATAACAGGCAGCCGCAAACACTTAAACTGCTATTCAACCACACTTATGTGTATCCCAATGGCTTTAAAGTCCACATGGAACGTCACCCTAATGCGCCCAGCTGGCGTTTGATCGGCACCCATCAGGAAGGCACTTTTTGTCATAAACCGAGTACGGTATCCGGAGGTGGCAAGTCGGAAATCTCAAAATCCATTGCTGGAGCGACTATTTTTGGCGCCGTCTTTATCGATAATTTCGACAAAGACATGGCGATAGTCACCCAACTATTCGAATACGATTACTCCTCCCGATTTCGAGATCCGGCACTGCATGGTCTTGATCAACGTCGCTTACTCAGCAGCGAACGCAGCCTGGGTTCGGTAATCAAGCTATTGACGCCATCGGTAAGCCAATATTCGGATGTTTATAACCGATGGCTGGAGGAAATTCCCCGGCATATTCTGGCTGTGGTACTGATGATTAAACGTTTTTACAAGGAAGAATGGCAGTCAGACTGGATGAAATATTTCTCCGTTGATATGGTCAACAGCCATCCTGGCAACGAACTGAAATTTCAAGACCGTAAACTGATTGCCAGCTATCTGCGCGTAGGTTTTGATGAAAAAGGTGCTTGGCGGGTATTCAAACTGCGCCAGGATTTTATCGCCTCGGCCAAAGTCCAGATGGAAGATGATATTTCCGCATCCACCGTGGTGCCTGTCCGTTATTTAACCGGACTTAATCCCGACTATAAAAACCCCAGCGTTAAACTGGTCGAAAACTGCGAACAAAGCTTCTTTCAGCGTCCTGATGATGCGATTCATCGGGGTACCGATTTACAGACCGAACTGGATTTTTCGGGTACCGATAACTTCATCTCCAATTTTCAAGCGCTAACCCCGGAAGACGCCCGCGAATTTATCGAAGATGTTATTCACTTCGACAAATTCAGCGCACCGATGCAAAACGTCATCACCCAGGCCGCAAAAGGCAAAGCAGGCGAGTACTTCGTATCCTCGGCGCATCCTCGTCTGGTTGACGGCAAACCCAGTCTCAATGTCCGCTACCTGCAACTGCGTCCAGACATTGCCGACCCAAAAGCACGTTATATTGCCGAGCAATCCACCCGTTTAGCACGGGGTCTTAATGCCGATCAAACCGTTTATTTTCCGGTTAATTCGGTATTGACTGGACGGCGCAATAATCCTGCCGACCTGGAGGCGGGCATCCGGCCGCTGGCTATCTATAATCCAATTCATTACCAGGAATTGCCTGAGCTGTTTATGGATTTTATTTGCAGCCTGACCGGAAAATCGCCCTCTACAACCGGCGCGGGCTCCGAAGGCGCATTGACCAAAGGCCCGTTCAATGCCGTATCTGCGACCGCCGACCTGAACACCGCACTGGTTTCATTTATGCTGTGCGGCTACGACGGCTTTTCTACAGCGGCGGGATTCATCGGTTCACAGCGTCGAATTGATCATGACATCAGCTTGCTGATTCCGGAAATCTGGTCACGCTTGCCGGTAGCCGAGCGCGACCCGCAGTATTTGATTAAACAGGGACAATTGGAAAAACTGGAAGATTTTGAATACGAGGGTCGCACTGTTTTCCAAAGCCGTCTGGGTTACCGTATTACCGAACGCTTTGTGCATACCAATTTCGGCAAAATGTTCGATTACCCAACCGCAGTATTCGACGAAGCCATGTTGAAACCGGAAACACAAGATCTGCCGAGCTATGTTGACGGTATCGACAATGTTTTTGAGGCGCAGCAACGGGTAGCGCAACTGTATTTTCAGGACGGCTCCATTGATGACGCCTGTCCGTCTTTAAAAGCACTGCTGCACATCATGGCTCACGGTCATTATGCCGGCAAAACCATCAGCGACCCGGATATTCGCACCCTGTTTACCCGCGACTATTTACTACAAAGCGACTGGTATCAACAACGCCTTGAGATTAAACAGCAACGCGACAGCAAACTGTGGCAACAACACCAGACTTATATCCAGCAACAATTGAGGGCAACGGAACAGAACGATTCATCACAGGCTGCCCTTGCCTGTGTCCCTTCGGACGCTTTGCGTGCCAATCCGCTCCTGACGGATTGGTCGACCGTTCGCGCCGAGTTAAATCAAAAACTCGAAGCGGCAGAACGGATGCTGGCCGAGATCAACGATCCGGCTTATCTGCAACAGCTACAAGGAACTTTAGGGGCGGATTGGGTGCATCATTCGTAGGTAAGAGAATAAGCCGGTTTTGAGCGACACCAGAAACGACTGTTTCCGGGAATTACCACGAAGAACACGAAGTTCTCAACATATTGTTATTTGCTTTATGTCCTTCGTGTCTTCTGCGGTAAATAATGCCTATCTACTGGGATAGAAAACCAAGGGCCGAAGCAAAAAACAAGCGACTTAAACTTCAGTTTTCAGGACGTAACAAGACTTTCCGTAATAAACCGAACCAGTTGTTCATGTCCGTTATTTTCAATATCTGCATAGCGCAGTCCAATTTTGCACTGATCGCTGGACATACGCCGAGAAAAAACCACATGGCACCGTGCGACTATCTTGGATAACGACTCATCATTAGACAGATTCAGCTCGACAAACACGGATACCGGTCTGCCGTCACGGACAAAACTCCCTCCCGGCGTAATCATGTTCCGTTGTCTGATATTACACGCTACACTTAGTCCGCCCTTGGATACATCTATCACAACCACCTTAATGCACACGCCATCCCCGATAGTAACCATGGCGGAAATCTGTACAGGAATCCTTTGATAAAACCTACGCTCCATAACTATCCACACTTAACTCTTATCAAAATTACTTAAAAATTTCAGTTTAAAAAATTATTCCGCTGTAATTTAAGCAGTTTTCACCACGCAGCCATAATTTTATGGTTCACCGTGCTTTTGCCTAACAATCAAATAATCGGTTCGCCTTTGGCTAGCTTCGGTAAATTGCCTTCCAAACCCATCGCACTGCGCATCACTTTATTTTTAGCGGGTAAAATCCGCTCGGCTAAGCCCAGTCCAAAGTTGCGTAAGAACTTGACCGGCAACGCCTGATTGCTGAACACTCGGTAAAAAACATCCATGACCGTCATCATTTTCAGGTTTTCATTGCGGCGCATTTTTTCGTAACGCCTTAAAACCGTCAAATCACCCAACTCAAGACCTTGCTTATGAGCCTCAATGAGAACCTCACCCAAGGCCGCCGCATCCAACAAACCGATATTAACACCCTGCCCTGCCAACGGATTAATCATATGCGCCGCATCACCTACCAGAGCTACGCCGGGTTTAACATAGCTTTGCGCATGTTGACGTTTCAACGGAAAACTCGCCGTTCCCAAGATAGCATTAACCTTGCCCAGACAATCAGGAAACGTTGCTGTCAATTCGCGTAGCAAATCATCCTTAGGCAATGCTTTCAACCGGCTTATCTCATCCGGAGAGTTATACCAGACTATTGATCCGTAATGCCCGGTTAACGGCAAAAATGCCTGCGGCCCGCTAGGAACAAAGCGCTGCCAAGTTATATCCTGCTGCCCGTAATCGGTTGCGATATAAATCACCAGCGCATGCTGCTTATAATCCCAACTGCTTACGCCCAAACCCACTGTTTGCCTAACTCTGGATTGACCGCCATCTGCGGCAACCAACAATTTTGCCGACAAAATACGGCCATCAGCCAATTCCACTACGGTCAGGTTTCCAGCAGAATAGTTGATTTTATCAATGGTAGCCGGGCACATCAGTTCGATATTGGCAAAATCGTGTAAGCGCTCCAATAACGCCAGTTGAGTCACCCTGTTTTCAACGATATAACCCAATTCGGAATAATGAATATCATCGCTGCAAAATTCGGTATCCCCTGCGGTTTCCCAGACGCGCATCCTGCGAAATGGACAAAGCCTGCGCTTGACCACACCATTCCAGGCACCTACAGTTTCAAGGATATTTTTTGACGCAATACTCAGCGCAGAAACCCGTAAATCATGCGGCTGATCGGCAGAAAAAGCTTGCGGAGGAACACTTTCTATCACCGCCACTTTCAATGAGCTTCCGCCAAGACTACAGGCAACGGCAGCGCCAACCATGCCCCCGCCAACAATTACAACATCAAAATTTTCTTTCATCATTAACCAGTCAACATATGAATTTACTTAACGCTAGAGTAAGCAGATTGATTATTAAACCACGAAGACACGAAAAACCCAGGTAAAATCGGTAACTATTCAGCCTTATTCCTCGCTTCATTTAGTTTTGTAGCCCCGCTTGAACCCCAAAAATCACCGTCAGCATAATTCAAAGCATGCTTTTGCACTTTCAGCCGTGTTATTAAACAGCGGAACGAGCGTCGACACGAGTGAATAAACTGAATATTCTATTTCATTAAAACAACCGAAATAAACACCGCATCTGTATAAATCGTCAATAAAAGACCTCTGCCAATCTCATAATTATGAACAGTAACCAACACTGTTTACTAGTGCTGGCGACAAAAGACTACGTGACAGAATTATCTGTCATCCGTATAATTAGACAATTTTGCCGCCCCTGCGACGGCTGATGCGAGCATCAAAACAGGTGCGGAACGAGGGTTATTAACGTAAAAAAATAATAACCCTTTTGTAATATTTTTCAGAGGTGACAATGAGTCAAAGTACGCTACCGACCAGACAGGGTTTATATGATCCACGCAATGAACATGATGCATGCGGCGTGGGTTTTATCGTTCATATAAAGGGTCAAAAAAGCCATGAAATCGTACGTCAGGGCTTGGAATTACTGACCAACCTGACCCACCGTGGCGCGGTCGGCGCAGATATCCATGCGGGCGATGGTGCTGGTATTTTACTTCAAATCCCCGATACTTTTTTCCGTGCAGAGTGCGTCAAACTAAGCATCTCCCTGCCGAAAGTCGGAGATTATGCGGTTGGCATGATATTTTTGCCTAGCGACGCCGCCAATCGAGCCACTTGCGAGAAACTGTTAACCGACATTATTGTTCGTGAAAATGCCGTAGTGTTAGGTTGGCGCGATGTACCTGTCGACAACCAAACCCTGGGTGAATCGGTAAAACTGGTTGAACCGTTTATACGGCAGATTTTTATCGGTCGCGGATCAGATTGCTCTAATCAAGACGCTTTCGAGCGCAAGTTGTTTGTCATTCGCAAGCAAGTTGAAAACACCGTGCGTGATTTAAAGCTAGATCATGGCCACGCTTTTTATATTCCGTCGTTATCGTCACGTACCATAGTTTACAAAGGCATGTTGCTGGCAGATCAGGTCGGAGCTTTTTATCCGGATTTGAACGACGAGCGCATGGACAGTGCTCTGGCCTTGGTGCATCAACGTTTTTCCACCAACACCTTCCCAACCTGGGATTTAGCGCATCCTTTCCGGCTGATCGCCCATAACGGTGAAATCAACACCTTGCGCGGCAATGTTAACGGCATGGCGGCGCGGCGTCATTCCATCGCGTCCAAAGTATTGGGCGACGATATGCACAAACTGTGGCCGCTGATCGACGAACAGCAATCTGATTCGGCCTGTTTCGACAATGCACTGGAATTATTATTGGCGGGCGGTTATACACTGGCCCACGCGATGATGTTGCTGATCCCCGAAGCATGGTCCGGCAACGTGTTAATGGACGAAAAACTGCGTGCATTTTATGAATATAATGCTGCCTTAATGGAACCCTGGGACGGCCCTGCGGCCATCGCCTTTACCGATGGCCGTCAAATCGGCGCAACCCTGGATCGCAACGGCTTGCGTCCTGCGCGCTATCTGGTTACCGATGACGATTTCGTCATTATGGCATCAGAAATGGGCGTACTCGAAATTCCTCAGCACAAAATCATCAAAAAATGGCGCTTGCAACCGGGAAAAATGCTGTTGATCGACACCGAGCAAGGCCGGATTATCGACGATGCGGAATTGAAAGCCAATTTAGCCGCTTGCCACCCTTATGCCGAGTGGCTAAGTAAAACACAAATTATGCTCGCCGATCTGCCTGCTGAAATTTCTGCAATGGCACCCGATGCGCATACCCTACTGGATAGACAACAAGCTTTCGGTTATACCCGTGAAGATATTGAATTTATCCTGAAACCGATGGCAAAAACCGGACAGGAATCGATCAGCTCAATGGGTATTGATGCTGCACTGGCGGTATTATCGGAGCGTTCGCGCTTACTGTACGATTATTTCAAACAAGGTTTTGCCCAAGTCACCAACCCGGCCATAGACCCTATCCGCGAAGAATTGGTCATGTCTTTGGTTTCACTGATCGGCCCACGCCCAAATTTATTGGGCCTGGACGAAGGCGGAACCCACATGCGCCTGGAAGTGGAACAGCCTATCTTGAGCAACCAGGATTTAGAAAAAATTCGCCGTATCGAAACGCGTACCGGCGGAGTATTCAAGACTAAAACCCTGACGTTTTGTTATCCTTCCGATTTGGGAGCAAACGGCATGGAAGCGGCACTGGATAACCTGTGTCTTGCGGCAAAACAGGCTGTTGAAGAAGGTAATAATATTCTGGCACTGTCCGACCGCAACCTGGATATTGCCCATATCGCGATACCTGCCCTGCTCGCGACTTCTGCCGTGCATCACTACCTGACCCGCGAAGGTCTACGCACTAAAGTAGGCTTGGTTATTGAAACCGGCGAAGCACGCGAAGTTCATCATTTTGCGTTGCTGGCGGCTTACGGAGCGGAAGCGGTTAACCCTTATCTGGCGTTTGACACGCTCTCCGGTTTATGTGAAAACATTCCTGACCTAACCGAGTATGAAGCACACAAACGCTATACCAAGGCGATCTCCAAAGGTCTGCTCAAAGTCATGTCCAAAATGGGTATTTCGACTTACCAGTCTTATTGCGGCGCGCAAATTTTTAATGCGCTCGGTTTAGCAGAACCCTTTCTGGATCGCTATTTCACCGGAACAACCAGCACTATCGAAGGCGTCGACTTAGCCCAAATCAGCGAAGAAACCGCTCGCCGCCACCGGATTGCTTTCGGCAATGCCCCGTTATACCGCGAAGCACTAGATGTTGGCGGCGAATATGCCTATCGCGTACGCGGCGAAGCGCATACCTGGACACCTGAAACCATCAGCACCTTGCAACACGCGACGCGCAGCAACAGCTACGAAAAATATGCTGAATTCGCTCGCCTGATTGATGAGCAAGGCGAATCCTTGCTGACCTTGCGCGGCTTAATGTCATTCAAGGAAGATGCGACCCCGGTGCCATTGGATGAAGTGGAATCGGCTGCGGACATCGTCAAACGTTTTGCAACGGGAGCTATGTCGTTCGGTTCAATTTCCTACGAAGCGCATACTAATCTGGCTATTGCGATGAACCGCATCGGGGGCAAATCCAATACCGGCGAAGGCGGAGAACTTCCTGAACGCTTCAAGCCGCTGCCCAACGGAGATTCGATGCGTTCGGCGATTAAACAGGTCGCATCCGGCCGTTTTGGTGTGACCACCGAATATCTGGTCAATGCCGACGACATTCAGATAAAAGTTAGCCAGGGCGCAAAACCCGGCGAAGGCGGACAACTGCCAGGCCATAAAGTTGATGCCGTTATCGCCAAAGTGCGTCACTCCACGCGAGGCGTAGGCTTAATATCGCCGCCGCCGCACCATGATATTTATTCGATTGAAGATTTGGCTCAGCTGATTCACGATTTAAAGAACGTTAATCCCGAAGCGCGGATCAGCGTTAAGCTGGTATCGGAAGTCGGCGTCGGCACCGTTGCTGCAGGTGTTTCCAAAGCCCATGCCGATCATGTCACCATTTCCGGTTTTGACGGCGGCACCGGCGCAAGCCCAATGACCTCAATCAAACACGCCGGTTTGCCGTGGGAAATCGGTCTTGCCGAAACCCATCAAACTTTGGTGCTCAACAAACTGCGCGGACGTATCGCCGTCCAAGTCGATGGCGGTTTGCGTACCGGGCGTGACGTCATCATCGGCGCATTATTAGGTGCGGATGAATTCGGCTTTGCCACTGCGCCATTGATCGTGTCGGGTTGCTTAATGATGCGCAAATGCCATCTGAATACCTGTCCGGTCGGTGTGGCGACGCAAGACCCTGAGCTGCGCAAACGTTTTACCGGACAACCGGAGCATGTGGTCAATTATTTCTTCATGGTTGCAGAAGATGTGCGCCAATGGATGGCAAAACTGGGTTTCCGCACCGTTAATGAAATGATTGGGCGCTCGGACAAACTCGATATGCAGCGCTCACTGAATCATTGGAAAACGCAAGGCCTCGACTTTAGCCGGGTTTTCTATAAACCTGCAGTGGATCCTGGCACTATTCTTTATAACCACGAACGCCAGGATCACGGCTTGACTCAAGCGCTGGATCACAGTTTGATTGCGGCAGCCCAACCGGCGCTGGAAAATGGGCAACCGGTGGTTATCAACACGCCTATCCGCAACATTAACCGAACTTTCGGTGCCATGCTGTCTGGCGAAGTCGCCAAACGTTATGGTCATAAAGGCTTGCCTGCCGACACCATATCAATTCATGTCAAAGGCACTGCAGGTCAAAGTTTTGGCGCATTTTTAGCGCAAGGCATCAGCATCGACCTTGAAGGCGATGGTAATGATTATGTAGGCAAAGGCATGAGTGGTGGACGTATCGCTATCTACCAACCCAAAGACTGCCCTATTACGCCGGCTGAAAACATTATCGTCGGCAACACCGTATTGTATGGCGCGGTCAGTGGCGAGTGTTATTTCAGCGGTATTGCCGGTGAACGTTTTGCGGTGCGCAATTCAGGTGCCGTCGCTGTCGTCGAAGGCGTGGGCGATCATGGCTGCGAATACATGACCGGCGGCGTAATAGTCGTACTCGGACAAACCGGCCGTAATTTTGCAGCCGGCATGTCAGGCGGTGTGGCTTATGTACTGGATGAACAAGGCGACTTTGAAAAGCGTTGCAATATGGCGATGGTGGAACTCGAACCTATCCCCGTAGAAGATGACACGCTGGAAGCTTTCGCACATCAAGGCGGCGATATGGAAACCCACGGACGTGTCCACCTTATGTCCGATATGACCCGTCATGATGCACAACGCTTAAAGCATTTAATTGAAAACCATAAGCGCTATACCAACAGCGCAAGAGCGCTGCACATTTTGGATAACTGGCAGGATTATTTGCCACGTTTTGTTAAAGTCATGCCGGTCGATTACCGCGAAGCACTCAAACAAATTCAGGCTGAACAAGCTACTGCGTCCTGCTAAACGCTCCTCGCCTACGTCCTGTAGGCGAGGCAGTTGCGGCCGCATAATCATTGCGACACTATTAAAGTAGAAGGTATTTAAAGATGGGTAAACCAACCGGGTTTATGGAACTAGAACGCACTGAACGGCACACTGCATTGCCGAGTGATCGTATCCAGCATTATCGCGAATTTACACTATCCCCCAGCGATACCGAATTGGCTGAGCAGGGTTCAAGATGTATGGATTGCGGCATTCCTTTTTGCCATCAAGGCTGCCCTGTCAATAATATTATCCCCGACTGGAATGACAGTGTTTATCAAGGGGATTGGCAACAGGCGTTGGAAACTTTACACAGCACCAACAATTTTCCCGAGTTTACCGGACGTATCTGCCCTGCGCCCTGCGAGGCCGCTTGCACGCTCAATCTACAGGATCAGCCGGTAACCATTAAATCGATAGAATGCGCCATTATCGACAAAGGCTGGACAATGGGCTGGGTAAAACCGCAAATCCCGAAAAAGCACACCGGCAAGCGCGTAGCAGTAATTGGTTCGGGGCCTTCGGGATTAGCCTGCGCTCAACAGCTGGCACGCGCCGGGCATGAAGTCGTGGTCTATGAAAAGAACGACCGTATCGGCGGTTTATTGCGCTATGGCATTCCCGATTTCAAGATGGAAAAAGTACATATCGATCGACGCATTGCGCAAATGCAGGCTGAGGGCGTCAGCTTTAGACCCAACAGCCATATTGGTACAGACATTTCCGCACAAAAAATACTCGCCGACTACGATGCCGTAGTTTTAGCGGTAGGCTCCGAACAGCCGCGAGACCTGGAAGTTACAGGGCGCAATGATTATCAAGGCGTTTATTTTGCGATGGATTTTTTGCGCCAGCAAAACAAACGTAACGCAGGCGACACCATAGCCGAGGATATTGCCATTACCGCGACCGACAAGCATGTCGTAGTCATCGGCGGCGGGGATACCGGTTCCGATTGCATCGGCACATCGATTCGTCAGGGTGCAGCTTCCGTGGTGCAACTAGAAATCATGCCGCAACCGCCTGAAAAAGAAAATAAATCGCTGACCTGGCCGCTGTGGCCTAACAAGTTGCGCACCACGTCTTCACATAATGAAGGCATCAAAAAGCGTTACTGGAGTGTAAACACCAAAAGTGTTACCGGAAAAGAGGGGAAAATAACTCATCTGAACGCGGTAGAAGTGGAGTGGAAACAAGAAAACGGTCAGTGGAAAATGAGCGAGAAGCCCGACAGCGCTTTCACCCTGGACGCGGACATTGTGCTGATAGCCACGGGTTTTGTTCACCCCGTACACGAAGGCTTATTGCAGGAACTTGGCGTTGAACTCGAGCGTAACAACATCAAAGCCACTGATAAACAGTACCGCACCTCAATCGACAAAGTATTCGCCGCAGGTGACGGCCGACGTGGACAATCGTTGGTAGTATGGGCGATACGTGAAGGCAGACAAGCTGCCAGAGCAGTCGACGAGTTCCTGATGGGAACATCGGAACTGCCGAGGTAATGATTTAGCTGTTAGCTGTTTTGTGGGATTGACTGTAGACGCTCCCACAAAACAGTCCGCTTAAAGTGCTTTAGATTTTATTTTTGAACACCGTTTACACTGATAAACGGTGATTAGTTTGCCTTGTTTAACATCAAACTGCTGTTCATTTAAGACTTCCCATTTATGAAAACCGCTACGGCATAAGGTATTGCCTTTATGCCGTTGTGACAGCTTGGGTCGTTTGAATTGAACTACCTCCCCCATGATTTTCCTCCAGGCCAAAGTTACGACCAAAGCCAGCTTTGGACTCCAAAACTATCTATCTGCCGGAGTTCAAAGCTGGCTTTGAAGTTTAAACGTCACAACCTGTGACGTACTAACGTACTCGCGCATTTTCCGAAAGCAGATGAACGAGTGCCGTCGAGGATAAGCAGTTGCATTTTTTAGATAACTACAAAAAATTCGTGTCTTCGTAACAACGCATCAACCAGCTCATTTCTTAGCAAGAGCATTCCACGCCGCAAGCCAAGCTTGCGACTGATAAAAGTCTGCTTTCCTGTCAAGAAAACCTGTCAATACCAGTCGCAAGGTGTTATCAATAATACCGAAGAACTCGGCGTAGCCCAACTGCGGACTAATATTACGCATCTCCCCTTCCTTAATGCCGACTTCAATGATACTGATGATTTTCTTGAAAGCTGCAGATTCATGTAACGGCTTTGCTTCGGGCAAAAATTCATTGACGTTCAAAACCAACAAAAACCGCGACACATCGGGCGCGTCATCGGTTAATTTGAACAACAAATCGACAATACTGCGTAATTGCTCGGATGATTTTTCGTTGGTGCGCCTTATGTCATCAATGGAGATGCTTAAACTGTCGAATATATTTGCATGCAACTGCACTGCAATCATTTGTTTGGTTTTAAAATGCTGATAGATTATGCCGGTGGTCTTTAGTCCGGCCGCCTCTTTAATATCGATTAACGATGTATTGAAATAACCTTTTTCGGTAAATAATTTCAAAGCCGCCAACAATATTTTATCCTGCACTTCAGATTGAGTCTGAATATCTTCTATTTCCTGATCCATGTTCTTCTTTCACAGCTGATTCAATGCGCTGTATTGTGTGTTATTGAAAATCCAAGCAGTCTACAAGTTATAGACCCAATTCTATTTTGCGGTCAATACCGCTAGTGCTGCCCTTAAGTAATTAATCATCGACCATAATGTCAATATCGCCGCAATATACAACAAGCCGTAGCCGCAATAATTTATGGGTATACCCAGTAAATCTTCGCGATATAACAACATGCCAATTGCCAGCATTTGCGCCGTAGTTTTCCATTTTCCTAATTGGGAGACTTTAACCTGCGCCCGCTGTCCGATTTCTGCCATCCATTCTCGCAACGAAGCAATAGTGATTTCCCTGCCGATAATGATAGCGGCAGGAATAGCCAAATAAGGACTGGCTTGCTGCTGGACGATCAACACCAAAATCATGGCCACCATCAATTTATCCGCCACGGGATCTAAAAAAGCGCCAAACGGCGTCTCCAATTGCATCTTTCTAGCAAGATAGCCGTCCAGCCAATCGGTAATCCCTGCCGCTAAAAAAATCAGCATGCAGGCAACATTGGAATATTCCCAAGGCAAGTAAAAAACCACGGTTAATAAAGGAATTAACGCAATTCTTAACAGCGTAAGATTTGTAGGTAAGTTAAATTCAATCATCTTGATGATGAAATAGCTCGTATATCCGTTGTGCTAAAGAACGACTTATGCCGTTTACACTGCAAAGGGCATCCACGCTAGCTTGTGAAATACCTTGCAGCCCCCCAAATTGTTTCAATAAAATCTGTCGCCGTTTAGGCCCCAATCCTGGAATGGCTTCCATAGCCGATTGTTTTTTAGCCTTGCCTCGACGTTGCCTGTGTCCTGTTATTGCAAACCGGTGCGCTTCATCACGAATATGTTGAATCAACAACAGACCGCTAGCGCCAGGCTTTATATCTATCGGCTGAGCCTCATCCACCAGAATCAGCTTTTCCATGCCGGGTTTTCTATCCGGCCCTTTAGAAACACCGACTATCATAACATTATTTATGTCTAATTCCGCCAGTGCCTTTTGCGCTTCATGAACCTGACCTTTGCCGCCGTCGATGAGCAATATATCCGGAGCTGTATGTTCTCCCTGTTTGAGCCGCTTAAAACGCCTGAATACCGCTTGGTGTATAGCTGCATAATCATCGCCGCCGGTTATGCCTTCGATATTAAAGCGGCGATAAGCCGATTTTACCGGCCCTTCCCGGTCAAAAACAACGCAGGACGCAACCGTCTGCTCGCCCTGAGTGTGACTAATATCAAAGCATTCCAGGCGTTTCGGCAGTTCCTTGCAGCCCAATTCTTGCTGCAAACTGAGGAACCGGGCATAAATACCCTGTTTATCGGACAACTTGCTCAACAGGGAATTTTGGGCGTTGGTACAGGCCATTTGCAGCCATTTTAAGCGCTCGCCCCTGACATTATGGGAAATGGTCACCGCATGTTTCGACTGCGTCGCCAACACCTCCATCAATAAATCGACTTCTTCCGGTTGATGACTGACGATCAATTCATCCGGCGTTTGTTTATCTAAGTAATATTGCGGAATAAACGCCTGGACGATAGCGGCCGGATCATATTCACCGGTTATCTTGGGATAAAAAACCTTGTTGCCCAGATGCTGTCCGTTGCGGATAAAAAATACCTGTACACAGGCCACGCCGGCTTTGGTCGCGCATGCAATAATATCAACATCGCCGCGTTCACCCTGTACAAACTGTTTTTCCAGCACCGAGCGCAATTTTGCAATCTGATCTCTGAAACCGGCGGCCTGTTCATATTCCAGACTAACCGCCGCCTGCTCCATCTTAACAATCAACCGGTCAATCAACAGACCGCTCTTACCTTCCAGAAACAGCACCGTGCTGCCAACATCCTGCGCATAGCTGGCTTTATCGATTAGACCGACGCACGGCGCAGTACAGCGGCCTATCTGGTGTTGTAAACAAGGCCGGGAACGATTGTTAAAAACTGAATCCTCGCATTGTCTGATCGGAAAAATCCGTTGCAGCAATTTCAGACTTTCCTTGATGGCGCCGATACCCGGATAAGGACCGAAATACTGACCCTTACGCTTTTTTGCACCGCGGTGCAGAGTGATCTGAGGGAAATCCTGATCCGTAGACAGGAAAATATAAGGATAGGACCTATCGTCTCTTAAACAGATATTGTATCGGGGTTTGTGACGTTTTATTTGCTGGCATTCGAGCAACAATGCCTCACCTTCGGTATGCGTTACCGTAACTTCAATGGCCGCAATCTTGGCGACCATCGTCTGTTGCTTAGTCGAGGCGGTTTGCTTTTTAAAGTAACTGGAAACCCGGTTTTTAAGGTTTTTAGCTTTGCCGATATAAATAATCTCGCCCTGGTCATTCAGCATCTTGTAAATGCCGGGGCGCGTGGTCAGATTTTTTAAAAACGCTGTTACGTCAAACTGGTTTTCTGATGAATCGGGACTCACGCTTTATCCTGGTAACATAAAACATTGCAATGCTTTCATTATCTTACATTACGCTATATCCGCCAAATTGCCCTTGGTTTCCAGCCACACTTTCCGGTCTTGCGAACGTTTTTTAGCCAGCAACAAATCCAGCTGACCGCTGGTGTCATCATTTTCCTCAACCGTTAACTGCACCAGTCTGCGGGTGTCCGGATTCATCGTGGTTTCCCTCAGCTGGCTGGGGTTCATCTCGCCCAGGCCTTTAAAGCGTTGGACATTGATTTGGCCTTTGAGTTTTTCGGCGGCAATGCGATCCAGCACGCCGAGTCTTTCGGCTTCATCCAGCGCATAAAACACCCGCTTGCCGACATCGATACGATATAACGGCGGCATCGCGACAAAGACGTGACCGGCAACAACCAGCGCATTGAAATGCTGATAAAACAACGCGCAGATCAGGGTCGCAATATGGTTGCCGTCGGAATCGGCATCGGCCAGGATACACACCTTGCCGTAGCGCAGGTTCTGCAAATCGCTGGAACCCGGCTCTATGCCTAAGGCCACCGCAATATCGTGGACTTCCTGCGACGCCATCACCTGAGCGGACTCCACTTCCCAGGTATTTAAAATCTTGCCGCGTAACGGCATAATCGCCTGAAAATCACGCTCCCGCGCCTGTTTGGCCGAACCGCCGGCAGAATCCCCTTCGACCAGGAACAACTCAGTTCGGGATAAGTCCTGCGCCGAACAGTCGGCCAATTTTCCCGGCAATGCGGGGCCTGAGGTGACTTTTTTGCGAATGATTTTTTTATTGGAGCGCAGCCGCTTTTGCGCGCTGGAAATGATGATTTCGGCTATTTTCTCGCCTTCGGCAGGATTCTGATTTAACCACAGACTGAAGCCGTCTTTAGCGACGCCGGACACAAAAGCCACGCATTCGCGGGAGCTGAGTCGCTCCTTGGTTTGCCCTGAAAACTGGGGATCTTCCAATTTTACCGACAGCACAAAATGGCAGTTTTCCCAGACATCTTCCGGGGCGACTTTAACGCCGCGCGGCAGGATATTTCGGATGTCACAAAACTCGCGCATCGCTTCGGTCAGACCTGCCCTCAAACCGTTGACGTGGGTTCCGCCTTGCGCAGTTGGTACCAGGTTAACGTAACTTTCGGCCAGCACTTCCGCAGGATTTTCAATCGCCCAGACGATGCCCCATTCAACCGCTTCATGGTTAGCAGCCATGTTGCCCATAAAAGGCTGCTCCGGACTATAGTCAATATCGCCGATGCGGTCGAGCAAATATTCCTTGAGACCATCCTGATAACACCAGAAATACTCTTCATCGGTTTGATCGACTTTCAACGATATTTTCAAGCCCGGACATAAAACCGCCTTGGCGCGCAACACATGTTTAAGCTTTAAAACCGATATTTTATTGGAATCGAAATATTTTTCATTCGGCCAAAACCGGATAGACGTTCCGGTATTATTTTTGCCGACTGTTCCGGTCTCCGCCAATTCAGTTTGTTTTTCGCCATCGGCATAGTCCATTCGATAAATCTTGCCATTCCTTTTGACTTCTATTTCCAGTTTTGCCGACAATGCATTAACGACAGAGACGCCCACCCCATGCAAACCGCCGGAAAACTGGTAATTCTTATTGGAAAACTTGCCGCCCGCATGCAGCTGGGTCAAAATCACCTCGACGCCAGGAATGCCTTGTTCGGGATGTATATCGACAGGCATACCCCGGCCATTATCAGTGACCTGCACCGAGCCGTCTTTATACAAGACCACATCGATGGACGTAGCATGACCGGCCATTGCCTCATCGACACTGTTATCAACGACTTCCTGCACCAAATGGTTAGGTCGGGTAGTGTCCGTGTACATGCCGGGGCGCTTTCTCACCGGTTCCAGTCCGCTTAAAACTTCAATGGCCGACGCGTTATATTCGTTACTCATACTTCCCAATCACTCACAATTCAATTTCATATATAATACGGAGGCGCAAGGTACCAGGTACAAGGCGAAAAACCTTGCACCTTGTACCTTTAACCTCGCATCTTTACTATCGTATCATTAAAAATATTTTTATCTCATGCCGAAAAAGAAAACCACGACTTTATTTGAAGACTCCCTCGTTGAACTTGAACAATTGGTTAACCAGCTTGAACAAGGCGAACTTTCGCTGGAAGAATCATTAAAGTCATTTGAACGCGGGGTTAACCTGACCCGGACCTGCCAAAAAGCCCTGCAGGAAGCAGAGCAGAAAGTTCAAATTCTACTTGAAAAAAACGGCACTCAAACCCTGGAGCCATTTACCGATGAGTAATGCGTTAAAAGACTATCTTGATTTTTGTCAAACCCGCGTGGAAAAAGCTTTAGAGGCTCGTCTTCCCAGTGCAACCATACTGCCGCAAAAGCTGCATCGCGCGATGCGCTACAGCGTGCTGGATGGCGGCAAACGCATGCGCCCCATGCTGACCTATTGCACCGGAAAAACGCTGGGCATTGCCCCGGAAGCATTGGACGGCCCGGCTTGCGCTGTCGAATTCATCCACGTTTATTCGTTGATTCATGACGATCTTCCGGCGATGGACGATGATGATCTCAGACGCGGAAAAGCCACCTGCCATATCGCTTTTGATGAAGCCACCGCTATTTTGACCGGCGATGCGCTGCAAGCTTTGGCTTTTGAAATACTGGCCAATGATCCCAGCATCACTGCAACTGCTGAAGGCCGTTTGAAAATGATTGCCGCTTTAACCAAAGCCAGCGGCTCCCAGGGCATGGTAGGCGGTCAAGCCATCGATCTGGAATCCGTAGGAACCAGCTTGACGCTGCCTGAACTTGAAAACATGCATATCCACAAAACCGGCGCGTTGATTCGCGCCAGCGTCAACATGGCTACGCTGGCGAAAGCCGATATAGATCCCAATATTGCCAAAAAACTGGACAACTATGCCAAATGCATAGGTCTGTCGTTTCAGGTTAAGGATGATATTCTCGACGAAGAAAGCGATACCGCAACCTTGGGCAAAACCCAGGGCAAAGATCAGGATAACAACAAACCCACCTACCCTGCCCTGTTGGGTCTGGCCGGGGCCAAACAAAAAGCGCAGGAACTGCATGAGCAAGCACTGGAAAACCTGAGTATTTTCGGCAGCGAAGCTGATTTATTGCGCGATTTATCGCTTTATATTATTCAGCGGGATCACTAGGAGGCTATCCGAAAACCATAGGATTAATTGAAATCTCTTCTTCACCACAATACCGAGCAGCTGAATGATTTCTTTAAGGATTGAGTGGTGGCGTTGAATGCACATCAAACAACACAAATCTGTCGAAGCAGATTTGTGTTTAAGTGCATAGCAGAATAAACCTTAGATAAATTATTTAACGTCCAGGCAAATTTTAATAATAAGATTGTTACCGTAATTTTTTGCTAATTTAGTGACGTTATCAATTATTGATTGATCCACTACACAATTTCTAATATAAAGCTGTCCCCCAAAATAGATTCTATCCACTTTCATACCGACTTTCAGTTGTGGCAATGCAATTTCAACAATCGAAATGGGTTTTATATGTTTATTTTGGCTATTCATGACAAAACCTTTACGCCATCGTTCTGTAGCCACAGCGAGCAGTTTCGATTTAGCCAGTGCCTCTTTGAGCTCCTCAACAGTTGCACCTTTGAGTACATTAGCAAAAATATCGACAATATCAGGGTCATAACAACTTTCTTTCCGAATCATTAATTGACTGAGTGCAGCGTCAGCGTACATGACCTTACCGGTCATTGAACCCTCAAGATACTCGATATAGTCACTGACCACACTGAGAATACGCGATCCTAATGGAATGTTTTGTTGTTCCAAACCATCGGGAAAGCCTTGACCATTATAATGTTCATATTGATGCCGGATTAAAGTAGTCGCCCCTGCAAACTGTGTCAAACCAAGCAATAAAACTTCACTTTCAACTGAATGACCTAAATAGCGGTATTTGTCGACAACAGACATTGAATAGAAAGGTTTAGTCAGTAATTTATCCGGCAAAGTTATCTTACCGATTTGCATCAGGAATGCGGCATAAAAAATATCTTTCTTCTCTTCTGAGCTCATATCCAAGGCACAGGAAATCAGCAAGGCTTTTTCAGCGATATATTTTGACCGGCCGCTTTTAATACCTGGGTGCGTTTCGACAATACGTGAGAGTGCCCTGACGAAATCAATATCTTGTTTTTTTATACGCTCATCGGCATGCTCAAGAGACTGGATCGTAGCCTTAAACCGTTCAATATACTTCTCAACTTTATTTTCCATTTGTTTATTTTGTTTGATGATTCATTGATGACAACTCATATCAGATTCACAATACCATGAACTCCGCAAGTTCCATCCAGGCTAAGCGCTACGGTTGTTTACAATGCATTTGTGACCACGAATCGAGGCGCAACGGACTTTGACTGCATTCCACGTAGCACGTGGGAATGCGACAAACCGGATAGGAACACATTGTTGTTGTCAACAAGGCAAAATACAAGACCTGGAATCTTTTTACATTTTCTAAAGCGCCCAGCGATAAAGTTAAAACATATTTTCCGTGACATAAATTTCGGATCCGGAAATAGCGACCCCAATGCCTTGTTGGTCATATTTCGGCGACAGGATATTTTTTCGATGCGGCGGACTTTCCATCCAACCCTGCACGGTCGATTGCACAATTTCTTCCTGAGTTTTCCAAAGATATTCTTTTTTTACCATGACCCCATTTTGTGTCGTCGTAACGACCTTATCGTAAAGATGATTCATAAATATATTTTCACTCGGACCGATTGCCCAAGCATTAGGGGCGTATTGCTTTTTCTTGTTCCATCCCAGATTTTTAGCTCGCTCGACGGGATCTTCCCCCTGCAAATTCGTGTGACTAAAAAAATGATAGCTCGCCATGTCGCTGCTATGCTTGCGGGCGATGTCGGCGAGTTGCTCATCCCTATCCAATTGGGATAATCCGTGATTTTGTCGCACCCGGTTTATTTGTTGATGAATTTGGCGTTCAAGATCAGCAGCCGTTATCTCCGGCGGCGCGCCAGCATCGGCGACTCCCGGATAATGAGCAAGGCCGAGGCAAAAAATGAGCATGGATAAAATTCGTTTCATAATGTTGATACAGGAATAGTGGTGTAAATAAGGAACAACGTAGCGAGGCATTCGGTATTTGAAAAAAAGCAAAAAAGTTCGTAGGATGCGGTGAGGTACGAACCGCATCAATCGCGTTATTCACCGGTCGAAACATTCGATAGATCAATGTTTCCACACCAATGTTTTTGATAGATTCCTCGTTTAAGGTAAGCATGAAAACTGGAGTGAGGCCAATCCGCTGCTTGCCGAACCCAACCATGTTTCACCGGATTCCAATGGATATAATCGATATGGCGATGAAAATCGGCTTCGTCTCGAATCTGGTGTTCCCAAAAGCGGCGTTGCCACAACCCACGCTCTCCTCGTTTTTGTCGGCTTTGTGAAATTCGTTCCCCCTTTTCGATAGTGCGAGAGAAGGTTGCTTTAATGAGACCCCATCGTACAGAAAAATCGGTATCATTTGGCGGCAAAGTCCATATGCAATGCAGATGGTCCGGCAAAATCACCACCGCATCAATTCTAAACGGATGTCGGGTTTTAACCGTCTCAAAAGCGTTACGCAGACAATCGATATTTTCCACCAAAAGCCGATTTCCTTTTCGTTCAGCCAAGTTTACGGTGAAAAACCATGTAGCTCCTGGCATATAAATGCGACGGTAATTAGTCATTGTTCATCTTCAAAGGCGAGGAATTATTTACGTGAATTATGCGGTTTGTACCTCGGCAATAGCTCCCTGCATTGCTCTACCGCCTGCATCCATGCAGTCGTCACCGCATCCTAAAAATTTTCTCATTAAAACATTATATGGCAAGACAGTAGGATGTGGTGAACGCAGTGAACCGCATCAATCGAGGAACTACGCGAACGGTGCGGTTCGTTCCTCACCGCACCCTACGGCCCTTTTTATATCTTCTGATTGAAATGAGCGTGTTGAGAGACATTGTGTTTTTCATATATTTTCTTTAGTTCTTCAACAGGTATCGCCGGCTTTTTCTGATGTGCCATTGCGTGGCAGTTTGGACAAAGCGGTATAAGATCTCTTAATGGGTCAACTTCATGTACATGGGATTTAGTAGAAATATCTACTCTATGATGTACATGGATATATTCTTTTCCTATATCTCCATATTTATTTTTGAATTCTATGCCACAAACAAAACATTTAGCGCCAAAATGTTCAATACACTTTTGACGCGCAAATGGGTTTCTTTCAATGGCTGTTGAGGTTACAGAAAACCGAGAGCCTTCTTTGTATATTGCTTCTTCTGCTTTTTCAGATTTTGTGCAGGCGGCAAGTGTCCAACGAATATTCTGTCCAGGAGCAACCGCTGAACCAGAACTATTCCATAAGCTCTCAGGATTTATGCTCGTTAAACAAGCAGACCTTTGGTGAGCATAACCATTGATTTCACCACTTTCTTGTTCAAATATGTACGGACCAGTGACCTCAAAAACGCAAACTCTTTTACCGTTTGCATTTACTATAACTAAGTCTCCTTCCCTCATTTTATTGTAAATATTCCAAAGGCTCGGACCACCTAAGTGTGCATTATCTATATGTGGGTATGATTTTTTAATTAATGAAGAAATTTCTGATTGGTTGGATATATTTAATTTACTTAAATTTCCTATTTTACTCCAGCCTATTGCAATGCGATTTGATCGCTTCATTTCATCTATTGCCTCATCAGCTTCTTCGTGATCGTGATGTGCAATTAACCGCCATATATTCATAACTAATTCCTAATAATACCTAATGTGAAATATACGACATCGATTGCCTTACAAAAAATCTAATTCGTCGTATATTCTTCATGAATTCATCCAATCGATTGTTTTTATTGGGTCGCGTATAAACCTAAAGAGACGTGACGCACAAACAAATACGGCACTCAAGCCGTTATAAATCACCCTCTCTCATCCCAAGCCTTATCCATCCGCTTTACGGAAACCGGGTAAGCGGCTTTAAGCTGCTGGGCGAACAGCGATACTCTGAATTCCTCCAGCATCCAGCGGAACGGATCTTGTTCCGGAATAACCTTATCTTTTTTGGCTTTCTTCTCCACGTCCTTCCAATACCGAATCGCATAACGGCTGACTTCCTGGATTTTTTGCAGATTATTATCCCGCTTATCCAGACGGTATTGTATGGCCTTCAAATAGCGCGGGATGGCTTTGAGCTGTTGGTAAGGCGTGTTGCGGATAAATCCGGCATAAATCATCAAGTCCAGCTGTTCGTTAATATCCTTAGCCAGCGGGTCATTGGCATTCAGACGGCTCAGTTGGTTTTTGATCGCGCCGTAAAGCTCCATAATTTCCAGCGCTATTTTCCCGGCTTCATTGGCGGCGCCGATCAGACCCGCTTTGTTGGCTTGCAAGGTTTGCTCGAAGGCTTGCTGGGTGCGAATGGTTTGGCCTTCAATAAATACGCCGTACAGCACTAAATAAAGCAGGTCGTCTTTATACGATACGTTCGCGTCTTCGCCGATAAGCGGATGCTTCGGCAAGCGGTTATAGGTCAGTTCTGCGGCCGCCGACTTCGGCATGTTTTTGGTTACATAGGTGCATTCCTTGCGCAGTTGCAGCTGAAACAGGCGCATTAATCCGGCCTGATGCTGTAGCGCGGCTTTTTGCTCGGTGTCGAAAATGCGCACGCCGACCGAATCGCCTTCATCGATGATCGCGGGGTAGCCGACAAAAGCTTGTTCATTCTGGATAAACCGGTAAGTCTCCGGCAGGTCGTCGAAGGCCCAGCCGATGCAGCCGGTGTAGTTCAGCTCGTCGGCGGCAATCTGGTCGAAGCTGTCCCCGGCTTTGGCGGTATGCTTGAGCTGCAATTTTTTCAGGTCGCGGCCGTAATCCAGCAGCTGGCCTTGATCGTCTATGACCCTGAAATTCATCCTCAAATGATCGGTCAGGGCTTCAGTATTCCAGGCGTTTAACGGAATCGCCTCGCCAGTCAGTTTTCTTAAGCGGTTGCCCAACCATTCCTGTAACGCGCCTTTAAAATCCGGCTCGATTTCAAGACACTGTTTGACTTTTTCAGGCACGGGCACAAAATGTTTCCTGATATTTTTGGGCAGGGATTTAATCAGCGCGATACATTTCTCTTCCAGCAGTCCTGGCACCAGCCAGTCGAAGGACGTTTGCGAAACCTGATTCAATTGATGCACCGGGATGATCGCGGTAACGCCATCTTCATCATGGCCGGGTTCAAAGCGGTATTGCAACGGGATGGTCAGGTTGCCGACCTTCTTGCTGTCCGGGAAATCCCATTCGTTGACATAGTCTTCCTCATGCTCACGCGTCAAATCCTCCTTGGTTAGAAACAGGATTTTGGGATTGGCGCGTTCCACTGTTTTACGCCAGGTATCCAGAGCAACGCCGCTGACAATCTCGGGCGGCAGTTTGCTATCGTAGAATTCATAAAGCCATTGCTCGTCCTCGACCAGATCGACCCGGCGGCCTTTATGCTGAATCATGCCCACTTCTTCGAGCAGTTTCTGGTTGGCGACATAAAACGGCGCATTGCTGTGGTAATCATGATCGACCAGCGCTGAGCGGATAAAAATCTCCCTGGCGGCTTTTGGGTCTACATGGTCATAGGGAATCTTGCGCCCGGTTTGCAGCGTCAAGCCGTACAGCAAAGTGCGTTGAGACACCATGCAACGCGCGCCTTTCTTTGACCAATGCGGATCGTAATAGTTGTGTTTGGCCAAATGTTCGGCGCATTGCTCTATCCATTCCGGCTCGATTCTGGCGACATTGCGCGCATAAACCTTGCTGGTTTCGACCTGCTCCGCCGCCATGATCCATTTAGGTTTGAGCTTATGCAGGCCGGAACCGGGGAATATGAAGAATTTAAGGCCGCGCGCGCCGAGGTATTCGTATTGCTCATGGCGAAAGCCGATATTGGATAACAAGCCCGGCAACAGGGCGCGATGGATTTTTTCATACCCCGGATCATCGGTGTTCGGGTGCATTTTTAAATCGCCTTTAACCACCTGCATGATTTGCGCGTGGATGTCGAACCACTCGCGCATTCTCATATAAGACAGGAAATTATCGGTGCAGTATTTGCGCAGTTTACTGTTGGACAGGTGTTTTTTCTGTTCCTCGTAGGTATTCCAGATAGTTAAAATGGTTAAAAAATCGGACTCGGGATGACGGAACGCCAAGTGTTTGGCATCGGCCTGCTGCATTTTATCGGCGGGTTTTTCCCTCGGGTCTTGCACGCTCAACGCGGAAACGATAATCGCGACTTCGGTCAGGCAATGCTCATGCGCGGCCGCGATCAGCATTCGGGCAAGCTTGGGATCGGTCGGGAATTTAGCCAGCTGTTTGCCGACTTCGGTCAGCTTGCCCGCTTTATCCAACGCATTGACTTCATGCAGCACGGTTTTGCCGTCGCGGATCATTTTATCTTCGGGGGGCTCCAGAAACGGAAAGTCTTCAATATCGCCAAGCTTTAACGACATCATCTGCAAAATAACCGCAGACAAATTGGTGCGCATGATTTCCGGCTCGGTAAACTCAGGCCGCGCCAGATAATCGTCGTGCGAATACAGCCGAATGCAGATGCCCTCGGCAACCCGACCGCAGCGCCCCGCTCTTTGATTGGCGGAAGATTGCGAGATGCGCTCGATCGGCAAACGCTGGATTTTGCTGCGATGGCTGTAGCGGCTGATCCGCGCGTGACCGGTGTCGATCACGCAACGAATGCCCGGCACCGTCAATGACGTTTCCGCAACATTCGTCGCCAGCACGATGCGCAGCTTGCCGCCTTTGGGATTGAATACCCGCTCTTGTTCGCTGACGCTGAGTTTTGAATACAGCGGCAAAATTTCATATTGAGTCGGATGATGCTTTTTCAGCGAATCGGTCGTTTCCCTGATTTCGCGCTCGCCGCTGAGAAAAATCAGAATATCGCCGCGCAAATCGCGATACAGCTCATCAACGGCATCCAATATCGCGTTTTGCAATTCATCGCCGGTTTCGTCTGTTGCTTTTTCGCCGTCTGCTTCCTCCTTCGGAACGATAGGCCGGTAACGCATGTCGACAGGGTATGTCCGCCCCGACACTTCGATAATCGGTGCGTTATTAAAATGCGTGGAAAAACGCTGGGTGTCGATGGTTGCCGAGGTGATGATCAGCTTTAAATCGGGGCGTTTGGGCAGCAGCCACTTCATGTACCCGATCAGGAAATCGATGTTCAAGCTGCGCTCATGCGCCTCATCGATGATGATGGTGTCGTATTGGTTTAAATAAGGATCGTTTTGCGACTCGGCCAGCAAAATACCGTCAGTCATCAGTTTAATTAACGATTCGGCGTGGGTTTTATCGTTAAAACGGATTTTGTAACCGACCGATTTGCCCATCGGTTCGCCGAGTTCTTCGGCGATGCGGTCGGCGACAGTACGCGCGGCAATCCGTCTAGGCTGAGTATGACCGATAAAACCTGCCGCACCTCGGCCTATCGACAGGCAAATTTTGGGCAATTGGGTGGTCTTACCGGAACCGGTTTCGCCGCACAGTATCACCACCTGATGCTCTTGTATCAGCTTGGCGATGTCATCTTTTTTGCCGGTAACCGGCAAATCAGGAAAGGTAAGCACCGGAAAACTGGCAAGGCGCTTGTTCCTGGCGGTGATTGATCTTTCAATCTTACTTGCCAGCACATTTAATTCTTCAATTGAATATTTGCTGCGGCAGCGGTCTAACTGCCGTTTTAATAGAGGCCTGTCCTGGTTAAGACACTGCGCTAACTGATGGGTGAGTTGCTTGATAAGATCGGGGTTGGACATTAAAAACAGCCGGATAAAATAAGGCCATTATACGTTAATTTATCTGTTTTTAACTTTATCAGACCCTTAGCTTTATTCAGGCTTATTTAAAGTATCTAAAAAATCAATCAACCAAGGTTCATGGAAATAACGTGTTATCAGCTAAACCCCCAGTACCAGGCCGTATTTTGTTTGTACTGGAAGCTTCGGTATTCCGCCGCTACATCATCTGAATGAGTGCTTATAGGTTCTTATACTAATTGCGTACCCCCCTGGACTATTGATATTTTAAATGCGGAGAAGAGAACTCAATAATTACTTACTGATGTTACGCATTGCCCACGAAAACCGCAAAAAGAGGGTTTGATAATGGATAACGCTCCTTCACTGAATGACCGCGACGGATGTGAGTAGGGCTTGCCGTGCGCGCCTTAGCAATGAGTATGAAATAACGTAAACTGGTTTTTTAAACCATGAAGGATTGAAGTCTTCAGCCTTTTATGGACATTGCTT
>JAQSDX010000029.1 GCA_029946125.1 Candidatus Methylobacter titanis
CAATGATAAATTTAATGTTAGGGCGACTTTGCGACTGACTTTTAAAACACGCACTCAGGAATATCATTTACGTTTGACATCGATGCACCTGCGTCGCTATCCTTTTCAGTAACCTCTTTGTTCACAGGGAGGAACAATCCTCCAACCTCTATCCGTCGGATAATATCACTCGACGGATAGAGGTCGGGTGTGGATTGAAACACTGGGGCTATGCTAAAAAAAATTTCAGGTGACCATCATGTCTTATTGTCTTCCTCTTGCCGCTATCGATACCGCCGTTTTTCCCGGCAGTTATGCCGCTGCTCGGCAGCGCTGGCTGGCGCACACCACAAAACTATCCTGCCAGACACATTACTTGCCTTATCCTTGTGACGGAGTCGGGCCTGAAGGCGAACAACTGGTCACCGATACCGTCTGGATCGGCTCGGAAAATGCGTCACGCGTGCTGGTTTTACTCGGTGGAACGCACGGCATTGAGGGCTTTACCGGCAGTGCCGTACAGATCGATATGCTGGCGTTAATTGCCAAGGGCCTAGTCGTTATTCCGGCCGATACGGCGGTGTTGATGATCCATGCGCTGACGCCATGGGGTTATGCCTGGCAGCGGCGTTGCGATGCGGACGGCGTTGACCTTAACCGCAATATTGTCGATTTTTCCAGGCCTTTACCTGAGAATAAAGACTACGACTTGCTCAAAGGCGCGCTGTACTTACCGGATGCCACCCAACGGAAAATCGCCTTTGCCGAATTCGAACGGCAGCATGGCCGTGTGGCGCTGGAAAAAGCGATCAGCGCAGGTCAATACAGCGATCCATCCGGACCTTTTTATGGCGGCAAAGCGCCCGCACACGGCAGCTTGGTCTGCAAAGACCTGATGCGCCAATATGCCCTGCAACAGCGGGACTTGGCCGTCATCGACCTGCACACCGGCCTGGGTTCTTACGGCTACGGAGAAATCATTTGCGACCATCAGCCGGACAGTGGCGGAACGCGTAGCGCCAAAATCTGGTACGGCGATTCGGTCGCATTGCCGTTTTTGGGCACGTCCAGCTCGGTGCCGAAAACAGGACTGCTGGATTATGCCTGGCACGCGATCATGAATGACCGTAGTTGCTACATCACCTTGGAATTCGGCACCTTCAGCACCGATCAACTGTTCGAAATCTTGCTACGGGATCATCAACTGTGGGCGCAAGCCGATAACGAGCAAGCCCGTCTGCAGCACAGTAAAATCATGCGCCGTCATTTTTACCCCGGTGATCGGGCATGGCAGGAAATGGTGCTCTTTCGCGCCAGACAGGTCATTGCGCAAGGCTTGCACGGGGCATCTTGTTGAATATTTTAATCCGCCCTGCCCTGTTAACCGATCTTGATCAGCTGGTAGCACTGGAAAAAACCTGTTTTGACTCCGACCAGTTAAGTCGGCGTAGTTTTAAGCACTGGATAAGCGCAGAACATCGCGCCTTGCTGGTCGCGGAGCAATTAAATGTAATTAGCGGCTATGTGCTTATTATTTATCATCCCGGAACCCGGCTGGCTAGAATCTATTCACTAGCCGTTGCGTCCGAGCAAAGAGGCACAGGCATCGCCAAATTATTGATGTCGGCCGGAGAACAGGCCGCCACCGATGCCGGCAGGCTATATCTTCGTCTTGAAGTCAGTGTCGACAACACCCCTGCGATTAAACTTTACGAAACGCTGGGCTACAAAAAATTCGGCCTCTACCGCGATTACTATGAAGACCACAAAGACGCGTTGCGGTACCAAAAACGCATCCGCCGTTATCGCGATACCTTGCAACACCGGTCGGTACATTGGTTAAGACAAACCACGCCGTTTACCTGCGGCCCCGCCTCGCTGATGATGGCTATGCACGGCTTAAACCGAGATTACCATCCTTCACAGGAAGAAGAAATCAACCTGTGGCGCGAAGCCACGACCATCTTCATGACCTCGGGGCATGGCGGCTGCCACCCGATAGGCCTTGCGCTGGCGGCAAAGCGACGACAATTTACGGTTGAAGTCTGGGTCAACCAAACCGGAACCCTGTTTATAGACGGCGTGCGCAATGAGGAAAAAAAACAGGTCGTCGAATTGGTCGATAACTGCTTTAAGCGCGAAGCAGAAGAACAAGGCATAAAAATACATTACGCCAATATCAGCCAGAATGAGCTGATCAGCGCCTTCAAATCCGGGGCGATACCGTTGATCTTGATCAGCACTTTTCAAATGGATAGAAAAAAAGCGCCGCATTGGGTGGTCATGAGCGGCTTCGACGATGACTGCCTGTACATGCACGATCCGGACCCAGAAGAAGGACGGCAAAGCGAAATTGATTGCCAGTTTATTCCTATTGCCTGTGAGGATTTCGACCGAATGTCCAGTTTCGGCAAGAACCGGCTCAGGACGGCGGTGATTGTTTGGCCGAGGTAACCTTACAAAATCCGAATATTTTCATTGTTGTGGGTGCGAATTTATTCGCGCAATAGGCATTAAAAAGCGCGAATTTATTCGCACCCACAGCATCCGATCATAGTGTAAATTTTTGGCTTTTTAAAAAACATAGTCATTCCTGCTTGTGTTATTAAACCGATTCAACGATAATGGCCGTCCTTTAGCCAGTACGGCTGATGTTTTAATGGTGACCGTGTCGGTCCTCTCGCAACGATACGCTGTAAACTCCGCCAGGCCCGGAAGGGAGCAACGGTAGCAGCAGATTCGTGTGCCGGGATGTGGCTGGCATGGTCGCCGCCCAAATCATACTTATCTTTCGAGCCTGCCATGAATTATCAGGTTCTCGCCAGAAAATGGCGTCCCCATAATTTCACCGAAGTTGTCGGACAAGAACATGTCGTCAAATCGTTAATGAACGCTTTGCAACATGATCGACTGCATCACGCCTATTTATTTACCGGAACGCGCGGCGTAGGCAAAACCACCATCGCCCGAATCTTAGCCAAAGCCATTAATTGCGAAAATCTCCAGGATTTCAATCCTTGCGGCGAATGCAGCGTGTGCCGCGATCTGGATGAAGGCCGGTTTCTGGATTTAATCGAAGTTGACGCGGCATCGCGCACCAAGGTCGAAGATACCCGGGATTTGCTGGACAACGCCCAATATGCGCCCAATCACGGTCGCTACAAGGTCTACCTGATCGACGAAGTACACATGCTGTCCGGGCACAGCTTCAATGCCTTGTTGAAGACGCTCGAAGAACCGCCCCCGCATGTAAAATTTCTGCTGGCCACCACCGATCCCCATAAAATTCCTGTTACCGTACTGTCCCGCTGTTTGCAGTTTAATCTCAAGCGCTTACTGCCCAGCCAGATTTTCACCCAGATGGAATTTATCCTTCGGCAGGAGCACATTGACGCCGAATCCGGCGCGTTAAAACTATTATCCCGCGCCGCCGACGGCAGTATGCGCGACGGCTTAAGTTTGCTGGATCAGGCCATTGTTTACGGCAACGGCAAAGTCGGTACCGAAGATGTCAACGCGATGCTGGGCACGGTGGCGCAGCAACCTGTCGAGGACCTATTAACGGCTCTGGCCGAGGGTGATGCGGCGGCGATACTCGATAAGATAAACGAGATAGCCAATTTAACGCCGGACTTTAGCGATGTGCTGCAACAGATTTTGCAAGTCCTGCATCGCATCGCCTTGCGGCAACAAATACCGGGAGCCATCGATCACGATTTTGATGTGGAGATGATTGCGGCCTTGGCGGCCAAACTGACCCCGGAAGATGTGCAGCTTTATTATCAGATAGGTCTGGTAGGACAACGCGACCTGGATTTAGCGCCCGACCCGCGCAGCGGCTTTGAAATGGTCATGTTGCGGATGCTGACTTTCAGACCGGTCGGCATAGCATCAGCGCAAGTTAAGCCGGCACAGACTCATCCGGCTATTAACAAACCTCAGGCTCAGCCTGTTTATCACCAAGCGCAGCCTGAGTCTGCTTATAAACCGACAGTAACGCAACAACCCGCCGTTGCCTCCGAAAATAGCGCTCCGGAAACCATTATGCAAAACCAAGACGCCAATTGGGCGGAAATGGTTGCCGCAATGAAGATTAACGGCTTAACCCGGGAACTGGCCCATAATTGCGTACTGGAAAATATTGACGATACCGTCTGCACCTTGATCCTGGATCCCGGACATAAACAACTGCGCAGCAGCCGTACCGAAGAAAACCTGCAAAAAGCGTTGCAAGCTTATCGCAAAGCACCTTTGAAGCTGGTGATTACGACCGAAAAAACCACGGTCGCCACACCCGCCATACAATTGACCAAGGCGCGCGAAGACAAACAACAGGCGGCGGTTGACGCGATTAATTCAGACGACAATGTTCAGGCATTAAAAGAACACTTGGGAGCCAGGATCATGCCCGGCACCATAGAGCCAATCTAAGCAGTCCCCTATAACGATAATGGAGAAAAATACATGAAAAACGCACTCGGCAACATCATGCAGCAAGCCCAAAAAATGCAGGAAGACCTAAAGAAAGCGCAGGAAGAGCTGAACGCGATGCAAGTCATGGGCGAGTCCGGCGGCGGACTGGTAACCATCCTGATGACCGGCAAACGCGAAGCCAGAAAGGTAACCATCGATCCGTCCCTGCTGGGCGATGACAAGGACATGCTGGAAGACTTGATTGCGGCGGCCATCAACGACGCGGTCAACAAAGTCGCAAAAATGAAGAAGGAAAAAATGGCGGATGTCACCGCCGGAATACCGCTGCCTCCCGGATTCCAACTGCCTTTTTAAGATGAAAAAATCCGGCTTACTGGGGCAATTAATACAGAATTTGTGTTGCTTGCCCGGTGTCGGCCCCAAAACCGCCCAACGCATGGCATTCCATCTGCTTCAGCGCGACCGCAACGGCGCAACAATGCTGGCCCAAACGCTGCTGCTGGCCATTGAAAAAATGGGCCACTGCAATCAATGTCGCACCCTGACCGAAGGCGATGTCTGTTCAATATGCGCAGACAAGTCGAGAGACGATGCCATCATCTGCATCGTCGAAAGCCCCGCCGACGTCTGGATTATTGACCAAGCCACCGCTTTCAAGGGGCGCTATTTTGTGCTGCATGGCCGGTTATCGCCGCTGGACGGCATAGGACCGGACGAACTCGGCCTGGATCAACTGGAACAACGGCTGGCAACAGGCCATATCAAGGAACTGATACTGGCGACCAACTCCACGGTCGAAGGCGAAGCGACCGCTTATTTTATCGGCGAACTGGCCAGGAAACATCAGGTACCGGCCAGCAGAATCGCCCACGGCGTACCGATGGGCGGCGAATTGGAGTTTACCGACAGCGGTACTTTATCGCATGCATTTAATGGCCGCGTAGGCATGTAAAGACGATCGCATGATCGCTCACCAACCCACAACAGGTAAAAGCCATGAGTGATTGTTTATTTTGTAAAATGGTTGCTGGTGTTATCAAACCGGATATAGTTTTTGAAGATGAAAATATCCTGGCTTTCAGGGACATTAATCCCCAAGCGCCAGTACATATCCTGATCATCCCCAAACGCCACATCGCAACCCTGAATGACCTGGATGACACCCTATTGGCCGGACAAATATTACAGACGGCGGCAAAGCTGGCCAGACAGGAAGACATAGCTGAAACAGGTTATAGAACCGTATTTAACTGCAACAAGCATGGCGGACAGGACGTTTATCACCTGCACTTACATTTGCTGGGTGCCAGGCAATTGACTTGGCCGCCGGGTTAAGTGAACGCCTGCTTTATAGTCCGCAGGGCCATAGCGATTTTATCGGGTATTGCATCGCCTGATAATCTTGCCATGCGATGCAATCGGCTATTTTATTCGCCCTACAGATACGCCTTATACAGCGTTGAATAAGGCCATGAGACAGCCCAGAAAACCCGTGGATTCGGTCCGCTCGCAAAAGAACAAAACACTTAACGTGAATGCGATTATTGATAATAACAGTAATATAGCAGGCGCTTTTATGCCTTTTGGATCTGCAGGGAACAATTCAGCCACCCCCATCCCTATTCCGGAAATGTCAGGCGCTTCGTTTATCGTCCCTCTGCTTACCTGTTCGGCTTTCCTGGTAATAGACGGTGAGAGTTGTTCTACTGTTTCCGGAACAGGTTTATCTGCTATTGGCGGTAATTCCTGACTTTTTACGTCTCTTTCTCTAGTATTTAGCAAACAGATGTAATGAAAGACGTCTGTTATCAATCCCATTCTCTGCGTTGCTTCATAGATATCCCGTGCGTCAACGACTGGTTTTTCCCGTTCAAAAGCAACGTTGAATGACCTGTCACACAATGAGTTGACCGTACGCGGCGTCCCACCGGCACTAAAGGCAATGGAGAGCGCCTCCCACCCGGTATCTGTAATCAGGTCGGGACTGCCGCCGGCCACCTGAATGCGATGCGCGATATATTTGAGCATGGTATCGACACTCATCTTTCCCAGAATTTCGAGTGTAGCGATTCGCTGTTTAAAGGGTTCCATTTCAGGCCGGTTTATCTTTTCCATCAATTCTTCCTGACCGAGAAGCAGCATCTGCATAAGTTTAATTGATCCTTCTTCAAGATTGTTCAGCAAACGGATGCCGTTGATAACATCGTCTGTCATCAGATGCGCCTCATCCATGATGACCATACATTTCTTCCTTTCAGAATTGAGCTTTAAAAGGGCATTTCTGATGTCCCTCATCACAAAGGTCTTCTCAGACGATGACGGCTGTAATCCGAGTTCCTGTGCGAGAAACATATAGAGGTTAGCGCTGTTTGCAGGTGGCTCACCCATCCATATTAATTTGATGTTTTCAGGGAAATCAAATTTTATCATCTGGCTTAGCGTCGTCTTACCGGAACCGATCGGCCCCATTACAACGATTAAGCCCCGGCCACTCTGTAAAGATCCGGATATCTGTTTACGTATAAGGGCATGGTCCCCATAGTCATAAAAAAACAGTGGATCCGGTACATTCTCGAATGGGAGTAACTTGAGGTTAAAGTGCTCTGTGTACATGTGCATTAGTTTTTTCCTTCTTTAGGTATAAGCTTTACCTCGACCCTGCGATTTTTTGCTCGGCCCTCTTCTGTATCGTTGGAGCCTATCGGTTGGGCCTCACCATAACCGATTACCGATATCCGGTCGGACGATACACCATGAGAAACCAATACGTTCGCTATGGCTCTTGCCCTCTGTAATGACAGACCCATATTGTCAATGTGTAGCTTACCGGTTGGTATATTGTCGGTATGACCTTCTATAATGACGCGACTGCCTTGAGAGACTGATATTTCCCCGACAAAACGCTCAATCGTAGATAAAGCAGCGTCATTTATCGCAACCCTGCCAGAAGAAAACGTCTCGCCGCCAAAGATCGCCAAGGTCCGCGGCCTGTTTTCGGTATCTGTAGTTTTAATACTTTCAAGCACATTTTCTTTTGTTTTGAGCTTGTCCTCAAGCTGGGTAATTGTAGCCTGTAGGTCTGCAACAACAGCCCTGTTGGCGTCCTGATCTTCAATCATTTTTTTTATGACGTTGTTTGCTTCAGACCTTACGTCTTTCGGCTTGTCCTGATAAGAAGCTTTGTGAACCGGGAGTTCCAGTGCCTTAAACGTGATAATCCCTGATAAGGTAAAAAATACAATAGACAGTCCAATAATAATTAAACGCATAATAAAGTACTCGATTTAGGATGAGGCTGAGCCGCAATGTATAACTGCATGCCGATTAAGTTCTGTTACTCTTTTATTCTTGACACCTATATTTCAATCCACACCCGACCTTATCCGTCGAGTGACAACCGCCAACAGATAGAAGTCGGCGGGGTGTTCCTTCCTCGTAAACGAGGAGGCTTCAAACTAACGAATAAAATCAACAGACTACGATTCTATTCGTCAGTTAAATCCAGCGTTTTTATAAAACCGACAGGTGATAAGTTTGTTTATTTTTCTATACCAAAAATAATAAATGATTTCAGCCGCCACTTCCCCCCAACTAAACGATATAAGACTTGAGGCAATAAATCTGTTAGCGATAACAAGGAGTTCCTTGTGTAACCCTAGCCTCGATTCAAGCACCATCTCTTTTTTAAAAATATCCGACTGGTTCCTCCCTATCTTGACCGGTAACCAACGGCCAGGAGCAGCCGTTCCTGAATTATCCGCCCATCTATCGATTTTTTCACATTACCCTAATCGATTAAGAAACTTTCCTTTCTAGCTGATGTTATACAAGCTTTCAGAGAAAGCAATAGGTGTAGTAAGTTTCTAAACAACTCGTTTGTATTGTGCCGCATAAGACGATGTCACAATGCCGTTATGTATATCCGCTGGTGTTAACCTATAAAGTCAAGAGCATCCTTATATCCCACACCTGAAGGCAAGAGATTTATGGACATTTTGTTAAAACCCGACATTTCGCACCGCTCCTCGACAATCTTAATAATAAAAAAGCCCGGCCGGCTTCCACCTCCGGGCTTTTTTGCTTTAAGCAGCCACGCTTTATTTCATCATTTCTTTTTTGAATATCGTATCCAGTTTCTGATTGGTTTCCTGGCGGTACTGCTTTGAATTATCAATCGGCTCTGGTTTGGGTGCAATTACAGCTGGCGCGTCAATAACCGACTCTGCGACTGGCGCTTGAACGATGGGGGACTCTTCTTGACAGTTGTCCAGACGAAATACCGGTCCATAACTGGTGTCTACATCAAAATCTTCCCAGATATATTCAGGTTGAGCGATAGGCATGGTAGGAAGGGGTATGGTCACTAAATCAGCAATGCCGACACCTATGCGTCCAGCAGTATGAATCAAACCTTTAAATAAGCCTCCGACCGTCCCATAAACAATATTGCTTTGATTGGTGGTGTTAATGATATTTTTGGGAATTTCCAACACGCCGGTGGTCAGATTGGCAAAAGCATTCAACGCCTTATTACCGACCTTGCCGCCATAACTCCGGCATTGCGATTGCTCCGTTTGCATGACGGGTACAGTGATCGTATTGCCATAATGCATTTCGGCCTGAGTCAGCGGCGCATAGGCCGTAAACAGGCCGACAAATAAAAGAGGAACGAAAAAACGACTGAGTTTACGCATATCAAATCCTGGTGGTGTATTAATACTGGAATCAGTATAGCAGGGCTAAAATTATTTACTGATCCGCGCCTTGGCAAAGGCGCTAGCCATTGAGCCTTGTACCGGGGCCTGTTGTTTGGGCTTATGTACTGCCTGCTTTTGATTATTGCGCTCGGATCTGGCGTCAGTCGCTTCAGGATTAGTTTTCATCGATAAGGAAATGCGCTTGCGCGCGACATCGACCTCCATGACTTGCACTTTGACCATGTCGCCGGTCTTAACCGCATCCCTGGGATCTTTGACAAAGGTATCCGATAAATGGGAGATATGCACCAGGCCGTCCTGATGGACGCCGATGTCGACAAAGGCGCCGAAGTTGGCGACGTTGGTGACCACGCCGTCCAGTCTCATGCCGACTTCAAGATCGGTGATTTTCTCGATGCCGGCCTTGAACTCGACGCTTTTGAATTCCGGTCTCGGATCGCGGCCGGGTTTTTCCAATTCCTGCAAGATGTCGGTCACCGTCGGCAAGCCGAAATGTTCATTGGTGTAATGGGCCGGATTCAGGCCGCGCAAAAACTGGCTTTGGCCGATCAGGTCGCGGATCGATTTCCCGGTATCGGCGATAATCGCCTTAACCACAGGATAGGCTTCAGGATGCACCGATGACGCATCCAGCGGGTTGTCGCCGTTCATAACTCTCAGAAATCCCGCCGCCTGCTCATAAGCCTTGTCGCCCAATCTGGGCACTTTTTTCAATTGTTTGCGATTGGCAAACGGGCCATTTTCGTTGCGGAAAGCCACGATGTTTTCGCTGATGCTGGCGGACAAACCAGACACCTGTTTAAGCAAAGATACCGAGGCGGTATTCACATCGACGCCGACCGCGTTGACGCAATCCTCGACCACGGTATCGAGTCCCTTGGCCAACTGCACCTGATTGATGTCGTGCTGATACTGGCCGACGCCGATCGATTTGGGGTCGATCTTGACCAGTTCTGCCAGCGGGTCCTGCAAGCGCCTGGCGATCGAAACCGCGCCGCGCAAGGTCACGTCCAGCTCGGGAAATTCCTTGGCAGCCAGCTCAGACGCCGAATAAACCGACGCGCCCGCTTCCGACACAGTGATCTTGGTAAACTTCAGTTCGCTGTGCCGTTTCATCACATCGGCCACCAGCTGGTCGGTTTCCCGAGAACCAGTGCCGTTGCCGATGCTGACCAAATCGACGGCGTGCTTTTGGATCAGTTTTGCCAGCGTGTCTATAGCTCCATCCCAATCCTTGCGCGGCGGGTGCGGGTAAATGGTGTCCGTAGCCAGCACTTTTCCGGTCGGATCGACAATGGCGACTTTAACGCCGGTGCGGATGCCGGGGTCCAGGCCCATCGTCGCTTTAGGTCCGGCCGGTGCGGCCAGTAGCAAGTCTCTTAAGTTGCTGGCGAACACCCGGATGGCTTCCAGTTCGGCGGCTTCGCGCAGCCTGAGCTTCAAGTCCAGGTCGATGCGGGTATACAGCTTGATTTTCCAGGCGAAACGCGCGGTTTCCGCCAGCCAGGCATCGGCCGGTTTTAAGTTATCGGTAATAGCCAGACGGCGGGCAACAAACTGGGCGCAAAGGTCGTGCTCGGCCTTATCGTCAGCGCCGGGTTTTAGCGTTATGTTTAACATATCCTCGTTGCGGCCGCGAAATAAGGCCAACGCCCGGTGCGACGGGATTTTGTTGATGGCTTCTTCATAATCGAAATAATCCTTGAATTTTTCAGCAGCCTGTTCTTTGCCGGTCGCAACCGTGGCGTGAACAATGCCTTTTTGCCAGATGCGTTCGCGCAGTTCGCTCAACAGTTCGGCGTCTTCGGAAATGCGTTCCATGATGATTTGCCGTGCGCCATCCAAAGCGGCAGAGGTATCGGGTACGCCTTTTTCCGCATCGATATAACTGGCGGCAACCTGTTCAGGAATCAGACTACGATCATCCAGTAAAGCATCGGCAAGCGGTTCGAGCCCCGCCTCGCGGGCGATCTGCGCTTTAGTGCGGCGCTTGGGTTTGTAGGGTAAATACAAATCTTCCAGCAGGGTTTTGGTGTCTGCATCTCGAATGGCTTTTTCCAGTTCCGGCGTCAGCTTGCCCTGTGAACTGATGCTGTCCAGGATGGTAAGACGGCGCGCGTTAAGTTCGCGCAAATAGCCCAAACGCTCTTCTAACATTCGTAATTGGGTATCGTCCAAACCGCCGGTCACTTCCTTCCTGTAGCGGGAAATAAACGGGACAGTCGCGCCTTCGTCCAGCAAATTGACAGCGGCGCTGACCTGCTTGACGTTAACGGCTAATTCTTCGGCAATGCGTTGGATGACATCCATTTTTTGAGTTCTTGTGCAGTTTACGATGGGCGCATTGTAGCAGCAAGGCATGGGGTTGGAGAAAAGTCTTTGTTTTTATGGTCGAGCTGTTGCGGAGATAACGCAGCACAATATCCGCATTTAATGCGGAGAAATTGGCGAGGCACTGGAACGGTCGAGACAGAGTCAACAGCATTTCTACAGCCTCTCGGCGCAGATTCAGCAAAAATGCGTAGGATGTGCTGAACAAAGTGAAGCGCATCTTTCGCGATTGATGCGCTTCGTTCCTCAGCACATCCTACGGCCCTGTGAACGGATGCTGTCCAGAATGGTTTTTCGCCGCGCATTGAGTTCGCGCAAATAGCCCAGACGCTCTTCCAGTAGCCTTAATTGAGTATCGTCGAGACCGCCGGTCACTTCCTTGCGGTAGCGGGAAATAAACGGAACGGTCGCGCCCTCATCGAGCAAGTTGACAGCGGCGCTGACCTGCTTGATGTTAACGGCTAATTCTTCGGCAATGCGTTGGATGACATCCATTTGTTCAATTCTTGTGCAGTTTACGATGGGCGCATTGTAGCAGCAAGGCATGGCTTAGTTAAAAATAAGCGCATCATTTCGAAAATTAAGATTGAAGTTTATATTTTCTGTTTAGACTCTCAAAGTTCAAAGCGTTGAACTCCGGCATCGAAATTTTCTATAGTCCAAAGCTGGCTTTAGTCGCTTTCAAGTCAGCTTTGCGCTTTAACGGAATGGAGCAACCTGCTCCGTCCGCCGATCAGTCATCATCGCCTTCCTATTCGTCATCCCAATCCGGATACTGCTCAGGCGGCGTCCCGCGTTTTTCGATGACGGTTAGATCGGAAAAATCCAACTCTGCCGATGGCATAGCCTCAACCTGAATTTTAAACTCCCAGTCATCACCAAAATCAAAATGGAATATGAATGTCATACCTTTATATAAAGGCAAATAACCGACCGTACAATCCTCGGTACAAAAATCGCTGCCACGATCTACGAAAGGATGCACAATACTTTCCTTTATGCCGCATTGATTTTTATAAATAAATTCGTATAAATGGTCGTTATCAAACTTAAAGGCATCTAATATGCCGCAGGCCAACCCATCAAGACTTAAACCGGCAGGAACGCCTAATTTGCAACTGGCTTTCCCCAGCGTCACCTTGAAAATATAAGTCCCTCGTTCGGTTGTTTTACGCTCGACTTGAATCAAACTTTTTTTCCAGGCTGGAATATGTTTTTTGAATTCAATTTCCCAGAATTCAGGATCTGCTTGATCAAGTCTATTTTTAAAGCCCAAAAAAGGCATGACTCTATTATTTTGCGCAAAATAGCCAAAAATTGCGCTACCCCAAGCAGTCGGCTTGATTTTATCTAGCGGCCATGTTTCGTCTTCATTAGCGACGCATTTAATGTCTATAAAGCCGAATAACTCCATCAAGGCCAAATTATGCAAACCGGGACGAAAGCGCAACAGGTACAAATTGTCATGCTTGCTGTTAACGTCGATCCCCGTTCCTAAATCCCTCTGAAAAAATGACAAGCACTCCTCAAAGCAGCCGGGCCTTTCACCTATTATTTCTCCGTCCGCACGGTAAACAAATGCTTGCAGTAGAGAAAAATAGCATTCTGTCGGGCTAAGCTTTTTCCACTCGGCAAGAACGTCTTCGTTAAGCATTAATGTCGTCTTTTTTCCATCAGAAACGATATGACTTAAGCCCGAACTGCGCAGCAACAGGTAGAGCCCGTTAATATGAGGGAAGGATTTTTGTAGCGGACGTTTTAGTTTTACTGCTAACGGGTGAGATAAAACCTGATTTAATTCTGCCAGCGTATTCAGTGCAAATAACTGAGTCTTTTCGGAAACGGCAATACCTGTTTCGCCGATGAATGCCAACAGGCTATTAAAATCTTTTAACAACATTCCGGGTTCTGTGTCGCTAAATTGTTGTTTCTTCAATATTTCAATTTGCGCGGGTGTACAAGAATTTTTTGTGTTGCTCATGGCTTTTCTCCTGTTTTATCGGCAATTAACTGTTTAAATACGTTTTTGTAGAGGGTCATTTTCCTTTCGGCATACTCGTTGAAATCATGAAACCATTGGTCTTGCTTGGCTTCATAATAGGGCGCCAGTTTGTCAATCGCCAACAAGTCATAAATATTGACCCATTCGTCTTCCACTTTGAGCGCCAGCCGGGGATTGAAAATATAAGCGCCGTGCATGACCCGATAGAATAATTTACGGTTATGTTTATCCTCTTTAGCAACTTCATTTTTAGACAAAATACTCGACAGATAAGCCCGTTTCTTGCGGCGCTCTGGGAGGACGTTGCCCGGAATATGTTGCACCGCATCGATAAAATCCTGAGTAGTAAAGCCTTCGAGCCGATACCTCATCTTTTTCGGCATCACCCGGTAAAATAGCGCGATCATCAGGTTGAGCATGAAGAATTCCATGCTGTTCTTGTCGAGCTTGATCAGGCGACCATCGACCTGGATGCTCATGCTGGTCGGTTCCAGTTGCTCGTAGATGTCGGCCAACTTCTTTTTGGCATACGTTTCGCTACGATCCGTTTGCGCCAGAGCGATCTGAAAAGCAGTCAAGCCGTTGCCGTCGACTTTCTCGGTATCGGCACCCAGTTCAAACAGCGCCTTGATCACTTCGACATTGCCCATCCAGGCGGCAACCATTAACGGCGTTTGATTGAAAATGTTGCGAAAATCAGGGCCGTACTGATCGACTTGTTTGAGCACCGCATCAGGTTTTTTAAAGCTGTAGGCGCTGTAGTGCTTTTGTTGCAACAGCTGCAAGCCTTTGTCAGGGTGTTTGGCGGCTTTGAATTCGGCTTTCAGCAAGGTGTTAATGATGTCGCGATCTTCATAAACCAACGCGTATTCAAACACCATCATCCTGGCTTGTTTATCGTTGCCCTCGAAAGCTTTGCGCTTTAAATCGACCAGTGTTGTAGCGGTAATGGCCTGCCAATCCGGTGTTTTTTGTTTGAGAATTTCGCTGCGAATCCGCTCGGCCTGTTCCTGTTTGCCTTGCAGTTCCAGTTTATGCGCTTCCTGACGCCAGGCATCGAGACTGGAGTTTTGATTGGCGAGTTGCAAGCTACCCTGAGCATCGCCTAAACCCAGCAGATCCAATAAAGCTTGCTTGGGGCTGCTTTCAATCCAGTACAGGTTTTTAACCGCCCGCGTTATCGCGACGTACAAGGCATTGATATAGAACTTGTAGACTTCCAATGATTTATCGGTTTTATCCTTGACGCGGGCATATCTAAGATCCAGTTCCAAATCGGCTTGACTGACGCCTTTGCTGATTTCGCGATAGCGGACTTCTTCCTGGCTTAAAAAATTGTAGAGGATGATGTTTTCATATTCCAGGCCTTTGGCTTCCTGGATGGTAAACACCAATGGCGTATTGAAATGCTGCTGCGCCGCCGGTTTTTGGTCGGTGGTCATCACGATCACCGCAAACAATGTGGAGGCCTTGGTTTTGCTATCCAGCTCCTGACGAATGGCGGCGGTATCCTGCAAAAACAGCACTTCGCCCTGGTTATGGCCGTTGCTTTCCACCAGATAATGGCTTTCTTTATCGATGGAGCCGAAGCGCTGATTCTTGATTTTCAGAATCTTGTTCGCAATGTCGGTGACTTGCGGCGAATTACGGTAATTGGTATTCAGAATCCGGATCAACTGGTCGGAGGTTTGTATATCGTCCTGCCGGTAAAACAGGCTTTTCACTTTCGACCAGGAAAAGAAATTGGGATGGACAATCTGGTTGGAATCGCCGCACAAGATAAAATCCTGCGTCTGCCGCAGCGACTTGATAATCAGATAAAGCTGGATATTGGTCAAATCCTGGACTTCATCGACAATCACAAAGTCGTAACTTGGCTGAACATGTTGGAGATACTGATGACTGACGATATTGCTGTCGTAAAGGTGGTTGTCTTGTAAAAAGCCCAGATATTTTTCAAAGATGTCGTACACCGCATCGCGTTCTTCAGCCAGAAAGATCGATTCTTTGATGCCCAGATTCAGGTAATCTTCACGGCTTAACCAGCTTTTATCGGTCGCAGGCCCGGTGATAACGCCGCGAAACTCCTCGAACAGCTTGTGCGCATCTTTTATTTGACCCTGTCGGAAACGGCTAAACCACTGTTGAAAGGCCTGAAACGTCACCGGTTTACCGGGCGGCACCTGGATACTCTCCAAAAACTCCTGAAACGATAAAAAATCGAGCTGTTGATCGGGGTTATCGTAATGGTGAGCGTAATACAAATCACGGGAATTTTTAACCAGATAAGGTGATAGCGTCACATAGAGCACATCGCCTACCGCCTGTTTCATTTTTTCCAAAGTCAAGGCGGTTTTGCCGCTACCGGCCGAGCCGATAACAATCAACGGCGGCTGCAGATCAAAAATTAATTGTTGGCTGTCATCGAACGAGATGATTTTATCGAGCAGGTTAAACGAATTGTGGCTGGGATTCAGATAAACCAGCGCGTTATCAGGGCTTTGATCCGGCTTGTCTATAACCGGGATTTTGTCTTCATCGATACTGCTGACCTGACGCAGAAAACGCGAATCTTCATAAGCATGATTTTTAATGAATTCCAGAATCAGTGCATAGCTTTGTTGCTGATGCTGATAAATCGAGAATAACAGCCGATCGCGTTGATTAAGCCTGGCCCGGTACAGGTTATCGCCGACTTTTTTAACGTCCGCCGATTTAAAATCATCATCTTGCAAGTATTTTTGTAACTTGGCGAAGCCGGGAATGGTTTTGGGATTGAGTTCGTTATATAAAAGGATTTTCATATAATATGTTTATGATGGCGGTAAAAAAACAGTACATAGATGCCAAAAGCAGGCATCTTTAAGCGACGATTATCACTGATAACAGACGCCTTTATGACGATCAATCGAACTTAGCCGGAAACCATCCCTTGTCCACACAATCGCGAAAACTCCAGGCCGCCGCTGTTTCGGTCTTGTAGCTCCAAAAAAACCAGCCGAGATATTTTTCAAAAGTAGCCAGTTGGGCGGCAGCGTAGCCCCGGTACGCGACATCCATTTGGAAGTCGTCCATTTCCTGCAAAGCGTGGTTGAACGGCCCCTCTGCCCACAGCGACACCATTTTTAAATCCAGCCCCAAGCTCCATTCGCCGACATAGGTCCAGCCGAATTCGTTGATGATGTCGTCAGCTTCATTTTTCCATTCGATACAGGCCTTTTGCATGTGGCCGTATATATCGGTATCGATGTCTTCGCGGACAAAACACTGGTAGCGATGGATGTCGAGCACCACATTGCTGAACTCCGGTTCGGCCAAGAATCCGGTGTATTCGCGAAATGACCGGAAACCGTCGTGATAAACCACGGCAACGTCTTCGGCCCGACAGTATTTGCGGATGCGGTGATAGGCGTCGGTGTTGTATTTTTTCAATAGTTCGGTGTCTATATCCCAACGCGGCTCGTTCAATACTTCAATCGCATGCAAGGCCGGACGATGGTGATAGCGCTCGGCCAGACGCTCCAGCACGCTTAGCGAGTGCTCGATATATTCCGGCTTGGTGTGCCACTCGCAAACATCCTTGATGCCGCCGTTATCGAAGCCGTTTTGGCAACCGGGCGCGGCGTGCAAATCCAGCACGATAAGCAAGCCCAGCTCTTCTGCCCAATCGAAAGCGCGATCAAGAACGGCTATGCCGCCAGACACAAAGGGATGGGTAACTTCGCCATAGTTGGCATGGTAGGGATAATCGGGGCCGAATATCCAGTGACCTAGAGGTATCCGCACCGCGTTGATGCCGACATTGGCCAGCCAGACGAAATCTTCGCGAGTGATAAAACTGTCCCAGTGTTTTTTAAGCGCCTGCTCGGCCTTGACTCCCAGTTCGACACAGTAGCTGGTTTCGTCCACCGCGTCCAAACCTTCGAAGACGCTGGGCGTCATCCATTTTTCAAGAACCAACCAACCGCCCAGATTAACGCCGCGCACTTTTTTACCGTATTTATTATCAAAGTCATACTTCATTTTATTATTCCTTAAAGACAGCAGCCGTTACAGCACAATCCGCCGCTGATGAAACGCCTCTGCAAGTGGTTCGTTGGTAATTGTCATGATTGCGGCATCAGGCAGTTTTTGGGCTATCAACTTCAGCATTTTCATTTCGCACAAGGAATCCAGCGAGTCCAGCGACTCTTGCAACAAGATCCACTTGGGTTGCTGCAACAGCAAGCGAACCACGCCCAGGCGCTGTTGTTGTTCGCGGGAAAGTGCGCTGTCCCAATTATCGACGTGATCCAGTTGCTCCTGCAATTCGTCTAACCCTACCCATTCAAGCGTCTCTGCAAGCGCAGACTCGGTATATTCTATGTGGGTTGACGGATAACAGATTGCCGCCCGCAAAGTTCCTGTGGGTAAATAAGGTCGTGGCGGCATAAAAAACACCGGATCGCTGGGTAACTCAATTATCCCTTCTCCCCAAGGCCAGAGACCGACTATCGCCTTGAACAGCTTGGAGCCGGTAAAGGCATTGCCGGTAACCAGTACGCGCTCCCCCGGTCTGATTTCATAATCCATAGTCGGCACACACACTATGCCGTCAAGCCTGGTAATAGACAAATCGCAAAAACGCAAAACATCCTTTTCGGTTTTTTTCAGATGAATCCGATGCGGATCATGACGGGCGATTTCCTGCTCCAGGTGATCCAGCCCATTAACCAATCCCAATACCCGCTCAACCGAAGCCCGCCATTCTGCGACTTTGGCCATATTATCAACCGGCCAGGACAAGGCTCCAGCCATTTGCTGGAATGCCTGGGCTGATTGCATCAAGGCGCCGAGCGTGATACTCCCGATAATATAGCGAGGCGCAGACACCAGAATAGGGAACGCCATCGACAACACCGAATAGCCGGAAGTCAGCATGAACAGATGCGCCCAGGTATGGGTTTGTCGCTGCCAGGCGTGGACAATATCCTTAAAAAGCGCAACGAAACGGGTTCGCTCGTTGGCTTCGCCATGAACCAGCGCAATCGCCAGGGAATTTTCTCGTGAAGTGACCAAACCGAACCTGAAATTGGCTTCTACGGTTTGCCGTGCATCCGTCGCCTGAGTAAAAGGTCGACCTAACCACCAACCCAATGAGGAAGCGCAAGCCGCATAGATCATAGCCAGCCAGACCAAATGCCCGTAAATAGGTATTTCAACAAATCCCAGATTCAGTATAACGATACCGGAAAGTGCCCAAAGAATTTGGGTAAAACTAATAAGTAACAATAAGGAATAGATTAAGGAGTGGCAAAGATCGATAGCAGCTTCAGTCGCAATACGAATATCTTCAGCAATTCGTCCATCGGGATTATCGTGTGCTCCCTGAATATGTGTGACCAGATAATGACGACCATCGGCCATCCATAGGCCGATCAAACGGTGTGTTAACCAGCTTCGCCAATCGAGTTGCAAGCGGCGCTTAATGGTAAAATGTGCAGTAGTAACCGCTATATTAGCGGCAAAAATCAGCACAATAAGGCCGATCTGCATGAATAAGCCGGTCATTGAACGCTGTTCAAGCGCATTAAAAAGATCGGCACTCCACATTGTGATGACGACGGCAATGCCGATCTGTAGCAGGGTGAGCATGAATAAAGCCAGCACAAGACTGCGGATAGTGGACTTGTTTTCAGAATGCCAAAAAGGCCCCGCTAAGCGAATAAATTGAATGAAAAATCCGTTTGAAAATTGCAAAGGAAAGCTCCTCGTGAGGGTGAAATAGATGACGCATCAAGACCAGGCTTTTTATTGTTCTCGTATGCCCGGTCTTTTTCCAGACACGATTCTAATGGAATTTTTACGATTGTCACAACTTTGTCATCTCATGTGGCGGCGACTTTAGTCGCCGATTAAGCAAGTTTGACTGGGCGACTAAAGTCGCCCCACAATCCTTAAATACCGTGTAATGTACTTGACCAAGCCATTAACCCGGCTCATCGGCTTTACCTTCCAATGCTTCAAATCCAGCCACTACATCCAGCAATTCCTCGGTAATCTGATTCTGCCGTTGCTGACGATATAGCGCTGTCAGTAATTCCAAGCGTTCCTTGATGTTTTTTTCCGCAACCTGCATCGATGCCAGTCGGCTGGCATGTTCGCCGGCCAATGATTCGGCGCAGGCACTAAACAATAAGATAAACAGATGCTGACGGATCAGCGAACTTAACAGCTTCTCGCTGTCCATCGTAAATGTGGGCAAGGATCTGGACGGCCAGGGTTTGGCATTCAGGCGATTAAAGCGGGAAAGATCAACCGGCAACAATGCCAATGCTTGCGGGATATAAGCCTTCCGTTGCCGATTCGCGTTATGAAACAGCAGCACCCGCTCAATGCCTTGCTGTTGCCAGCTGTCGATTTGTAACAGTATTTGCTGAACCGTTTCAGTAATCCCCGCCACCGAACCGGGAACAAAAAAAAGCGCCTCAACGCCCTGCCCCATGCCCCTTAAAGAGGCATCGACCCTGGCACCCACTGCCAGAATACGACGATGCCGGCGTTCGCATCCGGCTTTATCCAGTTCGCTCACCGCAAAGGCGGCAATGCTTTCATTGTAGCGCCCGCACAAGCCATGATCGGAACCGAACGCGATAGCGCCTGTCCACAACGGCTGTTTTTTTTGCTGTCCGGTTAACACGGCCTGATGATCCTGCAACACCACCTGCAGGCCCATTTCGACGGTCAGCCTGTAATCGGTCAGCGATTCCAGTGCGCGTTCATATTGCCTGATGCTGACGGCGGCCAGCGCTTTCATGGTGCGGACGATGGATTGCAAATCGGCGGCGGTATCCATATCCCGCTGCAAGACATCAAGAGTCTGCATGATGACTCATTGGCTCAGGTGCCAGTACAGCGCGGGCAAAATCCAGCACCAGCGCCTTATCTTCGTCGCTAAGCCGCTCTCCGACCCGGATTTTTTCCCGTTGTACAGCCAGTTGATTAAGCAGCGCCTCGCCCAACCGAGAGCCCAGCTTTTTCACCTCGGCAACCGGCAGGCTATCGAACAGGCCTTCATTCACCGCGATCAACACCACGATTTGCTCGAACGCCGACAGCGGTTTGTTTTCATCCTGCTTCAGAATTTCCCTGACCCTGCGGCCGCGTTCGATACTCTGCCGGGTAGCATCATCCAGACGGGTACCGAAACGGGCAAAGGCTTCCAGTTCTTCAAACTGCGAATAGGCCAGGCGCAACTGACCGGACACCTTCAGATAACCCGGAAGCTGCGCCTTGCCGCCGACGCGGGACACCGATTTGCCGACATCGACCGCAGGCAACTCGCCTTTTTGGAACAGCGTCGGCGACAGGTAAACCTGACCGTCGGTAATCGAAATCAGGTTGGTCGGGATATAAGCGGAAAGATTCTGCGCCTGGGTTTCAATAATCGGCAAGGCCGTCAAACTGCCGCCGCCGAACTCAGGCTTTACATGCGTCGCCCGCTCCAGCAACCTTGAATGCAGATAAAAAATATCGCCCGGATAAGCCTCGCGTCCCGGCGGTCTGCGCAACAATAAAGACAACTCGCGATAAGCATGGGCATGACGGGTAAGGTCATCATAAATCACCAGCACATCCTCGCCCCGAGCCATAAACCACTCGGCAATACTGGTCGCCGCATAAGGCGCTATATATTGGAGACCGGGCGTCGATTCTCCGGAGGCGACCAGCACCACGCTGTTTTTCAGTACGTCGGCTTTACGCAGGCAATCAATGACCTTGGCCACCGCCGACCCGCGTTGCCCGATGGCGCAATAAACAGTAATGACATTTTTGTCGTGCTGATTGAGCACCGTATCAATCGCGATGGCGGTTTTTCCGGTTTGGCGATCCCCCAGAATCAACTGCCGCTGTCCCCGACCTATCGGGATCAGCGCATCAATAACCTTAATCCCGGTTTGCAAGGGTTCGGTAACCGGAGCCCGCTCGATAATCGGCCGCGCTTCCCGCTCTATCGGCCAGCGCAAACCGGTGTTGATGGCACCGGCATTATCCAGCGGCTGTCCCAGCGCATCGAGTACTCGACCCAACAACGCTTTGCCGACCGGCACATCGACGACCCGGCCGGTACGCTCAACGCGGCTGCCGGCGCTAAGGTCGGTTTTTTCGCCCAGCAATACCACGCCGATTTCGTCAGGATCGAGATTAAAAGCGATGCCCATCACGCCGTTCTCAAAGCGCAACAGCTCCATGGCTTTGGTACCCGGCAAACCCTTGACCCGCACCACGCCGGTACTGACCTGCATGACGCGCCCGACTTCCCGCGCCTGTAATGCAAAATTGTCATGTTTTAAAGCATCGTCTATGCGTCCCGTGGCTTGCAGCAAAGATTGCTTAAGATGATTGTTCATCGTTGATTACTCAAGCGGCTTTAACAGCTCGACTTCAAGCTCTGCCAGATAACGCTCAATATTCCATTCCCAGCTTCTGCCGCCTGCTTCCAAGGTAATGCCGCAAATAAGACGGTTATCCAGCTCAAAAACCATCTCGCGAACCGGCGCCAATTGATCCACGCGACTGCGAATTTTGCTGCGCTGGGTTTCGTTTAACGGAAACCGGCTGATGATGGTTGCCGTATCGTCTTGGCTTAACGCTTGTTGCAACACCGATTGCTCGGCATCCGGCAACTTGGCCAAATTTTGCAAAAAGTGTTCGACTATCTGCTGCTCCAGCGACTGATCGGCAAGACCCGAGAGTATTTTACCGCCCAGCTGTAGTGTTTTTTCAGCGATAACCCTGTTAATGACACCGCCCAATTCCTGCTGTTGCTGGTGCATTTCCTCGCTAAACTGATGTTTTTTCAGTTGCATTTCGTCATTCAGGCTTTGCAACTGTAAGGTTCTGTCGGTTTCGGCCTGCCGTCTTGCCTCGGCCAGAATGTTATCTTTGTCGCTATCTAATTGTTGCAGACTGACTTCATAGCGTTTTTTAAGTTGCTCCGCCTCGCTCATTTGGGTTTCTACACCTTGCAGACGATCGACCAGACCCTGCTCCCGGCTTGCCATAGCCTTGATGATGGGGCGGTAAAGAAACTTTTTAAGCAGCCAGATTAAAATCAGAAAATTGATCATCTGGGCGCCGACGGTAAACCAGTCTATCGCCATGAATTACCCCCCGGCGCGGCTTATCGCATAATCCCAAAACGGATTGGCAAAAATCAGAATCATTGAAATAACCAAACTATAGATAGCCGTCGATTCGACCATCGCCATCCCCACAAATAGCGTTCGGGTAATGGTGTTGGCTTCATCCGGCTGCTGAGCGATGGCGCTCAGCGCCTGAGCCAAAGCGCGGGCTTCGCCTAATGCCGGCCCTAATCCGCCTATGGCCATGGTTAATCCGGCGGTAATAATCGACGTGACCGCAATCAGGGTTAATTCTGTCATGTTGTACTCCTTAAATTAAATAATGGGGACGATGCCATTAAAGATTTCGCTCACTTTTAGGCGTTGCCGATGCAATATAAACCATAGCCAGTATTGAAAATATATAGGCCTGAATGGTTCCGGTCAGCAAACCGAGAACCTGCATCGCAATCGGAAAAAACAACGGTGTAATACTCAGTAAAATACCGGCGACGACGCTACCGCTCATGATATTGCCGTAAAGCCTCACCGCCAAAGCCAAGGTACGGGATAATTCGCCGATAATGTTAAACGGCAGCATGAACACATTCGGCTGACAATACTGTTTAAGGTAACGCCATAAACCGACCCGATAAATGCCGTAAACCGGCACCGCAATAAAAACAGTCAGCGCCAGCGCGGTAGTGGTCGATAGCGATCCGGTCGGCGGTATGAAGCCGGGGACGACAGCCAACACATTGGATACAAAAATAAACAAAAACAGGGTGCCGATCAGCGGAAGATAGCGTTCCGGTTGCCGCTGACTGAGTTCACCAATTTGTTTATTAACCTCGACAACAATAACTTCCAGCAGATTCTGAAACCGTGAGATAGGCGCGTCTACCGATAGCCGGCGGGTAATCAAAAAACTGCCGCCGACCAGCAGCGCCATCACCGCCCAGGTAAATGCCAGCGTCGCATTAATTTTGAAGATACCGTATTGCCATAAAATGATCTGATCAGGATTATTCAGCATAGTAATAAACCCTCGTTTTTTGGTGTTTTTCGTGGAAAATTTAAAACCTAACGCGGCTCCGGTGAAATGCGTCGCACTACTATAAACCGAACCAGAATAAACCCCAGCAGACAAATTAATGCATATTGCCAGCCCAGCTTCACTACCGGAAAAAAACCGACAACCGCCAGTACATTACGAATGGCCAAACTGCCCAGCACCCAAACGGTCTGATACTTAACTTCCGTCAGCCGACGCAAGGTTAACCAGAGTCCGCCGAAATACATCAACCCCAATAGCGCCCCCCAAACCAAAACACCGATAACCCATAAACCGTCAATCATCGCGACTCTCCTCGCCTATCCAGCGCCAGGCATTCACGCAACCCAAGACCACGCCGACCAGCATCATCGTCAACGTCCATGACACCTGCCCCGGCCAGCGCCTGTCCATCCATAAACCCAAGGCAATTCCGGCTACCGTGGGGATGGTTACCGACCAGCCGATTAAGCCGAACATCCCCAAACCAAACCAGACATGATGGGATTTTTCCTTACGCGCCTTGAGCTTTCGTTTGACTTGCCGATCAAGCGATTCGCTAAATTCAGTTTTATGTTTGGATTCCTTCATCGGCATTTATCCTTGCATTTGGGTAAAGCGGCGCACCACACCGGCTTCCAGTCTGGCCAGCGCACAGCGTGCGGTGCGTTCGGCCTCATCCAGTTGCAGGTAGCGTTGCTCCACCGTGTCCCTGAGTGTCTCCAGATTATCGCCCATCACCGCATTATAAGTAGAAATAAGCACCCTATGTCCGCATTTAACCAGCGTTCCTTCATCGATAGCGATAAAAACCTCCTGACCGGTTTCGGAAACATAAGTTAATACCCCCGGAACCAGCGCGGCGACAAAATCAATATGTCGCGGTTCCAGACAAAACGAACCGTTCCGGGCTTTGGCGATTATTTTTTGTACCGGTTCGTCGAGCAGAACCTCACTGGGCAGCAGCAGTTTTAACCTCATCGTTTGACCTCATTAATATGGCTGATCATATACAAAGCCTGTTCGGGCACATCGGCGAATTCGTCATTCAAAATCCGCTCGCAACCGTCCAGCGTGTCGGCCAGACTGACTAAACTCCCCTTGCGGCCGGTAAAATGTTCGGTCGTGGCAAACGGCTGGGTCAGAAAACGTTCCAGTCGCCGCGCCCGATTGACGGTGGCGCGGTCATTTTCGCTGAGCTCTTCCAAACCCAGCATCGCGATAATATCCTGCAATTCGTCGTATTCGGCCAATACTCGGCGCACTTCAACGGCAAGCGTATAGTGACGTTCGCCGACTATCGCCGCATTGAGCATTTTGGAGCGCGACGCCAACGGATCGACTGCCGGATAAAAGCCCTGCCCGGCGCGCTTGCGGGACAAGACGATGGAAGCGGAAAGATGACCGAAAACATGGGTGGCCGCAGGATCGGTAAAATCGTCGGCGGGTACGTAAACCGCCTGAATCGAGGTCATGCTGCCGCTGACCGTATTGCAGATACGCTCTTCCAGTTCCGCAAGTTCGGTCGCTAAAGTCGGCTGATAACCCACCCGTGACGGAATCCTGCCCATCAGCCCCGAGACTTCAGCGCCCGCCTGGATAAAGCGGAAAATATTGTCAATCAGCAGCAGCACATCGCGCCGGGATTCATCACGGAAATATTCGGCGACCGACAACGCGGCATGACCGACGCGAAAACGCACCCCGGGCGGCTCGTTCATCTGGCCGAAAACCAGCGTCGAATCTTTCAGCACCCCGGCTTCATCCATGGTTCGATAAAGCTCCTCCGCTTCCCGGCAACGCTCCCCGATACCGCAAAAAACGCTGATACCCCGGTAATGACCGACCATGTTATGGATCAGCTCGGTAATAATCACCGTCTTGCCGACTCCGGCACCGCCAAACAGTCCGGCCTTGCCGCCCCGTTCCAGCGGCGCAAGCAGGTCGATGATTTTAATACCGGTTTCGAACAGCTCGGAACTGGCGCTACGCTGTGCCAACGGCAACGATTGCTGGTAAATAGAGCGCGTTTGCTCGGCGGCTATCGCCGGCTTACCGTCGATAGCTTGGCCGAACACATTCATCATCCGACCCAGTACCGCATCGCCGACCGGCACCGAAATAAAGCCGCCGGAACCGACAACCGGAGCGCCCCGCTCCAGGCCTTCGGTAGAATGAAAAGCGATGCAGCGGACGTCGGTCGCCGTCAAATGCCCGGCAACTTCGAGGACGATATTCCGCTCGGTGCCCGCCAGCAGCATTTGATTGATACCCGGCAATGCAGTCACAAAAGACACATCGACGATACTGCCTTTAACCGATTTAACCCAGCCGGAAAAGTTGGCTTCCTGTTCTATTGCGTCATTCATAAACCGTTCCTGGATGAAAGATGCCTATTAACGGCGAATTTAAATCCCCACAGCTTGTCACCGTACAACACACTCTCGGCTTAATCCACTAAAAACCCGGTATAAGTATTGGAGTGTATTGCAATCGGAAAAGGCTTCACTACAAATCAGGCTATATCAGCCCGGAAGCTTTTGAATCCAAAAAAGTCGCTTAGTGGAGTGTCCGTGAAATCGGGACAAGATCATAGATCAGACGCGGTGTAATACGTACAGTCTTTCGTGGCCTCGAAGGTATTGCGGGCCGAGATCCTGCTCAACAAGTAATCAATCCGGCATCAACTCAGAATGGCCAATGATATACCTGTCCGTAGCAACTCGACCAACTCCTCTGAAGACAACGGCTGACTAAAATAAAAGCCCTGCCCTTCGCCACAACCCTGGGCCTGCAGGAATGCCAGTTGTTCGCGTGTTTCCACACCCTCGGCAATGACGCGCTGATTGAGGCTTTTTCCCATGCTGACGACTGCGGCTACGATCGAGGCATCGTCCGAATCGGCCGTGGCATGAGTGATATCACGCATGAACGACTGGTCGATCTTCAGGGCGTCAATCGGGAAACGTTTTAGATAACTCAAGCTGGAATAACCGGTACCGAAGTCATCAATGGTAAGCCGCACACCCATGGCTTTGAGCTCATTGAGTACAAGGGCAGTTGAGTCTGTATCATGCATGAGCACACTTTCGGTCAGCTCAAGTTCGAGATTGCTCGGCGCCAGACCGGTATCTTTCAGGATACCGGACAGGCTTTCCTGAAAATCCTTGTGCCTGAACTGCACGGCGGAGATATTGACCGCCATCGGTACAGGCGGCAAGCCAGCATCCTGCCAGGCCTGGGCTTGTCGGCAGGCTTCGCGCAGCACCCACGTGCCAAGGGGTACGATAAGGCCGCAATCTTCGGCGATCAAAATAAACTGCTCAGGCATGATCAGTCCGCGATGCGGATGCTGCCAGCGTACGAGTGCCTCGACGCCAGAAATGGTTCCGGTTTCAAGATTGATCTTCGGCTGGTATTGCAGCATGAATTCCTGCCGTTCCAGGGCGAGGCGCAGCCCACTCTCGATGAAGTGCCGCTCGACGGCCAGTACGTTCATGTTCTGCTCGAAAAACTGGTAATTATTGCGACCGCCTTCCTTGGCGTGGTACATCGCAGTGTCCGCATTTTTAATCAGGGTATCCGCATCCTGACCATCATCAGGGTAGATGCTGATGCCGATGCTCACTGAGACGTGAAGCTCAAGCTGATCGATGAGGTGTGGAACAGTTAGCGCATCGAGTATTTTTTGTGCACTGAGCGCTGCATCTTCTGCGTGCTCGACGTCGGCAAGCAGTATTACAAATTCGTCCCCACCCTGACGGCATACAGTGTCCGAGTTGCGTACACCCGCCGTTAAGCGTTTCGCTATCGACTGCAGCAGTTGATCGCCAATCTTATGCCCCAGCGAATCGTTGATGTGTTTAAAGCGGTCCAGATCCAAAAACATCACCGCGAGTTGCTTGCCATGACGGCGCGCCAGCGCAATTGCCTGGGCGAGCCGGTCGTTCAGTAGAAGACGATTAGGCAAATCGGTGAGGGCATCGTGTTGGGCCAAATGGACCATCCGAACTTTAGCTTTTTCGACTTCTTCGGCCAAGGTGAGTGCTTCAATGGTAGCGACGACCAGATTTTCGTTCGCCTGCTGCAATTGAAGTACGTGATCGTCGAGTGCAGTCTTCTCTTTGGACAACGCCAATTCAGTGGCGTGCAATCCAGACTCTGCTTCGCGTAGCTCCTGCACCGTCTGTTCCAGTATCTGGCTGTGGTGCTTCGATTTGGTGTGCAACAGGCGTACTTCCAGCATGTTGTGGAGGCGCGTCAGCACTTCGACCCGATCAAACGGCTTGGTGATGAAATCTTTTGCACCGAGTTGCAGTGCGCGCAATTTGTGACTCGGTTGGGCAGTGATCACCAGGACCGGAAGGTAGCCGTCCAGTTCGATTTCCTTCAATCCTTCCATCACCTGGAATCCATCCATTACAGGCATCTGCAAATCGAGCAGGATCAGGTCGTACCGGTTTTTGCGATAGAGCTCACAAACCATAAGCGGATCCATCGTAGACGTGATGGAAGTATAGCCGGCATCGTGCAGTATATGCTCGAGCAGAAGCACATTGGCCTCCTTATCGTCAACGATCAGGATGTTGGCGTTAAAAATGTCGGACGCACTGGTCATAATTATTCGCGCTCCTTTATTTGCACTGATTGGTTCCATTTTCTGCGAACTCCAGCACTTCGTCCAGCGTGTTCATGAACTCATTGACCTTAATCGGTTTGGTGAGATAGCGGAAGAATCCGGCCTCCAGTCCCTTCTCGATATCACGCGGTATTGCATTGGCACTGAGGGCCACCACGGGGATGTGCGCCGTTGCCGGATCTTCGCGCAATATCTTCAGCGCTTCGATACCGCTGAAGCCAGGCAGATTGATGTCCATCAGGATCACCTCCGGCTGAAACGCACACGCAATTTCGATGCCGAGATATCCGTCCGCTGCACTCAACAGGCGCATATCGGGACGGCGCGCAATCAATTGCTCGATCAGCATCAGATTGGCCTGGTTGTCCTCTACATAGAGCAGCGTGCGTGACGGTGCGTCGTTGTTAACTTGCTCTTGGGCAACTGGCGTGGATTCGGCGGTGCCAGCCTCAATTTGTGATGGGGCGACCGCGCTCAGTTCGAACCAGAACACACTCCCCACCCCGATGGTACTTTCCACGCCGATTACGCCCCCCATCAGTTCGACCAATCGCTTGGTCACCACCAGGCCGATGCCAGTGCCTTCCTCGGCACTGGCTTCCTGGCCGAGACGATTGAACGGCTGGAACAGTTGCGCCAGCTTTTCCGCAGGCAAACCCGCACCGGTATCAGTGACGCTAACGCGAATACGCTCCGGGGCGCTTGCGGTGCACGCCACGACGACCGATCCTCCTGCCTGGTTGTATTTAATCGCATTGGAAAGCAGGTTAATCAGAACCTGCTTGACCCGGGTCCGATCGGCCATGACAAAGTTAGGGATGTCGAACTGGGGAAAGGCCATCTGGATGCCTCGTTTTTGCGCCTGCGGTTCGATCATAGCCTGGCATTCAAGCATGACTTCGGCCAGGGACACCGATTCCAGCGACAGCGACAGTCTGCCGGACTCGATCACCGCGAGATCGAGGATTTCGTTAATCAGCTCCAGCAGATACCATCCGCCCTGGAGAATCTGCTCAATGCTTGCCGTCTGCGAGGGTGTTGGCGGAGGGGAATCAGACTCCATCAACTGGGCGAAACCAAGGATAGCATTGAGCGGGCTGCGCAGTTCATGGCTCATGCTGGACAGGAAATCCGATTTCGCCAGATTGGCTTTTTCCGCTGTTGACTTGGCGTCGATCAGCGTGGCTTCAACCTGCCTGCGTTCGGTCAGGTCGCGGGTTAATTTGGCGAAACCGCGCAGATTGCCTAGTTGATCTCGAATCGCCGTGTACACCACGTTGGCCCAGAAGCTTGATCCATCCTTGCGCACCCGCCAGCCTTCGTCCTCGAAGCGGCCGTTGGCTATCACCGCCTCCAAGTCGCGCGGGGGCTTGCCGTTGATGACATCTTGCTCAAGATAAAACCGCGAGAAGTGCCGGCCGACGATATCTTCCGCAGAGTAGCCCTGGATTCTTTCCGCACCGGCATTCCAGCTCACCACGCGCCCCTCCGGATCCAACATGACAATGGCGTAATCGGTCACACTCTCTACCATCAAGCGAAAGCTTTCCTCGGTCCACCGCAGTTTCTCTTCCACCAGCTTGCGCGCGGTGTTGTCGGTACCGATCAGCAGATAACCGATGATGGTGTTTTGATCGTCGCGCAGCGCCGTGACCGACACCACCGCCGGGAAGCGGCTGCCATCCTTGCGGATATAGGTCAGCTCGTAGATGTCCTCAATGCCGCGCGAGGCCTTCACCACCAAGGCCTCAAAGCCTGGTGTAATCGGAATTCCAAGTTCGACGCTCAATGCCTTGGCGCGCGCGATTACTTCCTGCGGATCGGAAATGTCGGCCGGGGTGATCTTGTTTACCACTTCGGCAGCCGTGTAGCCCAGCATGCGCTCGGCGCCGACGTTGAATATCTGAATGATGCCCTTCGCGTCAGTGGCGATACTTGAGAAATTGGCGCTGTTAAAAAAAATCGCACTCTGCAAGGCACCTGCTTTAAGCTGCATCTCTTGGCGGCGGCGCTCGGTGATGCCAGCGAGGACGTCGGGAGTGAGTGAATCGAGTGGTTTTTCAGACATGGACTTACCTGCTTGCTGCAACATAATTATGTGATCGCCGGACGCTGTCATTTCTGTTCATTACCGCCCTCCATCACCTGATCATTCTGGCCACGAGTTGATTGTGGGTCGGCCCGACATAATTCCGGTATACGCAGATAAAGTCTCGCCAATACTGATGCCTTTGTCTGTAATGTCAAACAATCGAATGTCCTTACTGTGCTCACTGCCACGGACTTTAACGACCGAGAAGATGCGTTTGAATTGGCCCGCAATTTCGACATAACGCTGCACGATAATCGCGTCAGCGAGAAAAGCACTCCCAAATGGACTAAAGCGCAAATCGGTATAGCGGTCTTCCAGTTCCGAGGTCATTAATATGGTCACGCCTAAATCCGTCAGTTCGGCAATCATCCTGTACAGCGACCCACGAAAATCTTCACTGAACTCGGGTGCCAGTGCCAGTTCAAATCCAGACAAGGAGTCAATGACGACGCGCTTTGCCTGCATTCTAGTAATCATTTCTATCAAGTCATGCAAGGTTTCATCAATCGACAAATCCAGAGAGCGCGTGTTGATCACCCCGACTTGTCCAGCCGTGACCAGCGTAGATAGCTGATTGTTCATCATCTGGCTGGGGCTTTTCAAACGCCGCAATCACACCGGGTTCGCCCCTGCGCACCCCTTCGGCGAGGAATTCCGTCGCCAATATGGTTTTTCCGGAACCGGATGGCCCGACCAGGAGTAGCGAATATCCAGCCGGCAAGCCGCCACCCAACATTTCATCCAGACCGGGTACTCCCATCGGCACACGTTGCTTCCCAGTGGATACCTTGTTTGCTGACCCTACCGCTGCGCCCTGTTGGACAATCGCACGCGGGAAAACCTGAATTCCTTCGTCACTGATACGGAAGGTATGCAAACCGGGTACCTGGGCCTGGCCACGCATTTTGACCACTTGTATCTTGCGCACCGTTGAATTGCGCTGCAAATTCTGTGTAAGCCACAGGATGCCATCCGCCACGGTAAAGACGGGGCTGGACTCTGTTTCTGGCGTCAAATATTCACCGATTAAAAATGTGGTTGCCTGCCAGCTCGTCATTTGCATGCCGAGTTGTTGAACGAAATGCTGCAACTCGGACGCCCCCTGCTTCATATGCTTCGCTGACTGCACGACTGATCGAAACGAATCAACAAATACAAGACTGGGAGCATAGTCTTTCACTTCTTCGGCTATGCGTGACAATACGCAGTCAAAATCACCCTCCATGAGGTCTGCAGACAGGTTGACGTAGCGGATCGATTCATTGACCTTATTGATAGGCGGATTCAACTCCGAAGTGCAATCCTAGTATTCAGACGTTCTTCGTTACTAACTGCAGCAAGCAATACGACTCACCCAGTAATAACCCGCCTCAACAATTTGCGCAATTCCTCAACAACAAGTACGCTCGCAGCCACACCAACCGCCATCAGCCAATCCAGTTTTGTTAACGCTGTGGTATGGAAGATTAACTGTGCAATCGGCCAATGTATCACCAGTATTTGCAGCAGTACCACCCCGAATATAGCCAGCCAGAGCCATCGGTTGGCGCAAAAATGCCGGTTGAAGGTCGTACCTTTTTCCGCTCGGGCATTAAATACGTTGAACACCTGGAACAACACAAAGGTGGTAAACGCCAGGGTCGTCGCATGAGCCGCGCCTGTTCCCGACAGGCTTTCGCCGATTTGCAGGTCGTAATACAAAATGCCCAGAGTGCCGATAGCCATGATCAGCCCATAACTGAAAAGGTTGCCAAAACGCCGCAATGACAGTATCCGCGATTCAGGGTTGCGCGGCGCTTCGTCCATGCTGCCGGTGCGAACCGGATCGACGCCCAGCGACATCGCCGGCGGACCATCCATGATGATGTTGATCCACAGCAATTGCACGGCGGTAAACGGCAAGGGTAACCCTAACAGCGGCGCTCCGGCTACGGTCAGGATGGCGCCGATATTGGTGGATAGCTGAAAGCGCACGAATTTGACCATGTTGTCGTAAATCCCCCGGCCCTCTTTGACCGCCTTGACGATGGTGGCAAAATTGTCATCGGTCAATATCATCGATGCGGCTTCCCTGGCGACATCGGTACCGGTAATGCCCATGGCGATGCCAATATCGGCGCTCTTTAAAGCGGGCGCATCGTTGACGCCGTCGCCGGTCATCGCCACCACATGACCATCGATTTTCAAGGCTTTGACGATCCGCACTTTCTGTTCCGGTGCGATGCGGGCAAAGACGGTAATGGCGTTGATACGCGCAGCCAGCGCGTCATCATCCAGTCCGGCCAATTCTTCGCCTTCGATCACTTCACCTGCCAAGCCCAGTTCCTGGGCAATCGCAAAGGCTGTTACTTTCTGGTCGCCGGTAATCATTTTCACGGCAATGCCGGCCTGTTGGCAAAGTTTGATGGCCTCGCGGGCTTCGGGTCTGGGCGGATCCATGAGACCGACCAGAGCGACAAAGGTCAGTTCCTGGATATATTGGAACAAGTCGTTATCTGCATTGAAGTCGCCTGCGGGCAGGGTGCGCACTGCTACGCCCAACACGCGTAGACCAGTGCCTGCCATGTCTTGGTTTTGAGCCAGCAGTTGCTCCTGTTTAAGCGGCAGCGAGTTGCCATTGTTATCAATGATCGACTGACTCAGTTTGAGCAAGACTTCCGGCGCGCCCTTGATAAATACCTTGATCTGGTCGCCCTGTTGATGAAAAGTCGCCATGAATTTATGCTCGGCATCGAAAGGGATCTCGGCGATGCGCGGCAGTTGCAAGATGGCCTGATCCTGGTCGATACCGCCTTTGGCGGCAAGCACTAATAATGCGCCTTCCATAGGATCGCCGACCACCTGTTTGCCCTGCAAATGACTATTGTTGCACAGCGCTAAAGGCAGCAATAAATCCGCTAAATCATCCGCTGCAATACCTTCTTTCGATGGCAAAATATCGCCGACAGTGTCATAACCTTCACCGTTGACCTTATAGCTTTGGCCTTTATAAAAAATCGACCGCGCAGTCATTTTGTTAACGGTCAAGGTGCCGGTCTTGTCCGTACAAATAACCGTGGTGCAACCCAAGGTTTCCACAGCGGACAGTCGTTTGACGATGGCGCGTTGCCGGGCCATCCGATGCATCCCCAAAGCCAGGGTTACGGTGACCACTGCCGGCAAACCCTCGGGGATGGCCGCCACCGCCAGGGCAATCGCGGTGAATGCGGTTTGAATCAACGGCTCGCCGCGCCACAAGGCGGACATAAACAATAGCCCGATGATTGCAACGGCTATCAAGGCCAGACGTTTGCCCAGACTGTCGAGCTGTATTTGCAAGGGGGTATCGCCGTCTTTTTCCTCGGCCAACAGTCCCGCCAGCTTGCCGATCTCGGTACTCATACCGGTAGCGGTCACCAGCATTTCGGCACGACCACGGGTAACGGCATTATTCATATACAGCATGTTGCTGCGTTCGACAATCGGTAGCGTTATCGGCTCAATTGGCTGTTGGTGCTTGGCAACGGGTACCGACTCGCCGGTCAACGCGGACTCATCGACTTCCAATGTCTGACAGGAAATAATGCGGCCATCGGCGGGAATCTTGTCGCCGGGTTCCAGGATGACTATATCGCCCGGCACCAGTTGCTCTGCAGGCAGTTCAACAGTGCGACCGTCACGGCGCACATCAGCCTGCAACGCGAGCATATTCTTAAGCGCCGCCAGCGATTTTTCAGCCTGAAATTCCTGGTAAAACCCCAGCAGCGCATTGATGGTTACAACGACTAAAATCACAATGCCGTCGGTTAAATCGCCGATCATGGCGGCCAAAATAGCCGCTACAATCAGCACCAGGATAAGAAAGCTTTTGAACTGCGATAACAACAGGTGCCAGACCGGACGCGGCGGTTTTTCATCCAGCCGGTTAGGGCCGTAACGATTCAAGCGGTCTGCGGCGGCTGTTTGGCTCAAGCCGATGGCCGAATCAGACTGCTGGGCGGCAAGTGCCGCCTCCACCGGCAGGGTATGCCAGCCCGGCTGAACGTCCAAGTCTGGAGCGGATGCCGATCCTGAGGTATCTTGTTCATGCTGTTGCAGCTTCAACCAGGATTGCCAAACGGATAACAGAACAGCCAAAATCACTGGCCCTAAAAACAGGCCGACCATGCCGAAAGTCGTGAGTCCGCCAAGAACGCCGAACAGCACCACCAAAAAAGGCACCCGGCTGGCGCCGCTGATAACCAGCGGCCGGATAACATTATCCACGGTACTCACAACCAGAAAGCCCCAGAGCAACAAGCCTACACCCTGCCAAGACTGTCCCGTCAATATCAGCATGATACTGATCGGCATCCACACCAGTGTTGCGCCCATCGGTATCAGCGCCAACAACGCGGTCACCGTAGCCAACAGTACCGGCGCCTGGACACCGGCAACAGCGTAACCTAATCCGGCCAGCATGCCCTGCCCCAGCGCTGCAAGCACTAGGCCGTAAACGACGGCTCGGGTCGTGTGTCCGGCGGCTTGCAGATAAACATGTTGATATTTCCCCAGAAACCGTACTAGGCCTTGATTCAACTGTCTAACGCCCTCGTCACCGTCACGGAAACAAAAGAATACTGTCACCAGGATAACGCCCAACTTCATAATGTACTGCCCGATACCGCCAAGGAACTTGGCAAATTCGCCAGACCACTGCTGAGCCCAGCCGGCAAATTGCGCGGCCACTCCGGCCCGGTCGTCAATCACTCGGTCTAACCAGTGTTGCGCGGTGTTGCCCAGCCATGGAATGCGTTTGATAAAATCGGGCAAACGGTAAGTGTCTGGGTTAAAACCGCTGATCAGGGTTTGATAGGCGGTTTTCAGCTCGTCTTGCAACATCGCGGCCAGCCAGTAGACGATCAGGAAGATCACTGCCGCAATCATCGTCGTCATCAGCGCCGCACTGAGCGTGGCATTGCCGTTGAGTCGATGCCTTAAGCACCGGTAAGCCGGCCATGCCACGTAGGCGATAATCAGCGCCCAGGTCAGGGTGAGCAAAAACTCATGCAGCACCATAAAGCCCAACAATAAAAGCCCCGCCAGTAAAATACCGGGAATGAGCTGGCGTATCGGTGTATTTTTCATAAAATCATTCATAACTGCAACTCACCCAAGTAAAATAATGTGTGAACCCGATGTTCAAATCTCATTGTATGCTATAGCCGTTTAATTATCAGCGCAGGCTTTATCCTGAAAAAATGAAATTATTCAGCACTGTGATTATAAATGGTCTGCTATATAATAAAAAAATTCAACGCAAATGACGAGCCAACTTCATCGTGCATTGATGCCAGCAGCGTCCACAGGGAATACGCAACACCGTGTAACAGCAGTTGTAAATCAGGAATAAAATGCACCCTCTCTATAAAATTCTGTCCACTATCCGGTAACCGCAATGACTCTCGACATCCGCACGATGATGGTGATGGTATCCGCGCTGAGCGTGCTGTTTTCCGCCCTGCTTACACTGGCCGGATTACATGGCGGTAACACTCGTGGAGTTCAACACTGGGCAACAGGCAGTCTATGCATGGGACTAGGCCTAGGCTTTTCCTATACCCATCTGGGACTCGACAGCACTTGGGTTTTGTCATTTGGCGCTACCTTAATGGCGGCGGGAATAGGTTTGCAATTCAACGGAATTCAGGCATTCAAGACAGGGCACTGTAACCGATATATTCCATGGTTGCTGGTCGTCGTGGTGTTTATTCAAAGCATTTGGTTCGTTGTCCTTCATCCCGATATTCATGCCCGCGTGATCGCCAATTCGTTGGCGTTCTCCATCGGCAACGCAGCCTGCGCCCGTGCTTTGTTCATCCGCATAGATCAACCGTTACGTACTGCGTATTGGTTTACCGGCGCGTCGTTCACTGTCGTTGCCGCGATGTTTCTGGCCAGAGCGGTGATCGTTTTTCTCGCGCCGCCCGATACCTATAGCCTTTATGCGCAAACACCCATCAATCCGGCAAGCTTTTTTATTGGCAGCATGGCGCAAATGTGCCTGACGTTTGGACTCGTACTGATGCTGAATTACCGCCTTGCCACGGATCTGCAAAAACTGGCCTCGACTGATATGCTGACCGGGGCGCTGAACCGTCGAAGCCTGGAACAGGAAGCCGTCCGTCTGTCAGCGCGCTGCAACCGTACCGGCGATACGCTGGCAGTGCTGATGATTGATGTCGATCACTTCAAGTCTATCAATGACCGCTACGGTCACCCGGTAGGAGATGAGGTATTGCGGCGTCTGGCTGCGGTGGCGCAAAAAACCATTCGCAGCGACGACTACTTCGCCCGCTATGGCGGCGAGGAATTTTGTATTCTACTGCCGTCTACTCTCGAAAAAGATGCCTGGATATTGGCGGATCGCCTGCGTCAAACCTATGCGGCAATGGTGATCGAATACGACGGCGTAGCTCTGAGCAGTACCATCAGCATCGGCGTATCTGATTCGACACATACAGGCGTGGAATTCGCTTCATTGATAGCCGCCGCCGATCAGGCAATGTATCGCGCCAAACTGGAAGGCCGCAATCGAGTAGTCATGCATTCGGATCAAGTCGAATTATCCGTCGATGTCGTGTTGTTATAGACTAAGCCGTTGAGCGTGCGTCGATACAATATTTCACACCATGACTGATAAATACGAAAGAACATAGAAATAGACGGCGACATGTTGCCGCGAGACAACGTGTCTCAACAATCGGGTGGTTAAGCGGCGATTCTCATGTTGACCAGATTGACAGCCTGAAATCGATCAGCTTGCTCTCAACTGCCTAAGATAGCGTCCTGTTATGGGTAGGCGTAACGGCCGGCAAAAAAAATGCGGTCAAATTGACCGCATGAAAGACTCTAAAACCCTTTAGGAGGTAGTAATAAACAAGAGTGCGGTCATGTTAGCCCGCTCTGCCCCCCAGGTAAATATGACATATTGTCGCGCGACAGGTTGTCACAGGCTGATTGTGTCGCACCTTATTAGCTGGGTACCGCTTAATCAACCACCAGCCACCTCTTTTTTTCGTGCCCCAAATCAACTGACGGCATGGGTATTTTTTAACAAAAGCGGATGCCAATGCGCAATCGCCCAGCTAAGCAACTCAGTGACCGAGGCTTGTTGTAGCTCAATCGGCGGATTCTGCTTTAATAAGACCAGCAACTTAAAGATGACCCCATGAGGCGCTGTTAAATCGACGGCCGTCGCCTGCGTCTGCTTACTGAGTTTATAGCCTTGTTCGTCAACAATAATCGGGACATGCATATAGCCCGGAGTAGTAAACCCCAACAGCTGCTGCAGATAAATTTGTTTAGGCGTTGCATCCAGTAAATCAAAGCCGCGAACGATATGGTTCACGTGTTGCAAGTTATCATCAATGACCACGGCAAATTGATAAGCAATAACCCGGTCTTTGCGTTGCACGATAAAATCGCCATCTTGCCCGGCGATATTGTGGAAAATCAGGCCTTGCAGCTCATCCCGAAAGGCAATAATGCGGTTATCGGTTTTAATGCGCAATGCATAAGGGCAATCAGGCGGGGTTTGCCGGTTTCGGCAAATGCCGGGGTAAATATCGGGCGGCGCTTGCTTTCTAGCGCTGGCTGTCAGTTTTTTTCTGCTGCAGGTGCAAGGATAGATAAGCCGGTTTCTTTGTAAGTCGCTGATAATGTCGTTATAAACGTCGATATGTCGGCTTTGGCAATAAACCTCGCCATCCCAGTGCAAGCCAAAGCTCTCCAGGGTTTTTAAGATAGTATCGGCGGAGCCTTTTATGTTTCTGAGGGTGTCAAGGTCATCAATGCGCAGTAGCCAGCGGCCTTGTTGTGAGCGGGCTTGAAGAAAGCCGGCCAGAGCCGTGTACAGGGAACCGAGGTGCAAAGGGCCGGTGGGCGAAGGTGCAAACCGGCCGATAGTGAGTTGTTTATCCAGAGTTAACCCATTTGTTTTTCACGAATTTCATCGAGTGTTTTGCAGTCGATACACAGACTGGCAGTGGGTCTGGCTTCCAAACGGCGTACGCCAATTTCAATGCCGCAAGACTCACAAAAACCATAATCCCCAGCTTCAATTTCTTTAAGGGATTCATCAATTTTCTTGATCAATCGACGTTCACGATCACGGGTTCTTAATTCCAGACTGAATTCAGATTCCTGAGACGCTCGGTCATTAGGATCAGGAAAATTAGAGGCATCATCCTGCATGTGGTGCACAGTGCGATCCACTTCGTGCATTAATTCGCCTTTCCAGTTTCTAAGAATGTTCTCAAAATGTTGTAATTGAGCACTATTCATATACTCTTCGCCTTCTTTTGCTTGATAAGGCTTAAAACTGAAAGGTGAGTCGCCAGTTTTAGTACTATCGGTCATCCATTAACTCCTAAGACAAGATTAATTAAAACCGCGCATTTTTAGCAGAATAGCAACCGGATAGCAAGGTTTATTGGTATGATTCTATGCTTTTGTGATAAGTGGCAAAATTATGAACGTACGACTGGCAAAGCGAGCACAGGAAATCTCGCCCTTCTATGTGATGGAGTTACTGCGACGCGCAAAACAGCTGGAGGCGCAGGGTAAAGACATCATTCACATGGAAATCGGCGAACCCGATTTTACAACGCCTCCGGCCATTATGGAGGCTGGCATTCGACAGCTTAAAACCGGCGAAGTGAAATATACCCCGGCTGCCGGTTTGCCTGAACTGCGTGAAAAAATAGCCGAGTTTTATCGGCAGCACTATGCGGTGACTGTGGACAAGAAGCGTATTTTTGTCACGCCAGGCGCCTCTGGGGCATTTTTATTGGCTTTGGGAGTTACGCTTAACCCAGAGGAAGAACTGCTTATGGCTGATCCCTGTTATCCCTGTAACAGCAACTTTATCCGGCTGTTTGACGGCAAAGCCAGAACCCTTCCAGTCGATGCCGCCAGCCGCTACCAACTGACCGCCGCGCAGATCAAACAGCATTGGACTAAAAACACCAAAGGCGTATTGATTGCATCGCCATCGAATCCTACCGGAACCCTTATCGCTGCGGAGCAATTAAAGCAGGCGGTTCACACCGTGAATGCATTAGGCGGCTGCTTTTATTCCGACGAGATTTATCATGGACTGGTTTATGACGATAAGGCGACCACGGCACTGGAATTTAGTGACAATGTGTTTGTCATCAACAGTTTTTCCAAATATTTCGGCATGACTGGCTGGCGGGTCGGCTGGTTGATCGTGCCGGAGGCGTTTATCGATGCCACCGAGAAGCTGGCGCAAAATATATTTATCGCCACGGCTACCCATTCGCAATATGCCGCATTAGCCGCATTTGACCCGCATACCCTGGCTGAGCTTGAGCATAGACGCGCCGAGTTTGAACGGCGGCGTGATTTTCTTTATGACGCCTTATTGAATCTGGGCTTTGAAATACCGATTAAACCGGACGGCGCGTTTTATATTTATGCCAACTGTTCAAAGTTTACCGACGACAGCTTTCAATTCGCGCTGGATTTACTGGAAGCCGAAGGCGTTGCCGTAACGCCCGGAAAGGATTTTGGCATAAATGAGGCCAATCACTACCTCCGCTTTGCTTATACCACGTCCATAGATAGAATGGCTGTCGCCATGCAACGCTTAGATCGCTTTATTAACAAAGGATAGCCATGACCGTAACACAACTATCAGCATCCGCATTAAAAACCAGAATTGAACATGAACCGCATTTATTTTTGTTGGATGTGCGGGAACCCCATGAGTTTGCATTCGCCCGCATAGAAAACAGCGTGCTAATTCCGCTGAATCAAATCCCGCAAAGACTGGGTGAGCTGAACCCGCAACAGGAAATCGTAGTGATTTGCCATCATGGTGTGCGTAGTTCGCAAGCCTGCATGTATCTGGCTAACTCAGGCTTTAAACAGCTGGTCAATTTAACCGGAGGCATTGATGCCTGGTCTTGTGATTGCGATAATTCGGTGCCGCGATATTAACAATGGCTGCGCATCAGGCGGTAAAAACGCCTGATGCGCTTAAACGCTTATTTAAAGCCGTCTTGTTTAAATTTTTCCAGCCGCTTCTTAAAACCTTTCCGGTCAAACAGGTAGTATAAAAACACCAGTAAAAATGGCCAAAGCATATAGCCCAGCAGTTTAAATACAGTTCCAATTTCCATCGTTACCCCCTCATTTGGCAATTTATAAATCTACCGGTAAACATTAACAGAAAAGCTCACCCTGTTGCCTGGTTTTTTCGCCTCCACAATCCGGCTAAGTCGACAGCATCTCCAATGCCAGCAGCGCCATGTTTTTGGAACCGCCGCCCTGCCCTAACTGCTGTTTAACCTGACTCAGGTTTTGGTGCATGTTATCGGCGTAGGCCTGATCGGTCAAAATCCGGGTGATTTCTTCAGACAGGTTTTCGGCTGTCGCTTCCTGCTGAATCAGTTCCTTGACGATACTTTTGCCCAGCACGATATTCGGCAGGCCGATAAATGGCGTATTTATCAACCATTTTCCCAGCCAATAGGTTATCGATGACAGCTTGTAGGCAATGACCATCGGCACGGTTAACAAGGCAATTTCCAAGGTCGCGGTGCCTGACGTGGTCATCACCGCGTCGCAGCATTGAATCACGTCGTAAGGCTGGTTTTTGATGACGCTAACGCTTAACGGCGACTGACGCAGGTAGTCGTCAAGCAAGGCGTCGCTGATCGAATCGGCTTGCGGCAAAATAAACTGACACTCGGGCAGATTGGCCTGCACTTTTTCTGCTGCGGCCAACATCACCGGCAACAGGCGCTTGATTTCGTTAGCACGACTGCCGGGCAATAAACCCACTATCGGCTTATTTTTATCCAGCCCGAAACGGCTCAAATCCTCATCTTTGCTGTACCGGGCGTGGACTTTATCTACCGAAGGATGGCCTACATAGCGTACCGGCACTTTTTCGGCATCGTAATAAGCGGTCTCAAACGGGAAGATCACCGCCATCATATCGATGACCTTGCCGTAGGCTTTTACCCGACCCGGCCGCCATGCCCAAACTTGGGGACTGACATAAAACAATACTTTAATGCCCTGCTGTTTGGCGTAACGCGCCAGCTTGAAATTGAATTCCTTGTAGTCTACGCAAACCAGCAAGTCGGGGCGCTCGGTCGCTACCAGTTCCTGCATCAACGTTAACGCACGGCGGATTTCGGCATAATGCTTGATGACTTCAACCACGCCGATGACGCTAATATTCGCCGAATCATAACGGATATCGATACCCGCCTGAGCCATTTTTGCGCCGCCCATGCCGAGGCCTTTAATGTCCGGCCGCTGTTTTTGCAGCTCCAGAAACATATTGGCGGCGTGTTGGTCGCCGGATGATTCTCCGGCGCTAAATAGGATAGTTAAGGGTTTAAGGTTCAAGGTAAAAGGTTCAAGGTGAATTTATCAACAGGAGTGCAAGCTATGCTTGTGCTTACAGGCGAAGCCTGCATTCCAGCAGTCTTAACTATGCCGTCAAAACATCCCGAATAACCGCCACGATCTCCCTGATTGAATCACCCTCAAGGAACGGACAAATCGGCAATGACAGGCAGTTGGCAGCGACAAATTCGGTCACCGGCAAGCTGACGGCTGCATATTCCTGTTTAAACACATTTTGCCGATGCAAAGGTACGGGATAATACACGGCGCAGGCGATTTGCTTGTCCTGCAAGGCTTTCATCACTTCATCGCGACGGTCACATAACACTGTGTACTGGTGATAAACGTGCTCGCCCAAACCATCTTCAAACGGCGTGGTCAGCGGCAAATCGATCAGCAATTCCGAATAATAATGCGCGGCACGTCGGCGGTCTTTATTGTATTGGTCGATACGCTTCAACTTGGCCCGTAATACCACCGCCTGCATGTCATCAAGACGACTGTTATAGCCGATCACATCATGGTAATAACGGACATCCGAACCATGATTGTGCAACATTTTAAGTTTTGCCGCCGTCTCGTCGGAATTGGTGACGACCAGACCGCCATCGCCGAACGCGCCCAGATTCTTGCTTGGAAAAAAACTATAGCCGGCGGAATCACCGATAGCACCGGTTTGTTTACCGTTGATGCTCGCGCCAAACGACTGGCAGCAATCTTCAATGAGTTTTAGTTTATGCTGGTCGCATAACTGCTTAATAGCGGTCATGTCGGCCGGTTGACCGAATAAATGCACCGGCATGACGGCTTTGGTTTTTGGGGTGATCGCTTTGGCTATGGCTTCCGGCGAAATATTAAACGTCTTGGGATCTATATCGACGAAAACCGGAATCGCACCGACATATTTAATCGCTTCCGCCGTCGCAATAAAGGTGAACGCGGTGGTAATCACCTCATCGCCCGCGCCGATGCCTTCAGCAATCAAGGCCAAATGCAGCGCATCAGTTCCCGAAGCCACGGCAATGGCGTGTTTTACCCCCAAATAATCGGCCGCTTCTTGTTCAAAAGCCTGCACATTAGGGCCTAATATAAACGAACAATTTTCGATTGTTTCAGCCAGTCCACGCTCAATTTCATCTTTAATTTCAACGTATTGAGCCTTCAGGTTTACCATGGGTATCATGTTGTTATTGCCTATTGTTGAGTTGAATGATGTAGATCGGATTAGCGGCTTTATCGCGTAACCCGACATACCAATGCCGCACCCGGTATTTACCCGGTTATTTATCGCCCAATAACCGGGTAATTTGTATCGCCGTTTCCAGTGCCCGCCTTCCCGCTACACCGGAAACCAGCGGGTTATCACCGGTATGAATACAGTTGACGAAATGCTTGATTTCTTCCAGCAGCGCATCGCCGCTTTCAAAAACGGATTCTTCGGTTTCTATTTCCGGAATGCCGGGAAACATTTCCTTTTTGCCGGTGCGATGTTTGGTCAAGATCCGGTTCTGGAAATCCACAGAGACGTAGGAGCACGGCCTGAACATGCGCATTTTGCGCTCCATCTTCATGCTGATCCGGCTGGCCGTCACATTAGCCACACAACCGTTTTTAAATTTCAACCGGGCATTGGCAATATCGGTGCCTTGCGTTAACACTGCAGTACCGCTGGCGTCGATACGTTCCACCTCGGAATCGACCAGAGCTAAAATAATATCGATGTCATGGATCATTAAATCCAGGACGACGCTGACATCATTGGCGCGAGGATTAAACGGCGACAACCGGTGCGATTCAATAAACAGCGGTTTTTCTTCTTGGTCCAGACCCAATATCGCCGGGTTAAAGCGTTCCAGATGCCCGACCTGCAAAATCAGCTTCTTTTCCCTGGCGATAGCGATCAACTCATCGGCCTCTGCAACCGTTACGGTAATCGGCTTTTCAACCAACACATGAGCACCGGCATTGAGAAAATCCATGGATACCTTATGATGCAAGGTCGTTGGCACCACAATACTCACTGCATCGACTTCGCCTAACAAGGATTGATAGTCTGTCAGCGCTATGGCGCCGTGTTTTTCAGCGACGTCTTTAGCCGCCGCCTCATTAATATCGACAACGGCAACCAGTTCGCAGTCAGGCAATGACGCATATTTTTCAGCGTGGAACTTGCCCAAATAACCGGTACCGATAACAGCGCATTTTAATTTTTTCATCTGATTATTTTACATCCTGTTTACTTGCGCCCCAGCAGCAGGAGCGAACTGACTTGTCGCTATTGTAAACTATCACTATGTATTCAGAAAATTTTGTCCCCGGCAAATCACCCAGACTGTTTTTTGATGTTCTGATGAAATCAACATTCGCTAAGTGCTCTCCTCGTCTATTAAAATCAACAGGCATTATCTATCTGATGTTACGCACCCACCCTTCAAAAAGCGTATTATTTCGGGATGGAAGGGGATATAAGCCATGACCAGATGACG
>JAQSDX010000002.1 GCA_029946125.1 Candidatus Methylobacter titanis
GTATTTTTTGCTCAACCTGAGCAAGAAGCCGCATGAATACTAGGATTGCACTTCGGAGTTGAATCCGCCTCATATTTCATGTGAAGCTTTCTAACTTTGGGGCACTTATGTCAGCCGACCAGCCGGGTGGGCACATGCTGTTCGTGCCCACGCGAGCAATCTTCGGATTGACCGCAAACCCTAACTAAACAAAACCGCCCTTTGGAAACTTTGGGCGGTTTTTTTGTTCGCGAAAAACGATGGGCAAAAAAACGCTGCCCACCGATCTTCCACGTTATCCTCCCCGATGACCAATCGGGGATTCTGATCCTTTGAGAGTTCGGAACCAAGACATAAGGGTTCGCTATCCAGCCAAAGCTTGATTCTTTCTAGCTGTTGAGCAGTTATGATTTTTGGGATTGTTGCAAACCGGGCAATGGTTAAAAACTGATATTCCCCTGCAACCAGATTTTTTGAGTATCGGTGCCAAATTGATCGGCATCGTAATAAGCGTATTTGGCCAACAGGGAATAATGCTTGCCGAATTTTTTAGTGGCCTGAAAATCCCATTCCTTGCCGTAATGAAGGCTCCCGGTGTCATCGGTAAAATCATGGTAAACCCCGGTTAACACCACGCTGCCGCGATCCAGGACGGTATGCACTGCACCGGATACATCGCGGATACCGTCTCTAGGCGTAACCAGGAATAAGTCCGCCCAACCCTGGAACGCATGGTTGGTGCCTAGCGGCGTATCAAAGGTTTTATTGAGTCCTTTGCCGTCAAGCTGTTCAACTGCCCCTTGGAAGGTGAAATTATAGGCGGTAACGCCGCCCATCAGGTTGATGCGATCGGTATCGTAGTCGTTTGCGCCGTGTCCGTAATCTGTCTGATGCGCCCATTCGGCGGTATAGACCACGCCGTAGTTATCACTCAGCTTTAGAGCGTCTCCCGGTTTTTGATAGTTGGTCATGCGCAAGCCGTAGGTTTGGCTGGATTTTTCATAATTTTCGCGTTCGGTATAATCCAGCCAGTAGCCGTAACCGACCAGGTTGCCGTAATCGCCGACTTTATAACTGATGTTCAGAATCGGGGCTTCGATATTTTCGGTGGTGGAGGTAAATGTATTGACGTTGCCGATATAGCCTGCGTTAACGGTCAGGCCGAACAGCTGTTGATTGCTGTGGGTGATCAGCACCGAATCAAAGGTGGTTTCCATCTGCCGCCAGCCGACGTTGCCGATAAAGCGGTCGTCGTCGAGCTTGATGCGTTGCCGTCCGCCTTTAATCACCGTATCGGGGATACCGGCATAGCTGAGCCATAGTTGGTTGAGTTCGCTTTTTTCAGGATCGGCAACCGTTGAGTAAGCGGTATTGCCGTTGCGCGTACTGTTGAAATCCTCCTGCATGGCCAGATTGCCTTCGTATTCGGCATAGCCCTGCAGGCCGTGAAAGGTCGGCGACAGCAAGCCTGCCCGCAGGCGTGCAGTGTTGGCATTGGCGGTTTTTTGCGGGCCTCGGTCTTGATCGACATTTTCGTAACGGTAATTCAAGTCAATCTTGACCGCGCCGTTTTTACCGTAATGATAAAAATTGAGCGCGTCTTCAACATCCTGGGTAACACCGGCTAAGGCTGAACCGCTTACGACTAGCGCCAGTAACGATACGGGAAGTTTTGTTTTTTTCAGCGGCATAAAGCCTCCTTTTGTGTTTAATGTTATGCAATACGTAGGATGTGCTGAACAAAGTGAAGCGCATCGTTCGCGATTGATGCGCTTCGTACCTCAGCACATCCTACGCATTGACTGTTTTTATGCTTTTTGTAGACCCTAATGCGTATGGTCGCACTCGGTCAGAAAGCTCAAGATGCTTTCCCGGTATTTGTAGTAATCGGGATGTTCCAGCAGGGCTTTGCGGCTGCGCGGCCTGGGCAAGTCAATGTCTTCGATTTTGCCGATTTTAGCGTGCGGGCCGTTGGTCATCATGACCACCCGGTCTGCCAGCAGGATGGCTTCGTCGACATCATGGGTGACCACAATGGCGGTGACCTGGGTTCTGTCCCAGACTTCCATCAACACTTCCTGCAATTCCCAGCGGGTCAACGAATCCAGCATGCCGAACGGCTCGTCCAGCAACAGCAGCTTGGGCGATAAGGCGAAGGCGCGGGCGATGCCGACGCGCTGGCGCATGCCGTTGGACATGTCGGCGGCTTTTTTGTACAGCGAGTCGCCCAAACCGACGCGGGTCAGGTAATAGCTGACGATGTCATTGCGTTCCGATTTGGCCGCATGGGGATAGACCTTATCAACGCCCAACATCACGTTTTCGAATGCGGTCAGCCAGGGAAACAGGCTGGGCGCCTGAAACACCACGCCGCGATCGGGACCTGCGCTGTCAACTTCCTTGTTGTCCAGGATAATAACGCCTTCGGAGATGCTGTTTAAACCGGCGGTCATCGATAGCACCGTGGATTTACCGCAGCCGGAATGGCCGATGATCGAGATGAATTCGCCTTTTTTCATTTTCAGGTCGAAACCGTCCACGACCTTAACCGAACTGTTGCCGTCAGGGGTTGGATAAATTTTACACAGCTTTGAAAATTCCAGATAACGCGGGCGAGCTACCTCATCCTGTGTGGGTTTTATCGCCAGGGATGGTGTGTATGCCGCAAGTCTGCCGGGAGCAGACGCGGCGATCGCCAGGGATGGTGTGTATGCCGCAAGTCTGCCGGGAGCAGACGCGGCGATCGCCAGGGATGGTGTGTATGCCGCAAGGTTGCCGGGAGCAGGCACGGCGATCGCCAGGGATGGTGTGAATGCCGCAAGCCTGCCGGGAGCAGGCGCGGCGAAGGCCGAATAAGCACGATTCCAGTCACTGTCGGTGTTAGGTTTTATTTTGGGCAGGACGATTTTATCAGCGCCTAAAGTCTGGTTTTTTGCGCTGCCGATGTCCATTAAATAACGGGTTATTTCGGCGCGTAAGCGTTTAAACTCGGGGTTATGGTTTAACGCGGTCCGGTCTCTGGGACGCTCGATATTGACCGGAAAATCCGGGCCGAAGGTCGCATCGGGGCCGGGATTAAGCGGAATAACCCGATCCGCCATATAGATGGCTTCATCGACATCGTTGGTAATCAGGATGACGGTTTTCTTTTCCTGTTCCCAGATTTGCAAAATCTCATCCTGCAAGTTACCGCGCGTCAACGCATCCAGCGCACTGAGCGGTTCGTCCAGCAACAAAATATCGGGACTGGCCGCTAAGGCGCGGGCGACATTGACCCGTTGACGCATGCCGCCGGACAGCTCGGCGGGTTTTTTCGCCATCGCCGCGCCGAGATTGACCATCCTGACGTACTTTTCGGTATGTGCGCGACGCTGATCGGCAGGCCAGTGTTTGAATATCTGATCGACCGCCAGCGCCACGTTTTCGAACACCGTCAGCCACGGCATCAGCGAGTAGTTTTGGAACACCACGCCGCGATCCGGTCCCGGCGAGGTAATCGGTGATCCTTGTTTTAGCACCTCGCCGCTGTCGGCCTGAATCAACCCGGCAATCGTTGAAATCAGCGTGGTTTTGCCGCTGCCGGAAAAACCGACAATGGCGACGAATTCGCCTGCTTTAATGCTCAGGTTGATATTGTTGAGTATGGATGCCGCACCATAGCTTTTGCACACCGCCTTTAATTCGAGTAAAGGCTGGTAGGCGTCATTCGATGGCGCAGGCGGGTTATTTTGCATGTGTTTATTGACAATGTTGAGGTTCAAGACGGACATCTCGGCTCCTGGTTAGACATAGAAAAAGCAGTTGTCCACGAAAGCGAGGTCATGATTGTGGGGGCGACTTGCGTCGCCGATTGTTACTGTCTGGGCGACTTGCGTCGCCCCCACATCAGTATTTTTCGTGCTTTTCGCGGATAAATAATTAAAGCGTTCTACCAAAAGAGAATAGGTTTTGTAGTGACTGCATGATGCGGTCCAACGCAAAGCCGATCAGTCCGATGGTAAACACTGCGACCATAATTCTTCCTAAGGAGTTGGAACTGCCGTTCTGGAATTCATCCCAGACGAATTTACCCAACCCCGGATTTTGCGCCAGCATTTCCGCAGCGATTAACACCATCCAACCGACGCCCAAGGACAAGCGCATGCCGGTGAAAATGTAAGGCAACGCGGACGGCAAAATGATCTTCCTGATTTGGGTGCTCCAGCCAAGGCGCAACACCTTACCGACATTGATCAGGTCCTTGTCTATCGATGACACGCCGATGGCGGTATTGATCAGCGTCGGCCACAGCGAACACAGCGTGACGGTAACGGCAGAAGTCAGAAAAGATTTTTCAAACCAGGAGTCATCGCCGGTCACATACACGGCGCTGACTACCAGCGTGACAATCGGCAGCCAGGCCAATGGCGATACCGGTTTAAAAATCTGCACCAGCGGATTGATCGCGGTGCTAAACACCGGACTCATGCCGCAGAACAGACCTAGCGGTACGGCGATCAGTGTGGCAATGACAAAGCCTGCAAACACCGTGTACAGACTGGTATAAATCTTATCCAGATAGGTAGCCTGGCCGTTATAGGGACGGATTTTGATTTGGGCATTGGGATCTTCGGCACGTTTTTGCTCATTGCGGGTTTGCTGGCGCTGGTAATACTCGGCTTCTTTAGCGCGTTCGGCGTAATGATCGTCAAGCAATCCGCCTGCTTCGTGCCACACCGCGACCGGCCCGGGAATAGTGCCCAGACTGGTGTTAACCTTGGATGCGGAAAAGCTCCACAGTCCAAGGAAAATCATAAAAGCGAGTATCGGCACGCCCATGATCAGCCACAGTTGGCGGATTTGCAGCGAGGGATTCTCTCCGGCCGCTATTTTTGCCAGAGGAACAAACCAGGTGAGTCCGGTTATGTTTAAAAATTTGATCAGTTGGTTATGCATGGTCGGTACCTCTAAAAGCAGGTGGTAAAAAAAGGTTAAAGGTAAAAAAGGTGCTGCATCCTTGCGCTAACTCAACTTAGTATCGTTCCCACGCCGGAGCGTGGGAACGATGTCAATGCTGCAAATATCAACTACTCGACTACCTTGCCGCCGACCACTTTTTGCTTGCCCTTAAGACCGATAGCAAATTTACTCAGATACTCATTAGGCTGGGTCGCGTCGAAACTGATACCGTCAATAAAGTCGGCGCTGGGCGGTTTGATGCCGGTTTCGTTGTCGGCAGGAAAATCACTGGTTTTGGCCTTGCCTTCGGCAACCAAGGCCTTTGCCGCAGCCATGTATATATCAGGGCGATACACTTTTTTAGCGGTTTCCAGATACCATGAATCAGGTTTGAATTCGTTGATTTGCCCCCAGCGGCGCATTTGAGTCAGACTCCAGACCGCATCGCTGTAGTAAGGATAAGAACCGTTATGGCGGAAGAACACGTTGAAATCAGGCAAGTCGCGTTTGTCGCCTTTTTCATATTCGAAGGTGCCGTTCATGCTGTTGGCAAGAACCTCATAATCAGCGCCGACATATTGTTTTTGCGCCAACATTTCCACGCTTTCATTGCGGTTTTTGTTGTTTTCGGCATCCAGCCACATCGCTGCGCGAATCAGGGCTTTGATGACCGCTTTGTGGGTATTGGGGTTTTTGTCCGCCCATTCTTTAGTCACGCCAAAGATTTTTTCAGCACTGTTCTTCATCAGTTCATAATCACTGATGACCGGCACGCCGATGCCTTTGAATACCGCTTGCTGGTTCCACGGTTCGCCAACGCAGTAGCCGGCAATCGTGCCTGAATCCATGGTGGCCGGCATTTGCGGCGGCGGCGTGACCGACAGCATGGCTTCGGCGTCGATCTGGCCGGAAGTATCTTCAGGCGGTGCGTAAAAACCGGGTTTAATACCACCGGCCGCCAGCCAGTAACGTAACTTCATATTGTGCGTGCCGACCGGGAAAGTCATCGCCATGTTGAAAGGCTTACCCGCACTTTTGTATTTTTCCAGCACCGGTTTTAAGGTATCCGCTTTGATCGGGTGAACCAGCTTGCCGTCTTTCACCGGAATCTGCGGCTTCATTTGCTTCCAGACCTCGTTGGATACGGTAATCGCATCGCCGTTTAAGGTCATGGTGAAGGCGCTGACAATATCGGCTTTGGTGCCGTAGCCGATGGCGGTGCCAAAGGGCAGGGTTGCCAGCATATGCGCTCCATCCAGTTCGCCGCCTATCACCCGATCCAGCAACACTTTCCAGTTGGCTTGCGCTTCCACTTGCACGGAAAGACCTTCATCATCGAAATAGCCTTTTTCCAAGGCAACCGCTAAAGGAGCCATATCGGTCAGTTTGATGAAGCCGAGTTTGAGGCTGTCTTTTTCCAGCTTTTCAGCCGCATTGGCACTTAAGCTAAAGGTTAATAGAGATGCAGCAGTTAATGCCGCAGCCAGTTTCTTAATAATCACTATCCGGGTTTGTTTCATGATGACCTCATCAAGCTGAAAAAATCGAGCAAAAAAAAGCGTCGCCAAACAGAATGTCCGATGCACTCAGTCCGGTTAGACGCCTTTGTCAATATGGTTCGCCGTTGAACCAAGATTTTTTTAGTGCTCCGCCATTGGAGCCTTATCCTGTTAAAAGCAAACGTTATGCCAAAATCGCCTGTTAGCTGTTTTTATAAGGTTTGTTTAATAAATACAGTTTGTTATGTCTTGTCTTTGGGCTGGGAATGAGAGTAAGGCTGTTGCAGACAACGCATCGAATCTGGGCGATTTCCCGGTGTTATGCACCAATTGAGTTCTTTTAATGGGGCATGTCGTGGGCGATTTCCCCCTAAATACCGATAAGGCACGGCGGTTTTATCCTGTTTCTGCAATCCGGCATAGAATCTGCATCGTCAGAGCAGTTGTCGGCTTCTAACCTAAACCGGGAGAGTTGAGACCCTTGTGGGAGCGGCGTCCACATTGACATAACGCCCTATGCGACTCATTCAACATGAATACATTTATTAAAGTAACGGAAATCTGGCTGCCGACAAAAGACCGTACCCGATTGGAATTTGGTGCCGGACTGTACGGCGCCTTGACTGAGTTTCGCGTCGCCAGCGAAAAGGAATCCTTCGCTTATGACGAAGGTTTGCCCGGCAAAGCATGGGCTGCCGGTCATCCTGTGGTATTAACGGCATTCGATCATTCTTATTTCAAACGAACACCATCGGCTAAAAAGGCCGGTTTAACCTGCGGTATTGCCCTGCCTATTTTTTCAGGCGAGTTTCTGATGGCTGTAGTGGTTTTTTTGTGTGGGGACGATCAACACCATGCCGGCGCCATAGAAGTGTGGAGTAACAGTTTGGAAAGCAATGCCGAGCTGGCTGTTATTGACGGCTATTACGGTACGCTGGATGATTTTGAACGTATATCCAGAAACATCAAATTCACCAGCGGTTCCGGTTTGCCTGGACAGGTATGGGCAACAGGCATGCCTATGCTTATAGAAGATATGGGGCTTGCTGCTGTTTTTATCCGAAACGCGGATGCCGGAAAAGCCGGGATAACCACGGCGCTAGGTATTCCGGTTTCGGTGGTTGCCAATCAGGTTTACATCATGACCTTTTTATCGGCCAAAGCGACGCCAATTGCCCAACGGTTACAGATATGGGTGCCGGATCAAAGCGGGCAGTATTTGGTGTGCCAGTCGGGATACAGCAAACAAAATGATGAACTGGCCGAAATATTTGAAACCGTCTCGGTGCGCAAAGGCGAGGGATTATTGGGTAGAGTCTGGTTGACCGGGGTTCCGGCTATCCGAAATAACTCAGATGGCGCTGTGGTAGAAGGCCGCTTGAATTCGATGCTGGCAATGCCGGTGATAGACGCTGGAAAGCTGAAAGCAGTGGTTACTTTTTTATTTTAGCCAAGGAGACTTGCCGCACGCGGCTGGGTTGCATCTTTTCGCACCCCAACATTCACTATTTGAGAAGTTCAGCCATAGCAATTACGTTTTTTGCCATTTCTCCGATGGCGATATTGCGATCCATCGCCAGTTTTCTCAGGGTGTGGTAGGCGTCGTCTTCGGTAAAACCACGGGTTTTAATCAAAATGCCTTTTGCCCGGTCTAGCAGTTTTCTTTCTTCTAGCTTGGATTTTGTTTTTTCCAGTTCGTTTTTAAGCTGTTGCCGTTCTTTAAATCTTGCCACGGCGATGTGGATAATGCTGTCAATGCGACCGATTTCCAGGCCGTTGACAACATAAGCACCGACTCCGGCCTTAATGATTTGATCAATGGTGTTAGGCGTGTCGTCAGTGGCAAAAATAATCATGGGCAGCGGATGATTCCGGTTTAGGTAAGCGATGTCCTGAAAATATTTTTTAGGGCTGTCAATATTAAACATAACCAGTTCGGTATCGTTGTTCGCCACTAAGGATTGTATGTTCGCTTCAGGCATGGCAGTGCTGGCGACCGAATAGCCCTTGGCGATCAGTATTTTTTCCAATAACTGATCGGCAGTTTCATCTTCAATAAGTAATATAGTTAAGGCGTTCATTTTTAAATAGTCAGTACAAACTACGCCGTTTATTAAAAGGAGGGTAGGGTATCAACATGACGGTAATGCATCAAGCGGCTGCATTTTTTGCCTGTTTGTAGCATTGATCACACGTCGATAATTAATGCGCTTCCATATCTTCCAGTTCGATATTGAGCGCTCTGGTTGACAGCAACAGCTCGCTTATGGATGCTAATAACGATAACACGATAAAAACCATGCTGAAGCCAAAAGCAAGGTTGCCGTCATATTGCAGTCCGTAAAAGATCAGTCCCATGGCGATTATGCAGCAGATAATGCCGATGACCGCCAGCAACTGCATCGCCACAATAAAGCGGATGCGCTGCCTCAGACTGTCGATCTGTTTTTTGGCAATCGGGCTTTGGGTTTTGTTAAACAGGTTATGTTGTTCCCTGATCCGGTTGGCAATGGCCAGGAAACGGTTGGAATAGGCCAAAAATAAAACTGAAATGGCCGGAAATAACAGGGCAGGGGTGGTGATGGTAATGTCCATGGTTTTTTAAATAAGGGTTGATGTTGTGCGGTATGCTATTAAATTTATCACGATCAGTGATAACCAAGCGACCCGAGTAAAGTCGTAAAAAAACCGTCGGGCTGACGGGGTTAGTCTCTGAAGTGGCAGTAATGCCGTCAGCAGCAGAAACCAGTAGCGATACCGACTCACTCCTGAGCAATCAGGAATCCCCTTGCTTTAGCTGGCTGGGGAAGGATGTCAAAAAATGAACTGTTATTCAGTTTAAATCCACCGACTGTGGTTACCAGGTGTTGCGCCTGGTCTTCCAGCGATTCTGCTGAAGCGGCTGCTTGTTCTACCAGTGCTGCATTCTGTTGGGTTACGTCGTCCATTTGAGTGATGGCTTGATTGACTTGTTCGATGCCGGAGGTTTGCTCAATTGAAGCCGCAGTGATTTCGGCCATCATCTTGGTAACGCCACCGATGGAGTTGACGATTTCTTCCATGGTTAGTCCTGCCTGGGCAACCAGTTTGCTGCCTCCTGAGACTTTGTCTACTGAATCATTAATCAGGCTTTTAATTTCTCCAGCAGCCATCGCGGCACGTTGCGCAAGATTGCGCACTTCAACTGCCACCACGGCAAAGCCCCGGCCTTGTTCTCCGGCACGGGCCGCTTCTACCGCAGCATTGAGGGCAAGTATGTTGGTCTGGAAAGCGATGTCGTCGATTACCGAAATAATATCCCCGATTTTACGTGAAGATTCATTAATATCGCCCATGGTCATAACGACTTGCTCGACCACTTCGACACCTTTGCTGGCTATGCTGGAGGCGTCAACAGCAAGTTGGTTGGCGTGCTTGGCGTTTGCGGCATTATGCTGGACGGTGGATGTCAGTTGTTCCATGCTGGCGGCGGTTTGTTCCAGGCTGGCCGCTTGCTCCTCAGTGCGATGCGAGAGATTATTGTTGCCGGCGGCAATTTCTTTAGCTGCGGTGTTAATGCTGTTGGTGGAGTCCTTGATGTCTCCTACCAAGCCTTTGATATTTTCTACAATATTATTGATGCCGATAATCACCTCGCCAAAAGTTCCGGGATAGTCTTTGTCGATGGTTTGGGTCAGGTCGCCTTGGGATAGTGCATTGGCGACCCGCAATACGTCGTTGAAGCCGATATCGCAGGTTTCCATCAGGTTATTGAAATTAGTCAAAATCCCTTTGAACATGAACTCAAATCTATCCGTATCACTACGCATGGAGAAATCGCCTTTGGCGCCTGCTTCTGCGAGCATTTTGATTTCGTTGTTAATGGCAAGGAAGGTCTTTTTTGCGCTGTTCATGGTCTCGGTAATGACGATTGTTTCACCTGGAAGAATATCCATATCAATAGAAAAGTCGCCTTTGGCATACTGAGTGACGATACCGAGCAGCTTTCTATTAATCGCGATACGCGATTGAATTAATTCATTAACTTCATGCGCCATTTTGGCATAGGTGCCGGAAAATTTTGCAACATTCAGCTGCTCTTTGACCATACCTTCTGCGTGCTTTTGCGCCATAGTATCTAAATCGGTAACGAAAGCGTTAATAGAATTCTGCATGGTTTTCATGGAGCTTAATACATCTCCGATCTCATCGCTTTGATCAATATCGATGTTGGAGTTCAGATCACCAACCGCAATGGCTCCGGCCACTTGTTGGATGGTTTTAAGCGAGCGTAAAATGCCGCGACTGATCAGGATGGTCAATACAACGGCTATGGCAACACTGAATGCAAAAATGCCAGCCAAGACGATTGTATATCGGTGTATGGTGCTCAGTGCTTGCGCCTCATTTCCTGCATTACGGGCCGTTGTAAGCCGCACGACTTCATCAATAGCAGTACGATGCTGCTCATAAGCGAGACGCATTTTCTGGAGGCTAAGCATTAATCCGTTGCGTTCTGCGGACTGAATGGCTGGCAGGAAATTGTGCTCAGCTTCATCATAAAAGCTTTGCGCCGCCCGATAAGAGTATTCAAGTAAAGGAGTATGAAGCTCCTGTTCCAAAGACTGGCCTAACCAATAGCGATGACGCGACTCGTATTTTGTTTTTAGCGTTTGAAAATGCAACACCAAGGCACTGATTTCGACAGGGTCGTTAGCCTGGGTCAGTTGCAGCGTCACCAGATAGGATTCGATGATATATTCAGGCGGCGGCAGCACATCAGCAATAATATCTTTGCCTTGGACAATACGCTGATAAATCGGGCCATTAATATTCAGTGTATTCATGGCCTTGAATGTTGCGAAACCGAACAGCGAAAAGCCGATAACCAAGGTGCCTACGATGAGTGTAAAACGCATTTTGATGGTTAACCGGCCAAAATTCTTTATGTTATTTAACATGATACATACCTGTTTTTTATCAGTAAACATTGCGACCAGGCAAGTAAGGCGTGCCGCCCGCCATCTCCGTTATTGAACGCCCAACGTTGATGGATAGTTGAAATCATAGCCATTCGGCAGCAATATCCATTAATAAAATACGCTGGTCGTCCAATCTGAGTGACAGGGTTTTACACAGTATATCGGTATTAAAATCCCGATAACGTTCCGACGTTACAATGCGGTAGCAGTCATTTTCTGACTCCAATGCGAGCAATTGGTAAAAATAAGGTCGCCATGCCCAGTTAAAACCCAGTTGTGTGGCGTCATCGAACCACTTACCATCGGCAAAATTAAAATTGGATGAGATTTGGTCGCCTTGGTTATTGCATAAATAGAACCGTAGCACGCCGCTTTTTTCGAAGGGGTGCGCTGCTAATTGATTAAGGTTGAAATCGGTTTCCAGCGCTTTTCTCAGGACTTCGACCAAGTCCTTAATGTGGGAGATAAACTGTATCTTGCGTTCTTCTTTGACTAAGGTTCTTTTCAGGAAGGTCTTTCTGAGTGAGCTGATTTGTTGTTGAAAATGCAGCGGTTGTTTGAATTGGGCGGTGGCGGGCGAAAATAGGTAACCTTGCATATATTGGGCACCGCAGCTCAAACCGAAATAGAAGTCTTCATCGGTTTCCACGCCTTCGCAAACGATACGACAACCGGTGCGTTTCGCCAGACGGGAGATCAAATGCACGATATCCCTGGCAATGCCGCCTTTGGCCGCATTTTGGAATAACTGCATATCCAATTTGATGATGTCGGGTTGAATGGCCATGACTCTTTCCAGCTGAGAAAAGCCGGCACCGAAATCATCAATCGCTATTTTCAAGCCATGCCTGCGATAGATGGCGGCAATTTCAACGAGATTGTCCAGATCGCCTTTCGATTCGGTTATTTCAATAATGATGCGGCTTCTGTCAATAGTAAACTCGTCCAGCATCAGCAGGGTCGGTAATGCAGTAAAGTCGGTGATTCGGTCGATCCAGGCGGCCGAGATGTTGAGGGTTAAATAACCGTTGAAATTTGTTTGGCTGAATTGCTCCAGCGCTTGCCGACGAACCATGCGGTCCCAGGCTATCAGTTGATCGGGCGCAATATCCGCAGAAGAAAATAATTCGCCTGCGGAAATAACCCGGCCTTCGGTATCGTGTTGCCGAGCTAAGGCCTCATAGCCGATAATCGTGCCACTGGCTGCGCCGACAATGGGCTGAAAATAAGGGAACAGTTGTTTTTCTGGGTTCATGTCAATAGGATTTGTTTGAAGAGGGCGGCATTGGCGTCCTTGATACGCCTAAGGCAAGCGATGTGCCAAAGTTGACGAGTACGGGGAGTCATTTTAATCCGTCTGATTTGGGTGCTTGCGCGTCTATTTGAAATGACAAGTCGGCAATGTTGGCGCTTTAAATTGGTGCGAACCTTAAAAGTGCTGCACCAATTTGGTTGTTTTGCATGAGTATAAAGGATATGCGACTATCGGCTTTTAACTGGCTGTCCCGGCTTAAATAGGAAGCCGGATGTGCTAAGTGAATATAATTTGGTACAAAAATAAACTTTTATCAATCGATAAGGAACTGTTTATGCGTCAGCGATCGAGAGCGTCGAATAAAGAAATAGTCGGTTGGGCGATGTTTGATTTCGCCAATCAGGCCTATACCTTGCTGATTGTTACGGTGGTATTCGGCGATTTATTTACCCGGATTATCGTCGGTGATGCGCCAGATTACCGGCTGGGTAATCTGCTGTGGAGTTTGTCGCTGGCGACCGGTTATTTAGGCGTGGTGATTTTATCGCCGATTGCCGGTGCCGTCATGGATTACACCGCGAGCAAGAAGCGCTTTTTGTTCGCCAGCTATCTGTTGACTGTTATCAGCACCGGCGCGCTTTATTTTGTCGCGCCGGGTTACGCCTGGCTCGGGGTGTTGCTGTTGATCGTTTCCAATTTCGGTTATTCGATTGGTGAAGCCTTTATCGCTTCTTTTTTGCCTGATCTTGGCCCGCCCGAAGATCTCGGCAAGATTTCCGGTTTTGGCTGGGCGCTGGGTTATATCGGCGGCATGGTTTCTGCGGTTTTTGTGCTGCTGGTGTTAGGCGAGGTGAGCGCGGAAAACTTTGAGAGCATTCGCTGGGTCGGTCCGTGGGCGGCTTTTTTCTTTCTGGTTGCGGCTATACCCACGTTTTTATGGGTCAGAGAGCGTGGTGTTGCCCGGCCTGTACCGGCCGGGATTTCTTATTTCAGCTTAGGTTTCGGCCGAGTGAAAACGACGCTTGGCCATATTAAGGAGCATCGTGATCTGGCGGCGCTGCTGGTGTCCATGTTCTTTGCGATGAGCGGGATTTATATCATCATCACTTATGCCTTTATCTACGGCGCTCAGGTTATCGGCTGGGACGAACAGGTGCGGACGTGGATGTTTATTATCGTGCAGCTCACTGCAGCACTAGGCGCTATCGCTTTCGGCTTTGTTCAGGATCGGTTCGGCGCCTTGTTTACTTACCGGTTGACATTGCTTTTGTGGATACTTGCGATAGCGTTGATTTATCTGACGCCGGTATTTACTGACATCATGCGGACTCATTTTGGAGTCGATTGGCAGGCGCAATATGTGTTTTTGCTGGTCGGCTGCGTGGCAGGGTTAAGTCTGGGCTCCTGTCAGTCGTCTACCCGGACTCTGGTAGGCTTATTTACGCCGTTATCGCGTTCAGCCGAGTATTTTGGCTTTTGGGGTTTGTCGATGAAATTGGCCGGTATGGCCGGGCTTATGGCTATCGGCCTGCTGCAGATTTTGGTTGGCCTAAAAAGTGCTATCTTATTTTGTCTTGTCTTGTTTGCTGCGGCGCTGTTTTTCAGTCGCGAGGTCGATGAAGTAAGAGGGCGTCGCGCTGCGGATACAACGCATTGACGGAACGGTAATAATCGCCTGTTCAATATCAGTTATAATGTTGCCTGATTCGTAGTTTTAGCATTGATTCGCACTGCGATGCATCAGGCATCAACATCAGGGGTTCATGATTGAACCTGCAACACACTAAATTATCAATCGATATTATGACAACAAAATATACTCCCCTAAAAGATCACGATACCCCTATCAAGGTATTGTTTACCGGTTATTTGTGTACAGTGGCCCTAGGCTATTTTTTCGCCTTAATCCAGATTTTGTTTACTCATGGGATGGCGGACGGCAAATTCGGTTTATCTGTTGATGATATCGTTTACAGTTATTACGGCAACCGTTCCGGTACGGTTTTGGAGCAGAAACTGAATGGTTCGATGAAAGATAAAGCGCCGGAACTGGAGCGTTTTAAAATCATGGAATGGGTTAGAGAGGGAGCGGATATTGATGCCTATAAAGATGAAGGTGTCGACAAGATCATTGAGAACCGTTGTGTGATGTGTCATAACAAGGAAGCCTCCGGGATACCGGATTTTACCGACTTTGCCGCGTTACAAGCCTTATCCGAACAGGATACCGGCGCTACCTTCGCCTCGCTAACCCGTGTTTCCCATGTGCATATGTTCGGCATCAGTTTTATTTTTATGTTTGTCGGGCTGATTTTTAGTTTTTCGGAGACCACCACCACTCAATATAAATGTATTGCTATCGGCATGCCCTATGCCTTTCTGGTGGCCGATATATTGTCGTGGTGGTTGACCAAGATTCACCCGATGTTTGCCTGGTTGGTTATTTTTGCCGGTATGGGCATGGGCGTTTCATTCATGTTTATGTGGGTCACGTCTATTCTGGAAATGTGGCTGTTTAAGCCGGTATTTATTAATGGCTTGGGTGCGCGTTATTTACAACGGCGCGATAGTACTGAGGCATCATTTGTGGATCGGACATGGTTTTATCTTAAGCTGCTGGCAAAGCAGATTAAACCGGCAGCGGCTTTTGTCACAGAACGGTGGCTAACGCGCGGCTTGCCTGTTGTGAAAGGCTGGTTGAAAAAATATCGCAAATAGTGACAGCGCACTACGGCAATTATCGTTCCCATGCTCCGGCGTGGGAATGCAGTTCGGGACGTTCCAACGTCCCGTTTCGTCATCTATCGCGCGAATAAATTCGTACCCACGATATTCAACCCTCACTATTTTCAGCTTCACTTAATGGCGGTGCACCGTTACCTCGCATTAATTTTCTCTGTGCACCAATCTAGTTCATCAACAAGCTTGATTTTCATCTTAACAAGTTGCTGCGACTTTAAAATCAATAACTTGTTCATTCTGGCATAGCCATTGCTCTATAACCCCTAAACAGCAAACATTGTTATCGGAGTTGTAGTATGAGCGTAAAACAAACATTGGTCGTCATTGGCAACGGCATGGTCGGGCAGCATTTTTTGGCGAGTCTGGCCGAAAGTCCCATCAAAGAACAGTACGAAATCATCACTTTTTGCGAAGAACCCAGAGCGGCCTATGACCGGGTGCATTTGTCGTCTTTTTTCACCGGCACCACGGCACAGGAGTTGTCTTTAGTCGAAGACGGTTTTTTTGAGCGGCATGGTATCACTCTTCATTTGGGCGACAAGGCCGCAAGCATCGACCGGACTGCTAAAACCGTCACCTCGGCAAAAGGTGTAAGCATTGCTTACGACAAGCTGGTGCTGGCGACCGGTTCTTATCCATTCGTACCGCCCGTTCCCGGGCATGATCGGCCTCAATGTCTGGTTTATCGCACCATTGAGGATCTTGAGGCCATGGCTGCCGCTGCCAAAACCGGCAAGGTCGGCACCGTGGTCGGCGGCGGTTTGTTGGGTCTTGAAGCGGCCAAGGCGTTAATGGATTTAGGCTTGGAAACCCATGTGGTCGAATTTGCGCCGCGCTTGATGGCGGTGCAGCTTGATGACGCAGGCGGTGCGATGCTGCGGCGTAAGATCGAGGATTTGGGCGTGACTGTGCATACCGGCAAAAATACCAGCATCATTACCGACGGCGAACACTGCATCAACAAAATGTGTTTTGCCGATGGCGAAGAGTTGGAAACCGACATCGTGCTGTTTTCGGCAGGTATTCGTCCGCGTGATGATCTTGCCAGGGCTTCCGGGCTGGAAGTCGGTCAGCGCGGCGGCATCGTCATCGATAACCAATGTCGCACCTCCGATGACAGCATTTATGCGATCGGCGAGTGCGCGTTGTGGAACGGTATGATTTACGGGCTGGTCGCACCGGGTTATGCGATGGCGCGCACCGTGGTGGCTGATTTGGCAGGTACAGAGGCCAGCTTTACCGGCGCGGATATGAGTACCAAGCTGAAGCTGATGGGTGTGGATGTCGCCAGTATCGGCGACGCTCATGCCAAAACCCAGGGGGCGATGGTTTATACCTACCAAAATGGCGATAGCGAAGTGTATAAACGCCTGGTCGTCAGTCAGGATAAAAAACAATTACTGGGCGCGGTGTTGGTCGGCGATGCCTCGGGTTACAGCACTTTATTGCAGTATTGCCTGAACGGTATCGAGCTGCCGGCTTATCCCGATGCGCTGATTTTACCGCACCGCTCCGATGAGTCGGTCGGCTTGGGGCCTGATGCCTTGCCCGCTTCGGCGCAAATCTGTTCCTGTTACGATGTGACCAAGGGCGCGATTTGTTCGGCGATAGAAGGCGGCTGTATGACGATGGGCGCTTTAAAAGCCGAAACCAAAGCCGCAACCGGTTGCGGCGGCTGTGCGGCGTTGCTGAAATCGGTCATGGATTCGGAACTGTCGAAACAGGGTTTTGCAGTGAATACCGATCTCTGTGAGCACTTTGCCTATACCCGGCAGGATCTTCATAACCTGGTTCGGATTAATGAAATCAAAACTTTTTCCGAATTGCTGCATAAACACGGCAAGGGCTTGGGTTGTGAAATTTGCAAACCGACCATCGCTAATATCCTGGCGTCGCAATGGAATGAGCATGTGCTGGAAAAAGATCACTTAGGATTGCAGGACACCAACGACACCTTTTTAGCCAATATGCAAAAAGACGGCACTTATTCGGTGGTGCCACGCATCACCGGTGGCGAAATCAGCCCAGACATGCTGATCGCCTTGGGCCAGGTCGGTAAAAAATACAAGCTCTATACCAAGATTACCGGCGGCCAGCGCGTGGATATGTTTGGCGCGCGGGTCGATCAACTGCCGCATATCTGGAAAGAATTGATCGATGCCGGTTTCGAATCGGGTCATGCTTACGGCAAATCGCTACGTACGGTTAAATCCTGTGTCGGCAGCACCTGGTGTCGTTACGGCGTCGATGACAGCGTGGGTTTGGCGATAGAGCTGGAAAACCGCTACAAGGGTTTGCGTTCACCGCATAAAATTAAATTTGCGGTGTCCGGTTGCACCCGGGAATGCGCCGAAGCGCAGGGCAAGGATGTCGGCATTATCGCGACCGAAAACGGCTGGAATTTGTATGTCTGCGGCAACGGCGGCATGAAACCGCGTCATGCCGATTTATTCGCCACCGGCCTGGATAAGGAAACGCTGATTAAGTATATCGACCGTTTCTTGAGTTTTTATGTGCGTACTGCAGGCCGTCTGCAACGCACTTCGGTATGGATGGAAAACATGGAAGGCGGGCTGGATTACCTGAAATCGGTGGTGCTTGAAGACAAGCTGGGCTTGTGCGATCAGCTGGAGCAGCAAATGCAGTATGTGATCGACACTTATCAATGCGAATGGAAAGCCACGATTGAAGATGAGGCTAAACTCAAGCGCTTTAGGCATTTTGTCAACAGCGACCGGCCCGACGATAATGTGGTGTTTGTCGAAGAACGCGGTCAAATTCGCCCTGCGGATGACGAGGAACGGAAACATTTCAAACTGGTGGAGATGGCGTAAATGGCTAAGTGGATAGAGGTTTGCAGTATTGATGATTTACAGCCTGATTCCGGCGTTTGCGCGTTGCTTGACGGGGAGCAGGTGGCGATCTTTTACCTGTCGGAAGCTGAAAGTATTTATGCTGTCGGCAATTACGACCCGTTCGGTAAGGCCAATGTGTTATCGCGCGGTTTAATCGGTGACATTAACGGCCAGCCGGTGGTTGCATCGCCCCTATACAAACAGCATTTTAACCTGCAAACCGGGGTTTGCCTGGAAGATGAAACCGTGCAAATACCTGTTTACCCGATACGCATTGAAAACGGCAGCGTTAAAGTCAATCTTTCATTATTACAGCATGGCGGAGCCGCGTTATGAAATACCCTTATTACATCGCCGATGTGTTTACTAAGCAGATTTTCAATGGCGCGCAAATCGCTGTTTTCCCTCATGCCGAAGGTTTAAGCCAACAGCAAATGCAGCTGGTGGCTAGGGAGTTAAATCTGTCGGAAACGGTATTTGTATTTCCTTCCGATAAACCAATAACCACGCGCGTGATGCGTATTTTCTCGCCGCAGGCCGAAATCGATTTTGCCGGACACCCTATTATCGCCGCCGCTTTTGTGTTGGCGAGTTGCGGGGATATTCAATTGACCGCTGCGATTACGCCGATGGTGTTTGAGCAAAATACCGGCCCGGTTAAGGTCAATATTTCCGTTGAAAATGATCAGCCCAGCTTTGTGCAGTTCACCCGTAAAGTGACGTCTATCATTGACCGATTCACCCCCAGTGATGAGGAGTTAGCAAGTTTTCTGTCGATACAGCCGTCGGAACTCGACCATAAAAAATATGCCACGCGCCTGGTGTCTTGCGGTGTTCCGTATCTGGTCGTTCCCGTTTGGCAATATGAAAGCGTCAGGGCAGCAAAATTCAATTATGCGGCCTGGAGTCAGTCTAGCGCCCCGCAAACTGCCGCCCAGGAAATCCTGCTGTTTTCCCCGAAAACTCCGTTTGCGGATTCGGATTTTAATGCCCGATTGCTCGGTCCCCGTATCGGCATGCACGAAGATCCGCCGGTCGGCAATGCGATGCCCGCCTTTGCCTCGTATCTGTGTTCATTTGATTTCATGAAAAAAGGCACGTACACCTTTGCTGTAGATCGCGGCGATCAAAACAGCCGCCGCAGTGTGCTGAACCTGGAAATGGATCATAAAGGCGAATACACGCTGACTATTCGGGTCGGTGGCGCGGCGGTGATGGTGGCGGAAGGGGTGATGACTATTCCGGCTGAGGAATGAAATCCACATAACGTGAACACGCGATAAATCGTAGGGCGACCGGTTGGTCGCTCCTTGCGCAAAGGGTTGAGTTATTTGATTTTCATTCCTTAGCGGGTTTTTCAGTCTATAGAAAATCGAAAGTCATTGGCACCCTGAAATTAAGTGAAACGTCTTGTGAATCGTTAGTCGTGCCAATACCTAAAGATAAATTGAAGGTGGTTTTGGGGGTGTATTTGAACGAATAACCCACCAGGAGCTGCCCTATATCCAATGTACTCCCCCCAATGCCCTTGCCATCAATTTCAGATTCTAAAACATGTTTGTGCGAGTACCCTAAACTAAATGATGAGCGTTCATTAATGCCGAAGCCAAGACCAAAACTTAATCCTAGCGTATCCCCAGGATTAATCTTGCCGAAATTCGTACTGGTTTCAGCATTGTAACTATAGCTAAGATTGCCGAAAAAAACCGCCGGATCCGTTGGATAAAGCACGGTAAGACTGGGCTGAAAACTGAAGTATCCGGCCCCCGTCGGTAATTCGGTTGGAAATGTTGCGCCGGGCACCCCTTGAGCTTGTACATATTCAACATCAAAAGGGCTTTTTCCTGTGGGCGCCGTTGCCACTATATTGCCAACAAGAATCGGCCAGCCATTAGATCCGTTGGTAAGTTGGTAGCGTCCGGCAAATTCAAGATCGCCGATGTCATTTCCGGTGGCATTGAAAGTTTCATCAGCGCCCGCGCCAATACTTACCGGCCTTGAGCGTTGGGTATCATCACGGTAGACATAAGGAAGCCTGAACTCTACTTCCAGACGATCCGTCACCCCATAACGAGTTCCCAGGGTGCCGATAAAACTGTGCCGTTTAACTTCGCGAAGATCAATCAGACCGATGGCAATGGCCGGAAGAAAGGTAAAGGCATCGAGAAATACCCGGTTGTTACTGGTGTAGGCGTATTGCATGGATGGCTCAAAAACAATATTCCCTTTTCGGGTTAACACGCCGCCCACGGTATCGCTTAATCTGGGTATTTCCGGTGGCCGTGGTTTCTCTGTTGTTCCGGGAGGTGCCTGGCCAACTGGCTTGGACGGAAGCGGATTAGGCGATGTTGATGGCTGTTTTTTAGTATTCGCTGCGACAATTTGCGGTTTATTGGATGCCTGTTTGACCGGCATCTGTTTCTCTGCGCCTTGATTTGTCAGGGAATCAAGGCGCAATTTTAGTTGTTCCAGCGCTTTGCCTTGCTCAGCAATAATCTGCCGTTGTAGTTGAAATTCTTTTTGCTGCTCGGCAAGCAGTTTCTTATATTGCGCCACAGAATTATTTTGCTTACCGGTTTCTGCATAGCCTGGATTTACAAAAAAAACACAGCAGATAAAAATGAACCCTTTAATGGCACCGAATAAAAAAAACTGTTCCCTCTTAAAATACATCTTCATATGATTGTTTCCCTGTTTCCCTGTTTCAGTAGTAAAGTAAGAGCTATTGAATTCCTCGCTATATTTAAGGGTTCAATCCAATTGCAATAACTTTTAAGGACTTATTCGCAAGTAAAAAGCTTGATCAAAAGAACATGCGCGAATAAATTATCCAGCTGACTTTATACGTTATTAGTTCCGTTAGGGCAATTAGTGTAAATACTTAAGAATCAGCGCTGGATTAGTCCTTCGACAGACTAGGAATAAGCAGTAAGCTTTTTGATTTGTTTAGCGGTTACTCGTGATCTCGTCGAGCGCCGAATCCTTGGCTTCAGTTAACGCATATTGGGTAAGATAAGGTTATTAAAAACCATACCGTTACTATTTGCATTCAAGTTTTTTAAGTTACTGACAGCTATATTAATATCGGTAACAGTGCTGATAACTTGATTATCCAGGTTATTCTGAATAACAGAACCCAACTCTGGCATCGCCAAATCTTGAGCTTGATTCATATTGCCATTCTGAAACAATGAAGCATTGCCCGGTAATTGGAAAAACGAGGAAGAAACGACCGCGCCATTTAACGAAGTCATTCTCTCTAAACTAAAATCTATGTTCACTCCGTTTGGAAGTATAAAACCGCCTCTTAGTTGATCCAGTTCACTGTCAGATGCTCGCTCCCAGTTGTCAAACTGGTGGGCAGCAATGGTTGAAATTTCATCGGCCACTACCTGACAGGCGAAGCCGGAACTGCCGCAAACGACTATGCAAAATACAGCCTTGATAAATTTCCGGTAGACGTTAAATTGATATGCTTTCACGTTAAACACTCCGCTTAATTAAAAATCCCAGCGTCCAGGTTGCAACATATTGAATTGACCTAAACTGGCTCTATCAACGGCAGAACCTAACGGCGCCTTGACCCTAAGCGCCCACTCTTGCTGATCTTGAAAATGCCTGGCCGCTACATCCTGTTTATCATGGATTAAAAATAAAATACGGTTGCCCCACATTTGTTCAAACTCATCGCGAGGCATTGCTTTTATACCTACAGCGGGATCTCCCACCAGAACTTCCTGCTCATTGAGTCCTTTAATAATAACGAAATGCATGTAACCGTTATTATTGATAATCGTGACTGCCGGCACATTGGCTGTAATCAATTGATCCAAGTTGATCTTGAAACCATCGGAGCGATAGCCGCGTCTTTCCAGATAAAGTTTAATATCCAGTAACGAAAACCCCTGCTTTTGAATTTTCTGCTGATCGCCATTTTTATACATATCAACAAATACACTTTGTTCGTTTACCACATCGTCATAGTGATAAGTCAGCAGGCTGGCTAAAGTTGCCGAGCCGCAGCTGAAATCGTACTGTTGCTTGTATACCGTCTTGAAGCGTCGCTCTAAAAAACTGGTCACAGGAACGTTATAGTTACCGCCACCTGCAATGCCGCCATTAAAGTCGAGGGAATCTGCATGACTACAAAACGTAGGCAGCATCAGAAGAGCACATTTAGCAAAAAATCGTCTCATGTCGCAGTTCCACTGAATAAAAAATGATTAAGGTATGATCGTTACATTAAGGATAGTCGAATCCTGAATAATGACGTTGTTACCGCTGTTTTGAATAACACTGGTAATGCCGCTTGCCTGTGTAAAGGAGCCTCCATCGATTATATTGGCACCATTTATATTGTTGCTTGCTTGGTTATCAGTCAGGGTGGCGCGCAAGTTCATGTTATTAAGAGTCAATATATCTACTCCTTCACGCCCCCGCGCATTGTCCAGCTCTTCTAACTGCACCGTTTCCGTAGCAGAAAAAAGTAACGTATCCTGATGTTGAGCAGAATCAGCATTCGCCGCCTGACTTTGCACCATAACGACAAGTAGCGTTAACAAACAGCTCTTTAAACTTGTTCCCATGACATACTCCTTACCTATTTGATGATATGCCAGTTAAGAGCCGGTGAGTAATGACTCACTCACCGGCAAACTGAAGTTTATTAACGAATACCGTTAATAAATCTTAAGGAGCAATAGATGCAGAGCCTTGGGTAACATTTACAGTGCCGTCAACTAATACAGATTGTTGCGCTAAACCATTGCCAGAGTTTTGAAAGGTTTGAGTAATACCTGCGTTGCCTACAATCGAGTTATCGATACTATTGCCAACGGGTACATTGTTAAATGCCAAACTGACGGGGATAGTGCCAGCAAGACCTGTAACTGAACCGGTCAAATCTTGATTGTTGACTTTGAAATAGCTAGTTGCATCACCGCCGCCATTAGCCGCAGCCGATCCGTCTCCACCTGCACTCGCATAGCTGTTATCAGAGTGGTTGCTGTTGTCTGTAATTGCATCGCCGCCACCATTAGCCGCAGCTGATCCGATTCCACTTGCATTTGCCTGGCTATTGTCTGTAGTTGCAGTTGCAGTGCTGCCATTATTAGCCGCAGCTGATCCTTGAGCACTTGCATCAGCCAAGCTGTTATCGCTGTTATCAGAATTGTCAGAATTGTCAGAATTGTCTGAGCGATCCGACCAAGCAGTACTGCCATTGTTAGCCGCTGCGTCGGTTGCGGTAGCGGCGCTATTGTCAGAATTATCCGAGCGATCCGACCAAGCGTTACTGCCATTGTTAGCCGCTGCGTCAGTTGCAGTAGCTGCACTATTGTCAGAGTTATCGCTGTTATCAGAATTATCAGAATTGTCAGAGTTATCTGAACGATCTGATATGGCGAGACTGGTTCCGTTAGCCGCTGCATCGGTTGCAGTAGCTGCAGTACTGTTGTCTGTAGTAGAGTTATCTGAGTTATCAGAGTTGTCATTTAAGCTGTCAGAAACGGTAACAGGAACGTTTGTGGAGTTGTCACTGTTATTGCTGTTATCACTGTTATTGCTGTTATCAGAATTGTCATTTAAGCTGTCAGAAACGGTAACAGGAACGTTTGTAGAGTTGTCACTGTTATTGCTGTTATCACTGTTGTTAGTGTTGTCAGAGTTGTCATTTAAGCTGTCAGAAACGGTAACAGGAACGTTTGTGGAGTTGTCACTGTTATTAGTGTTATCTGTCGCAGTCGAAAATTCATTTGCAGCCGTACTTGCTCCAGACTGATCGCTAGTCGCCGTTGCAGTCTGATCTCCATATGCTTTATCCGCTGTGTTGGTAGGATTCGCCCATGCACTGGAAACTGAGCCTAATGCAAGAAGAATACTTGCGGTTAATATTTTTTTATTAAATTGTTTCATTGTTGTTACTCCATGAATATATTCAAAAATCATCGGATATTGCGCGTTAATAATATCTGATGAGACTGGAACAACCGCCTATCTCACCCTTTCGGCAAGATAACTGGTTATCACGGTTGCAGTATCCTTAATTGGTTCTTAAATTTCCATAGAAGCAATATCAAAAAAACATTAAAAATCATTTAGATACGTAGGATTACTTAGGTGGTAAGGCGTATGATTAATAGGGTTATCCAATTTTCATTATTGTCAAAATACGTGTTGCGAGGTGTATTTAATAAGGCTTGTCGTTTGTTTTGAAGTCGATTCAGGTGATAATGCGGGCCACACTATGACAGGCGTGCTTTTATGCGGGCTCAAACGGAATAAGCTTTATGAAATCGAGAGATAGAAGACGGGGGCTGGTTTTAGTCAACACTGGCACAGGCAAAGGGAAATCTTCCAGTGCTCTGGGTATGGTTTTTCGTGCCGCAGGCTGGGATATGAAGGTCTGTGTGATTCAATATATTAAGGGGCAATGGCAAACCGGCGAACAAAAAGCTGCCGAACGTTTTGATAATATTGAATGGCATGCGATGGGTGACGGCTTTACTTGGGATACTAAGAATCCTGAGCAGGATATTAAAACCAGTCGGGAAATTTGGGAGTTTAGTAAGGCTAAAATTCTGTCTGGAGAGTTTGATCTGGTGTTGCTGGACGAGATCAATTACTGCTGCGGCTATAATTGGATTTCCGGCGAGGAAATCGCCGATTTTATTCGCGACCAAAAACCGTCCTGGACGCATTTGATTTTGACCGGTCGCAATGCCGCTCCCGAAGTGATCAGTTGTGCCGATACCGTAACCGAGATGACCAAAATAAAACACGCTTTTGAGCAAGGGATTAAAGCCGAGCAGGGCATTGAATTTTAAAGTGCGGGTTATTTGATCGGTAGTATTAGCTAGTGTAGCGGGTGCAAAACGTTGAATCGGTACAACATAAGTTGTTGAGGCTAGGTAGATCATCATATAGAATTTTAAGGCAAATGCTCTGGGCAACCTGTAAAATAAAAATTGATTATTATAAATGAGGAGAAGAAGTATGTCTGAAGTACAAAAAATCATCATGGCTGTTGCAGCCGTTTTTATAATGGGTTTTGTTTTGGTCAGCGCCAGTAAAGAGGATCAAACTATAGAGCAAATGGAAAGCGCGGCAAAGATTAGAGCCGTCGTTGCGATGCAAATGATGGCAAATGAAAAATGCCCCGAGAAAATTAAGGAGATAACAGGAGAGCAGGTATATCTTACGTCTGAAACCGAGAGCGATAAGGAGACTTATCTCACTTTAAAATGGGTGGGCGAAAATGCTGAAAAGGGTGGATTTAAAAACGCATCATGTACGTTGAACTCGTCTTTGGGTGGAATTTCGGAACTGATTATTGATGATAAGGTCATCATAAAGAAAAAAATCTAGGTTACATGGAATTTGGATCAAATCACACGACAGGCATGACTTGATCCAAATCAGCTGATGTGCATGCCATTAGATTTATTGAGCGGTGTTTTTTATCGTGACTCTGGAATATGTTTTGTTTGTTCAGTCTAAAAGCAGCAGTAAAACATAGATACTACAAGGCTAACGCCCCTTAATCTACATGCATGTAGATAAGGCTAAAAACAACAAAAAGAAATTTTTATGACAAAAACAATGATTAAGGGAGTTTTAAAGACATGGAAAGAAGATCGGGGGTTTGGCTTCATCAGCCCTGATGATGGCGGAAAAGATGTTTTTATCCATATTTCTGCGCTTAAAGGTACGAGCCGTCGTCCCGTGACCGGCGATGTTATTTATTATCAGATTGCAAGAGATAACCGGGGCAAGTTCAAAGCGGTTGACGCCTATATTGACGGCGTTGAAATTCTAGAGGACAAAGCTTCCGGCTTTTTTAATACCAAGACAGGCGTCATGCTGTTAGCGCTGGCTTTAGCGGTTATTGTCGCAGTTGTTGTATTTGTTGCCAGTTAAGAAAAGCTGAGGATGTTTTTCTACAAGCCGATGTGTCGCGCTACATTGGCTTGTTTATAAGCGATTGAGTCGATGGCGTTATGGCATGAATTTGTATTTTGTTCTTATCAGCGCAGCCGTGTTAAGTCGTATTTGTTTTTGTGAGCCAATAAAGCCAGACAATTTAGCTATATCGAGCCATATTACTTCCATAAAGGCCATACGCTATCAATTTTTACTGAAGCATCCTCAGTTAGCCTAGCATCGGCTTGATAGGGTTTTTCAAGGTTTGGGGGCGGCTATTTTTCGTATTTGTCGCCGTGCGAAAAAACGCACGGTGTTGATGCCGGCTCACGTTATTGACGATGCTTGGCATGGGTTTATTTTTCTACCTGCTGCATCATGAACGGGTTTGTAACAAGGCGCTGGGGCGTGTTTTACATTTTACAATCCACCTTAAAAACAGATCATGGCTTTATTTATCGGTTAGGTTGTAAAAATCAATGCAACAGGAAGTTATTGCACCGGTTCCTCGGGGCTTCGGGTAAGGGGCCAGATTTCGGTGACTTGAATGGCTTTTTAGGTTATAGCCGCGCTGACTGCGGCGGCGGTGATGATTGAGAGTTGTTCGTTCATTTAGAGACATACGCTAAGGATTTGTAATGACTGATTCACAAAAATGGCTGGTTTTCGCTTTTATCTCTGGTTCGATCTGGCTGCTTTACCTGCTGGCCCCGGTATTGATGCCGTTTGCATTTGCAGCAATGTTGGCTTATTTAGGTGATCCGCTGACCGATAAGCTGGAAACCTACCGATTATCCAGAACCAAAGCAGTATTGGTCGTTTTTTCGGCGATGACGCTGGTTTTTGTACTGGTTTTACTGCTGCTGGTTCCCCTTCTGGAATATCAAATCGAGCGCTTTTTGAGCAATCTGCCCGCTTATGTCTCATGGTTGAATGAGACTGTCATTCCCTGGACGCAGCGCCGATTTCATCTGGGCATCAAGCCGGTTAACCTCAATCAGATTATTAATCTGGTTAAAAATCATTGGGAGCAGGCGGGCGGCATTGCTGCGGCGCTTATGAGTTCTGTTTCGCATTCCGGTGGGGTGCTGGCCGAATGGGTGATGAATCTGCTGCTAATTCCCGTGGTCACTTTCTATTTATTGCGCGATTGGGACAGCCTGATTGTCAAAATGCATGATTTATTGCCCCGGCGTATAGCGCCCATCACAGCCAAGCTCACGGGCGAAGTTGACACGGTATTATCGGCTTTTGTTCGGGGGCAATTTTATGTGATGCTGGCCTTGGGCTGTATTTACAGTATCGGGCTGTGGATGACGGGTCTCGATTTGGCTTTGCTGATAGGCATGCTGGCAGGTCTGGTCAGTTTTGTGCCTTATCTGGGTTCTATTGTCGGCATCGTTATCGCTGGTATTGCGGCTTTGGTGCAATTTCATGAGTTAATACAACTGGTGCCGGTCGCCATTGTTTTCATCATAGGGCAATCGCTGGAAGGTATGCTGTTAACGCCGATGTTGGTGGGCGACAAAATTGGCTTGCATCCAGTTGCTGTGATGTTTGCGGTATTGGCTGGCGGTCAATTATTCGGCTTTTTGGGTGTTTTGCTGGCATTGCCTGTCGCGTCGATCGGTATGGTGTTATTACGGCATATGCATGATTTGTATCGAGATAGCGATTTTTACGTTCGTCAATGATGTTACTTAGATCTGTCATTTTGATGCTTTGCATCGCGCGGTTTCTGGGCGATGTGTGCTGGGCTAGTGATGAAAAGCGGGAGGCCGATTTTGCCGAAAGCATTAACAAGACCTTGGCTATCGGTAAGGCGGTTTGGCTGGAAGCTGAAGGAAAGAAGTTTCTCAGTCTTTATACGGAAATAGAAAAGGTTAGCGGCAACGGCGTGGTTATTATTCTTCATGATATGGATGGGCATCCTGATCAGCGGCAACTTGTTTACGGGTTGAGGGTCTTTTTGCCCGAGCATAACTGGGCAACGCTGGCGCTGCAAATGCCGCTTCGGGAAGTTGGCGTTGCCGGAGAGGAATACTATGCGTTGTTTCCCGAGGCGGCGGCGCGGATTCAGGCCGGAATTAGCTATGCAAAGAACAACGGTGCAGAAAATATTGTTGTGGTCGGTTATGGTTTGGGAGGGTTGATGGGGATCTATGCGCTAAGTGGACAGGCGGCAGACATTATGGCGCTGGTAACCATTAGTTTGCCGGTGCCGAAGACCGAAAACAAGGCGGCTCAAACGCTGGAGTTTATCAAGAAGATCAAGGTTCCGATGCTGGATATTTATGGCGCATTAGACGTGGCGGATGTTACCGGCAGCGCCAGAGATCGGCGCTTGGCGGCAAAAGAAAATACGGCTTATCGGCAGATTAAGATCAATGATGAAGGCCACGCTTATCTGCATGATGAAGGCTTGCTGGTTAAGCGGGTATACAGTTGGCTGGGGGTGACGCTGAAGGTTCCTGCTCCCGAACCCTCAGTTCAATGACTTGTGGTTATTTTAACAGGCCTAAATCTGTTACAATATACGGCTAAAACAGGCGTGCAAATACGATAACGGCAGACGTTGGCACAACGCATTAACACTATCATAACAAGTTGAAAACTAAGTGGATTTAAAACATATAAGAAATTTTTCCATTATCGCGCATATCGATCATGGTAAATCGACGCTGGCGGATCGTTTTATTCAACTATGCGGCGGCTTAAGCGTCAGGGAGATGTCAGCGCAAGTACTTGATTCGATGGATATTGAAAAAGAGCGGGGTATCACCATTAAGGCGCAAAGCGTCACCCTCGATTTTAAAGCGAAAGACGGCGAGACCTATCAGCTTAATTTCATCGATACCCCGGGACATGTGGATTTTTCTTACGAAGTTTCCCGGTCTCTGGCGGCTTGCGAAGGCGCGCTGTTGGTCGTCGATGCGGCTCAGGGTGTTGAAGCGCAAAGTGTTGCCAATTGTTATACGGCGATAGAGCAGGGCTTGGAAGTGGTGCCGGTGCTGAATAAAATCGATTTGCCCTCTGCCGAGCCTGAGCGGGTGAAGGCCGAAATCGAAGAAGTGATCGGTATTTCTGCTGACGAGGCGCTGATGATCAGCGCTAAAACCGGCTTGGGCGTTGAGGATGTGCTGGAACAACTGGTGCTGAAGATTCCTCCGCCGCAAGGCAATATAGACGGCCCGTTACAGGCCTTGATTATCGATTCCTGGTTCGATAGCTATCTGGGCGTAGTGTCGTTAGTCCGAATTATGCATGGCAGTATCCGCAGAAAACAAAAGATCACCATCATGTCCACCGGTAAGTCTTTTATTGCTGAAAAAGTCGGCGTTTTCACGCCAAAACGGCTGGAAAAAGACATACTCAATACCGGTGAAGTGGGTTATGTCGTGGCCGGTATCAAAGATATTTTTGGTGCGCCGGTCGGCGACACCATTACCTGGACAGATAATCCGGCTGCCGAACAGCTGACTGGATTTCAAAAGGTTCAGGCACGCGTTTTCGCAGGCCTGTATCCGGTGACTTCGGATCATTATGAAGATTTGCGCGAAGCGCTCAATAAGTTGAATCTGAATGATGCTTCCTTGCACTTTGAGCCGGAAACCTCCCAGGCTTTGGGCTTTGGTTTTCGCTGCGGTTTTCTCGGTATGCTGCATATGGAGATTGTGCAGGAGCGTTTGGAAAGGGAATACGATGTCGATCTGATTACTACGGCCCCCACCGTTGTCTATGAAGTTATTACCCATAACGATCAGATTCTGATGATCGATAATCCGGCTAAACTGCCGGATATGGGCACTATCAAGGAGATCAGGGAGCCTATTATCCGGGCCAATATCCTGGTTCCTCAGGCTTATCTGGGCGGCGTAATCACGCTGTGTATAGAAAAGCGTGGCGTGCAAAAGGATATGCAGTATGTCGGCAGGCAGGTGGCGTTGCATTATGAAATGCCGCTGAGCGAAGTGGTGCTGGATTTCTTCGATCGTTTAAAGTCGGTGAGTCGGGGCTTTGCCTCGTTTGACTACGAGTTTCTGCGCTTCCAGCCGGCCGAACTGGTCAAGCTGGACGTGTTGATCAATGCTGAAAAGGTCGATGCCTTGTCTATCATCGTGCATCGCGACTTAAGCAACAACCGGGGTCGGGATCTGGTCGAAAAAATGAAAGAGCTGATCCCGCGGCAAATGTATGAGGTTGCGATCCAGGCGGCCATCGGCTCCAAGGTAATCGCTCGCTCCACCGTTAAAGCAATGCGCAAAAACGTGATTGCCAAATGTTACGGTGGCGATATTAGTCGTAAGAAAAAATTGCTGGAAAAACAGAAAGCCGGTAAAAAACGTATGAAACAGGTCGGCAATATTGAGATCCCTCAAGAGGCATTTCTGGCTGTTTTGCAGCTTAATAAAGAATAAGAGCAGACGAAAGGCAAAAGGCGCAAGGCGAAAAAACCAAGCTTCAATTACATCGCCTTTGCCTTTCGTCTTTAGCCCTTCGCCTTAAACCTTTAACCTAAAGTATATAATTATGGACTACGATTTTTCCTTTTTTCTTGCCGTCGCCACACTGGTTACGGGTGTTATTTGGGGCGGGTATTTACTGGTGCTCAAATCAACGGGAGCCACTTTTGATGAAGAAAATGAACCCGTACTGGTAGAATATGCGCGCTCTTTTTTTCCGGTTGTGCTGATTGTGCTAGTGCTGCGCTCATTTATAGCTGAGCCTTTTCGCATACCTTCAGCATCGATGATGCCGACTTTACTGATAGGCGATTTTATTCTGGTGAATAAATTTACTTACGGAATACGTTTGCCGGTTTTAAACACGAAAATCATTGAAATGAATCAACCCAAGCGTGGGGATATCGTCGTTTTTCGGTATCCTAAAAATCCGGCTGTCGATTATATCAAGCGTGTGATTGGCTTGCCGGGTGACCGGGTCGCCTATTATGATAAGAAGCTGCATATCAATGAACAACCCGTCAGCCAAGTGTCTTTGGGGCGTTATCAGGGCGTAGGGCAAGGCGAGGACATGACCGGTAATGAGCTTATATTAGAAGATTTGACCGGTGTTGAGCACAATATTCTGATCAGAAATGGTGCCGCTTCAGCCGAAGGTGTTTATGTGGTGCCGAAGGGGAGTTATTTTGTGATGGGCGATAATCGCGATAACAGTAACGATAGCCGTTACTGGGGCACAGTTCCTGAAGAAAATCTGGTTGGAAAAGCATTTTTTATCTGGATGAGCTGGGATTGGCAACATAAAGGTGTGGGGTTTGATCGTATTGGCACGGTGTTAAAATAACCTGCGTTATAGTTGTTTATTTGTAACTACTCAGCCATCAATATAATAATAGAACGCAGATGCAGCTTCCCCTCCTGCTCACGCTAAGCGCCTACATCCCTGTAGGCGACACTGATAAATATGATAAACGCGGATAACTCGAAAAAATCTTATTTGATCTTAATGATCAGCGTTATCTGTGTTCCATTTTTCTAACTACTGAGTAGTTACGTTTATTTAATCAATCATCTGGAGAAAAAATGAATTCGTCACCTAAAAATCAGCAAGGTTTAACCTTGATTTCGATTGTTTTAATTCTGGGACTCATCGGATTTTTTGTCGTATTGACACTTAAGGTGGTTCCGGTTTATCTGGATCATGGCAAGGTAAAAAGTGCTTTGGCGGCCTTACAAGCAATGCCTGATATCCAAACGAAAAGCGAGTTTGAAATCAGGGACAGCTTAAGCAAGCGCTTTAACATCAATTATGTCTACGATGTCACCAAGGATGATATTAAGGTCGTCAAACAGGGTAATTATGTGAAAGTGGATATTGAGTATGAGACTGTCGTGAAATTGGTCGATAATCTGAGTTTATTGGCCGAGTTCCATGATTCTTTCGAGGCTGGTCAAGAGTGATAAAAAAGCCCGAAGTGTTATGTAAAAAGCTGGGCCTGGTATTTAATGATCCACAGCTTTTTACCGTGGCTATAACCCATCGGAGCGCAAGTTCTAACAATAACGAACGCTTGGAATTTTTGGGTGATTCGATTTTAGGCTTTGTTATTGCCCAAAAATTATATGAACTGTTTCCCAGTGCCAGTGAAGGTGTTTTAAGTCGGTTAAGAGCGAGTTTGGTTAATCAAGGGTCGTTGGCAGAGTTGGCAAGAAAACATCAGTTAGGCGATTATTTATTGCTGGGTTCGGGGGAGTTAAAAAGCGGCGGCTTTCGTCGTGATTCCATTCTGTCCGATGCAGTCGAAGCCATTATAGGTGCGCTGTACAATGATCAGGGTATGGATGTTTGTCAGCAATGGATCTTGCAATTATTTGCAGAAAAGCTGGCCAATTTATCGTTGGATAATTGGCGGAAAGATCCTAAAACTCAATTGCAGGAGTTAATGCAATCCAGAAAAATGGAGCTGCCGGATTATACCTTAATGACCATGTCCGGACTTGCACATGAACAAACTTTCAAGGTTAAATGTACTACGCCATTAACAACAGGGTCTTGTGTTGGTATGGGAAATTCCAGAAAAAAAGCCGAGCAGTCGGCGGCCGAGCTTATGCTCGAATTATTAAATAAGGATAGTAAATGAATTGCGGTTTCGTAGCCCTGATTGGGCGTCCCAATGTGGGCAAATCAACACTGATGAATCATTTGTTGAAGCAGAAGATCAGTATTACCTCGCGCAAGCCGCAAACAACCCGGCATCGAATTCTCGGCATTAACACCACTGACGCAGGGCAGGCTATTTATATGGATACGCCGGGCATGCATAACAGTGAAAAGCGAGCTTTGAACCGTTATTTAAACCGGACGGCGGAGACGACCTTGCTGGGTGTCGATGTGATAGTCTGGCTGATTGATGGTTTGTCCTGGCATGAATATGATGAAGTCATCTTCAAAAAACTGGAGCAGGCGGGTTTGCCGGTTATTCTTGCGGTAAACAAGGTCGATAAGGTAGCTGACAAAGAAGCTATTTTGACGTTCTTTAACGATGCCCAGCATCGTTTTCCGTTCAAGCATTTGGTGCCTATTTCTGCGTTAAAAAGAACCAATCTTGAGCAGTTGGAAAGTTTGATCATGGCGCTGTTGCCTGAACGGGATTTGATCTATCCCGAGGATCAGGTTACCGATCGATCCGAGCGGTTCTTAGCCGCTGAAATTGTCAGAGAAAAGCTGACCCGGCGCTTAGGCGATGAACTGCCGTATGCGCTGACGGTAGAGATTGAACGCTACGAGGAAAAACCCGGCATCACCAAAATATATGCCATTATCTGGGTGGAACGCTTGACCCAAAAGAACATTGTAATCGGCAAGGATGGCGAGATGCTGAAAAAAGTCGGTACCGATGCCCGGCTGGATATAGAAAAGCTGCTCGGCCAGAAGGTTTATTTACAGCTGTGGGTTAAAGTTAAAAAAGGCTGGTCGGATAGTGAACGCGCCTTACAAAGTTTGGGATTTAATGACTGAATCCGCAGTTTATTTACAGCCTGCGTTTATCTTGCAGTCTCGTAAATACCGGGAAACCAGTCTGATTATTGATGCGTTAACCCGGGATTTCGGCCGTATCTCCCTGCTGGCCAAAGGCGTAAGAAAAGCCAAGTCCAAAACAGCAGGGTTGCTGCAACCCTTTATCCCGTTAACCCTTTCTTTTTTTGGTAAGGCAGAGTTAAAAACGCTGACTGATGTCGAGCGCCGCGACTATTTTCGCCAAGCTGGCGGCATACACACCCTCCCTGGCGATAGGGTTCATTCGGTTGGCGAGATAAAGGGGCTTGCACTTTATTGCAGTTTTTATATCAATGAGCTGGTTGTTTGTTTTCTGCATAAATACGACCCTCACCCCGAAGTATTTGACTATTACCATGAATGTTTATCGAGTCTGGCGGATGGCTTCAGTATGGAAGCGGCATTGCGTCTGTTTGAGCTTAGACTGCTTGAGTGTTCGGGCTACGGCTTGCAGTTGAGCCATGACGACCATAACAATCCCGTCGAAGCATTAAAAAAATATGATTTCAATGTGGGTCAGGGACCGGTTGATGTTGTGGGTGGACAGTTTTCAGGCCGGACTTTTCAGGCGCTCAGTTCCAGAGAATTGACCGATCCGCCGGTGTTAAGCGAAGCAAAAATACTGATGAGAATGATCATTGATGTATATTTGCAGGGCAGGCAACTTAAAAGCCGGGCAGTTATGGGTAAAGTCATGGCAACTGTTCAGCGGTAGGCGAAAGGCGAAAAAAAACCTAAGCTTCATAGTCTTTCGTCTTTAATCTTTTTAATCAACATAACGATCAGCTTCGCCTAGATGCACCTACTTTTGGCATCCGTTTTCCCTTATAAAATTACACTAAAAATGAATAAAACAAATATCCTATTGGGCGTGAACATCGATCATGTTGCCACCTTGAGGCAGGCCAGAGGCACGCTTTACCCTGAACCGATTCAAGCTGCATTAATTGCAGAACAGGCCGGTGCTGACGGCATTACCGCGCATTTGCGTGAAGACCGTCGACATATTCAGGACAGAGACATCTATCTGTTAAAAGACATGCTGCATACCCGGCTGAATATGGAAATGGCGGTGACCGACGAGATGGTCGGTATCGCGGTGAAGGTACAGCCATTTGCCTGCTGTCTGGTGCCGGAAAAACGGGAAGAATTGACTACCGAAGGTGGACTGGATGTCGTCGGCAATTTGCAGCGCATACAATGGGCTTGTGATAAGTTGGCGGCTGCGGGCGTTGAAGTGTCGCTGTTTATCGACCCGGATGAGATGCAGATTGATGCGGCGGTAAAAGCAGGCGCTCCGGTTATTGAATTGCACACCGGATGTTATGCCGAGGCGAGCAATCCGTTACAGCAAGCGGATGAACTGGAACGCATCAGGCAGGCTGTCATTTATGCACATAGTGCCGGCTTGCAAGTTAATGCCGGGCATGGTTTGAATTTTCATAATGTTGAAGCAATATGCGCGATACCGCAAATAGTAGAGCTTAATATCGGCCATTCGATTATCGCGCAGGCGGTGTTTTCAGGCTTGGCTCAGACTGTTAGGGATTTGAAGCAGATCATGCGCAGCGCAAGATTCATGCAGGGCTGTCCTGCCCAGCACCCTTAGGGTAAATGCAAATCCGCTCCCGGCGGATTTGTGCAGTAGGGTGTCTGGTTTTGAAAGAATAGCCTCCAAAATAGATTTTTAGAGGCTATCGGTTTTACATGGCAAAGCCGTGCTTGTGCATACGGTAAAGCAGGGTATCACGGGAAATGCCCAGCAGTTTTGCGGACTGGCTGCGATTGCCTTTAGTACGGTTCAGCGCTTGATAGATTAAATTAGCCTCTAAGGTATCCAGCTTTAAGCCGGTTTCAGGTAAAGTGAAGTCGGTTGCAATAGGCGCATTGCTGCTGATTTTATTGTTAAATTCAGGCGGTAGATTTTCCGGTTCGATAACTCTGCCGGCTAATAAAATACTCAGTCTTTCGCATAAATTACGCAATTCACGGATATTGCCCGGCCATGAGTAGGCTTTTAGCGCTTTTAAAGCGGGCTTGCTGAATTTGGGTGCCGTCAGCGTATAGGTATCTTCGAACAAGACCATGAAATGTTTGATCAGCGACTCAATATCTTCAGTGCGCTGAGCCAATGGCGGCAGCTCTAAAGGCACAACATTCAAACGGAAAAACAAATCCGATCGAAACTCACCTGCTTTAATTTGTTTATCGAGGTCGGTGTTGGTTGCCGAAATGACGCGGACATCGACTTTGTAAGGCTTGATATCACCAACGGCAAGGCATTCGCCTGATTCAAGACAGCGTAATAATTTTGCCTGAATCGATAACGGCAAGGAATTGATTTCATCGAGAAACAGGGTGCCGCCATCGGCTGCCTGGAACAGGCCTTGTTTGTCGGCGCTGGCCCCGGTAAACGAACCTTTTTTATGGCCGAACAACTCGGATTCGATCAGGCTTTCGGGTAATGCCGCACAATTTAAGCTAATAAAGGCTTTATTGGCGCGAGCACTGGCCTGTTGTATCGCGGTGGCAAGCACTTCCTTGCCGGTGCCGGTTTCACCTTTAAGCAACACGGTAACGTCGGTAGCGGCAACGATTCTGGCACTACGAATTAAGGAATCGATTGCAGGAGATTGACCGATGATCGCGCTAAAATGATCCATAAAACCCTCTTAATGTAATGCCGAATGTGATGTAATCGCCATGGGGTTAAGCCAGGGCAGGGCGGCCAGTAAAGCGAGTGCAATCATGAACAGGCCGATAGCCTGTTTGAAGTGCTGCATTCTGGACAACCTCGTTAATATGCCGGTCATTATACCGACTCCCATGACGGCAGGTAAAGTGCCCAGTCCGAAAAACAACATGGTCAACGCGCTTTGTCTGATGTCGCCTGCAGTTGCTGCGAGCGCCAAAGCCGAATAGACCAAACCGCATGGCAGCCATCCCCACACCATGCCGAAAAGATAAGCCTGAGTGTAATTTTTTACCGGGATCAGTTTGCGCCCGAAAGGCTCAATCATTTTCCAAAAACGCAGGCCGATTTTTTCAATATAGGCAAAGCGCGGGAACCACCCGGCTATATAGAGTCCTGCTCCTGTCATAACGGCAGCGGACAGCAATTGCAGCAGTCGGTGTCCGCTGATGTCACCCATCGGCATCGTGATCAACGCTTGAATAACGCCAGCCAATGCCCCGGCTATGGTGTAACTGGTGATGCGTCCAATGTTGTAATTAAACACAAAAGGAAGCAAGCGACTTTTATTGTTCCGTATTTCAGGGCTAAGGCTTAAGGTTAATGTTCCGATAATCGAGCCGCACATGCCGATGCAATGCATGCTGCTGAACAGTCCCATGGTAAAGGCGACCAGATGTGAGGTGGTAAATGCGAGACCAAATTCCATGATTTGAGTTTATTGAACCGGTTGAAACTGCGCAAGAATTTGGCCTTGAATTTTTTCAGCCATGGCTTTACGGTTTTCAGCATCGCGTATAGGTCTGCCGACGACGATATAATCAGCACCATTCTGGAAGGCCATTTCTACACTGACTACGCGCTTTTGATCGTCTTCTTCGCGGTTATCGACAGGTCTGATACCCGGAGTGATGACTAACAGCTTATGATCCAGTTCCTTTCTCAGCATAGAGACTTCAAGCCCGGATGACACTATGCCGTCGCAGCCGATTTGCAGGGCGCGTTTGGCACGGGATAAAACCAAAGCGCGCACATCGCATTTAAAGCCTAAATCGTCAAGATCGCCACGATCCAAGCTGGTTAACGCAGTGACGGCCAGTACTTTGAGCTCGCCTTTTTCCTTGGCAGCGGCTTCCATGATCGCGTCGTTGCCGTGAATGGTGGCAAGATCGACGCCTTTGCTGCTCAAGGCTTTAATGGCACGGCCCACGGTGGCGGGTACATCAAAAAACTTCAGGTCGACAAAGATTTTTTTATCGTGTTGTTTTAGCCATTCAATGAAGCCGAAATAATCGCCCGACATAAACAGTTCCATGCCGACTTTGTAAAAGATCACCGAATCGCCGAGTTCTTCGACCAACGCCTGTGCTTCGGGAATGCTGGAGACATCCAGCGCCATGATGAGTCGTTCGCGGACCGGGATGGGTTTGGTTGAGATAAATGACTGGGGCATATTTAAGGTGAAAGGTGAAAGGTGAAAGGTGAAAGGAAAGTTTATTCAGTTGCCAGGCCTTGTTCGTCCCAAGCTTTTATTCCGCCATCCATACTATAAACCTTGGAAAATCCGGCTGAACTTAATGTCAGTTGCGCTTTTGCGGAACGTACGCCGCTTTGGCATTGGGTGATTATTGGACGGTTTTTGTAAGGTTCAAGTTCTGCCAGTCGTTCATTGAGTTGACCTAGCGGAATATGAATAGCACCGGGAATATGATGCGCATTCCATTCGTCATCTTCACGCACATCGACGATCACGGCTTTGTCTTCGCCCTGCATTGCTGACGCTGCTTTAGCGGAGACGGCATCCGTCTCTGCTAAAGCAAAAGGACCGGTTATTAATAAAAGAACACCGAGTTGGCAATACTTGGAAAATAGACGCATGTAAACGCTCCCAGAAGATTTAAGTCGCTATATATTACCGGAACTTGTTTTAACGGTGAATGTTAAAATGCACTATTGCCACAATAGTGCTCGATGATGAACTTAATATTGATACAAATGACCTTGATAATGGCGTGCGGCTCAGGGTGGCGATTTGCAAAACCGGCAGGCTTGTCCGCAGAGCACACGCGGCAGGTTTTGACTACAGTGGTTTATTATATGCTGCTGCCGGCCATGGTTCTGGAGGTTTTGTGGTCTGCTGACATCGGTTTGCACTCGTTCCAGTATACCTTGCTGGGCGTGGGCAGTATTGCTTTAGCCATGCTCTGCATCTGGATGATTGGCGTACTGTTCAAGTTTGAAGACCGGCGCATGGGCGCGATGATATTGGCGGCGGCATTTCCCAATGTGACTTATCTGGGCTTGCCGGTTTTAGAGCAAACCTTTGGCGGCTGGGCTAGGTCGGTGGTTATACAAATGGACCTGTTTGCTACCACGCCGTTATTATTTACCGTCGGTGCGCTAGTAGCGCGACACTACGGCGAAGAGACAGCAGAAAAACCAAGGCCGGTCTGGCTGTTTTTTAATGCGCCGCCATTCTGGGCAGCGGCGCTTGCGGTTATGCTAAATATGAACGGCGTTGTCGCTCCGGCTTGGCTTTTAGGCGTGTTACAAAAATTATCCGCCGCAGTGGTGCCGTTGATGCTGTTTTCTCTGGGACTGGCATTAAGTTGGAAGGCAGTAACCGTCCGAAATATCCCTTATATCATTCCGGTTATGGTCATTAAAATGGCGCTGATGCCGTTGTTTGCGATGGTTTTGATCGGGTATTTGCCTATAACCGGCGAATACCGTGCGGCGGCGGTGCTTGATCTGTCCATGCCGAGCATGCTGCTGGGCATCGTTTTTTGCGACCGCTACCGGCTGGATAGTTCGCTGTATGCGATGGCGGTAACGGTGACGACAGTAATCAGTTTGATAGCACTGCCATTCTGGCATGGGGTGCTGATGAACGGCTGGCGGTTTTTGTAGGGGCAAAGCATGCCCCGTCCTGTTATTAGGCGAAACCGTTGCCCGGCTTCATTCAAGAGCATGCCCCATCTGGGACGGAGCAACTCCTTTAAGCCATGCGCTGATTGCCGGTTCCTCGGCTAGTCCCTGCTGATCGATAAAGGTAAACGGCACTGAAACCAGCGCCATGCCTTTGTTGATCTGAACCGCAAAATGTAAATGCGGGCCGGTGGAAAAGCCGGTATTGCCCGAATAACCGATCAATTGTCCGGCCGCCACCGCCAAGCCCGGATAAACCTGGGCTTTTTCCAGTTCCAGGTGGGCATAAACAGCCATAGAACCGTCATCGTGCAAAATCCTGATATTGTTGGCTTCGGAGCCGTAGGCCTTATTGGTGCCGCCCTTAAAAAAGTCATCCTCGACTTCCAGGACAATGCCCGATCTGGCCGCATGAATCGGCGTGCCAATCGGCATCACAATATCTACAGCGTATTGGTTTTGTTCGTCGGTATGGCTGAAACTGCCGCCGAAAGCCTGAGAAATTTGGAACGAGGTGTTGGGCGCTATCGGCGGCAAATAGGGTGTCGTGGAACGGTAATGCGCTAAAGGACTGCCGATGATGTAGCGGTATTTAACGGCAAGTTTCGATGATTCACGTTCATTGATGGCATTTATCTGAAAAAGCGTGTCTGATTTTCCCGGTTCAATAACAAACAGCCTGGGCAAGTCAGGCGTAGCCCGGACATTGTCCCGTTCGGAAAAATCGATTTCGACTTCAACAGGGCCTGCATAATCATTGCGGATATAGTATTGGGGGCGTCGTTCTTCGTCCGACTGCAATAGCCAAACTAATTGTTTGGGCGCAACTTTAAGCTGTCTGACTTCAAGTCCTTTTTGCTCTGCTTTCGGCGGCTTGTCGGTAAAATGAAATATGCCCTGTTTATCCTGGAATTTATAGAGCTTTTGCGCGACGGCATTAACTGAACACAATGACAATAGTATGAAAATTAACAGTGATATTTTCATTGCAAAGAACCTGCCGAGCTTTAGTTTTCAGGTCGGCTGGGGAACAAAGGGTCAACGAACAAAACCGGAATAAACAGCGCAATCATCACTGCAATCGCAACAAAAGCGGGATTAATCATACCAGCCAGCCAATAAGCTACCAGGCTTCCCCAGACCATACGCATCGGTCTTGGCATTTTAACAATTTTCAAGCTATGCTCCTTAGGGTAAATAGCCTAGTTGGGGTGATAGGGACACGTGTTCGGCTGATCCTATATATTTTGGTATTATGACAGTTAATTTCAATGGGCGTCCACTGACAAAAGACGCCCATAAACCGATTTAAACCTAAACATGCAGCATTCGAACAGTAAATATTGGGATTTTTGCGCTCCCATTGCCGGACTTTTACTCACCCTATCTTTTGCCCCTTTTAATTATTCCTGTTTAGCGTTGGCAGCATTGGTTTTTTTGTTTGCGGCTTGGCAGAACAGTTCGGCTAAACGGGCGGCCTTGCGCGGCTATTTATTCGGCTTGGGCGCATTCGGTTCGGGCGTGTCCTGGGTCTATATCAGCATGCATGATTTTGGCGGAGCCGGTGTGCTGGGTTCGAGTGTGCTGACCGGCCTTTTCGTTGCTTTTTGGGCCTTGTTTCCGGCTTTGGCCGGTTATTTTTCGGCAAAAACGAACGGACAAAGCCGGATCATGCTGGTGCCGGTTATCTGGATACTGGTTGAATATCTGCGGGGCTATTGGCTGCTGAACGGCTTTCCCTGGTTGCAGATTGCCTACTCCCAATTGGAGACGCCTCTGGCCGGATACATACCGGTAATGGGTGTTTACGGTACCGGCTTTATCTTGGCGTTAACGGCTTCGGTTGTCGTGGAGATTGTTCGGGGAGTTGCAGTGTATTGTAGGGGCGACTTTGGTCGGCCAAGGCGCCTTGCGTCGCACCTACAGTTAATCATGATGCTGGCAATCCTATGGGGCGCGGGCGGCTTGCTGCGCAATCAAACCTGGACGCATGGCATCGGGCAGCCTTTGCGGGTGTCGATGATTCAAGGCAATATAGCGCAGGATCAAAAGTGGCGGCCTGAGAATAAAATCAATACGCTGTTGAAATATAAAAAGATGACCGAAGCCCATTGGGATTCCACTATCATTATCTGGCCCGAAACCGCCATTCCCGCTTATTTGGATCAGGTTAATGATGCGTTTTTAGTTCCCTTAGGTAACGACGCCACATTGCACCATACCGATTTGATCATCAGCGTTCCCGTTCAGGAAACCGCCTCTAAGCAAAGTTTTAATGCAGTAATCACCCTAGGCAGGGAACAAGGTATCTATCGTAAAACCCATTTATTGCCTTTTGGGGAATATCTGCCGCTACAACCTTTGTCGGGGTTTGTGCTGAACATGATCAATATAAGGCTGGGTGATTTTACCCCTGGAGCTAACAATCAGCCTTTGTTGAAAGCGGGCGGCTATTCGTTCATCACCTTGATCTGTTATGAAGATGCTTTTGGTGATTTGAGTATTCACGGCTTACCGGACGCAGCTTTTTTGGTTAACGTAACCAATGACGGCTGGTTCGGCGATTCGATAGAGCCGCATCAGCATCTGCAAATGGCAAGCATGCGGGCGCTGGAAACCGGGCGCTTTTTATTGCGTTCGACCAATACCGGCGTGACTGCTATTGTTTCGCCAAAGGGTGAAATTATCAGTCAAGCACCTTTGTTTGAGGAAACCGCGCTGACCGGAACGATAATCCCGATGGGCGGCATGACGCCTTATGCCAGATGGGGCGATAAGCCGGTTATTGGGCTAATGGTTATTTTGTTGTTGGCTTTGCTGGGGTATCCCAAGTTTTTTAAATTAATAGGGTAGTGTTGTCTTTGGTGTACCGGGGTTTGCAAACCCCGTCTGGCTTGGGAGCAGCTATACCCACATGATCATAGCAGGTAATGTGATAGCAAAAATGGGCCGTGGCAGCTTGAGTTTGTTCCGTTCGGCTAGTCTGCATTCGAGATATATTCGACTTTGACTTCAGCCGTGCCTTTGATGCCTAATTTTTTGGCGGCGCCATGAGACAAATCAATCAGCCGGTTTTTTCTGAACGGGCCGCGATCATTCACCACGACATCAATAGCACGGCCGTTATGCAGATTGGTTACCCGTACTTTACACGGTAACGGCAGGGTCTTATGGGCGGCCGAGATTCCTTGAGGTCTGAAGCGGGCTCCCATCGCGGTTCTATTGCCGGATTCGGAACCGTACCATGAAGCCATACCCCGTTCGCTGTAACCGGCCGCTGATGTCATTGGATAGTAAGTTTTTCCGTTAACTTTATAGGGCTTGTTATAAGCCTTAGTAGCATGGCGATAAACGTGCGGGTCTATAGACGATGATAAGGGCGGCTCGGAAGCGCAACCGCCTAATAAGCCGGTTAACAGCACCATCAGTCCTAATAATCCGGAACCGAAATAATGGCGACTGCGCTCAAAATAAGACTCCAGCGGAGTGTTCATGGTAATGATTACTTCCTCAAATCTTTAATAACCCGCACTACTTCCTGATCATCGGCGATACTTTCGATGCTGAAACCCAGCTTAGTCACCAGCGACAACATCGGCTTGTTAACAGCCAGTACTTCACCTTCAAAGAATGACATGCCTTTGGCTTTGGCGGTTTGCAATAAGGTTTTCATCAGCTTGGTACCAATACCCAAATGCTGGCAGTCGTCGGCAACGACCAGCGCAAATTCTACCGAATGTCCGTCCGGGTTGACCATGTAACGGCCCACACCCAATTCGTTCGGCATGCTTTTATCGTCGGTTACCGCAACAAAAGCCATTTCCCGGTCATAATCGATTTGGGTGAAGCGCACCACCATTTCCGGGGTTAATTCCTGCAAGGATTGCATGAAACGGAAATATTTAGTGCGTTCGGATAAACGATGGACAAAATCTTTTTCCATGCCGGCATCTTCAGGGCGAATCGGCCTGATGGTAATATTGACGCCGTTAGTTAACAGGTGATGCTGGATTAACTCGTGCGGATAAGGATGAATCGCCATGTGCGAATACGGGCTTAACTGATGCGACGTTTCCGCTTTAATACGGGCATCAACTGCCATTACGCCGTGTTCGTCGACGATCAGCGGATTAATATCCAGCTCTAAAATCTCGGGCAATTCACTGACCATCGTCGATATATTCAGCAATGCATCCACCAACGCTTTCTTATTGGCGGGCGGCAAATGACGGAACGCATCCAGATATTTGGCGGCCTTGGTTTTGGCAATCATTTGCTCAACCATATATGCATTCAGCGGCGGCAGCGCGACCGCATTATCCTGCAAGATTTCCACCATGGTTCCGCCAAGGCCAAAGCTGATCGCAGGGCCGAATACCGGATCCCTGACCACGCCTATCATCAGTTCGCGGCCGCTCGGCGATGTAAACATCGGCTCAACCGTCATGCCGACTTCGGTGATCTCGGGATATTTTTGTTTTATCGCAGTTTCCATTTCTAGAAAATTGCGCGAAATATCTTGGACGCTGTTGATGTTAAGCCGCACTCCGCCGATATCGGATTTATGGCTGAATTCAGCCATATTGACTTTTAACACCACCGGAAAGCGCAAGGTTTCAGCGGCAATCATCGCATCTTTGGCGCTGGAGACCTTGATGGTCTGGGTGACCGGAATATGGAATGCGGCCAGGATGGCTTTGGATTCCTGCGTGGTTAACACCTGTCGGCCTTCTGACAACACCCGTTCGATAATCAGGCGGGCGCCGGTAACATCGGGAGTCGCCAGTTCATCGGTAGGCGAGGGGATTTGTTTCAGCAGGATTTGATTCTGGGTATAGCTGGCCAGGAAGCCAAACGCATCGACAGCGACTTCCGGCGTACTAAAGTGAGCCACCTTGCTGTTGTCAAAAAGATTACGGCCTTCCTGAACCCGTGCACCGCCGGTCCATGAAGCCAACACCGGTTTTTTGCTGGTTTTTGCGCCTTCGATAATGCATTCGGCGACTTGGGTCGGATCGGTCATCGCCTGGGGCGTCAGTATGACCAGTATGCCGTCGATATTTTTATCTTTAAGGCAGATTTCCAAGGCTTTTTGGTAACGCTCGGAAGTCGCGTCACCCAGAATATCGACCGGATTGGCATGCGACCAGTGTACCGGCAACACCTCGTCCAGCGCGGTGATGCTGGCAGGGCTGAGTTCCGCCATTTGGATGCCGACATCTTCAGCGCGATCGGTACTCATAACACCGGGTCCTCCGGCATTGGTGATAATCGCCAGGCGGTCTTTTTTGACCACATAATTGTTGGCCAAAACGCGGGCCGCAGAAAACAGCTCATTGATACTGTAGGCTCTGACCACACCGGCTCTGGCAATCGCGGCATCGAATACATTGTCGCCCCCGACCATCGCCCCGGTATGCGACATAGCGGCCTTGCAGCCGGCTTCATGCCGGCCTGATTTAATCAGAATCACCGGTTTTAACCGTGCCGCAGCTTTTAGACCGCTTAAAAAACGACGGGCATCGCGTATGCCTTCAACGTACATCAAAATGCCGGTGGTTTTGCCGTCTGTCGCCAAATAATCCAAAACTTCGCCGAAATCAATATCTGCCGCGCCGCCCATTGACACCACCGTTGAAAAGCCGATGTCCTGGGATTTGGCCCAATCCAAAATCGCCGTACACACCGCACCGGATTGGGACAATAGCGCCAGATTGCCGTCTTTAATGGTGCCGTCGCCGAACGTTGCATTAAACTGCGCGCTGGGACGAGCAACGCCCAGACAGTTCGGGCCGATGATGCGGATATTGTAGCGACGGGCGATGTCCAGAACTTCCTGTTGCAGCCGTTTGCCTTCCGCGCCCAGTTCGCCAAAACCGGCGCTGATAATGATCACCGAGGTAACGCCTTTTTCGCCGCACTGACGTACTACGCTTGGCACACTAGGTGCCGGTGTCGCAATCACCACCAGATCGAGATCTTCGGGAACGGCATTGAGATCAGGATAAGCTTTTAAGCCTAATAAGGTTTCGCGTTTGTGGTTGACCGGATAAAGCCCGCCTTTGAAACCCGCTTCCTGCATGTTCAGCAATAACCGGTAGCCTACACTTTCCTCGCGCTCGGAAGCGCCAACGATAGCAACGGATTTGGGGGTGAAAAAACGGTTCAGATAATGAGGGCCCATCGATGCTCCTGAAATAAGGTAATAAAAATGCGGTTTATGTTAAAAATTCTAACATTGATGACCTATTGAGCTGATTAAATTTTAATGACGCGAGCATAAGCGGCGAGATAAATTGCTACACTAGCCTTTTTGACTTGACGGGAAATATTTTGAAACGATTGCTGACCCAGCGAAGTAGGGCTTGCTGTGCGCGCCTTTTGATCGGCGTGCTTTTCAGTTTAATGCTGGATCAGCCGGTATTGGCCCATGCCGGAGTCGATCACAGCAATAGTTGTTTTCTGAATATAGGCGAAACCCGATTGCGAATCAGCGGTTACTCCTTTCAGCCGGAGCTGGAAGGCAAAGCTTCCGCTCCTGCTCACGCCCCTTACCTACGTCCTGTAGGCAAAGCTTCCGCTCCTGCTCACGCCCCTTACCTACGTCCTGTAGGCAAACACTTTTGCCACTTTTTTCCCGAACTTGGGCAAATCGTGTTGGCGGTGGAGCCAATGGCGGCAGGACAGGAAAAGACCTTGGTCTCACTGGAATTAGCGGCATTGACTTCGTGGTTAAATCCCGCCCAGGCATTTACCGTGATTAAGCGGCAGCCGGAACAGTCTATGAACTCTGGGCCGTCAATTTCGCAAACCATCCGGCAGCGCGGTATCTACAGGCTTAATGTTACGTTGCAGGATGGTTCCGGTAATAGCCAGCAACAGCACTTTGTGTTTCTGGTCGGTATTCCGGTGACTAAGATAATGGTGATGATTGCCGGATTATTGGTTTTGGTGATTGGGTTTGCTGGGATCAGGGGGGTTAAAAAGAAGAGTTGATAAGCAATTAAAGTTTGTTGGCGATAATAAAACGAATGACTTCAATCAGCCTCGGCCCACAACGGCCAATGAGAGGTCGGCAATATTTATGCGTTGTCCGTATTGATAAAAAGTGAACAGGTTTGGGATAATCAAAACTGCCGGTTTTTCGAGCCAGTGCAAATAAGTATTCATGCGTATTGCACATTCAGTTCCCAATAGAGTACTTTTGAATCGTGGTTGGGGGAATAGATTATCAACTTTTGACCAGATTATGAGCACGGCTGATGCTTGCAAGTAAATGGGGCGAATTACATTTTGATAGGGGTAAAAGCTGTTTTATGCTTCGTTGGCAGCAGGTTATGCGTGAAAACGAATTTCATTTTTTCATATTCGGAGGGGAAGTGCCATGAACGCATACGACTTAGGGCGGTGGGCCTCGCTTACGGGGTTGGTTATCTTGCTTTCGGCGTGTGAAACGCCGACGCCACCTACTTCAGAACCTCCGCCACCGCCGCCGCCCAAACAAGTCGGTGATCCTTTGGTTATCAAGGGGCGCGAACTGTTTTTCAAGGAAACCTTCAACGGCAATGGCCGAACTTGTGGAACCTGCCACCGTGAAGACCATAATCTGACGATAGACGCCGCATTTATTGCCACTCTGCCAAAAAACGACCCCTTGTTTGTTGCCGAATTTAATCCTGCGTTGGCGAAGAATTTCGAGAACCCGAAACTGATGCGTGAATTCGGACTGATTCTGGAAAACCAGGACGGTCCTGATACGTTTAATATGCGCAGCGTACCGCATGTTTTTGCGCAGCGGGTGTCTATAGCCAGCAACCCGAACAACCGCTTCCATTGTTTCAGCGACACCCAATGCCCTCGAACCGGCTGGTCCGGTGACGGGGCACCTGGAACCCAGGACCTCAAGGCTTTTGCCACGGGCGCGGTCATCCAGCATTTCACCAAATCCCTGAGCCGCGTGGTCGGCGTCGATTTCCGCCTGCCCACGGAAGCAGAGTTGATCGCTATGGAAGCCTACCAGCTTAGCGAAGGCCGCCAGGAAGACCTGCAATTGCCATTACCCTTGAAAAGCGTGGTGGCGGCGAAAGGTCAGGAGATTTTCAATTCGCCTACTCAGGGCAAGTGTGCATTCTGCCACTTCAATGCCGGAGCCAACGTTGGACCAGGCAGTCCCTTGGGGCAAGGCAATTTGAATTTCAATACCGGTGTGGAAGATTTGCCCGACCAACCCGAGGACTTGGCGGGTGAACCTAATAACAAGGACGACGGCTTGGGTACGCCCGGCGATGGCACCTTCAACACGCCCTCGTTGGTTGAAGCGGCGGACACCGGACCGTTTTTCCATAACCATTCGGTGGCGACCATCGAAGGCGCCGTGGCTTTCTACAATGGCGATGCCTTCAACAACTCGCCGGCCGGTCAAGCAATCCGGGGTGGAGCCAGCAAAGCCATCAACCTGGATGCGACTCAGATGGTCTCAGTGGCAGCGTTTCTCCGCGTCATTAACGCCTTGCACAACATCGACGAACTGGATGATATGCTGGGCGCAGTCGCACGTAACGAATATCTGGACGGCGAACACCCCGAGCAGGTGATCAAACGTTCGCTCAATGATATTGACGACGCCATCATGGCGCTGGCCGGCGGCAGCCTGCATCCGGATGCGGTGAGCGATTTTAAGGAAACCCGTGCGCTCGTAGAGGAAGCCGTACAATATCCGTCCCGTCGCATCAAACTTGCCGCGCGTGCGCAGACGGTCATTGCCCGGGCAAAGAGCCACATTGTGAGTTGAGATGCCGCTTATAAGTCATATGGATGAAATGCGGCCGGACTTGGTTTTTGCCGGTCTGCCGCGCCCAACAATCCCGGAGGAGAATACCATGTCTATACGATCATTTTTTTGCCTGGGACTCCTGCTAGTCCTGCCAGTCCTAACCCACGCGCAGCAAGCCATGGAGATGTATATCCCTATCGGCGCATCTGTCGGTGTATCGAATATCAGCAGCGTCATCGGAAAAGTCGCTGCGGTCGACGAGCAGAATAAAACTTTCACCATCAACGATGCGTCGGGAATATTGACTATCGCGGTGCCGGATAACACTCCCGTTTGGCTGGATCGCAGCAAAGTAGGGGACAGCAACCAAATCGGCTCGACGGCTGATCTGAAGGCGGAAATGACGGTAGAGGTGAAATATCGGGAAGCCACCCGCAGTCCCGCGCTTACGGCGGAATGGATCAAGATCGAAATTCCCCGCTGACGTTTGCTGGATCGGATCAGACCAACGCAACGCAACGGGTATAGGCCTTGCATTCATGTATCGTTTTAAAGTGGTATGGCGGATTCGTTGTTAGGCAATCCGCCATAAACGGAGTTCTGAATCTGTCGTCCATTCTGACTTTTCCAGCCTGCCGGAGGGAATATCCGGTACTGCCAGTCGAGGGGACTTTAGACTCCGCATTATGCCGAGCATCGCCCCGTTGAAGCTGGAAGCTCCTTTCTTTAGGCAGGAGTAATTCACGTCCGATTGTTTTGATGTTATGCGCTGATTGGCGGCTTGTTGTTACGCCCTATTACAGCGCGACGTGAAACCGCTCTAAGCGCTAACTTGAAGATAGGTTCAGGGCAATTGCCTCCCGATACCGCTCCAAATCCTTCGGCGTATCCAGATCCCACTGTTCGCTCAGTTCGTGATGGGGAAGCTTATAGCGTTCGATACGGTTGCGGGTTTGGGCTAGCACTTGTGCAGTTCCCCAGGGCATATTGTCAAAGAGTTCCGGGTGGGGCCGGTTGAGTCCGATCATGACATAGCCGCCGTCTTCTGCGGGGGCTATGACGATTTCATTTTCCTGATTTAAGGCGGTTAACGCTTGTTCCAGATCCTGTCCGGTTAATGACGGGCAATCGCAGCCCATTAACAAGGCGCGGGAATAGGTGGCAAGTGCCGAGCAAAAAGCGTGGTGCATGCGTTCGCCTAAATCGGCTCCCTGTTGTTGCTTTAGAACTAACGGATAGGCGGCTTTCGACGCCGTAAAAAAAACATGGTCGGTTGTCGGTGCGCACCAGAGTTGTACGGGGCATAAGTTGCTTTGTATAGCCCGTTGCAGCGTTTTTGTACTGAGTTCGATATGAAGTTCGGCAGCCTGTTCGGCGGTTAATTCCGGGATTAAACGGGTCTTGACCTGGCCGGGAATCGGGGCTTTGCAGAAAATCATCAGCACGGCATCGGGATATTGGTAAGTCATCGTTTCCGTAACGCCTTAAAAGGCAGCAGCAATAATTGCACAAAGCCTAATTCCTGTTGCTGGCGGAAAGGCTTTAAACCGATAGCCATGGTCGTTTGCGGCTGCCGGGGTTCGGCAACATAGGTTTTGCACAGCCTGTCCCAACAGGAAATGGAAAAGCCGTAATTGCTGTCGGTTTCGGCCGGAATAGTCGAGTGATGGATGCGGTGCATGTCCGGCGTGATGACCAGCCAGCGCAGTTTTTTATCGATTGCCGGTGGAATGTTGATATTGCTGTGATTAAAGGTTGCAGCACCGTTAAGGATAATTTCAAAAGCGATGACCGCCCACGGGTCGGCGCCGATCAAAACAATGCATAGCACCTTGTACAGCATGGAAATCATAATCTCCAGCGGGTGAAAGCGCACTGCGGTGGTGGCGTCGAATTCCAGATCGGTATGATGCACTTGATGTAAATGCCAAAGCAGCGGCCATTTATGCGAAACGATATGCTGGCAGTAAATGGCGAAATCAAGAAACAGCAAAGTCACCATAATCGACAGCCATTCGGGTGCGGGCCATTGGTTTAGCAGGCCGTAACCTTGGTCTGCGGCGGTAACCGCGCTCAGGTAGGCAATGCCGCCCAGGCTTAAGCGCATGATCGCGATGTTGAATGCGGCGAGCCCCAGGTTAACCGGCCAGCGTTGTTTGCGGCTGATATGCTGGATTCTTCTGGGACTGACATATTCCCAGGCAATCATGATACAAAAAATACCGAGCGCTGCGCTTAAACGGATGATGGTTTCCAAAATTGTCTCCTTGCGTTAAAGAATCATAGCTTCTTATCAGTGCAGCTAAATCCACAAAGAAATCGATAGACAGGCTTAAAAAATCATAACCACGAAGAGTACGAAAGACAGCTTTTTTTATGATCTTCGTGGTGAATAAAAGCGCCCAATTGCCTGTAGCTGAAGTTACAAAGAATCGCCGTAACTACTGAGCAGTTAGACGAATTCTACTACTAAAAAATGGTTTGTGATGAATAACTGATTTAAACTCAGTCCCCTTAAGTTTAATTAAACCAACAATGGATACAAATTATGGAATCATATCCTTCTGAACTCTTGCTGATTGCATTTGTTGCCATGCTGGCGGCGCTTCTTAGGGAGTTGCCTAGTATCGTTCGCATACCTGTCGTGGTTCTTGAGGTCGTTTTGGGCATGCTGATAGGGCCTCATATGTTCAACTTAGCCACTCCGGACGGTATGATCGGTACATTGGGAGAGCTTGGTTTAGCTTTTCTGTTATTCATGGTCGGACTTGAGATCGATTTTGATAAAATTCGCGGCAGAGCCTTGTCATTGGCGGTAGGTGGTTGGTTTCTTTCGTTCTTATTGGCGATGCTTTGTATGTTCTCTTTCAATAGCATCGGACTCATCGAGACGCCGGTAATGTTGGCCGCAGTCGCCTTATCCACTACCGCTTTCGGTATACTGGCCCCCATTCTGCGTGACCGGGGAGAACTGAACACCGATTTCGGGAAGTATATGTTGGCAACAGCCGCTGTCGGTGAGTTTGTTCCTTTGATGTTCATTTCGCTTGTAGTGATCCCTGCTAAGGACACTTTTCTGCATACGCTGTTCATGGTGACTTTTATTATCTTTGCCCTAATCGTGGCCAATATTGCCTTACAAATGCGCTCATCCCCATTAATTGAAAAGCTGGCGCACACCATGCAGAGCAGTGGCCAGCTTCCGGTCAGAATTTGTATCTTGTTGCAGGTTCTATTGGTCACGCTTGCCGCTACATTTGGCCTGAATATCGTGTTGGGGGCATTTGTTGCCGGCATGGTGGTCGGTCTTGCCATTAAAGGAAATGAGGGCGAATTGTTGCGGCATAAGCTGGATGCGATCGGTTATGGTTTTCTGATACCCATATTTTTTATCGTTGCAGGCATGAAATTTGAAGTCAGCGCCTTATGGTCCGCCCCTCTGGCTCCGGTACAAATAGCTCTTTTGTTGGCTTTGATGCTGTTGATTCGAGGCGTTCCGTTGCTGCTATACAAGAAGGAACTGACACCCGAAGAAAAATTACCTTTCGCCCTTTATTCTGCTACAGGCCTGCCTCTGATCATTATCATCAGCGAAATCGGCGTTTCCTCCGGACTTATGCCACAGGACAGAGCCTCTATACTGGTGAGCGCGGGTATGATTTCGGTATTATTATTTCCCATCCTGGCTGTAAAATTACGCGGAAAATTCACGCTGCCCTGGTGACCCAAGGTAACTTTGGGTTTGGGGCTTATTGTGGAAAAACGTGGGGCTTTTTTTTCCTATATCGCCTGGGAACAACGCCTCGTATTCTGGATAGGCGCAATCATTGTCGGCCTGGTTATCGTTATGATGACCTTGCTCAGCGAATGGGCGACTCAAGCCTACCGCAGCCTTTCGCTACAATATCCCTGGTTTCATTTTGTCATCCCGCCTGTTGGAATGGGATTTACTTCAGTGCCGTTGTATCTTGCGCTGTGCGAGCCTTATAAGCCGAAATTAAAATAATAAAGGGTAGGGGCGACCGGCCGGTCGCCCATTGTGCTGCGCTATGAGTTATGTCCTTTTCATTGCTAATGTGGCGGCGACTTGAGTCGCCAATTGAAAATAATAGCGTATTGTCAGCGACAGGGCGACTAAAGTCGCCCCCACAACCACACAGCTGCCCACGCCTTTCTTTGGTGCTGTTCGACACTATTTTCTACCTTTAGCCCGGCTTGCCATCACCCCGTTTGATGCTGCAAGGCCGCCCGGATGCAACGCAAAATTCCATAACCGTATTGTCCCTCAAACTGCTCATAAACCGGTTTCAGCGCGTTCCTTTGATCCTCGGGCAAATCGAGCATAGCGGCCTCTATCTGCCTGATTTCCTGCTCGGGCAATTCAACGACATCGGCCAGCACCAACATCCCCTGTTCCAGAGACTGGGCCAGATGGCTGTAAATGGTTTCTTCTTTAAGCACTCGTTGCTCAGCAACCTGCTTGACGCTGTAACCCAGGCGGAATAAGGCCACCGATTCCGCCATGGTATCCGACAGACCGATCGGCCCGTTGTTAAGGTCGGCGAATTCTTTGATCACCGCCAGAAATTCATCGGCGTACAGTTCCAGCTTGCGTTCGCCGATACCGGACAACAGACTCATTTGCTGGCGGTTGGTCGGTTTGGCTTCCAGCATCGCCATCAAGGTGGCGTCAAGAAAAATGATATAGGGCGGCACGTTCTGAGCCTCGGCGATCATCTTGCGCTTGGCGCGCAAGGCATTCCACAACAGGGTGTCGTCAGTTTTAGCAAACTGCCTGCCTTCTCTTTTGCCACCCTTGATTTTTGTAGCTTTCAAGTCCTTGCGCAACATCAATTGCTGCTCGCCGCGCAAAATCGGCCGACAGGCTTCGGTCAGTTGCAACGCGCCAAAGCGGTCGAAATCCACGGCGACCAGTCCCCGTGCGACCAGCTGCCTGAACACCGAATGCCATTGCTGTTCGTCAATATCAACGCCGATGCCGAAGGTCGACAAGGTATCATGAGCGGCTTTGACAATCCGCTCGGTGGCCTTGCCGCGCAATACATCGATCAAATAGGCGACGCCATAGCGTTGCTGGGTGCGGTGGATGCAGGACAGCGCTTTTTGTGCGGCCAGCGTCCCGTCCCAGGTGTTAACCGGCTCCAGACAGGTGTCGCAATTGCCGCAAGGCTGTTCAAGCAGGTCGCCGAAATAAGCCAGCAAGGCTTGGCGGCGACAATGAACCTGCTCGCACAAGGCCAGCATCGCATCCAGTTTGTGGAATTCGACCCGTTTATGCGCCTCATCGGCATTGGAATCCTGCAGCATTTTCCGTAGCGTAATCACGTCCTGCAAGCCGTAAGCCATCCAGGCGTTGGCGGGCAGGCCATCACGCCCGGCGCGGCCGGTTTCCTGATAATAGGCCTCAACGCTTTTGGGTAAATCCAGATGCGCGACAAAGCGCACATTAGGCTTGTCGATACCCATGCCGAATGCGATGGTCGCCACAATCACCAAACCCTCGTCCATTAAAAACCGGTGCTGATGCTTGGAGCGCAAATCGGACGCCATGCCGGCGTGATAGGGCAGGGCGTTGACGCCTTTGGTTCTGAGCCATTCGGCGGTCGTATCGACTTTTTTCCGCGATAGGCAATAGACAATCCCGGCATCCCCGGCATGTTCGGCGCGAATAAAATCGATCAGCTGGTCGCGGGCATTTTGTTTTTGCACGATCCGGTAACGGATGTTGGGACGGTCGAAACCGCTCAGATAGAGCTGAGCTTGCTCCAGATTGAGGCGTAATTTGATTTCTTCGCGGGTTTTGTCGTCGGCGGTCGCGGTCAGCGCGATACGGGGAATGTCGGGAAAACGCTCGTGCAGCAGTGACAGCTGGAGATAATCCACCCGAAAATCGTGCCCCCATTGGGAAACGCAATGCGCCTCATCAATCGCAAACAGGGCGATTTTGATGCGCTCGAAAAGCGCCCCGGTTCGCGCCGAAGTCAAACGTTCCGGGGCGATGTACAGTAAGTCCAGTTCGCCGTTAAGCAATTGCTGTTCGATGCTGCGGGATTGTTCCAGCGATAAGGTCGAGTTAAGAAACGCGGCTTTAACACCCAATTGCAGCAAGGCGTTGACCTGATCCTGCATCAGCGCGATCAACGGCGAAATGACGATGCCCACGCCGGGCCGGATCAGGGCCGGAATCTGGTAGCACAACGACTTGCCGCCGCCGGTCGGCATGAGCACCAACGCATCCTGCCCGGCTATCAGTCGTTCGATGACTTCCTGTTGTTGACCCCTGAATTTATCATAGCCGAAAACAGCTTTAAGTATTTCGATTGGTTTGTTAGTCATAAACCCTTTTTATGTTTCTGTAGGCAGGAATAAATTGGTTTCATAACGGCTCAAATAAAGCCGTCAAATCCCCCGCAGGGCCGTAGCTTGGGCGCAGAGCATCGCGAAGCCCAACACGTCAGCCATTTAAAAGGCGATAGCTTTGATCGTTGGGCTTCATTGTATTCGGCCCAACGAAAGGCAACACAGACGGGGTCAGGATTTACATTTGACATTTCTAGTGTAACTTGTAAGTAAGGCATGCCCCTGTGCTTCTTGCTGAAATTGACCGACCTAAGGCGCTCAGCTCCGCTCATTCCAGAACGGTTCTCTGAATTAGCCTAGACAGCCTAAGTTTCTATTCTGATGCCCACTTGCTAGTGCTGTTAGAGCAATCAACGATCACCACGCTTGATATTGTATTGATGCTCAATACCTTCTGTTAAATTATAACCGGCGTCATTGAATAAATCGCCGGTAAAAAACAAACGCCGATCTATAATCCAGGCAATTTTTTTTAGCTGATTGTTTTCTATAATAATGGTTGAAAGATTATGATTGCTATCAATAATCTGATTCACAATGGTTTGTGGGTTAGTAGGGTCTTCTTTTAGCGCGCCAGACACAATACGCTGAGCAGATTCCATGGTCAGTACTGGATGCGTAATAGGTAGTTCAGTGTTTTTATCATTGTTAAATGACTGCGCGTTAAAATAACCAATATCATAGACAAGCTTAAATAACAGACCCATCAGAACCACACCACCGTAAGCACAGAGGCCAATTTTCAATCGCCTTCTAACGCGAGGATTTGATAGTTTTTTTAAAATAACGCGAACTTTTATATTCATTTTTATTGTGGTTCCATGGCTTTATTTATACGTAGCGCGTCACTGTCATTTAGTTAAGAAACACAAGATACCGTAGGAGCGGGCCGCGCCCGCGACATTTGGGCAGCGATTGCAGAGTTGTAGGCTTTTCATCGCGGGCATGGCCCGCTCCTACAACGCTTAATGGCAGTGACGTAGTGCATGGGAATGAGATAAGCTTGAAATAATTAGACACGAAGCTTTACCTGCGATCTTTAGGTTATTGCCTTAACGTCTTACAACGGCTCAAACAAAGCCGTCAGATCCTCCGCCGTCAGTTTCAACGATTCCTCTTTGGCCCCTTCCTGGTAAATCCCTTCGGCCAAGGCGCGTTTTTTATCCTGCATCGCGATAATCTTTTCTTCTACCGTATTTTCGGTAATCAGTTTATACACGAATACCGGCTTGTCCTGACCGATACGATAGACGCGGTCTGCGGCCTGGCTTTCTGCGGCGGGGTTCCACCACGGATCGTAAATAATCACGGTGTCGGCTTCGGTCAGGTTTAAGCCGACTCCGCCCGCTTTCAGGCTGATCAGGAACACGTTCACTTCGCCGCTTTTAAAGCGTTCTATGGCTTCGTCACGGTTGCGGGTCTGCCCGGTCAGTTTGGTATAACCGATCTTTCGGGCGTTCAATTCGTTTTCAATCAACGCAATCATGCGGGTGAATTGCGAGAATACCAGAATGCGGCGACCTTCTTCCAGCTGTTCCGGCAATAGCTCCATCAGCAAATCGAGTTTGGCGGATTCCTGCACTTTTTGCGCTTCTACTAGCCTCAGGGTGCGTGGGTCGCAACAGGTCTGGCGTAATTTAAGCAAGGCGTCCAGGATGGTGATATGGCTGCGCGACAGGCCTTTTTGGGCTATCGCATCGCGGACCTTTTTCTCCATGGTCAGGCGGATGCTCTCGTATAAAGCGGCCTGTTTTGGATATAGCGGCACTGAGCGAATAATCTCGGTTTTAGGCGGTAATTCGGTGGCGACTTCCTGCTTGGTACGGCGCAGCATGAACGGTGCAACGCGACGCGACAGCCGCGCTCTTTGTTCGCTATCGCCATACACTTCAATCGGAGTGCGGTAACGTTTTTTAAAGGTAGCGCTGTCGCTAAGAAAACCCGGCATCAAAAAGTCGAATTGCGTCCACAGTTCGCCCAGATGATTTTCCATCGGTGTACCGGTCAGGCATAAGCGGTGATTGGACTTTATACGGCGCACCAATTGCGCGGCTTTGGACAGTGGATTTTTAACGACTTGAGCTTCGTCCAGAATCAGATAATGATACTCATGTTCCAGCAGTGTTTCCTCATCCCGTGTCAGCAAGGGGTAAGTGGTCAGGATCAGGTCGTAGTCCCTGATTTTGTAGAACAGCTGTTTGCGTTCGGAGCCCTGCAGGATCAGGATTTTCAAGTCGGGGGTGAAGCGTTCGGTTTCGCGTCGCCAGTTGCTCATCAGACTGGTCGGCGCGATGATCAGGCTGGGCAGACTCATCCGGCCGCTTTGTTTTTCTATTAACAAATGAGCGAGGGTCTGTATGGTTTTGCCCAGGCCCATGTCGTCGGCCAGAATGCCGGAGAATCTATATTCCCGTAAAAATTGCAGCCAGTTGAGTCCCTGCTGTTGGTAATGGCGCAGTTCTGCCTGCAAGTTGTTGGGCAGGGCGACATCTTCAATGCCGGTAAAGTTTTGCAGTTTTTGTCCCAGTTCCCGCAACTCTTTGCCGCCGTTAATGCTGAACAGACCATAGCTGTGTTCTTCGAGGTCGGCCAGTGCGGCGGCGTTAAATCGGGACAGTTTCAATGAGCCGTTTTTATCCATGGTGCTGCTGTTAAACAGTTCTAGCAATACATTTAGAAACGGTTTGATCTTGTCGCTGGGCAAGGTCAGGTAGTTGTGCTTGCCTAACGGAATGCTGAGCATTTCCGGCAGGTTTTCCAAGTCGTAGTTTTCCAGTACCGGCATAATTAACGGCAGTAAAGGCATGGGTTGGCCGTCAACTTCTAGGGTAAAACGCATTTCAAACCAGTCTTGCTGGCTTTCGCTGATTTCCGCTTCCCAGTTCTGGGCGGTTTGAAAATTAAGCAAAAAGCTGTCGTCTATGTCGATAATCCAGCCATCTTGTTCCAGCTCAGACAACATGTTTTGCAGAAAATCGCCCCAGCGTGCGGCGCTGTCCATTATCGTTGGTGCCGGACTATACAAAAACAGTTCTTGTGTGACGGTTTCTGAGGCGGTAAAACCGAGTTCCGTCAGACGATGTATGGCCAGTTGTTCGGTTTCTAGGTCGCGTGTAATCTTCACCAGTCCTTGAGCGGTTTTTATGACGCTATAGTCTTCCGAGGGGATTGCAGAAAGTGTCCAGTCGCCGTAGTTGAAACTTACTGCCATAAAATGGCTATATTGCTGGGCCGTTACCTGATGACCGAACAGCAATAGTTTCGGTATAGGCGTTAGTTGATCGGCTTCGATTAATTCGACTTTTTTTGGGGCGGGCAGCGGCAGGCCGGGGTGTTCCATAATCAGGCGCTGACTGAATTCATCGGCATATTCGGCCGGAATGAGCGGGGCGGCCAGAATGTTTTTGAGTTGATCTGTCGAGAGCTTGTGGGCGTTGACTTCACCTATCATGCCCAAAGCGGCGTCCAGGTATTGCGGTGGATCGGTCAGCAACAAAATTGCAGGGGGAGCGATTTCAACCGCTAATTGATAGTCGCCATTATTGGCTGTTTGCCAGTCAAATTTTAAATCGCGGGCGGTTCCTTTTGTTAACGGAGCCCGCTCAAGGTCTTGCAGGAATAATCGACCCGTTTTCAGTAACTTGGACAAGGCCAAATAACCTGTGGCGCCTTCAATCAAGGGTGCTCCTTTTAATGAAGCGTTAAGTGCAGTCAGCAGTTTGGCAATTTCATGATCCTCCGGTTGAAGATAACTGACGTAGGAATAGCCGTAGTAAATATTGTTTAGGGTGGTTTTTCTGCCTTTAGATAAGCCTCCGGTTTTCTTTGCTTTGGTGATTAAAAAATCCAGAGTCAATTCGTGTTTTGCGTTGTCGGGTTTGAGGATGTAAGCGGTAAAATCCAGAAAGGGATCGCGTTGTGGTGGCGTTTTTTGTTGCAGACTGTTTAGCCAAGCCAGACAGTTGGAGGTATCGGGTGTAGAAAGGCTTAACATCGAGTTTTGATACATCAGGCAAGCTGCCGCAACATGCTTGCAGTTAAAACCGACCGGGCAAGTACAATCGCCTTCAATTTCTGCCGCACTATAGTCCGGGCGCCAGACGATGCGGATATTTTGCCGGTACGGGTCTTTATGGCTGCCTTTCACGGCGGCATTGAGCTGTACAAAAAGAGCCCCTTCGCTTTTAACAGTGAGATTAATCACCCTGTTTGTTTCAAAATAGCTGCGTCCACGCTCATAAAAAGCGTCGCCACATTCGTAGCGAATATCGGAACGTAGCAGTTTCTTTTGTTTATTCATGAAGGCATGGGTACATAGTTGAACAAGGGGTGCTTATTGTACTGCAATTAGGCGCCATTGCAGGAATAGGTATATTCAACAATAGCGTTTTCAGGGGATTTCTGGTTAAGTAGGGTCAATAAAATTTGAACATTTCAGGAGAAAAAATATGAAACGATATTTATTACTGACCTGTTTGTTGTTGGGCGCTTGCTCAAGTTTGCCGCCCGCGATAAAAAATCCCCCGCTGCATGACATTTCTTATGCCCAGGCAATCCAGCAGATTGCCAATTATAAAAATGCGCCGGTGCGTTGGGGCGGCGTTATTATTGATGTGGAAAATGAACAAAATTTCAGTTTGATTCAGGTGCTGTATTATCCGTTAAGCAGCAATGCTCGCCCTCAGACAGATCAACCGAATGAGGGACGATTCCTGATCAAAAGCCCTGAGTTTCTCGATCCGGCTGTCTACACCAGAAATACGAAAATCACAGTTGCGGGAACACTTACAGGTGATGTCGAACGCACAATAGGCAAAAAAGTGTTGCACTTACCGTTGGTTGCCGCCACGAACATTCACCTTTGGCCGGTTTATGTGTACGACAATCGTTACGATGGTTTTGACTACGGTTTCGGCTATGGTTACGGTCCCTATTATGGCGGTTATCCTTATTTTTGGGGAAATTACTATTGGCCAGCGTATTCACCCTTTATGCGCGCACCTTTTTATTAAGTTTACATGCTCGCGCGACCTTTTTTAGCGATAGGTCTAGTTTATTTTTTTTGTTGCTATATAATACGCGGCTTACCAAAGTTATCGATGCCTCGGTGGCGAAATTGGTAGACGCAAGGGACTTAAAATCCCTCGTTCGTAAGGACGTGCCGGTTCGACTCCGGCCCGAGGCACCATAAAAATCAAGGGCTTATGCAATCTGCAAAGCTCTTTTTTTATGCCTGTCGCTTTTATAGGCCAATATAGACCGCTGGCGGCAGGTCAAAATAAAACCCCATAACAATCCGTAATACAAAAAGCCCTTCCATCAGGTTGCCGTTATTTCCGGTCACTAAGCATCTGACGCGCGTCGCCGTCTGTATCTGTAATAAGCTCTATCTGCTAATTTGTACTGCCTATCCTCGTTCTTCATGGGCAGATCGGAGATCTGCTCAGCGTTTAAGATTTTCAGATAAAGAAGCCACGCCTCTGTTGTTAATTTCCTAAGCATCATTTTATTTCACATCTACGTCGAAAATGGCACAATAAACTGCTTTAGTATGTTGTAATTTTGAAGATTACAGACTAAGTCAGATAAGCCTAAAAAAACGGTCGTTATTATATAGGCTAGTCGTAGGATAGGGAGTTCAACTTTTTCAATCAATAAGTGCTATTACCTATCGAGTGTTACGATAAAGCCTCACGACAATGATATGAGGCGATGATTGTGGAATCCGCTTCAATATATGATGGGACTGAGTCAATACCTACAGACAGCTTTTCGTTGGTATATGGCACACCATCAATCTCTTCTAAAAAAGAAAACTCATGTTAAGACTATTTCATACCGCAGACTGGCATCTTGGGCATCATCTACATGGCGTTTCCCGGCAACTGGAGCATCAGCAGTTTCTGGACTGGCTGTTGCTGGAATTGCAAAGCAAACAGGCCGATGCGCTGCTGGTTGCCGGGGATATTTTTGACTCGGCAAATCCCTCTTCCGCAGCGCAGTCGCAGCTGTACGATTTTCTGGTCAAGGCCAAAGCGCAGCAACCGAATCTGGATATTGTTTTAATCGGCGGCAATCACGATTCGGCGTCACGTCTGGATGCGCCATCGCCCATTCTTAATGCGTTGGGCGTTACCGTGGTCGGCGGCTTGTCGCGTGACGATCAGGGCGGTATCGATTGGGAGCGTTTGTTGGTGCCGCTGACCAATGCGACGGGCCAGATTAAAGCCTGGTGCGGAGCCATGCCGTTTTTGCGCAATGCCGATCTGCCCACGACTGTATCAAGCACAATGGAGCCAATGCAATCTGCTGAACAAGACAGTGATCCGTTAATCTCCGGCATGAAAACCCTGTATGCTGAGCTGTTCGAAAAACTGCAACAAAAGGCGGGCAATGACGACAGCCTGATTCTGACCGGGCATTGTTATATGGTGAATGGCGCAGTATCCGAATTAAGCGAACGTAAAATACTGGGCGGCAATCAACATGCGCTGCCGGTCGAATTATTTCCCGCTGATATTGCTTATGTGGCCTTAGGCCATTTGCATCTGGCGCAAAAAGTCGGTACCCATCAGCACATTCGTTACAGCGGTTCGCCGATTCCACTGTCATTTGATGAAACCGATTATGCGCATCAAGTGGTTCAGGTCGATGTCCGTTCAGGTCGGCCGGTCGAAACCGTCACCGTAAAAATCCCTCGCAGCGTTCAATTGCTCAGAATCCCCAACGGCAAAGATTTTGCGGTACTGCCTGCGGTGATCGAGCACTTGGAAAACCTGACCCTCGACGATCTGCCGATAGAGCAACGGCCGCTGCTTGAATTGCGTATCAGGCTGGAAAAACCGGAACCCGGATTACGCCAGCAAATTGAAGAAACCATCGCCAAACTGCCGGTGCGCTTATTGAAAATATCCACAGCTTACAGCGGCAGCGAAAAAAGTCTGGCTGATATGAAAATCGAAGAACGTCTCGAAGAATTGCAACCCTTGGATGTTTTTCAGCGCTGTTATCAAAACAAGTATGACCGGGAAACGCCCGAAATTATGAATGCGTTATTTAATGAGTTGGTTGAAAATCTGCAAGGAAGGGAATAATGCGCATTTTAGCGATACGCGGGAAAAATCTGGCCAGTTTAGCCGAGCCGTTTGAGATTTTGCTGAACTCTGGGCCGTTGGAGCAGGCCGGATTATTTGCCATTACCGGGCAAACCGGCGCGGGTAAAAGCACGATTCTGGATGCCTTGTGTCTGGCGCTGTACGACAAAATTCCGCGCTTGCCGGACGGTCACGGTTTTGCGGTAGGCCATAAAGATGAAGCTGAAAATCTGCGCGTGACCAGTACCGACGTACGTTCGATATTACGCCGGGGAACCAGTCATGCTTATGCCGAAGTGGATTTCATCGGCAAGGACAAGCAGCATTACCGTGCGCGCTGGGAAGTCAGCAAAGCGCGCGGCAAAGCGGACGGACGCTTGCAGGCACAAGAAGTCATCTTAAGCAAAATTGACGACGGCCAGCGTATCGGGCAGGGCAAGAGAAACACGCTGGAAATAATCGGTGAGTTGATCGATCTTAACTTCGACCAGTTCCGCCGCTCGGTGTTATTGGCTCAGGGCGATTTTGCCGCGTTTTTAAAAGCCAAAAAAGACGAGCGTTCCAGTTTGTTGGAGCGCATCACCGGTACCGAACTGTATTCGGTGCTGTCTATCGCCGCCTTCGACCGCGCCAGTCAGGAAAAGAACGCGTTAACTCAGATTACAAACCGGATGCAGGATCAAATTCCGCTGGATGATACGGCTCGCCAACTATTGGAACAGCAACGCGATCAATTTACCGATCAGTTGGCCGATCTGGATAAACAAATCGCCAGCAACCAGCAAATCATCGACTGGTATGCCGAACTGAAAAAACGCCAAGCTGCTGAACAGCTTGCGCGTGAGGTCGTTGCTGGCAGCCAACAGGCGTGGGATGCGGCAGACGCTGAACGCCAGTTGATGCAACAAGTTGAACTTGCGCAGCCTTTAAGACCGCTGTTAAGTCAGTACCAAATGGCAAATACCGAATATTTGGATGCCCAGCACCAACTCAAAGACAGCAGCGACCAGCACCTAGCCGCCGAAGCAAAGCTGCAAACGGCAAAGGAACAGCTCGGCGTTCTTGCCGTTGCGTTAGTCGAAACCGAACAGCAACAACAGCAGGCGCAACCGCTATTAATCAAAGCGCGGGCCTTGGATACCCGCATTGATGTTATCCGGCAAACTGTCAGCACCTTGTCCGCAGAAGAAAACCAATTGTTTAATGCGTTGGATAGTGCCGAAAAAGATCATCAATCCTTATTGATTCAACAGGCCGAACAAACTACGACGCTGCAACGGCTAACTGTTTGGCTGGAACAAAATCAGGCGATCAAACCCATCGCCGCCGAATGGAGTCGGTGGGATGCTGAGTTGGAACGCTATCAAATGCTGAATGCCCGGAAAGCAGACGATATGCTGAACGCGGAGCAGTTAAGGCTAGCGGTTACCCAGGATGAACGCAGCTTGGCCGAATTAAAGTTGGCGATTGATGACAGTCACAAAAAAGGGGAGTTGCAGCAACAGACGCTGGCGCAACTGAAAACACAGGATAGTCGGCAATCGCTTGAAGACCTGCATCGTTCAAAAGACGAGCTTGAAATCAAGCGCGAGCAAGTCCTCAAGGCGCTGAATTTGACGAACCATGCCCAGGAGTTGCAACAGGCTATCAAGCAGGACACGGATAAACTGGCAGCAACCGAACAGACGATCAATGACAGTACGCTGCAACTGCAAACAGTCAATCAGCAGCGGACAGCTAATGGCGCCGGGTTGAGCGAGGCTAAAAAAGCCTTGGAACTGATTCAGGCAACCACCCATAAAAACGCCGAGCAATTTCGTTCGTTATTGCAGGACGATCAGCCTTGCCCGGTTTGCGGAGCGCTGGAGCACCCTTGGAAAGATCAGGTGAGTATAGGTAATGAACAGGCGGCGGCACAGTCGGCACGAGTCGCCGAGCTGGAAAGCCAGAATGAAACACTGATTAAAGCTATCGCCGAATTGACCAAAAGCATCAGCCAAGGACAGCAGCAAAAAACAGCGCTGGCGGACGGTTTGATCGAGGCGCAGACAAAATTGGCGCAGTGCCATAACGACTGGCGGGCGTTAGCGCTACACGATTTCGCCATCACCGATAGCCAGTTGTTGCCCGAACTTAAAAGTCATGAACAGCAGATAAGTTCGGACTTGGCGCGTATTAAGCAGCAAGAAAAAGCCGCCCTGGAATTACAAAAACAGCTAAAAGTGGCACAGGATTTATTCGATGCGGATCAGAGGAATAAGGAAAAACTGTCTGCCGAATACGCCTCGCTGGACAAGCAACAGGCCAAAAATAAAGCCGACCTGGAACATGTCTCTGCTGCTATTTTGGAGCAGGCAACACAACTGCAAGCGATTGTCGAGTTATTGGCGACACCGTTCCGGCAGCTGGAAAACTGGCAGTCTTATCTACAGGATTCCACCGCAGTATTCAGGCAGGATTGCGCGGTAAAAGCGCAACAACACCAGCGCACCGAACAGCAGATTGAAACCGCCGCCAAATCCCTGGAAACAGTCAACCACAATGAAAAGCTAGCGGAGCAGGCGCTGAATCAAAGTCGGCAGCAGCACCAAATCAAACAGGCCGAGTTGAACACCCGGACAGATGAAATGCGAAAATTGTCGATTGAGCGCGAGGCGGTGTTGCCAAAAGTGACTGCCGAGAGTTATCAGCAAAGTATTAACCAAAGCTTACAGACCGCAAGAGCCGCGCATCAGCAAGCCGGTCAAGCCGTCAGTCAGGCGGAAACCGGGCTGGCAACCTGCAAACAAAATCAGCTGCATTGGCAAACCGAGACCGGCAGACGTTATGGCAATCTGGAAAAAGCGTTAAGCGCATTGAACCAGTTGCTGGGAAAACAGGCCATCGATCTTGAGCAGTTAAGCTGGTTTTTGGAAAAAGACGAGCTCTGGCTGACGGAACAGAAAACCAAAATGGCGGTACTGGAGCGAACCCTGCAAGAGTCTGCGGCCTTATTAAAAGTTAAATCCGACGATTGTCTTAAGCAACGACCGCCATGGATGGTGCAAGTGTCGCAAGGGGTAGGGAACCCATGCGACCAAAGCCATCCTGTCGAAATAGTGGAGGAAGACGCCCATAAACTGTCGGCCGAATTGCAGCAGCAAAGACAGCTTGCGCATAGCCAAAAACAAGAGCAAGTCATCCTGCTACGGGAAGACGATAAAAAAATCGAAGCAGGACGGCTGTTGAAAGCAGCGCTGGACGGCCAACGACAATGCTGGGAGCAATGGGAAAGCCTGAATGAATTGATAGGCTCAAGAAGTGGCGCCAAGTTCCGTACTTTTGCCCAAAGTCTGACTCTGGAAGCATTGCTGGCGCACAGCAATCAACATCTTGAAGACTTCGCCAAACGCTATGCCCTCCAACGGGTGCCGGGCAGCGATCTGGAGCTGCAAATTATCGACCGAGACATGGCCGATGACGTGCGTAGCGTACACAGCCTGTCCGGCGGCGAAAGCTTTCTGGTGTCGCTGGCGCTGGCCTTGGGCTTGGCGTCGCTTTCATCCAACAAAACCCAGGTTGAATCGCTGTTCATTGACGAAGGCTTCGGCAGTTTGGACCCGGAAACGCTGGACATAGCCATCGCCAGCCTGGACACCCTGCAAGCGCTGGGCAGAAAAGTCGGCGTTATTTCGCATGTGCCTATTTTGGTTGAGCGTATCGGTGCCAAGGTGATGGTGGAAAAACAGGGCGGGGGGCGCAGTCGTGTTGTGATTGTTGCGGGTGGCGCTTAGCGCATCTATTGCGTTAAATAACGTCAAAAGACTGACAATCCTTGATGCGTTTGGTAATATTGCCCGGGCCATTATTTCACCACCGAGGCTAGTCATAGTGACAATGGTTTCAGCAGCCTAAATATCGTGGCAGCCAAGCCACAGGGATCGCCAGTAGGCGTAGAGGAACAGCGATCCACTATACTCATTACTATAATAACAAGAGCTTAATTATGAATTCATTTCCAATCGATCTTGGTGCGTATCAACGCATCACTTTAAACGCAAGCAATAGCACACTGACCGACGAGCAACGCGCCAGTCTTAAGGCGAATATTCAACTGTGTCGCGACGCCATCGTCTTTTTTACCGCGACCGGCGCAGCCAGAGGCGTCGGCGGTCATACCGGCGGTCCTTACGATACCGTGCCGGAAGTGATGATTATGGATGCTTTGTTCCGGGGCGATGCTGATAAATACGTGCCTATTTTCTTTGACGAAGCCGGACATCGCGTAGCCACCCAATATCTGATGTCTACGCTTAACGGCGATCTGCCCGCAGAACGTCTGATGGAATACCGCGCCGCGCATTCGCATTTACCGGGTCACCCTGAACTGGGCTTTACGCCCGGCGTAAAATTCAGCTCAGGACGATTAGGTCATATGTGGCCTTACGTCAATGGCGTGGCTATCGCTAATTCAACTAAAACCCTATTTTGCCTGGGTTCTGATGGTTCCCAACAAGAAGGTAATGACGCAGAAGCCGCGCGTCTGGCCGTTGCTCAACAACTGAATGTCAAGCTGATTATCGACGACAATAACGTCACCATTGCCGGTCATCCGTCACATTATCTGCCCGGTTGCACCACGGCTAAAACCTTGGCGGGTCAAGGCGTCACCGTATTGGAAGGCGACGGTGAAGATCTTGATGATCTTTACAAACGTATTTGTATTGCCGTAAATACCGATGGCCCGGTTGCCGTCATTAACCATCGCCCGATGTGTCCCGGTATTGTCGGCTTGGAAGGTTCTACTCATGGTCATGACGTCATTTCTGTCAAAGTGGCGGTCGAGTATCTTGAGTCTCGTGGTCAACAAGCGGCAGCCGATCACCTTAAAGGTATTAAAGCGCCAAAGAATGAGGCGGTATTTTTAGGTTCCAGCGACAAGTGGGATGCTAACCGCAACGTTTTCGGCGATGCAGCCGTTGAAATCATGGGCAGATTGAGCGAAGCCGAACGTATCGAAAAAATCCGTGTTGTTGACAGTGATCTGGAAGGCTCTTGCGGCTTGTTCAAAATTCACGCGGCTTTCCCTGAAGTCTTTATCTCTTCGGGTATTATGGAGCGTGGCAACTTCTCGGCAGCCGCCGGTTTCGGTATGGAAGCGGGCAAGCAGGGTATTTTTGGTACCTTTAGCGCCTTCTTGGAAATGCTGCTGTCTGAAATCACCATGGCGCGGTTGAATAATTCTAATGTGCTCAGTCATTTCTCGCACTCCGGGATTGACGACATGGCTGACAATACCTGTCATTTCGGTCTGAACAACATGTTTGCCGACAATGGTTTAAGTGACGGCTATGCGACCAACCTTTACTTTCCTGCCGACCCGTTGCAAATGAAAGCCTGCTTGGAAACCATCTTCTTTAATCCAGGCTTGCGTTTTGTCTTTTCGACCCGCTCTAAAGTACCGACTATTTTGAATACTGACGGTCAGGACTACTTTGGTGGCGACTATAAATTTGTTTCCGGCAAAGATGAAGTTATCCGCGAAGGTACTCAAGGCTACATCATCAGCTTTGGCGAATCGTTGTACCGGGCATTGGATGCCGTCGAGCGTCTAAAACAAGAAGGCATCGATGTCGGTTTGATCAACAAACCTACCTTGAATGTCATCGATGAAGAAATGATGGCCAAGATTGGCAAGTCGCCGATGGTGTTGGTGGTCGAGTCGTACAACCGCAAAACCGGATTGGGCAGCCGCTTTGGCTCCTGGTTGCTGGAGCGTGGCCTGACCCCAAAATATGCGCATATTGCAACGCATAAAGAAGGCTGCGGCGGTCTGTGGGAACAATTCCCTCATCAAGGCATTGATCCTGCCGGGATTATGGCTAAAGCCAAGGAACTGCTGAAAGCTTAATCGGATTGATTGATAAAGGGGGCGCGTAGAGCGCCCCTTTTTTTTGCTTAAAAAACCTCAGCGGCGCATTAGGCAATATTCTGGCTCTAGGTGAAATACAGCGGGTTTGATTTTCGACCAAGGAGCTGAACAACCACCCGTTTTAGCCGGTGGCGTTCAGTAAAAGCCATCTTTAATAAAATCAATTGACTGTAAAGATGTGTAGATGGCTTTTCCTTTAGACGGGAGGATGTCAATGGGTCAATAAAGATCAGGTAACATGAGTTGTAAGGTGAAATTTAATGACCAGTCCGGCGCGTAATCCGGTTTTACTGCGTTGTAGTAGCCTTCTAATTTAGTGTTGACGGCATAATTATCTAAGGCAAATAATTTACCCACTCCGCCGCCTACCGGAACTGTCCATCGGTTATCAGAACTGGAATTCCAGTTGGCAACAGTGTCCATATTAGTCGTCAAATACCAACCTTCATCAAGATTGTAATTAGCAAAGGGCTCAACAACGAGTTGACTGACATCGTTACGAGAATCATTACCCACTACAGACCATATTTGTCTGGACTTTAAACCTATTGACCATGGACCGGGTTGGACCACAAACACCAATGCAGGGCCAACGCTGAACTTTCCGCTACCCAGTTCCCGCGATCTACGATCCTCTGTATCAGAAAGAAGAGTATCCGTTGGAAAAACGAAAGTTGGCCCAACCCCCCAATAAATATTTCCGGAACTTACCGGAGTAAAAAGAGAAGTAAAATTAGTATCAGCGAGACCCGCTACCCCTGAACCTGGAAATGGCTCAGGCAACTCGGAAATACCTGTTACTACGCCGGGGGTACCTATAAAATTTAACGACAACTGATTAATCATGTTCCACTCACCGAGTGATACAGGAATAATAGGCTGTATGCTGCCGATTGACACATCACCGTTATCTGCTCCACCGTGATGCGTGTAAGTAAGCGGGACGCTTAACACCGGAGCCAGTGGATTTTGGGCAGACCTTAGCCAATCCTCAGAACTTTTCGTAGCCTCTTCAGCAACAGCGGTCTGGATGCCCAGCAACGAAAGCAAAAGCAACGCGCTGATGTTATTACAATTTTTCATGTATTTTTCCTAAATAAAAATAGCTTGCTATGTGGTGTAAGAGTTTATCAAGCATTCAGACTAATATCCCTTGAACGAAAAAGCATCCGAAACCGGTTCAATTTGAAAAATACGATTTGGCATGCGGGTATTAAATGTTTTTTCGTTGCCCTCCGAATCTCGTTCTCTTAGATTGAAGGTATTACAGTCCGCTATTAAATGGGATAGGCCTCCTGGCATTTCAAAAGCGTCTTGAACCCATTTAACCGGGAACAATGCATTTGTCCCTTTGATGCGATCAGTCAATTTAAAATCATGATCATAAATTAGGACTTCACCTTTTCGAGAGTTCGACAGCATGTAACCTTTCGAGTGAGGGCGGATGTGGTGCGCTCCGTTCAGTCCGGTTATAACAACGTCTAACGCTAATGTTTTTCTGTCGATACGAACAACCGCGCCTTGATAAAACAAAATAGTCAAAATTTTATTGTTATCGTAAGGATCGATTATGGCTGAATTCAAGTGCGTCGATTGCAATTTTCCTGAATAACATTTGAGTCGATGATCCATTGTCTTATCGATCTGCCTCATTCCCCCTCCATAGGCATTAGGATAACCACGTTCTGTTGCCCACCACGACCAGATAACATTGCCTTCAAAGTCGACTTCCAATATGGCATCGATGCCACTGGCTGTTACCAGAAATCCGTCCTTGGTACGACGTAGCGAGCGCAATTGCGAAAATAATGGACTTCTTATTTTTAAATCAACTTCACCTTTATCATTTAACCTTTCGATATGCTCATCACCCGCGACTCCATCTTCTGCACAGGGAAGTCCGCAAATGTAATACAAACCCTCACCTTCAACAAATTCCATACCAAAAGGCTTAGTCGGATAGATTTCATCTAATAATTGGATATTACCCAATTGCCCCTGATGATTTAACAGTTGAATTTTCCCCCCTGGCTCTCCTTTGAATACTTCATTCGAACGATCTTTACCTTTTATAATTCTTTCGAGCCTAAATTTGGCGTAATCCCAATTAGTTTGAGGGTAAGAAATAACAAATTTCATATGATATATGTCCGTAATAAGAAGTAAAAAAAGGTAGCTGTTCTGCGCCAATAATGACGCAGGCTGGAATAAGGCTACCCAAGCGTAGCGCGTGGCAGCGTTTCCGGCAAATTCGTGGGGGTGCCGGGAACACCGATTCTCGCTATCGCTTGAACCGGCTTATTCCAGTCTACATGCTTACATGGCTGTATTTGGGAAAGATGTCTATTGTCTTTTTCACTAACAAAACTCCAGAATATCTTGATTCATTGCGTGCGCGTAGGTCTTCTCACTGTCGTCGCAGTTGATAACAATAATCTGCAACTTCGAGCCAAACAATCCAAAACCGAGAATACGTTCATTGGCATCATATTGGGTCGATCGCCCCGCAATCCAGTCGTCCAACTGTAGAAAATCGGTGTCGGCGAGAAAATGCTTTACAGCGATCCCAAGTGGAAAGTAACAACCACTCAAGACCGTTGCAAACAGAAATCTGATTATCTATGCCAGTTATAACGGTACTTTGAAATATATGAAATTATATCATTAACTGATGTTACGCACCGACTACAAGCTATCAATAACTTACTCTCATTTTTTGCTTCGTAAGTTATTGATTTTTTAGTTTTCCTGCGTAACATCAGTCATTAATTTTGTGTTTGGCTTATCTGTTGGTGGTCAATGCAACTGAGCCAAAAATGACACGCCCAATAGCGTTTTTTTCAAATCCGGAAAGGTTTCGAACAGCTTTATCGAACTTCTTCCTTTCATTCTTCTCATTATTTCGTTCTTTTTGACCCAGATAGGGTCAAGGACTGACGTTCGGAAAAAGGCTTTTCTTGGGCCTTTCGTCTCGCCCTACGGCTCTTATCTGAGACTGATATTTCGCCCGGACAATACTGACCCTTTCAAGTCATGTCCTCGTTCGGCTTCCAGTCCGCGAACCACTCGGTCAAATCGCAGGTTTCGCCAAGACCGGAAAGACGGTGATCAACGGCATCCTGGTTACCCCACACTACCTCGGCCCAAGACCCACCGGCCACGCGCGACTCGATGTCCTTACAGTAAAGGCCTTGGTCACGCTGGACATAAAACCCGTAGGTGCGGCAAGCCACCGGGCGGTGGACGTAGACCTTACAAGCGCCCGCCGACTGATCTAACAACGGGCAGATGATGGGGCGTGATGACTGCTTAGCCAATGCGGCAATGTTCTGGCCAATTTCCCGAAGCTGCTCCGGGGGTAGCGCGGCCAAGCCTTCCCGCAGCCAATCCCATTCCGCCGCAGTGAGTCGGGGTATTTCGGCGAGCCGATGACAACAGCCGTCGCAACCCAAGCCGCATAGCCAATCAAGATTGTCATCACGAATGGCTTGTACGCGCGCATCAATATCAGTATGGATTTGAGTAAGTGTGTTCATTTTTACTTATATTTGAATGAGGTTGTAAGTCCAAAACCGCGTAATTGTCCCATTGTTTATAAAACAGCGTGGAAAAATGACCAGGAAATCAATGTTTCAATCCACACCCGACCTCATCCGTCGAGCGATAACCGCCGATAAAATACGATTCACGACCAATGATGCTTCTATGAGCTCGCCTAGAATTGATGGTCTTTTTGCTTTTTCTGGCTCGGTTTAATTTGTCATTAACACCTAGCCGCTCAATAATGATCCGATTGTTGCGGCAATTGTAAGGATTCTGGGGCATCTTCGCCTATGGCGAAGGGGGCGTTACCATTCCATTGCACTGAATACTGACCTAGGCGGCGCTTGCGTTCCAGGGTTTTGCTAACGGCTAAACGCAAGCAATCTAGCGTGGCTTGAATATCTGCTTTGGGTGTAGGGTTTAAATCGGCATTCATGATTGAGCCTTCTGCTGTAAAAACACTAAAAAATCGGGGTGGTAGATGGTGCGTATATCGCCTTCTTGCTGAAAGACCAGTTCAGGGCTTGCGCCGTTATTCATGTAACACTGTGCTTGATCAACCTTGGGCGCGAAGACATTTAACAGGTTGTGCAGGCTGCGCGGAAAACGCCGCATGATGTCGGCTTCAGGAATATTATGGCCTCCGTGAGTCACGCGCTCGGCTACGCGCAGACGCGACATTTCGGCGCTGGGTAAGGCCAGATAGATTAACTCTACTCGCCACCGGTGGCTTGTAAGCGGTCTATCAGTTTAAGATAACTGCGTCCCGAGAGGGTGGTTTCAAAAGCAAAATCCTGACGCGCGGCAATACAGTCTTTAAGCTCATGAAGGAACAAGCGGCTGGTAGCCGGCAAGTGTTGTTCCGGCGCCAGCGGCGACAATCCGGCTGCGATCAAGTCGGCGTTAATGAAACGTCGGCACCTCGCCACTGTAGGCAAGTATTCCAGCGCAAAGGTGGTTTTACCTGCTCCGTTTGGCCCGGCGATTATCCAACAGGTTGGCATTTGCATAGCTCCTTACTCACCCAAAATCATGCATTCAATTTCGGCTTTGGCATCGGCTAAAATTTGCGCGGCTTCGGTTTGGAGTTGTTTGGCATTGGTTCTAATCGAATCAATGTGTCTTAAGATTTTTAATTGAATACTTTTTGGTGGAACTGGTATTTTTAAGCGAATTAAATCACGCGAATACACATGTGGTTGTCCTGCTCCTTGCTGTAAGTAATAAATTTCCTTCTGTTTGAGTTTTAATATTTCAGCGAGAAAAAGGGTTTTTATTTCGTCTTCATTTTTTGAACCAATGACAGAACAGTCTGAAGCGAAAATAGGAGTTTCGTGATACCACACATACCCCGCATAGGCTCCCGAAGCGCTAACAGTAATTACATTGCCCTCGTGATTGAAAACATGATGTTTATAAGGACTGGATTGTCCTCCTGCAACAACAGGGTATAATCCCGCTTCGATTTTTGCTGATGAGATGCTTTGCCCTTTCGAAACAAAAGCGATGTCTCCCAAAGAGAAATTTGGAAACTTTCCACCTTCGATTCGATAATGGAAATTGAAATACCAACTTGGATCAAATCGTTGGCCAATCAGCTCACTAAAATTGCTCTTAAAAATTCTTTTGGGAAAAGTATTATCCTGTTGCGGCAAAGTTATACCCAACTCCGTCAATAAATAAGCATCAATTCCCGCCAAAAGCAATTTAGCTTGTTGTTCTTTTTGACGATTAACTTCTAAACTTTTCTCAAAAATCGAAATAGTTTTACGCTGAGCTTCAAGTGTTATATTTGGAATAAGCACTTTTTTGAGATTTTCACCATTTAAATGTTTGTTTGTTGTCCCAGTGATATGCTTTAGAATCTGAGCCTTTCCAAAGTCTGTATAAAAATAGACCTGTAAGAATTTAGGAATTAGATTATCAGAGCATCTGCATAACAAAGTATCCGCGCCTACTATTGCATTTGTCATATCTACTTCAATAACAGCCACATCACCCGCATTTACACCGGATCGGACAATTAGGACATCACCTTTTTTAGCAAAGGAATGTTTTTTATCTTTTAAAAACTCAGCGGAGAAAAAAACTGGATTTTCATCAATGCTAATGCCTGCCGGTCTGACATTTTGAGACCTAATTAATTGAACGCCACCGTCTGAAAACTCGCGTAAATATTCTGGCGGATGCAAAATATAACGTGAAAATTCATTAAGCGTTTTGAATAAATTTCTGTTATTAACTCTAAAGTTAGGATTATAAAAATAAGGATCAACTCTACCTTCAATTTCACTCTTTTGAACGATAAATATTTTATTTTTATCAACTTGAGAGCTGAACTTAAACTGGCTCACGATTTACCTCTTCTCCAATAAATCGCGCCAACTCTTGACTGATAATATCTAATTCATTTTGACCTGTTTGCTTACCGGTAGCGTCATAGCCAATATCTTCGGCAATCGCCATAAAAATCGGGTAGTCGGGCAATTCGCTTTGTTTTTTGAGTAAATAAGCTTCTTCCAAACGCTCTTTAAGTTCATTGATTTGTTCGGTGTATTCGGCGCTTTTCTCGGTTTTCCAAACTTTATAAGCTTCGGTTTTTTTAAAATAGCTTAGTTCGCTTTCATAAATTGCATCGGTAGCCTGATCAAGAATTTTCTTCTTTTCCTTTTCAATGCGAGAGATTTCGGCTTGATACTTGTTTTCGGTCAACAAAGCACTTTGCAATCCGAGTTTTTGCTGTTGCAAGGCGTGGGTTGTATCCGCGCTATATTTGCGCAAAAACAAGACACTGCTTTTTACGCCTGCGCCGGTCGCGGTAAAGGCGGTTTGCGGCAGGCTGACCACAGCAACGATGCGATACCAGTCTTCGATTCGGTCGCGCACGTATTGCAGGCTGCTATTGGTGAGTACGCCGTCAGGGAGGACAATCGCCAAATAGCCGCCAGCGGTTAAGAACTGGTGACATTGTTCGATAAACAAGACTTCGGTACTTTGGGTGTCGCGGTTTTTAACGCCGCTGTTTTTAAGATCTAACCAGGAGGTGTCTCTTTGTCCGAAGGCGTAGGTGTCCAAATAGGCTTTTTCGGTGAGTTTTACCGCGCTGCCAAACGGCGGATTGGTGATGATGAAATCAAAGCGGCCGTATTTAAAACCGTTGTTGGTGGTGAGTTCTTGTAATTTATTGTCTTTAAGCAAGCCGTCGGCGCTGATGACGTTGGTATGACCGTCGTCATGAATAATCATGTTCATTTTGGCGGCACGGCTGATTTGTTCGTTGATTTCGATGCCGTACAAGCGTTTTTCGGCAAAATCGTGCCAGTGTTTATGCCAACGGATGCGTTCATCAGGATCGGTTTCATGATCTGGATATAATTGGCTTGCTTTATGGCGAACTTTATCCAATGCATGTAATAAAAAGCCGCCACTGCCGCAGGAGGTATCCAATACTAATGATTCATGAGTAATCGGCATCACATCGACGATGAATTTTACAATCGGGCGCGGGGTGAAGTATTGCCCAAAGCTGCCGCGAAAGAAGGAATCCATGAAGGTCTCAAACGCACGGCCCTTGCTATCTAAATCGGTTTTGTTCAGATTGATGTCTTGCAGGTATTCAACAATCGTACGCACACGTTCAGGTGTCAGTCGAATATTGTCGCGGAATACTTCTTTGTCTTGTTCTCGACCTTTTTCGTAGAGTGCTTTAACACGATTTAATAAGGCTTCGTTGGTTTTTATAAGAGCATTGCGTTGTTTTTCTTCTTCCGTTTTACCTTTACCGTCTTCTTGAATGACTTGAAAATCATACGGTTTACCTTTCTCATGATACGCACGCTCATCCCATATTTTGCAAAAGATCAGTTTGTCCAGTTCATCAAAGGCTTCTGAGGGGTTAAGTTGGCCACCTGCCCATAAGGCATTATGCGCTAGCTTAAAGCGGCGGGTCAGTTCGTCCTCGGCAACCACATGCAGCTCGAAAAATTTTTGTTCGCCTGCTTTATATTTCAGGTTGTCCGCACCTTTAACAAATTTATATGGCGCTAATTTATCCACACCGTAAGGCGGAATATCTGACTCGGATTTGCGGGTGTTTTTACGCTTATCAACCCGAAAATAGTCATTTTTAATTTTTGATGTTACCCACACCCATTTGACGTTATTGGGTAAGGCAAAAGCGTATGAATAAGCTTGATTAACCGATTGCTTAAATTCGGCTTCGGAGACGTCTTGTTTTTTGCACTCTACTAAAATATGCGGCTCTAGGCATTCATCATCGTTGTAGACGACAATGTCCGCTTCTTTCTTGCCAGAACCCATCGTCACAACAACAAAGTTCTGTACGCGGTGTTTTGGGTAGCCGTATTCGAGAATCAAACGGCAATAGGCTTCGACTTGTACTTGTTCTTCGGGATTAGTGTATAAGCGGCTTTTTTTCTGCTCAACATATTCGATGCGTTTGCCGTCATCCAGGATTTTAATCAGCCCTTTTTCAATGCCGAGCTGTATGTAGTCAATGACTTGGTTTTCTTTCATTTATTGTGTTGTTGGGTAAGAACAATTAGCTTTGACGTAGCAAGCTTCAGTTTTGAATTTTATTTCAGATTATCACCCGGCAGGTGATTCATATGGTCAATGATTGCCATATTATTGACATCCAAAACGGTACGCCTCTACCTGTATTGAAAGAGCCGGACGGTTAGGCTGATTTATCGATGGTGTTAAGGTGCGCTTATCTGTCGAATGTACATCTTGAAGAGTACTCGGGAAATTCTAAAAGTTGTGACAAATTCACTAAACAGAAGAAAATAATTTAGACAGGAAAGAACAATAAATAGTATAAGCCTTTATTTCAATTGGTCGGGACGATAGGATTTGAACCTACGACCCCTTGTCCCCCAGACAAGTGCGCTACCAAGCTGCGCTACGCCCCGACAGTATGAAATAAAGAATTTAAAGCTGAAAGGATTATGATTACAATCCCCAATAATTCAATGCGGCAAATTATACTACATTTTGCCGCATTGAGTCATGAATCTATTTTAGCAGTTCCAGAATTTCTTCCAGTTCGCTAACCATTTGATGAATCAATTGTTTGGTGCGGGTTGAGTCTTCTTTGGCGTCGTCGCTGCTCAAATGAGCTCTGGCGCCGCCAATGGTGTAGCCTTGTTCGTATAATAATGATCTTATTTGCCGTATCATCAACACATCATGGCGCTGATAATAACGACGATTGCCGCGTCTTTTTACCGGATTAAGCTCTGTAAACTCTTGTTCCCAATAGCGCAGTACATGAGGTTTTACACCGCATAATTCACTGACTTCACCTATGGTGAAATAGCGTTTTGCCGGTATGACTGGCAACTCATTATTATTACTCGGCTCCAGCATACGCTTCTACTCTGGCTTTTAGTTTTTGACCTGATCTAAATGTTACCACGCGACGTGCAGTTATGGGGATTTCTTCGCCTGTCTTTGGATTTCTGCCGGGGCGACTGCTTTTATCTCGTAGTTCGAATTTGCCAAAACCGGAAATTTTTACTTGCTCACCCTGTTCCAGGGAAGCTTTAATTTCCTCAAAAAATATTTCGACCATATCTTTTGCTTCGCGCTTGTTTAAGCCAAGCTCGTCAAACAGCCTTTCGGCAAAATCTGCTTTAGTTAATGCCATTGTTAATCCCTCAGCTTTGCACTTATTTTTGTGGTCAATGTTTCTAACAGTCCGCTAAATATAGCATCTATTCCAGAATCTGTTAGCGTTTGTGAAAAATCTTGTATGATTAAACTTAAAGCGACGCTTTTACTGCCTTCTTCGACGCCTTTACCCCGATATATATCAAAGATTACTATATCTTGCAAGGTGGGTTCGTCGCAGTCTTTAATGCAGTTTATTATCGCGCTAACGGCGACTTCTTCTTTAACAATCAAGGCAATATCGCGACGTACTGACGGATATTTTGACAGTGGCTTGTATTTTGGGATTTGCTTGCTCAGTAACAGATCCTGATCCAATTCAAACAGGAAAACCTGAGTATCAAAACCCAACTGCTTTTCCAATGTTGGATGCAACATGCCCAGCCAGCCTATTTTTTCGCCTTGCGGTGATAAGATTTCAGCGGTTTGTCCTGGATGCAATGCAGGATGTTTAGCCGGAATAAATTCCACCTCTGCACCTGTCAACGCAACCATGGCCTGCACATCGGCTTTAATATCGAAAAAGTCGACTTTTCGGGTTGCGATTCCCCATTGCTCGGAATAGGCGCTACCTAAGGCCAGTCCCGACAGCATTCTTTGCTGCTGTGTGTGGTCACCTTTATTAACAAAGCGCAGGCCGGATTCAAAGAAACGAACTCTGTTTTGCTGGCGATTGGTGTTGTGCAAGGCAGCCTTTAACAAGCCGCACCAAAGGGTAGTGCGCATTACCGATAAATCGGCAGAAATCGGATTTTTTAGGCGGATAAGGTCGTCATTTGGGGCGATGGCTTGTTGTATTTGTTCATCGACAAAGCTGTAGGTAATCGCTTCCTGAAAGCCCCTGTCAACCAGAAAATCTTTAACCCGATCCAGATCCAGCAACGCTTCGGTGGCTTTGCCAAGTTCTGAGCGCATTAACAAGCTGCTGCTCGGCAGCTTGTTGTAGCCGACAATACGTGCTATTTCCTCGATCAAATCGGCTTCAATAGCGATATCGAAACGACATCCTGGCGGAGTCACAGACCAGCCATCGGGCTGTGTTTGTACGGACATCCCCAGGCGCTGAAAAATATCGACGACTTGTTCGTCAGCCAGATCGATACCCAGGGTTTTTTCCAGACGCAATTTTCTGAGCAATACTGCAGCGCGTTGCGGCAAGGTTGCTGCCGTTGTCACGTCGGTAATTGCGCCGACGCTGCCACCGGCAATGTCGATAATCAGTTGGGTGGCGCGCTCTATGGCGCGTTCCTGCAAGGACGGATCTACGCCGCGTTCAAAACGGTGCGATGAGTCGGTGTGTAGGCCGTAATTCCGCGCACGACCTGCGATGCTTAGCGGGCTAAAAAACGCGCACTCCAGAAATACATTCTGGGTTTCGTCTGTAACCGCAGATTCGCTGCCACCCATGACGCCGGCCAAGGCCAACGCCTGTTTATCGTCGGCGATAATCAAGGTCTCATTATCCAGTTTAATGGTCTGGCCGTTTAACAGAGCCAAGCTTTCATCGGTTTGAGCATAGCGAACGTTAATGCTACCGATTAATTTGGCGGCATCGAAGGCGTGTAGCGGCTGGCCTAATTCGATCAGCACGTAATTGGTCACGTCAACCACTGCACTTAAACTTCTTATGCCCGAGCGGCGCAGACGTTCCCGCATCCATAACGGAGTTTCGGCTTTAATATTTACGTCTTTGAGTAATCGGCCCAAATAACGCGGACAAGCATTAGTAGCTTTTACGGAGACGGTTAACGTGTCGTCATGGTTGACGGTTGATTTTTCAACATGAGTGATTGACCAGTCCATTTGGTTCAGTACCGCCACTTCACGCGCCAGGCCTTCAACACTCAGACAATCGGCCCGGTTGGGGGTCAGGTCGACTTCGATAATGTTGTCATTTAGCGACAGGTAGTCGCGTATATCAACGCCTACGGGTGCATCGGTCGCCAGTTCCATTAAGCCGTTGGCATCGGCGGCCAGGCCCAGTTCTTTTTCAGAGCACAGCATGCCGAAAGATTCTTCGCCACGGAGTTTGGATTTTTTGATTTTAAAATCACCCGGCAATACTGCACCGATCAATGCCGCAGGGATTTTTAGGCCGATCCGGACATTGCTGGCGCCGCAGACAATTTGCAACGGTTCCGTTTTGCCTACTGCGACTTGGCAAACTCTTAATCTATCAGCATCGGGATGAGGTTCGATGGCAATGACTTCGCCGACCACCACGCCGCTGAATGTTGCCGCAGCCGGTGTTACCGAATCGACTTCAAGACCAGCCATGGTCAATTGTTCGACCAGTTGTTCGGTGCTTATTGCGGGATTGACGTATTCTCTTAACCAGGCTTCACTAATTTGCATAACTCAAACTTTATCTCCAGGGATGGGTGTGTATGCCTTAAGCCTGCCGGAAGCAGGCGCGGCGCCTGTTTAATTAAATTGTTCTAAAAATTTAAGATCGTTTTCAAAAAATAATCTTAAATCGTTAATGCCATAACGCAACATCGCGAGGCGTTCTACGCCCATGCCAAAGGCAAAGCCGCTATAGATTTCGCTGTCGATATTGACCGCTTTGAAAACTTCGGGATGAATCATGCCGCAGCCCATGACTTCCAGCCAGCCGGTATGGCTGCATACGCGGCAGCCTTTGCCGCCGCACATCACGCATTCAATATCGACTTCTGCGGATGGTTCTGTAAATGGAAAATACGACGGCCTAAAGCGTACTTGTATATCTTTTTCAAAGAAAGCGCGCAGGAATTCATAAATTACGCCTTTTAAGTCGGCAAAACTAACATCGGTATCAACCAGAAAGCCTTCTACCTGATGGAACATCGGTGTGTGGGTAATATCCGAGTCGCAACGATATACCCGGCCTGGAGCTATTACTTTCAGCGGCGGCTTTTCCGATTCCATGACTCGGATTTGTACCGGCGAGGTATGGGTTCTTAATACGGTGTGGGCATCAAAATAGAACGTGTCGTGCATCGCCCTGGCCGGGTGATGTGCCGGAATATTCAATGCCTCAAAATTATGATAATCGTCTTCGATTTCAGGCCCTTCAACGACTTGAAAGCCGACGCTGGCAAAAATCTTGGAGATGCGGCGCAATGTGGTGGTCACCGGATGCAAGCCGGCAACAGTTTGACCTCTGCCAGGGAGTGTAACGTCTATGCCCTCGCTGGCCAGTCTTGCTTCCAAGGCGGCATTTTGCAGCAGCTCTTTTTTGGCTTCCAGTTGCTGTTGAAATTGCTCTTTGGCTTGATTGATGATTTGACCGGCAGAGCGTCTTTGATCAGGATCAAGCACGCCGAGTTCTTTCATCTGGAGGGTAAATAAACCCTTTTTCCCGAGATAATGAACGCGAACTAGGTCGAGTTGGTTAAGGTCTTCGGCGCCTCGAAGCTGATGTAATGCCTGCGCGAGAATTTCTTCTAGGGTAGCGGACACGTTTTAGCTCGCTGTGTTTGGGAGTGTGGGAGAATTTTTATTTATCGGGAAATGTTTAAAACCAAATCCCGCCCCTCCTCAGAAAGAGGAGGGGGGAATAGCTGGATTTCAGTTCATTAAAATCCAGATCGTTCCTTAAGGCTTGCTTTGATGTTCCTTGGCAATTTCCGCAATTTTTGCAAATGCGTTAATGTCACGAACGGCAATATCAGCTAGCACTTTACGGTCGATCTTCACATTGGCTTTGGTTAAGCCATTGATGAAGCGACTGTAGGACATTCCGCTTAAACGGGCCGCCGCATTGATACGGACGATCCACAAAGCGCGGAATTGGCGTTTTTTCTGCTTACGGTCGCGATAGGCATATTGACCGGCTTTGATTACCGCTTGTTTGGCAACGCGATAAACCCGGCTTCGTGCGCCGTAGTAACCTTTCGCTTGCTTTAATACTTTTTTATGTCTTGCTCTGGCTGTTACGCCGCGTTTAACTCTAGGCATGATTTATTTCCTTAGATTAACTGTACGGCATCATACGTGCAGCCATGCGCACATCTGACGGATGAATAGTTGCCGGCGAGCGTAACTGTCTTTTTCTCTTAGTCGATTTTTTAGTCAGAATATGACGTCTGTGGGACTGACCACATTTAAAACCGCCGTTGCCTGTGCGTCTAAAACGCTTGGCTGCTCCACGGTTAGTTTTGATCTTTGGCATTTTTTTGCTCCAATAAATTAAAATATGAATCCCTGAGTTTGTAACCCAGCAAGGCAAAATGCATGGCCCTGAAGAATTAACCGTATCATTTATTGATACTTAGCGGCTCATCCTGTGCCGCTGTAGAGACGCTGCAATGCAGGGTCTGCTATTTTTTCTTTTTCGGTGCCATAACCATAACCATTTGGCGACCTTCCATTTTAGGGAATTGCTCGACGATGGCTATCTCTTCCAAGTCTTTTTCTATGCGCTTCAACAGATCAACACCGATTTCCCGATGCGCCATTTCACGGCCACGGTAACGCAAGGTGATTTTGGTTTTATCGCCATCGCTAAGGAACTTGGTTAGGCTCCTCATTTTAACCTGGTAATCGCCTTCGTCAGTTCCAGGTCTAAATTTGATTTCTTTAACCTGAATCTGTTTTTGTTTCTTTTTGGCAACGGCCAGTTTTTTGTTTAACTCAAACTGGTATTTTCCGTAGTTCATCACCTTGCAAACCGGAGGATCCGCATTCGGTGATATTTCCACTAAATCCAAGTCTGCAGCGTAAGCAATCTGTTTGGCCTCATCTAATGACATAATGCCTAACGCCTCACCATCTGCACCTGTTACTCTCACGCGTCTTGCGGTGATTGCGTCATTCAGGCGCGTTTCGTCTTTTTTAGCAGCGATATTCTAATCCTCCAAAATCATTCATTGTCTACCTGTAATCTCTTGCTTTAACCGTTCGGTAAATTCATGGATTGTCAGGCTACCTAAGTCGTCACCTTTTTGCGTGCGTACTGTAATGTTTTGTTGTTCTAATTCTTTGTCGCCAATAATGACAATATACGGTACGCGCTGCATAGAGTGCTCGCGAATTTTAAACCCGATCTTCTCATTTCTCAAGTCTAATTTTACCCGCATACCTTGTTTCTCAAGGTCCAGCATAATTTGCGACGCATATTCGGCATGTCGGTCGGTAATATTTAGAATTACTACTTGTACCGGAGACAGCCACAGCGGGAAGGTTCCTGCATGATGCTCAATTAAAATACCGATAAAACGCTCAAGGGAGCCGAGTATCGCTCTGTGTAGCATTACCGGTACTTGTCTTGAACCGTCTTCGGCAATATAGGTGGCATCCAGACGACCCGGCATCGAGAAATCCACCTGAATCGTGCCGCATTGCCAGACTCGTCCGATACAATCTTTTAAGGAGAATTCAATTTTAGGCCCGTAAAAAGCACCTTCGCCAGGCTGTAAATCCCATTTCAAGGCTTTGGTATTTAGCGCCAGTTCCAGGGCATTTTCTGCCTTATCCCAGACTGAATCGTCGCCGACCCTGTTTTCGGGGCGGGTCGATAATTTAATGATCACTTCTTCAAAGCCGAAATCTTTGTAAACATCGAACAGCATGTCGATAAAGGTCGATACTTCATCCTGAATTTGAGTTTCGGTACAGAAGATATGCGCATCATCCTGAACAAAATTCCTGACCCGCATTAAGCCATGTAAGGTGCCGGAAGGTTCGTTGCGATGACAGGAGCCGAATTCCGCCATGCGTATCGGCAAATCACGGTAACTTTTAAGGCCCTGATTATAAATCTGCACATGGCAAGGGCAGTTCATCGGCTTGATCGCGTAATCGCGATTCTCAGAATGCGTGGTAAAAATCATTTCGCCGAATTTTTCCCAATGGCCGGATCTTTCCCAAAGGGAGCGATCCACCACCTGCGGCGTTTTAACTTCGCCGTAACCGTTTACTCGCAATTTCTCGCGGATATACTGCTCAACCTGTTGATAGATGACCCAGCCTTTTTCGTGCCAGAACACCATACCGGGAGCCTCTTCCTGAGAATGAAACAAATCCAGTGTTTTTGCCAGCTTGCGGTGATCGCGCTTTTCCGCTTCTTCCAGGCGATGCAGATAAGCCTGTAATTCTTTTTTGTCGCCCCAGGCCGTACCGTAAATGCGTTGCAGCATTTCGTTATCGGAATTCCCGCGCCAATAGGCCCCGGCAATCTTCATCAGCTTAAAGGATTTTAATTTGCCGGTGCTGGGTACATGTGGGCCGCGACATAAGTCGGTAAATCCGCCCTGCTCATACAAAGACAAATCTTCATTAGCGGGGATAGATTCGATGATCTCGGCTTTATACGCTTCGCCGATATTTCTGAAGAACTTGACCGCCTCATCCCGTGATAACACCGAGCGATTGATCGGGTAATCCTCGGCAACCAGCTGTGCCATCTTTTTTTCAATGGCGCTGAGGTCATCTGGCGTAAAAGGTCTTTCGTAGGCGAAATCGTAAAAAAAACCGTTTTCGATAACCGGTCCGATAGTGACTTGTGCTGAGGGGAATAACTGTTTGACGGCCTGAGCCAGTAGATGCGCAGTTGAATGGCGAATAACGGTGATACCGTCGTCATCCTTTGCGGTAATCAGTTGAAGTGTTGCATCTTGTTCGATTAATGTACTGGCGTCAACCAGATTGCCGTTAACCTTGCCTGCCAAGGTCGCCTTAGCTAATCCCGAACCGATGGACGATGCAACATCCATTACTGTTACAGCGTGGGCGTATTCTCGCTTGGATCCATCAGGAAGGGTAATTACCGGCATTTTTTATCTATATTTTGTGTCTACAATAAAAAAAGCACTGCAGTGCAGTGCTTTAAATGTTTGGTAGGCACGAGTGGACTCGAACCACCGACCCCCACCATGTCAAGGTGGTGCTCTAACCAACTGAGCTACGCGCCTGAAGTTTATATAACTTCGAGCTCGCTATTATACCAATGGATTTCTGTTTCGCAACTGTTAAACCAATATTTTGTTGTAACTGTGCAGTTTTCAACCTTTCCTGTACCTATGAGTTTACTTTATAGATATAAGCGTGAAGGTTAATTATTTTGTATTTCGTTGCGTTTTCTATGTGTTTGATGCGGTGCTATTTCACAAAATATTACCGGGTAAGTTTAGTATGAAATTAAAAGTCCGGTCATCTGGCGGAAGAAAGCCGGTTTGGGATAGAAGTTCCAGCAATTCAATGATGCGCCACCCAAGACAACATTATTTGGAGCGTTTTTAACAAACCTCTGTTGTGTTTTATCGATGTACATAGGATTTCTTATAGAACGAGCGGAAACAGTCAGATTGTTGTCGTTTTGGGGGAAGTGATGTCTATTTCCCACGATAGCGTTAATCGTTTTTTGCGCCAGGAAATCTACACAGGACGGTGAAGAGTCGGTGCGGTCACGCTATTCTTCTGAAACAGGAGTTTGTCCGAAGCGACTCAGGAAAAAGCTGTTTGATCGTCTTATGAATCGTCGGTCTTAAGGCAGGAGGGTGAATATTAAACTATTAATATGAATGGTTTATGAATCCAATGTATCAAATTGGGAAACAATCTATATGTTCCTAGGGTTGTTGTTAACAATAGGCCTCTTCCGTATAGTTAAGACATCATTTATAAAAACCTTTCAACTTTATTCGAGGATTTACCCATGAACGACTTTTACAAAGATATTTTAACCGGAGTAGTATTTATAACCGGTTTACTCGGATTTATTTCCGGCGAATTCATCATTTCATCGACGCTGTTCGCATCAGCGGCCATTGCCAGCAATGTTAACATGAACCGTAAACGCGTTAAATCAGGTCAATTATCATGCGAATGACCCCTTTGCCTGAATTGCTTAACCAAACAACTTGAAGACTTCCAAGGCTTAACAGCCTTGGAAGTTTTTTGTTTTAAGCTACCCATCGTTTTATCCCCCCTTTGCTAGTTCTCTATTTCTCACCCATTGCTTTATTCAAAATAAATACCCGCTGTAAAAAACGCATTATTTAGACCATTCAGTTAAACAACAGAATTTTGTCGAGCGGTAATCAAAACAGGTTTGAGGTTTTGCATTTTCTTTTTAGTGGAACCAGTTGATAATAGCCGTATTGTTAATTTAACCAGGAATGAGAAAAAATGAGCAACGTCTTTAGTTTTACCGGGACTGTGGGTCGCGATGCGGAAGTCCGATATTTGCCGTCAGGCCAAGCGGTATTGAATGTTACCGTAGCTAACAATATCGGCTTTGGCGAAAAGCAGCAAACCTTATGGATCCGATGTGCGGTGTGGGGTAAACGCGCCGAAGGGCAGTTGCAAAATTACCTGAAAAAAGGCCAACAGGTGTTCGTTTCGGGTGAACTGAGTCAAAGTGAATATCGGGCGCAAGATGGCTCGACTAAAACCAGTTTGGAGCTTAACGCCAATATTATCGATTTGGTCGGCAAAAGAAACGAGTCTAACCAGCCATCGCAACAAAACTATCAAGCGCAAGGTGCGCAGCAAGGCCAGCCATCTGCCCAACAAGCCCCGAGCCATGATAATTTCGATGCACCGTATGATGACGACATCCCATTCTAAATTTATGGGGAAAATAGCGGATAACCCAGGAGCCGACCGGCAGAAGGTCAGTGTTACTGAGCGTAGCCTGCTGGTGGCTCATGGGCAAAGTAAAAAACTGGCGGACATCCGCAAAAGGCAACAATCGGAGTTGCCGGTTGCTGCCGCGCTATCCCCTGAAAAACAGCTGTTAACCGGCTTGAATTCGGAAGTTGCGACAGAGCTGAACAAGTCAAGGGCGCTTATTGACGACAGCATCAAGCAAATAATGCGCAGTTTTCCTGAGGGCAAGAGAAACCGGCTGTTTGGTTTTAGATTCGGTTCTGTTGACGCAGTAAAAGGCATGGGTATAAAGGCCGCTTTTAAGACCTTGGGCATTGACGACAATTTGGTGAAAATGAAGTTGATTGCTGAAATGAATTTTCATGGCAAGGATGTTAAAGAGCATTAACTGCCCTGGTTTTTGAAACGCTAAGACTGGAGGGGATGTGTACACACTACAAGCGTTACTAGCTTCTATTGCCGACCAGTCTTTTCAGGCTATACAAAAGCTGCGTGGCTCTTATCACTTCCCCCGATTTGAGCTCAGCTTCATCAAAATGCAGGGCAGCGCCGGCGCTAACCCTGCTTCCATTGCAGCGGTAAAAATACCGTTACAAGATAGTAAAATCCCCGAGAATTTTTTGCATACAGCCGAGCGTAAACTGGCGGTAGCCGATTTTTTGATTCGGCGTTTTCGTGACGGCATAGCCCGGTTTGCACAGCAAAATCGCGGCAAAGACGGCAGCGGCTCCTTTAACACTATTGCCCTGAGTCAAACGATGCTGATCAGGGATAGCGTTTTGTTCGATGACGATGCGGTTTATTTGCGTTTTATGATCAGTCTGCCGGCAAAAGGGCAGGGCGGCGGCATTTTTGATGCCGAGCAGGCGTGGATTATGCTGAGCCAGGAACTGGTTGCCATTGTTGACGACTGCTTTTTTTACCAACATTACGACGAGCAAACCCGAGCGCTGTTTCAGCAGTTTGTCGATGTGCAAAAAAACCGTGCCGAGATTATTTGGTTTATGCAACAGCATAAGCTGATCGCCTTTATCGCCAATAATGCCAAGTTGCCACGGCAAAGCGGCGTCGATGACCGGCCTGCTATGGACGCGTCGATTAAAGCCTTTCAATCGCCTTTGTCGTTGCAAATAACAATTCCCTTATCGAATAGTCGCAGCATAACCGGCATGGGTATTAAACAAGGTATCACCTGTATTACCGGCGGCGGCTATCATGGCAAGTCGACCTTGATGCAGGCGATTTTAGCCGGAGTTTATGCGCATATTCCGGGAGACGGGCGGGAATATGTGGTGACTCGGGAGGATGCTTTTTTTATCAGGGCTGAAGAAGGTCGCAGCATTCGCCATGTCGATATCAGCCCTTTTATCGGCGATTTGCCGAACGGCCTTAAAACCGTTTGTTTTTCATCCGATAACGCCAGTGGCAGCACCTCGCAAGCAGCCAATATTGTCGAAGCCATCGAAAGCGGCAGCCGATTGCTGCTGTTTGATGAAGATACCTGCGCAACCAATTTTCTGCTGCGCGACGAGCTGATCAAAAAGATCCTGGATGCAACGCAAGAGCCGATCAAGCCGCTTTATTCAATGCTGCGCTCGCTGTGGAAAAAACATCAGATTTCGATGATTTTTGTGGTCGGAGGGCTGGGCTATTTTCTGCAAAAAGCCGATACCTGTTTGCTGATGGATAATTACCGTTGCGATGATATTACTGCTAAGGTGCGTAACAGGTTGGGGGCAATAGCCGAAGAGGATACGCTGATTGCCGATTTCTCCGTATCGCGCCGTTTGGCCGCCGATAATTTCGATCCTGTTTATATCAATCAGCGTCTGAACAAGACCTTGCCAAAACGCATAAAAGATTTACGCAGCGCACCGAGACAACTGGAATACGGCATGGATCTGATCAATCTGGACGCGGTAGTGCAAATCGCAGAAGCGCCGCAGATGTTAACCATCGGCTATTGTCTGTTGACGTTGCAGACTAAATTAAAGCAGTCGGGTAAACCTGAGACTATTCGTTTCTGGATAGATTGGTTGGAGGGCGAAATTAACAAACACGGGTTGGCCGTTTTGAAGCCTGACTATCCGGGAACCCTTTCGATGCCGCGCAAATATGAACTGGTTGCCGCTATTAACAGAATCAGGTCGTTAAGGATTTTTCAGCAATGATGAACATCGAGATCAAAAAAAAGGCCACCCCAGAGAGAGAAAGAGGCGCAAGCCTCGGGTGGCCTTTGTAAAAGAGATAATCCGACAAAATATAGCATCCTGCCTTACCTGTCGCTTATAGACTAACAAAATATGCCGATAGGATTTATCCGTACGAACACTTATATCAACACTATTTTTGTCTGGCGGCAGTCTTTTATTCATCTGCAGTTATCGGCTGACATCGAAATGAATTTAGGCGATAACAAAGACAGGGTATTGCTACAGTAGCCCAGTCTCATGCGTGGTGTACAATAGGATTTTTTTTAAATTAGGATAGACAATGGAAGCTTACCCCGAGAAAACCTGTTCGATAGACCGACTGGTCACTCATGCGAAATTGGTAGAAGCGACAAAAGCCGGAATGAAAACACAGCAGCGTCGTGATGGCATCTATGGCTTGCCCGGCGAAACCTTCGATTTGGACGGGATGACTTTTGTCGTTACCGATTTAAAACGTCAGCGCTTAGGCGATATGACCGATGCCGATGCCCGGGCAGAAGGCTATCCAAGTCTTGAACTATACCGCGACATTATTTTAAAAATGCATGCCGGAATGACCTGGGAAGCCGACAGTCTGGTATGGGTGCATAGTTTTGCGGCTAAGACCGATTAGTTAAGCATCGGACAATGTCCACTCGTTGGGTTACGGCGCAAAGGTCTGTCCATGCCGCCGTCATCCAACCTGCACGTTAAATCAGCATCAATTCCTGCAATACTTTAATCTCATCCCTGATCTTCGCCGCCTGCTCAAATTCAAGATTTTTCGCATGTTGGTACATCGCGTCTTCCAGTTGCTTCAGTTTTTTGCCCGCCTGCTTGGGTGTCATGGAGGCCTTGTAATCGGATGGAAACTCCGCCACTTTGCTCAGCAACTTATTGGCGCTGGTCAGCCCGGAACCGGGTATCGAGACTTGCAGAATGTCGGTGACCGACTTAAAAATGGTCGTCGGTATTATATGATGCTCGATATTGAACTGGTGCTGTTTTTCGCGGCGACGGTCGGTTTCGTCTATCGCCTGCTGCATCGATTTGGTGATTTTATCGCCGTACAAAATCGCCTTGCCGTTGACGTTTCTCGCCGCCCGGCCGATGGTTTGCACCAGCGACACGACCGAACGCAAAAAACCTTCCTTGTCGGCATCCAGTATCGCAACCAAGGACACTTCCGGTATATCAAGGCCTTCGCGCAACAGGTTGATGCCCACCAGCACATCGAACTGGCCCAGCCGCAAATCGCGGATGATCTCGACCCGTTCCACGGTATCGATGTCGGAATGCAGATAACGCACCCGCACGCCGTGTTCCGCCAGATATTCGGTTAAATCTTCGGACATCCGTTTGGTTAATGTGGTTACCAGTACCCGTTCTTTTACCACAACGCGCTTGTTGATTTCCGACAGCAAATCATCGACCTGGGTGGTTGCCGGGCGCACTTCCACGACCGGATCAAGCAAGCCGGTCGGCCTGACCACCTGTTCGGCAAACACACCTGAATGCTCTCTTTCGTAAGGCCCCGGCGTTGCCGAGACATAAATCCGTTGCGGCGATTTCAATTCAAACTCATTAAACATCAACGGGCGGTTATCCAGCGCAGAAGGCAGCCGGAAACCGTATTCGACCAGGGTTTCCTTGCGCGAGCGGTCGCCCTTATACATCGCGCCGATCTGCGGCACGGCGACGTGGCTTTCGTCGATAATCACCAGCGCATTGTCGCGCAAGTAATCGAACATCGTCGGCGGCGATTCGCCTGCGCTTCTGCCGGACAGGTAGCGGGAATAGTTCTCGATGCCGGAGCAATAACCGACTTCCAGAATCATCTCAATATCGAACAGCGTCCGTTGCTCCAGCCGTTGAGCTTCGACCAGTTTATTTAACGAGCGCAATTGCTCCAGACGCTCCTTGAGTTCCACCTTGATGGATTCAACCGCCTCCAATAATTGCTCTCGCGGCGTGACATAATGGCTTTTCGGGTAAATCGTATAACGCGCCAGCCGCCGGATGATTTCACCGGTCAGCGGATCGAATAACGACAAGCGTTCCACTTCGTCATCGAACAATTCTATCCGTAACGCCTCGCTGTCCGACTCGGCCGGGTAAACGTCAATGACTTCGCCGCGTACCCGGTAGGTTGCGCGGCGCAGGTCAAGGTCATTGCGGGTATATTGCATTTCCGCCAGCCGCCGCAGGATGTCGCGCTGATTGATCATGTCGCCTTTGACCAGATGCAGCACCATCTTGAAGTACGATTCCGGCTCGCCCAGACCGTAAATAGCCGAAACCGTGGCAACGACGATGGTGTCGTCCCGTTCGATTAAGGCCTTGGTCGCCGACAAGCGCATCTGTTCGATATGCTCATTGATCGCCGCATCCTTGTCGATGAAGGTATCGGAGGCCGGAACATAAGCTTCCGGCTGGTAATAGTCGTAATACGAGACAAAATACTCGACGCTGTTTTCGGGGAAAAATTCCTTCATCTCGCCGTAGAGTTGCGCGGCCAGGGTTTTATTAGGCGCCATAATCATGGCCGGACGCTGCACCTGGTTAATCACATTGGCGATGGTGAAGGTTTTGCCGGAACCGGTCACGCCCAGCAAGGTCTGATGCACTTCGCCATTATTCAAGCCTTCGACCAATGCTTTGATTGCGGTAGGTTGATCGCCTGCTGGCTGGAAACGGCTGTAGAGTTTGAACTTCTTTTTCACGTGGATTTCTCAATGAACATAACTGCTTGATTGTTCCCATACCGAAGCAATGAAGCCATAGGAGCGGGCCATGCTCCCGATGAAGGGAGCGTAATCGTCCAAATATCGCGGGCATGGCCCGCTCTTACAGGGTGGTGGACGGCTGAGTACGGGAACGATACTGTTTTTTAACACCTAGTTATTAGTAAGCTATTATACATAATGTATAATCCTCTCCATCTTTGACATTGATTTTACACGGGGAAATATGAGCATCAAACTTTCTAACAGAGTGCAGGCAGTTAAACCATCACCGACTTTGGCGATTACCGCCAGAGCCGCTCAAATGCGCGCTGCGGGCAAAGACATTATCGGCCTTGGCGCCGGTGAGCCGGATTTCGACACCCCGGATCACATCAAGGCGGCGGCGGTTAAAGCGATTGATAGTGGCTATACTAAATATACTGCGGTTGACGGCATCCCCAGTCTGAAAAAAGCCATTATCGCCAAGTACAAAAACGATAACGGCCTTGATTACCAGGCCAACCAGATCCTGGTTTCCTGTGGCGGTAAACAAAGCTCATTTAACCTGACTCAGGCCCTGCTTAACGCAGGCGATGAAGTCATTATTCCCGCGCCGTTCTGGGTCTCCTATCCTGATATGGTGTTATTGGCCGACGGCGTGCCGGTTATTATCGAAACTACCCAGGCGCAAAATTTTAAAATATCGCCGAAACAACTGCGTGCGGCCATCACCGATAAAACCCGGTTAATCTTTATCAACAGTCCGTCCAATCCGTCCGGAGTTGCGTATAGTTTGGAAGAGCTTAAAGCCTTGGGCGACGTGCTAAAGGATTTCCCCAACATCATCATCGCGACCGATGACATGTATGAGCATATCCTTTGGAAGAAGGGTACGTTTGTTAATATTTTAAATGCGCATCCCGAGTTTTATGACCGCACCGTGGTCATGAACGGCGTATCCAAAGCCTATTCGATGACCGGTTGGCGTATCGGCTATGCGGCAGGCCCTGCGGATCTGATTGAGGCGATGACGACTATCCAGTCGCAAAGTACTTCCAACCCGACGTCGATTTCGCAGCATGCCGCCGAAGCCGCGTTAACCGGCGATCAAAGCTTTATCGACAATATGTGCGTTGAGTTTAAAAAACGCCACGATTATGTCGTTGCCGAACTGAACAGCATAGACGGCGTTGACTGTCTTGAAACCGACGGCACTTTTTACGTGTTCCCTAATGTGGAAAAGCTGATTGCCAGACTGGATAACATCAATGACGATCTTGATTTCTCCGAATATTTGATTGAAGAAGCTGGCGTTGCGTTAGTGCCAGGTTCCGCGTTTGGTACGCCTGGACATATCCGGATTTCCATAGCCACCAGCATGGCTAATCTACAAAACGCGTTGGCGCGGATTAAGAAAGCGATTTAGGATCTTGTAAAAAACGCTGGGTAGGAGCGGGGTATGATGGGTGGAGAGGCGTTCGAAACCCATCATAATCAAAGGTCGATGTGATGGGTGTCGCTTACTCTAACTATCTTACGTGATTAAATGCTCGTGCTTTGCGCATACGGGTTTTGACATCCTCCCCCCAGCTAAAGCAAGGGGATTCCTGATTGCTTAGGAGTGAGTAGGTATCGCTACTGCCCACTGGTTTCTGCTGCTGACGGCCTTACTTCACCGTTCACTTCACAGACTAGCCCCGTCTATCCGACGGTTGTTTTACTCATTTACTCTGGCATTCAAGACTTTACTCTGGTCGCTTGGTTATCGCTGATCGTGATGTAAGGTCTTTACCGCTAAGGAAATCTTACCAATAAGGCGCTTATTTTGTTAAACAAATTTAAACGAATATAGGCAGTAGTGAATCACTCGCGAATTGGGCTGCTTACATCCCCGCCCTGAACGGCGGGGTTTTACGCTACACGTGGATAAAAATGAGTGTCCGCCGCGAAGTGTATCGAAAAATAAGGCGGTTTGTTTCCGATTATCAAGAATCTGAATATCGCTCAAGGTATTAATGTATCGTCTATTCGCTAGTTCTACGCGACACAAGTCTCACTCATAAAGACCTTTAATCGTTATAACGCCCTCATAGGCTGCTTATGAGGCAATTGAAAAATAAATTGTGATAAAACGATGACCATTTTGACAAGTAAGAATACCGAGTTGGCGCCTCATGACGGATAAACAATATGAGAATATACTCATGAAATCAATTAATGTCTTTCCATGGAATGAACATTTCAATACCGGCATAGCTACGATTGATGAACAACACCAAAAACTAGTTCAGTTATTGAATCGCTTGGCCAGCCATATGGCTTTTCATTCTGATATTCAGACCTTAGATACCATTTTTCAAGAACTTGCCGACTATGCTGTTTACCATTTCCAGAGTGAAGAAGCCATTTGGCACGAATATTTCCAGGAAAGCACTTTAGAAACAAAACATAAAGAAGAGCATGACAACTTTATCTCAACTGTTCTTACTCTAAAGGCAGGAGAAGACATCCATTCAGTAGATAGCACGGTAAGCGAAATCCTTGCGTTTTTGGTTCACTGGTTGGCAGCTCATATGCTGGAAAAAGACAAATACCTGGCCTTAGTGGTGCTGGCTATGCAATCCGGTTTGTCACAGGAACAGGCCAAGAAGCAAGCAGATGATCAATTGCGTGGTGGAATTGGATTACTGATCAACATGGTGCTCTCGACCTACAGCAGTCTTGCGGCTAATAGCATACAGCTGATGAAGGAGGCTGAGAAGCGTGAACAAACCGAACAGCAGCTGCGCATTTCTGCCGAACAGCTCAAGCGTACGGTACGGTCTCTTGACATGGCAAATAAAGATCTAAAAAAACAATATATTGATTCCATCAAGACATTCGCACATATTATTGAAATGCGCCCTGGCGTTAAGAGCGGACAATCAAAATATATCATCGAAAAAGCCACGTTGGTTGCCCGTGAAATGAACCTGAATGCAGAAGAAAAGAAAAATATTCTTTATGCCGGGTTACTGATGCAAATCGGCAAGATGAGTTTGCCGGACACCTTGCTGGCAAAGTCGTTTTACTCAATACCTCTTGCCGACAAACAACGCTATTTAAATCATGCAGTAGAAGGTGAAGCTTTATTAAATGGATTGATACAGTTAAAAGGTGCGTCTATTTTAATCCGACATCAATACGAACGCTATGACGGCTCAGGCCTGCCCGATGGCTTGACTAAAAAAAGCATTCCGATGGGCTCGCGTATTCTCACTGTTGTCGCTGATTATATCGGATATCTTGAGGGCTCAATGACGGGTGAAGTCATGTCAATCAGTGCCGCAATCAGTCAATTAATGGATCGGAAAGAAAGCTATTATGATCCGGCTATTGTTGACGCTTTCATTAAGATACTCAAAGAAGATATAACCGTTGAAATCAAAGAGGAACTTCCTGTGATTAAAAAATCATGGAAGAACAGTAGGCTCGCCAGTACATCGCAAAATACCTTGGATTGCCTGGTTTTTGAGATTTCATGGACTCAATTGAAGCCCGGCATGGAAATAGAAGGTATCTATTTTGATAATAAACCTTATGTTAGAAATTGTATTGCAGATCAAAAACTAATCGACATTATCGTAGCATTAAGAGAAAACACCGGTAACAATCCTGTCGTTAAGATTCGCATGAGCACGAAATGATTGCTGTTTGATGCTTCATCTTCCAGGAGTGTTACCCGTTCCTCGGGTATCAGCGGAGCGTATTTTTTACAAAAAATCTGATGGAAATCTTATCGGGTGAGTCAGGTAAGGTGGGCGCGTTGACTCTGTCAAACTACCCGATCAGGCAGATGATTCCCGGCAAAGAATGCTGCCAGATTGGCTAAAACCTTTTCACCCATGGCGGTGCGCGTTCCTAAGGTGGCGCTGCCTAAATGCGGCAGTAGCGATACATTATCCAGAGTCAGGAAGCCTTCATTGACGTTAGGTTCGCCTTCATAGACATCAAGACCTGCTCCGGCAATCCATTTGCTTTTAAGCGCGGCTATCAGCGCGGCGCTGTCAACCACATCGCCCCGGGCGGTGTTGATTAAGTGCGCGGACGGTTTCATCAGCTTAAGCCTGTCGGCGTTGATTAAATGCCGGGTGGCATCGCCGCCGGGGCAGTGCAACGAAACAAAATCGGCCGTTTGCAACAGGCCTTCTATAGACTCGCAACGGGTCGCGTTAAGGTCATCGGTGACATATTCATCGGCCGGACTGGGTTTGAAATAAATAATTTTCATGCCGAAGCCGTGATGGGCTTTTCTTGCCATGGCTTGCGCGATGCGACCAAAGCCGATCAGGCCTAAGGTTGCGCCGGTGACATCGGAGCTCAGCATGTGCGTCGGGCACCAGCCTTGCCATTGTTTGGCGCGAACCAGGCGGTCGCCTTCTGCGCCGCGACGTGCAGACATTAACAATAAGGTCATCGCAATATCGGCGGTACTGTGCGTCAATACGCCGGGGGTGTTGGTTACGACTAAACCTTGCGCCTTGGCGGCCGGAATATCGATATGGTTGTAGCCTACGCCGAAGTTGCCGAGAATTTTGCAGCGTTTGTTGTCGACATTGATCACGTCGGCAGGGAATGAATCGCAAACGGTAGGACAAACGGCATCGTAATTTTGCAGCGCGGATTTGAATTCGTCGGCGCTTAAAGGCCGGTCATCTTCGTTTAAGGTGACGTCGTAAAGAGCTTTCAGCTTTGCTTCGACTGAGGCAGGCCATTTGCGGGTAACAAAGACTTTGGGTTTGCTCATGGTAGGATCACCTAATTGTAGGGGCGACTTCAGTCGCCCGGTTAGCTTAATGGGCGACTGAAGTCGCCCCTACAATGTTTAGTTTGCTGTCGAACGATAATATTCAATCGCCGCAGCAACGCCGGCACCTGGCTTGAAATCAAAGCCGTTGTCCAACATCGCCATTTCAACGCCGGCGATAGCGCCGAGCATCGAAACGTCGTTCATGTCGCCGACGTGGCCGATACGGAAAGCTTTACCGGCAAGTTCGGATAAACCGGCGCCTAAAGAAATATCGTACCGGCTAAACGCGGTGCTGATTACATCTCTGGCGTCTTTGTCCTCGGGGACAATAATCGCAGTCACGGTGTCCGATTCGAAACCGGGTTGAGCGCAGGTTGTTAATCCCCAAGCGGCAACAGCTTTACGAACGCCTTCGGCCAAACGGTGATGACGCGCGAAAACATTCTCCAGGCCTTCTTCTTGTAACAGGTCTAACGCTTTGCGCAAGCCGTACAGAATAGGCAATGCCGGAGTATAAGGCGTGTAGCCGTCTTTGTTGGTGTTCATCTGGTCTTTTAAGTCCAGGAAACAACGCGGATAGGTTGATGTTTCAACGGCTGCTAAGGCTTTCTGGCTGAAGGCTAAAAATGCACCGCCAGCGGGCATCATAAAGCCTTTTTGTGAGCCGCTGATGGCACCGTCAACGCCCCATTCGTCCATGCGAAAGTCGAGGCTGGCAATAGAGCTAACGCCATCGACGAATAGTAGTGCAGGGTGATTCGCTGCGTTCATGGCTTTACGAACACCGCCAATATCGCTGGTAACACCGGTAGCGGTTTCGTTATGCGTTGCCAAAACAGCCTTGATTTCGTGGTTGGTGTCTTCTTTTAAACGCGCTTCTATTCTGTCCAAAGGAATACCTTTGCCCCAGACTTCCTGATGGATTTCGACATCGAAGCCCAAACGTTTTGCCATTTCAGCCCATAAATGGCTGAATTGACCGAAGCGATAGATTAAAACCTTGTCACCCGGATTTAAGGTGTTGGTCAACGCAACTTCCCAGCCAGCAGTACCTGTAGCAGGAAAAATGAAGGCTTGCCCGGTTTCGGTTTTAAAGACTTTTTTCAGGTCTTGTAAAAGAGGCGTCAGCAGTTTAGGAAACACAGGAGACCGATGGTCTTCCATGTTGATATGCATGGCGTTCAGGATTTCATTCGGCACATTGGTAGGGCCTGGAATATATAGGTGGTTACGACCAGCCATTGAATTGCCTCTTTAATAGTAGTTGAGTGATTAACACAGCTTGGAATTTTGAAAAAGCCAAAGTCCAAAAACCAACAATAATGACATAGCCGCTAAAAATCGGCAAGGTTAGATTAGGGCTTGAGCGGTTAAACACGCTATAAAAATTGACTTTGATACCCCTGGAAGTAAAATGTGCGGTTAATTTATGTTCGTCTTAAGCCTTGTAGCTTGGGTTAGGCGGTAGCCTTAACCCAACATGATTAATGCGAAAAATGTTGGGTTGCGCTATTGCTAACTCAACCTGCGACTTGATTTACACCCATGACATTAGGAAAATACCAATGAGCCACACCTTATATGCAGCGTCAATTCAACGAGTTCAGCGCTGTGAATTAGCCGTTCCGGGTTCTAGCCCTGAAATGTTTGAAAAAGCGATGAAAAGTGGCGCTGATTTTATTTTTCTGGATCTTGAGGATGCCGTAGCGCCTGACGACAAGTTACAAGCCAGAAAAAACATTATTGAAGCGATTAATGATCTGGACTGGAAGGGACATGGCGTCACTATTTCGGTGCGTATCAATGGCCTGGACACTCAGTACATGGTCCGTGATGTGGTGGATCTGGTCGAGCAGTGTGGCGCCAAGCTGGACACGGTTTTGATTCCTAAAGTGGGCGTTTATGCCGATGTTTACATGGTTGAAGCGATGCTTAATCAATTGGAAATGCAGCAGGGACTGAAAAACAAAATCGGTATTGAAGCCTTGATTGAGACCGCACTGGGTATGGCAAACGTTGAAGATATTGCCCGCAATGGTGCATCAGGTCGTCTTGAAGCCTTGCATTTCGGTGTGGCTGATTATGCGGCAAGCAACCGCGCCAGAACCACCAACATCGGCGGTTTAAACCCCAATTATCCCGGCGATCAATGGAATTTTGCAATCAGCCGGATGACGGTTGCCTGTCGAGCCTATGGCTTGCGTCCTATCGACGGTCCTTTTGGCGATATTAAAGATCCCGAAGGCTATAAAACGGCCGGAAGACGTGCGGCGGCTTTAGGTTGTGAAGGCAAATGGGCGATCCATCCGTCACAAGTCGAATTGGCCAATGAAATATTTACTCCGCCTGCGGCCGAAGTTGATAAGGCCAAGCGTATACTGGTCGCCTTGAAAGAAGCGGCAGCTCAAGGTAAAGGCGCAGCAGCATTAGATGGTCGATTAATCGATGCCGCATCAGAAAAAATGGCCAATAACGTGGTCAGAGCTGCCGAAGCTATCGCAGCAAAAACACAATAGTCTTGTAGGTTGGGTTACGGTTTTTTCGTAACCCAACTTATTGCAGTCAAAAATATTGGGCTGAGAAAAGCATCAGCCCAACCCAACCTACGTAACACATAAGCAGGAGATGCTGTGGATATTCATGAGTATCAGGCGAAAGAAATTTTAAGCGGTTACGGCGTTAAAATCGCTGAAGGTGGTATGGCTTACAGCCCGGAAGAAGCCGTGCAACGCGCCAGAGATATTGGCGGGCACATTTGGGCGGTCAAGGCACAGGTTCATTCCGGTGCACGCGGTAAAGCGGGCGGCATTAAAATCTGCAAAACGCACGATGAAGTTGAAGCGGCAGCAGAAGCGTTATTGGGTAAAAGGCTGGTCACTCATCAAACCGGTCCGGCAGGTAAGGTGTGCGGCCGATTGTATATCGAAGCCGGAACCGACATCGCCAAGGAATTGTATTTCTGTTTTCTGGTTGACCGCAGTTCAGAGCGTATTGTGATGGTCGGTTCCGCTCAAGGCGGCATGGAAATCGAGGAACTCGCTGAAAACAATCCCGAGGCGATTACCAAAATTTATATCGAGCCTGCGGTGGGTCTGCGAGACTTTCAGGCGCGCGAAATGGCTTTTGCACTGGGACTGGATCCTGAATTATTGAGTCATGCGGTTAAAACCATCAAAGGCTGTTATCGCGCCCTGCGTGATCTTGATGCCAGCATGCTGGAAATCAATCCACTGGTGATTACCCGCAGTAACGAACTGGTCGCACTGGACGCCAAGATGGGCTTTGACGACAACGCCTTGTTCCGTCAGCAAAAAATTTCAGAATTGCGCGATAAAACTCAGGAAGATCCTCGGGAAATGGCGGCTGCCGATCGCGGCTTAAGTTATGTCGGTCTGGATGGCGACATCGGCTGCATGATTAACGGTGCCGGTTTGGCGATGGCGACCATGGATATGATTAAGCTGGCCGGTGGCGAGCCTGCCAATTTTCTCGACGTAGGCGGTGGTGCATCGGCCGAACGCACTGAAAAAGCTTTTCGCTTAGTATTGGCCGATAAGAACGTAAAAGCCATGCTGGTGAATATTTTTGCCGGTATCAACCGTTGCGACTGGATTGCCGAAGGCGTGGTTGAAGCGGTCAGGAAAATCGACATGAAAATACCGTTGATCGTCAGGTTATCCGGTACCAACGTTGAAGAGGGCCGCCGGATTATTACCGAGAGTGGCCTGCCTATTATTACCGCAGAAACCTTGGCCGAAGCGGCTGAAAAAGCGGTGCAAGCGCGCAATGAAGCGGTTGCAAAAGAAGCGGCTCAGGGAGCGTAAAATGGCTATTTTAATTGACGAAACAACACGCATTATTGTTCAAGGTTTTACCGGAAAAATCGGCAGCTTCCACGCCCAGGACATGATTAACTACGGTTCTAATGTCGTTGGCGGCATTACGCCCGGCAAAGGCGGTCAAACCCATTTAGGTTTGCCGGTTTTTAATACCGTAAAGGAAGCTGTACAACAGGTGGGTGCCGAAGCCAGTATTATCTTTGTGCCGCCTGCTTTTGCCGCCGATTCGATCATGGAAGCCGCCGATGCAGGCATTAAATATTGCGTGGCGATTACCGATGGTATTCCGACCCAGGACATGATGACGGTTAAAAACTTTCTGCGTCGCTTGCCGATAGAGCAAAGAATGATCCTGACCGGCCCGAACTGCGCTGGTACTATCAGTCCGGGGCGAGCCATGTTGGGCATTATGCCGGGACATATATACATGAAAGGCAATGTCGGTATTGTCGGTCGATCAGGCACCTTAGGTTATGAAGCCGCCGATCAGATGAAACGTTTGGGTATTGGTATTTCAACGTCAGTCGGTATCGGCGGTGATCCTATCAACGGCAGTTCTCATCGTGATATTCTGGAAAAATTTGAAGCCGATCCTGAAACTAAAGTCATTCTTATGATTGGCGAAATCGGCGGTCCTCAGGAAGTCGAAGCCGGCATGTTTGCCAAAGCTCACATGACTAAGCCAGTAGTCGCTTATATTGCCGGACTGACTGCACCGGAAGGTCGGCGTATGGGTCATGCCGGTGCGATTATTTCCTCGGCGGGTGAAAGCGCCGCTGAAAAGGTAGCGATATTGAAAGATTTAGGCGTAACCATTTGTTCGACACCTGCAGCTATGGGCGAGACAGTCGCGGCAGTGCTGGCGGGAATGTAAGCGCAAGATACAAAATAAAAGGCGAAGGGTGAAGGGTACAAGGTTTTTAGCCTTTTGTCTTTTGCCCTTTGTTCGTTTTTATTTCTTAAGATCCCGCAGGGTGTAAATGAAAATACTTATTCTTGGTGCCGGTGTCACCGGTTCATCGGTTGCCGGGGCGTTGGCAAGCGAAGAGAACGATATTGTGGTCGTTGATTTCAGGACAGAGTTACTCGATGCGTTAAAAGAACGTTTCGATATTGCCACGGTTGCCGGTAATGCGGCGCATCCGCGAGTGCTGGAACAGGCCGGTGCCCGAACTGCAGATATTATTATCGCGGTTACCGATAGCGATGAGACCAATATGCTGGCGTGTGTAATCATTAATACGCTGTATAGTCGGCCGAAAACGATTGCGCGGGTGCGTGCCGTCGATTATTTAAAAAATCCGCGGTTATTTGGTCCAGAAGGTATTCCGGTGGATATTGTGATCAGCCCGGAACAAATCGTCATGGAGGCTATCCGCAATTTAATCGAGTTCCCCGGTGTTCAGCATATTTCCGATTTTGCCGATGGCCTGGTGCGACTATTTTCGGTCAAGGTGGTGGCGGACGGCATTTTAACGGGTAAGGAAATTAAAACCCTGAAAGAGCGCCTGGTCGGCGGTAAAATTCGAGTGGTGGCTATTTTTCGGCAAGGTATTCCGCTGATAGTGAACGGCGAAGCAGTTATTGAGACCGGCGACGAGGTCTTTTTTGTAGCGCCACGGGAAGAAGTGCGTCGAGTATTGAAGGCATTGAATAAATTGGAAGAGCCGTTAAAACGCATTATCATCGCTGGCGGCGGTCATGTCGGCAAGCGTTTGGCGCTGGCGTTGGAAAAAGATCATCAGGTGAAAATCATTGAAAAAGAACCTAGACGAGCCCAAAAAATCGCCAATGATCTTGATCATACGGTAGTGCTTTTAGGCGATTGCGCCGATGAAGCGCTGTTGCTGGATGAGTCTATCGACAGTACCGATTTATTTTGTGCGATTACTGAAAATGACGGCGTTAATATCGTTTCCGCCTCTTTGGCAAAAAGCTTGGGGGCGCGTAAAGCCATCTGTTTGCTCAATCACGTCTCGTACAGCAAGCTATTGCTTGGAACAGGGATTGATGTAGCCGTGCTGCCCAATCAGGAAACGCTGGGCAGTATTCTAAAGCACGTACGTCGCGGTGATGTGGCGCAAGTAAGCTCCCTTTGCGGCGGCACCGCCGAGGCAATCGAGGCTATTGCCCATCAAAGTGTCGATCTGAATTCAGTTGTTGGACGTAGGGTGGATGAGATCAGTTTTCCCGAAGGCATAGTGATGGGGGCGTTAATACGTAACAAGCAGGTTATTTGCATACACTGTGACACGGTGTTTGAAGAAGGCGATCATGTGGTCATGTTTGTGATGGATAAAAAACTGGTTGTCAATATCGAGAAAAAATTCCAGCCTCTTTAAGTAAGGGCAGGCGAAAAGCCAAAAACCTTAGCCTTTCGTCTTGAACCTTTCGTCTTTCGCCTTCGTTTTGAACCTATTCCATGAATGTCATCTTTACCATCGTTAATATTTTCGGTCTGGTCACCATAGGTTTTGGTGGCTTGATGGTCACTTGTTTATTGACCTCTGTTATGGCGGATGATGGGGCTACTACGGCTTTTTTTCAGGGTACTTTGATTACCTTGTTGTCGGGTGCGTTGATGTTTATTCCGACGCTACGCATACCAAAAAAGGTGACGCGGCAAACAGGTTTTTTGTTGGTAGCGATTACCTGGTCAATAATACCGGTGTTTTGCACCTTGCCGCTGATGCTTTACCTGACCGAACTCAGCTTTATCGACGCTTATTTCGAGACTGTTTCCGGCCTTACTACGACCGGCGCGACCATATTCAGCGGCGTCGATCAGTTACCCATGTCGATCAATTTGTGGCGGCATGAATTATGTTGGATAGCGGGGATGGGTATCATTATTTTTGCGGTCGCCATTTTGCCTATTCTAGGTATCGGCGGCATGCAATTGTATATTGCCGAATCGCCGGGAACGGTCAAAGAATCGGACTTGCCGCCGCGTATAGCGCAAACCGCAAAAGCGTTGTGGTTGGTTTATGCGGGCATCACTCTGACCTGTATTATCGCGTTACGTTTGGCAGGTATGGATTGGTTTGATGCTGTTTGTCACGCGTTTTCCGCAATGAGTTTAGGCGGATTTTCCAGCCATGATAACAGTATCGGATATTTCGACTCGCTGTCCATTGAGATGGTGCTGACTATCTTTCAATTGCTGGCGGCGATCAATTTTGCCACTCATTTTGTAGCGCTTCGAAAACGTTCATTCAATCCCTACGCCGATGACAGAGAGGCGAGAGTTTTTCTTGTTTTAGTATTGGGGAGTTGTCTGGTAGCAGCCTTGGTATTGTGGAGCGAAGGCACCTATCCGGATTTTTTGACTGCATTACGCCATGCAACGTTTAATCTGGTTACGATCGCTACCGATTGCGGCTTTGCCTCTCAGGACTTTAATCAATGGCCCATTTTTGTGCCGATGTGGATGCTGTTTTTATGTTGTATTTCGGCTTCTTCCGGCTCCACCGGCGGAGGCATCCGGATGATTCGCACCATTATCCTGATGAAACAGGCGCGCCTGGAGCTGTTTAAATTTATTCATCCCTTTGCCGTTAAGCCGATGAAAATCGGCGACACCGTGGTCAGCAATAAAATCGTTACCTCGGTGACTGGATTTATTTTCCTGTATTTCATTAGCATCGTTATTCTGGTGTTTATGCTGTTGTTAAGCGGCATGGATTTTATCAGTGCATTTTCGGCTATTGTCGCCTGTTTTAACAACGCTGGCCCCGGCCTTAATCAGGTAGGACCTGCCAGCAATTACGCCAGCCTGAGCGATTTTCAAACGGGTGTTTGCGCCTTTGCAATGCTATTGGGGCGGGTGCAGATATTTTCGATTGTTATTTTATTTGTGCCTGAATTTTGGAGGAAATAATCTGCGTCCGAGTAAATGCGGCAGAGTTTGAATTTTTTAGTGAGGAAAGCTAAAGGCTGCGAATTAACTAGCCTTAACGACTGTGCGTGTATGAATGATACGGATTGAGAGGGGTGTAAGTTTAAGCTTGTGTTTTTGCAAGTAAATTTAAGGTTTGAAAAAACAAAAAACCCAGCCAAAAGCTGGGTTTTTTGGTACTGCTAAAAATTCTATTTACAGTTGAATAGAACTAGAAACTTTTTGCTTAGAATCATCAGGATTGTCTAAACAGCCAGTTAAACCAACAATCATTAATGTCATAGCTAGAACAGATAAAATTTTATTCATAAGAATATCCTCCAAAGGGGTTTCAATTATTTTTATTAAGTTGCGCCAATAAATTAAAGCACGTGCATTTTATATCATGATTAGAATGATGATGCAATAGTGAATTACCCGACCTAAAAGACGGAGCTTCCAGCTTCAACGGGGTGATGCTCGGCATTATGTGCATGAGTCTTATGCCTCCCCCACTGGCAGTACCGCTGATTTCCAACTAAGGAAATTTAATTATGAGTAAAGATAAAAACCAAGTCAAGAGCACTCCTTACATTCTCACCCTAAACGGCGAGGTTTTACGGTGCTTTTCGAGAAAAACCGGAAAGTATTCGTGCAATTAAAGCTGATTGATGTTGTCAGGTAAATCAACAGAGATTTTTTGATCGGTCCATTTAGCGGTTCCGATAGTGCTCCATGGAGAGGTAAAGTTTTTGTGTAATTGATCATGAACCCAGTGTGAGGGCGCGCTGATTTTTTTAAGTTTTATGTTGAACACAACGTTGTCAAGATTTAAGCCGCAATTTATCCCCCAGAAAGCGGTGACTTTCATGATGAATTTATGCAAACGCTTGTTGTCAATGTTTGGCGTAACGGCAATATTGGCCCACATAGAATGAACTCGGCCCCAATTGGGTGAAAGAAGCCGTCCTTGTTCATTGACAAACGGCAGCCAGTGTTCAGAACCATTTTGATCGGTGTAGGTGATCGCTAAAATATGATCGTAGCCTGCGAAATGGTCGTGTAGATAAAGCGCGTGCGGGGTGATGCCTAAAAATGTCTGCGAGACCATTAACACAGCATTGCTGGCTTGTGATATGGGATTTTGAGGGCTGTCAGCATTAAGCCTGTAAATAAGTCCGTAATGAATGGAGCTGTTTAATTGCAAAACGAGTAGCGCAATCAATATTTTTGTTAATCTTCTGGAAAATGCCTTGGGTTTTTGTGCGGCAATACCTTCAGCAAATTGATGGTAAAAAGTGGTGTCCGGCAGTGCTTGTAGGGTAAGGCATGTTGATGTGCATGGGACGCGATTGCGCGTATCGGCAATAGACCGGTATTTTTTTAAAGCCAGTTGATGAATTCCCGGAAGGCTCAGAATAATACCAAGTGGAAATAGATAGCGCATTTTTATAAAGATCTGGCTGTAGGTGTCGACGCCTGAATAAATGCGGTTGTTGCGATCCAGTCCGTATAAATCGGTTAACAGCGTTTCGTTGTTGATGGACGCCAGTGCCGGGTAGTGTATGGCATGTTCCTGAGCGTTTTTGAAAACTATGCGACCGAATATGTCGAAATGATTAATAATGAGCACGGTGCGATTACACAGTGGGCACAGCTGGTCATAAAATACTGTGAGTGATGGCTCATTAGCTGTCATTAGACGACCGATACAGCGCCACCACTTAAAAGGAATCAGTAAGGTATAAAAAATGAGCATGCCCAAGCCGAAAGGATAAATATTAAAAGACAAGGTGATGCCAAGATGCAGCATAAGGCCGATTAATAAATAGACGATACGTAATTGACGCCGGTTAAAAAAGAATATAAAGGTAAATTGAAAAATTAAAATGGTATAGCTGAGGATGTTTTGCAGTAGTTTGTTGTTTAGTAAATACGACATGTCGATAGCCGAAACATAATAAGGCTGCGTTGCTGGTAGCCAAGTGCCCAAGCCATTAAGCCAGTGTTCGGCAAACATTTTGTGTATGGCGGAGTCAAAATAGAGGAAACCGAGGCAGATGGCAACGGGCAGGTAGTAGGCAAGGGCTGAGACTGTTGGCTTTGGATAAGTACTGTAATGGGTAAAAGGTGTGCTCAGTTTATGTCGAAGATTGTCGATTGAAAAGGCTCGATCTCCGGGCATAAAAAGCAGAAAAAAACCGGTTCCGATCATGAATAAATCAAAGCCGCCATCAAAGTCCCTTTGCATCGGGGTAAAGTTTACAAAAACAATCCAAATAATGTAGTTGCAGGTCATCGCAAACTGGTAGCGATAACCGGTCACAATAAAAGCAGCAATAACGCCCCAAAGACACAAGAAAAAAGGAATCATTGGGAATTCGATATCTATATAAGGGATAGGGTCGAAAATTAAATGATTAAAGTACAGCAGGAAAATAATTTCCTGTAGCGTGATCAGGCCGTAAAAAATCCGGAATAAGCCAATGCCGGTAGCAGGAGCTTGTTTGGAGTGAAGTTGTAAAATTTTAGCGGAGATAAGTTTATACATTTCATGATTCGGAAAATCGAGAGGATGTATAAATTATATAAGAAATGTGGGGTTTATGCGTTTAAATGTGTAGACAAAACAAAGGCCGTACTCAACTCATAGTGAATTGAAGTAAGCGGCCTAAGTTAAGAATAAATCGGTTAAGACTTATTTTTCATCGTCTGGGTGTTCGGCGAATACCCACTTTACGAGGAAGTAGCCAGCAGCTATAACTACAACCGCGCCGATCATACCGGCTGGTTCTTTTAACATTTCGGTGATATCTAAGATCGCTCCCATGGGATGTCCTACCTATAATTTTGTATTTTTAGAAATATTGCTAATTACATAGCAAACGGAAAGATCATAATACTTTAGGAAAAGTTAAAGTCAAGGCTTATTGTTCCGTGCTTATATTGATAAGATATGAATTTTGTTCCCGGTTGAATTTATTGTTCGATATACGATGTGGTATAGTTTAGAATCTTTTTTTTGAGTGCGGATAGGTTTTAAGATAAGGAATTATAATGAACAGATACGTTAAAATATTACCATTGGTCGCAATTTTCTTTACGTTATCGGCCAATGCTGAGGTTGCATTAAAAGATAGCTCTGAAATCCTTGGGGAATGGAATTTATATGCAGAAGCGGCTAAATTGGATGGAGAGAAAAAAGCCGTTAAAATTGAATGGGAGTTTAAAAAGGATGGCACTCTGCAAACAACGTCAACAGATTCTGTTGGTCGAACCAAAGAAATGAAAATAGCTATTAAATATTCCGTCGAAAATGGCGAAATTAAAAAACAGACAACTCCTGGACGAGAAAAATATGAATCCTGCAAAGTTGTTGAAAAAGAGGGTTCAAACATGATTTTAAAGTGTACATATCTTTACTTCTTTCTAACAAAAAAATAATTTAAAAAAAGGATATAGCTATGATAGGTGGCATACTAATGATTCTAGTGGCTCTCTGGATTTACCAGTCTGCTATGAGAGCTAAGGTGGATAATGTGATAATGTGGGTCGCGATTAGTGCGGTTGTTTTTTTTGTAGTGCAACTAGCGTTTATCGATATCAATCTTTACATTTTAGAGGCAATAAAAGGCAGTCAAGGTGGTAGCGACTACGAGCGTGATTTAACGACTATTGGCGATAGAAAAAATGAAGGCGGTTTTCAGGGATTTGGCGGTATTTTGCTTTCAGTGTATATGGAATTAATGCCGCAAATCGTCGGTGTTCTAGCGGCAGCATTGATCCGGATAAAATTTATTACCAAAGAGGCCTTTACACTGGGTAATTTATTTGGCGACATTAAAGAAATGTTTCAGGGCATTAAACAAAGCTTTAAAACGTCAGCTGACGACAAGTAAGGGACAAAGTTGGTTATAAAAAAAAGCCCAAGCGATACTTGGGCTTTTTTTATGGTTGTACACTATTTTGCAGATTATAGGTTCTGATTTTCCAGAGGTTATTTGCCTAAAATAGTAGAAACAAGAAAGATGAGTCCACAAACGAAAAGCACAGTAAATACCACTCCCACAATAATATAGGTTGAGAGAGCTCCCTGTTCGAAGTCTTTTTGCCTGTTATCATTACTTTGTACACCAATAGCGGCAGCTAAAACGCTCTTGATGACTTGAGTAATCGTTGGTTTTGACATGCTCATCTCCGATATAAATAGTGAAAAATAATAGTGCTTGATTGCGTTTTAAGCAATGATTATATCCAAATCAATAAACCTTGGCCCGATCCTTATGAGCAAAACAGAATTACTAAAACAGCAGCTATCCCAGCGCATTTTATTTCTTGATGGCGCGATGGGTACGATGATCCAAAGCTATAAGCTGGAAGAAAAAGATTATCGTGGTGAGCGTTTTGCCCAGTGGGATGTCGATCTTAAGGGAAATAACGATCTGTTATCGTTGACCCAGCCGGACATTATTAAAGCGATTCATAGTGCTTATTTTGAAGTCGGCTCCGACATTGTCGAGACCAATACCTTTAACGCTACCCGTATCGCGATGGCCGATTACAAAATGGAATCGCTGGCGTATGAAATCAATGTCGAGGCGGCGCGTTTGGCAAGACAGGCGGCCGATGAATACACCCAAAAGACCCCGGAAAAACCGCGTTTTGTGGCCGGCGTATTAGGCCCCACCAATCGTACAGCTTCCATGTCGCCCGATGTTAACGATCCGGGCTTTCGTAATATTTCTTTTGACGAATTAGTTGCAGCCTACACGGAAGCCACGCATGGCCTGATTGACGGCGGCGCGGATATTATCCTGATTGAAACCGTGTTCGATACGCTGAATGCCAAAGCCGCCATTTTTGCGGTAGAACAAGTTTTTGAACAGATAGGCTATAAATTGCCGGTGATGATTTCCGGCACCATTACCGATGCGTCAGGCAGAACGCTGTCCGGGCAAACCGTTGCCGCTTTTTGGAATTCATTGAAACATGTTGAGCCGATCTCTTTTGGCTTTAACTGCGCGTTAGGCGCAACCGAATTACGCCAGTATATCGATGAATTATCGAGTATCGCCGATACGCATATTTCTGCTCATCCCAATGCAGGCTTGCCTAACGAGTTCGGGGAATACGATGAAACGCCCGAAGTCATGGCCCTAGAGTTGGCCGATTGGGCTAAATGCGGCTACCTAAATATTATCGGCGGTTGTTGCGGAACCTCGCCTGCGACTATCAAAGCGATAGTCGAAGCCGTACAGCAATACAGTCCTAGACAAATCCCGGAAATACCCAAAATGTGTCGGTTATCCGGGCTCGAACCGATGAACATCGGCCCGGACTCATTATTCGTCAATATCGGCGAGCGTACCAACGTTACCGGTTCGGCGGCATTCAAACGATTGGTTATCGAAGGCGATTTTGAAGCGGCGCTGGATGTTGCCAAGCAGCAGGTTGAAAACGGCGCGCAAATCATCGACATCAATATGGACGAAGGCATGCTGGAGTCCAAAGAAGCGATGGTGCGCTTTTTGATGCTGATAGCGTCCGAGCCTGACATTGCCAAAGTGCCGATCATGCTGGATTCGTCCAAATGGGATATTCTGGAAGCTGGCCTTAAATGCATTCAGGGCAAAGGTGTGGTCAATTCCATTTCGCTAAAGGAAGGTGAAGAGGCATTTATCAAGCACGCCAAACTGGTGCGTCGCTACGGTGCGGCCGTTATCGTCATGGCCTTTGACGAAGAAGGGCAGGCGGATACCAAGGCCAGGAAAGTCGAAATATGTCAGCGGGCTTATAAAATCCTGACCGAACAAGTCGGTTTCCCGCCTGAAGATATTATTTTCGATCCCAATATATTCGCCGTTGCCACCGGCATAGACGAACACAACAATTACGGCCTGGATTTTATTGAAGCCACCCGCGAGATTAAACGTACCCTGCCTTACGCACTGATTTCCGGCGGCGTTTCCAACGTATCGTTTTCGTTTCGGGGTAATAACCCGGTGCGGGAAGCGATAAATGCGATATTTCTATACCATGCGATACAGGCGGGCATGGATATGGGTATCGTCAATGCCGGGCAATTGGCGATTTATGAGGATACACCCAGAGATCTGCGTGATGCGGTTGAAGCGGTCGTCTTAAATACTCACGATGGCAGTGGTACCGATAGGTTGCTGGAGCTTGCCGACAAATATCGCGGTGACGGCAGCAGCAGCGCAGGAAAAGAACAGGATTTGGAATGGCGCAGCTGGCCGGTCACCAAGCGTCTGGAGCATGCGCTGGTAAAAGGTATTACCGACTACATCGACGAAGATACCGAACAGGCAAGGCTGGAAGCTGAGCGGCCGCTACATGTCATCGAAGGCGCGCTGATGGACGGCATGAACGTGGTCGGCGATTTGTTCGGCGCGGGCAAAATGTTCCTGCCGCAAGTGGTCAAATCGGCGCGGGTGATGAAAAAGGCCGTGGCTTACTTGATGCCGTTTATGGAAGCCGATAAAGCCGCAGGCGAACGGCAAACCAATGGCAAAATCCTGATGGCAACTGTCAAAGGCGATGTGCATGACATCGGCAAGAACATCGTCGGCGTGGTCTTGCAATGCAATAACTATGAGGTGATTGATCTGGGCGTGATGGTACCCGCCGAAAAGATATTGCAAACCGCGCGTTTGGAAAACGTCGACATTATCGGCTTAAGCGGTCTGATTACACCGTCGCTGGATGAAATGGTGCATGTCGCCAAAGAAATGCAGCGCCAGGGTTTTACCATGCCGTTGATGATAGGCGGCGCGACCACGTCGCGTGCGCATACTGCGGTAAAAATTGCCCCGTATTACCAAGGGCCGGTTATCTATGTGACCGATGCGTCGCGTGGGGTCGGGGTCGCCAGTAATTTGCTGAGCATTGAGTTAAAAGACGAGTTCGTCAGCAGCGTCAGCGAAGAATACGAGGTCGTCAGGGAGCGGCACAAAGGCCGGGAAGCCAAAACCAAACAACACTCTTTAGAAGAAGCCCGACGCAATAAATTCAACTGGGGCAATTATGAACCGGTTAAGCCGGCGTTTCTGGGCATAAAAGTCATTGATAATTTCCCCTTGGACACGTTGGTCTGGTATATCGATTGGACACCGTTTTTTCAAACCTGGGAAATGGCCGGAAGTTATCCCAAAATACTCGACGATAAAGTCATCGGTATCCAAGCCAGAGAACTGTTTGAAGATGCGCAGGCGATGCTGAAAAAAATTATCAGGGAAGGGTGGGTGAGCGCCCGCGCAGTGGTCGGATTCTTCCCAGCCAACAGCGACGGCGATGATGTCGTGGTGTACGCCGATGACACCCGTACCCAGAAAAAAGAAACCTTGCAGCATTTGCGTCAGCAGAATGTCAAAGCGCCGGGCAGACCTAATTATTGCCTGTCCGATTTTATCGCCCCGGTTGGTAGCGGCAAGGCCGACTATATCGGCGCTTTTGCGGTAACGACCGGCATTGGCATAGAGCAAAAACTACATGAATTTGAACTGGATAATGATGATTACAGTTCGATTATGCTCAAAGCGCTGGCCGACAGATTAGCCGAAGCATTTGCAGAGTATATGCATCAGGTGGTCAGAAAAGAGTATTGGGGTTATGCCAAAGATGAAGCTCAGGAGGCTCATCAGTTAATCAACGAAGCCTATCAAGGCATACGACCTGCACCCGGTTACCCTGCGTGTCCCGATCATACCGAAAAGGGCAAACTGTTTGAGCTGCTCAATGTGACCGAGCATACCACCATAGAACTCACAGAAAGTTACGCGATGTATCCTGCATCAGCAGTAAGCGGCTGGTATTTTTCCCATCCCGAATCGCAGTACTTTAATGTCGGCAAGATAGATAAAGACCAGCTGCAAGATTATGCCAGGCGCAAAGGCATCGCCGAAGAAGTGGCCGAGCGCTGGTTGGCGGCGCATTTGCATCATTAATATGCGCTTAATTCTGTTTGGCACCTCCGGCTGCCATCTTTGCGAACAGGCGGGACTCATTGTTAATGCCTGTGTGCCAGGCGGCGTCGACTATGTCGATATTGCCGAACAGGAGCAGTGGCAAGAACAATACGCTATTCGCATTCCTGTTTTATATGATCCAAGGACCAAGCAGGACTTGGGATGGCCGTTTGATTTGGCGGAAGTTGGTGATTTTATTGGTCGCGTAGTTAGTCTGTAGCCTAAACGCTTTCCCGAAGACCGGAATATCTTGAGCGATTTTTTAGATTGACGAGATCCTGATTTTTTCGTTATATCCGAACCATTCGGGGGCCGGGCGATTCGTTTGGGAAGGTAACGGAAAGTATTAGCTGCTTTGCTTTATCGGTAGACATAAAAAAACCGTAGCCCCAAAAAAGGGCTACGGTTTTTTTGCCTGCAATTAGATGATTGTTACTTCTTCTGCTTGCGGGCCTTTTTGTCCTTGAGTGACAGTAAACTGTACTTTCTGTCCTTCATCAAGAGATTTAAAGCCTGAGCTGTTAATGTTACGAAAGTGAACAAAAACATCTGGGCCATTTTCTTGCTGAATGAAACCGAAGCCTTTTTCAGCGTTAAACCATTTAACTGTACCTGTAGTCATTTGAGTGTAATCCTATTTTTAGTAATTAAAGCCTTATTAAGGCTGATGGAGCTGGGAAATTAGAGAATTACTTAATGATAACAGGACGAACAATTACAAGAAGAACTTCGTAAAGATAAGCATAACGGTAAAACTATTTCAAGCTGGGCTATATTCTATAGCTGGATTCTGGCAATGTCAATCTTTTCGATTGTTATGCGGTTTAAATACTCTGGATTAAAGTGCTTCACTGTGTTCGGCATAGCCGATGCGCTTGAGTTTATGAGGGATTAGAAATTACTTGATCAAAATGGCGGAGAGAGAGGGATTCGAACCCTCGATACGTTGCCGTATACACACTTTCCAGGCGTGCGCCTTCGGCCGCTCGGCCATCTCTCCTGTTTTTTGCTTCCCGTAGATCACGGGAAGCCGAGTAGAATAATCGATATTGCGTTTTGACGCAATGATCTTTATCCGCCGCTTGCTTCGGTTTGCGCTTCCAGTTCATCCCATCGCTGGTAAACTTGCTCCAGTTTGGCATCTATCTGTTTAAGTTCGTCCAGAGTCTTGGCCGTGACAGCTTGATCTTTTTTATAGAACTCAGGCGCACTGATTTGCCGATTTAATTCCGCCTGCTTAGCTTCCAGTTCAGCAATCAGTTCCGGTAATTTGTCCAGTTCCTGCTGCTCTTTAAAGCTTAGCTTTTTTTTCGTTACGTTGGAGGCTGGGGGCTTCGCCGCCGATTTTTCGGGTTTCCTTACCTTGGCAGATTCGCTCTGCTTGGCCTGCTTAACATGGTTCATCCAATCAGTATAGCCGCCGACAAACTCATCGACTTCGCCTGTGCCGTCCAGCACATAGACGCTGGTCACGACGTTGTCCAGAAAAGCCCGATCATGGCTCACCAGCAACAAGGTGCCGTCAAAGTCGACCAGTTTTTCTTCTAGCAGCTCCAATGTTTCCAAATCCAGGTCATTGGTCGGCTCATCCATGATGATCAGGTTGGAGGGTTTGGTAAATAAACGCGCCAGCAACAGGCGGTTTTTCTCGCCACCCGACAAGCTTTTTACCGGTGAACGCGCTCTGGCCGGGGCAAACAGAAAATCCCCCAGATACGACATCACATGCCGTTGGTTACCGGCGATTTCGACAAACTCATTACCATCGGCGACGGTTTCGGCAACGGTCATGCTCGGGTCGAGTTGGTCGCGCAACTGGTCGAAGTAGGCGATTTCAAGCTTGGTGCCCTGTTCTACGGTACCGCTGTTGGGTTCCAATTGTTTTAACAGTAATTTTAACAAGGTCGATTTACCTGCACCGTTAGGGCCGATCAGACCGATTTTGTCGCCGCGTTGAATCAGTGTGGAAAAATGCTTAACGATCTGTCTGTCCTCATAAGCAAAGCTGATATCGTTGACCTCGATCACTTTTTTACCGGAGGCATCGCCTCTCTCCAGGGACATTTTGCTGGTGCCTTGAGTGTTGCGGCGTTGGCTACGTTCGTCACGCAATTTTTCCAGCGCCCTGACTCGACCTTCATTACGGGTACGTCTGGCTTTTACACCCTGCCTGATCCAAACTTCTTCATCGGCGAGCTTCTTATCGAACTCGGCATTTTGATTGGCTTCGTCTTCTAGGGCCGCTGCTTTTCTGGCCAAGTAATCATCATAGCTACCTTGCCAGGACACTAAATTACCGCGATCCAGATCGACAATCCGGGTCGCCAGTTTTTGCAGGAATGAGCGGTCATGAGTCACAAACAAAACCGCACCCTGAAAATTGAGCAGCTGGTCTTCGAGCCAGGTAATGCTTTCAAAGTCCAGATGGTTGGTCGGCTCATCCAGCAACAATACTTCCGGCTCTATCACCAAGGCTCTGGCCAAGGCCACGCGCCGTTTCCAGCCGCCGGATAAGCCGCTGATCTTTAATTCGCCGGGCAAATCCAGTTTGCTTAAGGTGGTTTCAACCCGTTGTTGAAAATGCCAGCCGTTATGGGTTTCGAGCTGGTGCTGCAGATCGCCCAATTCATTCAAGGCCTTGTCGTCATCGTAGTCCATGGTTAACGACAGCGCGTGATAACGGGTAAGCCACTCGCCCAACTCGCCCAAACCACCGGCAACGGCATCGTAAATGGTCGCGTCCTCAGGCAAATCCGGGGTTTGTTCCAGCCAGGCCAGTTTTAATTCCGGTTGCCGCCAGATATCACCATGATCGGCCTGGATATTGCCGGCTATGATCTTCATTAAGGTTGATTTACCCTCGCCGTTGCGGCCTAGCAAGCCTACCCGTTCTCCGGCATCCAGCTGAAAGTCGGAGTTTTTCAATAAAGCGTGGGTTCCAAAAGCGATGGAAACATTGGTCAGTCGTAATAAGGGCATTTTAAAATTCTTTATGTTGTAAATAGCGTCGTAATAAATCCAGTGCCAGTAACGCCGCCTGATTTTGCTTGCGTTCGATAGGGCCTGCCACTGAATGGGTCGTTTGATGAGATCCATCTCCAGTCAGCAGCATATTATATAGAATAATGGCCTGGTCTTTATCGTGAAATGTTTTATCGTCCCCGGAGTAAAGCTGAACCAGCACAAATTCGGCGCTGCCGGTCTGGTATATTTCGCTGGCAATGGCCTGTGCGCTTGACGGCAAATCATCGGCATTAAGCGCAATCGCCAGGCTTTGCCCCAGCTTTTCCAGGGATTGCTGATAGCGGCTTTCCAACAGCCATTGAGCGCCCAGGCACTTGGCCGCCAACAAGCCCTGACTGGCCGTCTCCACCACGGCTAGCGTGTGTTTTCCGGCAGCCATCAGTTGGCCGACGGTAAAAACCAGATCGCCGCTTGCCCAGCCTAAGCCATCAATGGCAAAAACATGAGCGCCCAGCGCGGCTGCAACTTTGTCGACCAAGGCGGTCATCGCTGCTTCAGGATAGTTTTGAGGGAACAGCAACTTGGTTTGCACATCGTCCGGACTAGCCCGAAAACCCAGCTGAACGTGATCCGGAATTTCAATTGCGCCAATGCGCTGTTGTATGTCCGACTCGCCTATGCCTAAGGTTCTGATGGTGACTAACTTGTCAGGGTGCAATAAAAACCGGCTTGCCAGTGCGGGTTGGATCGATTCCAGAAATAAATGGCGCATTTCGGTAGGTACCCCGGGCACAAACGCAAACCAGCAGCGGCCGGCTTGCAAGGAAAAACCCGGCGCAGTACCCCAGGCATTGTCGATACGCTCGGCTCCCTTCGGGAACATCGCCTGTTTGCGGTTGGAGTCGGGCATTTCGCGGTTTCTTAGCGTAAAAAACCGTTTAATCTGCTCAAAGGCAACGGCGTCGTATTCCAGCGGCAGGTCGAATGCTTTGGCGACGGCCTCGGCAGTCAAATCATCGCTGGTAGGCCCCAGTCCGCCGGTGCAAATACAGCAATCTGCACGGATTGAAATTTCCCGCAGTAAGGCTATCAGGTCATCGAGTTTGTCGCCCACTGCGGTATGCCGGGTTACGGTCAATCCCATGTTGACGGCGTGTTCAGACAACCAGGCCGCATTGGTATCGACGGTTTGCCCGGTAACGATTTCTGCGCCCTGGGAAAATATTTCTAACGTTGGGTTCATGTTCAAGGTTCAAGGCTAAATAAAAGTGCAAGGGTGCGCTGCACGCATCGCGCAAGATGAATCAACAAATTCTAGGCAACTGCTCCCCGCTCAGTAAATCCAGCACCCGGCTGATGCCCATTGCTGTTTTCAGGGTAACAGAGCCTTTCGAGTGAGTCGCTGTAACGGTGCCGATTTGACAGGCCTGTTTGCCCAACGGATGCCGGTGCAACACGCTCAGGGTTTGCGCGGCTTGCGCTTGGGGCACAAACAGCGCAAAACAGCCTTCGTTGGCGATATACAGCGGATCAAAGCCCAATATTTCACAGGCGCTACTGACATCCTGATGTATCGGCAATGCCGTTTCGTCGATTTCAATAGCATGATACGAGCTGGCGGCCAGTTCTATCAGACCGCTGGCCAAACCGCCGCGCGTTAAATCGCGCATACAGTGGATTTCAATATCGGCTTTAAGTAAATCTTGAACCAGGCCGGACAGGTCGGCGCAGTCGCTGGCTATGTTGCTGTCAAAGTTCATGCCTTCGCGCTCCAGCATGATCGCGATGCCGTGCCGCGCTATGTCGCTGTTGATGATGATGCTGTCGCCGACTCGAATGTCGGCAGGCGATACATTGACGTTGGCGTCGATGATACCGATGCCGGCGGTGTTGATATAAACGCCGTCACCGCTGCCGTGATCGACCACTTTGGTGTCGCCGGTCACGATCAACACGCCGGCCTGTTGCGCGGTGTGCTGCATGGATTCGACGATGCGTTGCAGGTCTTTGATCGCGAAACCTTCTTCAATAATCAGCGCGCAACTCAGATATAACGGTAAGGCGCCGCTCATGGCCAAATCGTTCAGCGTCCCGCATACCGCCATCTTGCCGATGTCGCCGCCGGAAAAAAACAGCGGCTTGACCACATAGGAATCGGTGGTGAAGGCCAGTTTGGAGCCGTTGACGGTTAGCACAGCGCTATCGTGTTTCTGGTTTAGCAGAGGGTTGCTAAATACCGGTTGGATAATCCGGTCCAGCAATTGCTGCATCAGGCGGCCGCCACCACCATGAGCCATGACGATTTGCTCGTATTGCAGGGGCAGGGGACAGTTCAGTTTTAACTCAGACATGTTGATGGCGACGGTAGCGGTAATAGGCGGCGCACGCGCCTTCGGAGGAAACCATGGTGGCGCCCAGCGGGTGTTCGGGGGTGCACGTCGTGCCGAATTCAGCGCATTGCGCAGGCTTGATCAGGCCTTGCAACACTTCTCCGCTACGGCAGGCGGCAGGTTCTTTGGTGTTAATCGCGGCGACCGCAAAACGCTGTTCGGCATTCCAGTCGGCGTAGTCGGCATTGAGCGCCAGGCCGCTAGCGGCGATTTCGCCCAAGCCGCGCCAGCTTTGATTGACGATGTCGAACACTTGGCTTATCAGCTGTTGCGCGGGCTGATTGCCTTGTTCTTTGACCACGCGGCTGTATTCGTTTTCAACCTGATAACGCTTTTCTTCCAGTTGTTTGATGCATAAATACAGCCCGTGCAGAATATCGACCGGTTCGAAACCGGTGATGACGATAGGGATTTTATGGTGTGCGGACAGCGGCAGATATTCGTGGTAACCCATAATCGAGCAGACGTGGCCTGCGCCCAAAAAACCCTGCACCTGGTTGGCGGGCGAATCGAGCAGCGCCTGCATTACCGGCGGCACGCGGACGTGGCAAATCAGCAGCGAAAAGTTGCTCAGCTTTTGCTGTTTGGCCTGATAGGCGGCCAAGGCCGTGGTCGGGGCGGTGGTTTCGAAGCCCACGCCGAAGAATACCACCTGTTTATCGGGATTGATCTTAGCGATAGCCAACGCATCCAGCGGCGAATAAACGATACGGATATCGGCGCCCTGCGCTTTCAGGCTGAGTAAATCATGATGCGAACCGGGAACCCGCAGCATGTCGCCGAAAGAACAGAAAATGACCTCCGGTTGCGCGGCAATCGCCAGCGCTTTATCGATATAAGCCAGCGGCGTAACGCAAACCGGACAGCCGGGGCCGTGGATCAGGTTGATTTGATCAGGCAGCAGTTGATCGATGCCGTACTTAATGATGCTATGGGTCTGGCCGCCGCACACTTCCATGATATTCCACGGCTGCGTGGTGATGGCCTTTATCGCGGCGGTTATTTTTTTTGCGGTTGCCGGGTCGCGAAATTCGTCCAGGTAGTTCATGCACGATTCTCCTGTCCAGCGCCTTGTGGTGTTCTGTTTGTTGTTCCAGGCAAATTTATCATAACGTACTCTCGAAATCCGCTAAATCCTGGAACGCCTGCAGACTGGCCAGAGCTTCCGCTTCATCAAGAATCGACAGCGCGAAACCGGCATGAACGATCACATAATCGTTGATTTTGGCTTCGGGCACATAAGCCAGACTGATGTCCTTACTAATGCCGGAAAAGTTGATGCGTCCGGTACGCGCTAAAGGATCGCTGTGATCAGACAGGCTGGTAATTTGTCCGGGTATGGCCAGGCACATAAGTTATCCTATATATTTTGCGGCAAGCAACTGGCCGAGAGCCAATCCGCCGTCGTTAGGGGGTATGTTTTCGTGGCAGTATACCGCAAAGCCGTCGGACTTTAATCGTTTGGCGGCTTTTGTCGTGAGGTAAGCATTTTGGAAACAGCCGCCGCTTAGCAATACGGTTTTTTGCCCGGCCTGTCGGGCTATGGCCACTATAATTTCGGCCAAGGTATTGTGAAACTTGGCGGCAATTAACTCCACCGGGCTGTGCGCTATGTCTTCCAGCAGCTGTTCCAGGGTGATTTTCCAGTCGATAACGATGGGTGCTGTGGGCTGGATGTGGAAATCATAATGTTGGTCGGATGCGCTTGATGTCGAGTTCATTTCCAGAGCCATTGCCGCTTGGCCTTCATGCTGATTGATATGGCATAGCCCCAGCAAACTGGCGACTGCATCGAATAAGCGTCCGACGCTGCTGGTGCGCGGACAGTTGAGTTGGCGGCTTAAGGCAGGCCGCAATAATTTTAATTCTTGTGCGGAAAAAGGCAGGTCTTCGCGCTCAAAGACGCAGCTTCCAAAGGCTTCGTAGAGCAGTCCTAATGCGGCGCGCCGAGGTTCCTGCATGGCTTTATGTGCGCCGGGCAATGAAAACGGCGCAAAGTGGGCGTAGCGTTCAAAGCCTTGGCTGTTAATCAGCAGAAATTCGCCGCCCCACAGGGTGTTGTCGGTACCCAGACCCGAACCGTCCCAGCAAATGCCCAGTGCGGGCGGTTCCAGGCCGTGTTCGGCCATGCAGGATAAGGCGTGGGCGTAATGGTGTTGCACTGGGTGGGTTTTCTGGCCTAAATTGGCGGCAAACAAGCTGCTGGCATAGCCGCTGTGCAGATCGTGCATAATCCGGGTCGGGGCGATTTGATAAAATTTTTGCAAGTCTGTTAGCGTGGCTTGGAATTGTTGTTGTGTCGCGTCCATATCAAGATCGCCCAAATGTTGGCTTAAGATAATATGCTTGCCATGACTGATGGCGATGGTGTTTTTTAGTTGGCCGCCCACGGCCAGCGTTTCGGGCATGGCTGTCTTTAAGGTGAGCGGCAGCGGGGTGTAGCCTCTGGCTCTCCTTAATACGGTGATTTTGTCGTTGATGAGACGGACGACAGAATCATCAAGCGGACGCAAGATAGGGCGGTTATGGCTTAGGACATAATCGGCAATACCGGCAAGCCGGGTTAATGCCTGGTCTTCATTGATGCAAATGGGTTCATTTTGGCGGTTGCCGCTGGTTGCGACCAGAGTGTGCAGACCACTGTCTTTGTTCAGCAACAGGTGGTGTAGCGGCGAATAAGCCAACATGATGCCGAGCAGGTTGCTGCCGGGCGCTACGGCAGATGTGGGGGCGACTTCAGTCGCCTTTGGGCGAATAAATTCGCCCCCACAAGATTTGGCCTTTAACAACACAATAGGCGCGGCGGCAGAACTCAGTGCTTGTTGTTCAAGGTTGTTGATTATGCAAAGCTGCTGTGCTGTTGCCAAATCGGCGACCATCAGCGCAAAGGGTTTTTGTGGGCGATGTTTGCGTAATCTAAGGCGTTCGACGGCTTGCTGGTTGGTCGCATCGACCAGTAATTGATAGCCGCCGATGCCTTTAATGGCGACGATTTTTCCGGCTCGTAATTGTTGGATTGCGGCGATTAAAGCGTCGTGTTTTTCGGCTAAAAGATTTCCGGATTCGCCGAGCAGGCTTAGGCTCGGGCCGCACTCCGGGCAGGCGATGGTTTGAGCGTGGTAGCGCCGGTTGTCTATATTTTGGTAATCCCGGCCGCAGTCGCTACAGGTAATGAATGCCGCCATGCTGGTTTGGCTGCGGTCGTAAGGCTGGCGGATCATGATGCTGTAGCGTGGCCCGCAATGACAACAACTGGTAAATGGATAGTGATAGTAGCGGCTGGCCGGGTCGAAAATATCGCGGATGCAATCCGGGCAGGTGGCTATGTCGGGCAAGACAAAGGCGGATTGTTCGCCATCACTGGTGCTGGCTGTAATCTGAAAATTATCGAAGTCGGCCAGAGGTTCGCTGGTTATGGTTATTGATTCTATTTTTGCATGAGGCGGCAGTCGATTATTCAGGCTGTCAATAAAGTCCTGCTGTTGTTTGGGTAGGCCTTCAATGTCTACGGTTACTCCGCCGTTGGTGTTGGCAATCGAGCCTTTTTGTTGGTGTTGCCTGGCAAGACGAACAATAAATGGGCGAAAGCCAAGTCCCTGAACGAAGCCTTTGATATTGATTTTTAAATGTTCTTTGTTGATGCTAAAGCCTTTTGCCTGTGGGGTGACCCGTGTTTTTAGCTGTCACTAAAACAGTAGACGGTATATAATTTCATGGCTTTATCCTGGAGTAGCGTAAAATTCCACAGTTAAGAGCAAGGATGTAAGCGGATCAATTCGCTGCTATCGATATGTCGTTGTCTCAAATCATTCCCTAATGCTAGGATAAAAATAGAAGTGAAGGTTTGTTTCTGTTTCTGCGAGAACCAAGCTGTGGCAGTAAAATAAAAGTATATCAGTAAAGAACCGTAGGATATACGGGGTTAGTCTGTGAAGTGAGCAATGCCGTCATGTTGCCAGCAGCAGAAACCAGTGAGTAGTAGCAATACACACTCACTCCTGAGTAACATCAGGAATCCCTTTTCTTTAGGTGGGGGAGGATGTCAATCAATCATTTACTAAATTCATACCGGAAAAAAACATGCTGGGTAAGTTGGTTAGATTTGTTATAGGGAGCCGTAACGACAGGCTGATAAAGAAGAAAAGAGCCGTGGTCAAAAAGATCAATGCCTTGGCTTCTGAGTACGAAAAATTATCTGATGATGTCTTAAAGGCAAAAACTCAGGAGTTTCGTGATCGCTTGGCGCAAGGTGAAAAGCTGGACAATCTGCTTCCAGAAGCGTTTGCGACAGTCAGGGAAGCGTCGACCAGAGTCTTTGGTATGCGCCATTTCGATGTGCAATTGATCGGCGGCATGATCCTTGACGACGGTAAAATTGCCGAAATGAAAACGGGGGAAGGTAAAACCCTGATGTCTACTTTGGCGGCCTATCTAAATGCCTTACCAGGACGCGGCGTACATGTTGTTACCGTTAATGATTATTTGGCCAAGCGCGATTCCGAATGGATGGGCAAGCTATACAGCTTTCTGGGCTTGACTACCGGTGTGATTATCAGTCAGATGGAAAGCGACGAGCGGCGTAAAGCCTACGCGTCAGACATCACTTATGGCACCAACAACGAATTCGGATTTGATTATCTGCGCGACAATATGGCTTTTAGTCTTGAGCAGAAAGTCCAGCGGGATTTAAGCTTTGCTATTATTGATGAGGTCGATTCGATTCTGATCGATGAGGCGAGAACCCCATTGATTATCTCCGGACCTACCGAAGAAAGCACTGAAATATATATCAAAATCAACGAGATCATCCCGTTCCTGACCAAGCAGGAAAAAGAAGATGCGTCGGGCGATTATTCGGTCGATGAAAAAGTACGCCAGTTGTATCTGACCGAAGCAGGCCACGAACGGATTGAGAGTTTAATGGTCGAACATGGTTTGATGGCGGAAGGCAGTAGTTTGTATGATGCGACCAATATTCGCCTGATGCACTACATTAATGCCTCATTGCGCGGACATGTGTTATTCAGAAAAGATGTTGATTATATCGTTGCCAATGATGAAGTCGTTATCGTTGATGAATTTACCGGTCGGATCATGCCGGGACGGCGTTGGTCGGAGGGCTTGCATCAGGCGATTGAAGCCAAAGAGCATGTCTCCATTCAAAATGAAAACCAGACCCTGGCCTCGATTACTTTCCAGAACTATTTTCGCTTGTACGAAAAACTGTCTGGCATGACCGGTACTGCAGATACCGAAGCGTTCGAACTGAACAAGATTTACGGCCTTGAAGTGGTCGTCATTCCTACGCATCGCAACATGATTCGTAAGGATTTGGGCGACGTAGTGTTTTTGACCACCGACGAGAAATATGTCGCCGTTGCCGATGATATTAAAGACTGCGTTAGTCGTGGACAACCGGTGTTGGTAGGAACTACGTCGATTGAAAACTCCGAGCGACTGTCTGCGTTATTGAACAAGCAAGGCATTAAACACGAAGTGCTTAACGCCAAACAACACGAGCGCGAAGCCCATATCATCGAACAAGCCGGTATGCCGGGAGCGGTAACTATCGCCACCAACATGGCCGGACGGGGTACCGATATTGTACTCGGCGGCAATCTGGAAGCGGAATTTTCGGCATTGGGCGAAGATGCCGGTGACGCCGATAAAGAACGGGTGCGTGGCGCTTGGTTGGACAGGCACGAGCAAGTTATCGCCACTGGCGGTTTGCATGTTATCGGTTCGGAACGTCATGAGTCGCGGCGTATCGACAACCAGTTAAGAGGTCGTTCGGGTCGTCAGGGTGATCCCGGTTCAACCCGTTTCTACCTGTCGCTGCAAGATGATTTGATGCGTATTTTTGCATCGGATCGGGTGGCGGGTTTAATGCAGAAATTAGGCATGGGCAATGGCGAAGCCATTGAGCATCCTTGGGTAACCCGTTCTATCGAAAGCGCTCAGCGTAAGGTTGAGGGGCGTAACTTCGATGTGCGTAAAGAAATCCTGGCCTATGACGATGTTGCCAATGATCAGCGTAAGGTGGTTTACGCGCAGCGTAATGAGCTGATGGCGGCAGAGGAAATCTCCGGCATTATCACCGCGATACGCGAAGATGTGGTTAATAATGTCATTACCCAGTATATTCCGCCAAAAACTATGGTCGAACAGTGGGATACCAAGGGGCTGGAAGATCATTTGCATCAGGAATTCAATGTTGAAATCCCCGTGCGTAAAATGCTGGCTGAAGATCACGCATTGCATGAAGATTCTTTACGTAAGCGTATTATCGATATTTTAGAGCAAAGCCATAAAGATAAAGAACAGCAGATGTCTAAAGACGTGATGCAACACTTTGAGAAGTCGGTGATGTTGCAAGTGTTGGATAATAGCTGGAAAGAGCATCTGGCGGCGATGGATTATTTGCGTCAGGGTATACATTTTAGAGGTTATGCGCAAAAAGATCCTAAGCAGGAATACAAGCGCGAAGCATTTGAGATGTTTACCAGTCTGCTTGAACATCTCAAGTATGAAGTGATAGGAATTTTATTTAAAGTTCAGATCAGACAGGAAGAAGATGTTCAGGCTATTGATGAGCAAATGCAAGTACCCAAAGAAATGCATTTTGAGCATGCACCGGCGCCTGCTTTGGATGCTTATGAGCAGTCGTTGCTTGCTGAACCTGAACAGGAAGATGTCGCTGCTACAGAGCAGCCATTTATCAGGGATGGCAATAAAGTGGGTCGTAATGATCCTTGTCCTTGCGGTTCAGGCAAGAAGTTTAAACAGTGTCACGGCAAGTTAAGTTGATTTGATTTAGATGCGGAGTTAACGCGCATCGCGAAGCTTGGTATTACGTTTTTTCAAAGCCAGCTTTACCTACATGGATGTAGGTAAAGCTGGCTTTGGTCGTTGTGCCGTTTTTCTAACGACTGAGTGCTCACCCATATCTACGCCGACCTGTTTCAAAACAAGTTTTCTATCGATCTTTCGGGAGCATGATCGTAACTCTTTGTCGAGTCGTTCGATCTGAAGCTAGTGGGTACATGATCTGCTTGAAAGAACTCCCATATGCCATCGCTATTATTGGATGTGGTTAACAGGCCGGTCTTGGGGCTTATGAAAGCCTTGACTATGCCCGTCGGCACTTCAAGAGGGTTTTCCGCCGTGTCTTTCAGCGCCGTCCTCATAAAATCAATCCACATCGGTAATGCAGTGACGCCGCCTGTTTCACGATTTCCCAGTGGCGAGAAATCATCAAATCCAACCCACGCAATGGCTACATTGGACTGCGTATAGCCGTTAAACCAGGCATCCCGCTGTTCATTTGTCGTGCCTGTTTTTCCGGCAAGATCCTGTCTACCCAGTACTTTAGCGCCTGTTGCCGTGCCGTGTTGAACGACATCTCTTAATAACGAATTCATCAGAAAACAAATTTGCGGGGTAATAATCCGGGGTGCGTAGTTGCGGCCTAAATCCTGGTTGCTATCGCAGCTAGGGCAGGCAGTTTTAGGCTTAGCCTGATAAATAATTTCACCCTCGTTGGATTCAATGCGTTCAATAAAGTAGGGTTTGATCAGGAAGCCGCCGTTGGCAAAGGTAGCGTAAAGCCTGGCCATTTGTAGCGGGGATGCGTAGCCGCTACCTAATGCCAGGGATAACGTTTTAGGTATTTGTTGTTCGGTAAAGCCAAAGCGCAATGCCGTTGTAACGGCTTTTTCAACGCCCATTTCTTTTAACAGGCGAATGGAAATAATGTTTCTTGAGTGGGTTAACGCTGACCTAATACTGGTTGGGCCATAGAATCGTTTACTGTAGTTTTCGGGTCGCCACTCGTTTTCCTTGCCGGGATTGTCGATGATCGGTGCGTCGTTAATAAGGCTGGCAGCGGTGTAGCCTTGTTCCAGAGCCGTGGTGTAAATAATCGGCTTAAAGCCTGACCCTGGCTGTCTTTTTGATTGAGTAACGCGATTGTATTTGTTGCGAAAAAAATCGAAACCACCGGTTAATGCTAAAATGGCACCATTGGATGGATCTAATGAAACAAATGCGCCTTCCGTCTCGGGTATTTGTGTTAAAGCCCACGTATTATTTTGAAGTTGACGAATACGGGTAATATCGCCGACTTGTAGCGGCGACCGGCCGGTTGTCCCTACTGCCCATTTTATGTTTTCCTTCGGTATTTCAATAAGGGTGTTATTTTGAAGTCTAACGGTTGGCAGATTATTTTTTACGCCTATTACGGTAGCGGGTAAGGTATCGCCAATAACAGGTAATTCGCTGAAATTACCGCCTTTGTTAATGCTTGAATGACGGTATCCGTGGCGTTCATCATAGGCGTGTAAAGTATCGATAAGTGCCTGATTTGCCGTTGTTTGCAGCGCTCCGTTTAGGGTTGTATAGACTTTGAATCCAGAGGTGTAGGCTTGCTCGCCATAGAGCTCGAAAATTTTTTGTCGTACCATTTCAGCTAAATAAGGTGCTGAAATTTCAGGGGAAATCGATTGCAACCTTGCGCTGGAGGGTTGCCGGGATGCATTCTCATAGTCCCGTTGAGTAATATGGTTAAGTTCAAGCATGCGCTGCAGGACATAATTACGCCTTTCAATAGCTCGTGTCTCATTAGTGATGGGGTTGTATAGGGAGGGTGCTTTAGGCAGGCCGGCAATCATCGCGTGTTCGGCCAAGCTAAGCTCAGATAACGGTTTGCCGTAATAAGTTTGAGCGGCGGCATCAATACCATAGGCTCTGTGCCCCATAAATATTTGATTTAAATAGAGTTCAAGAATTTTTTCTTTCGGATACTCCTGTTCTATTTTTAACGCCAGCATGATTTCCTTTAGCTTGCGAGTGTAAGTTTTTTCATTGCTCAGCAGGAAGTTTCGGGTAACTTGCATAGTGATAGTGCTGCCTCCCTGTTTTTTCTTGCCGGTTAAGGCGAGTTGCAGGCCAGCTCGAAGCAAGCCTTTAAAGTCGACGCCGGGGTGCTGATAAAAACTGTCATCTTCTGCGGCAATGAAGGCGTTAATCAGTTGCTGAGGAACGTCTTCTATATTAATCGGTGTGCGTTTTTTTTCGCCAAATTGGGCAATCAGCAGATTATCTTTGGTGTAAATGCTTAAAGGTATCTGATATTTAACATTATGCAGGGTCTTAATATCAGGTAGGTCGACTGAAAGCTTGTTGTATAAAAAATAGCCTGAAATGGCAGCGGATAACGTGATGGTCATAAAAAAAATAACTAACCATTTTAAAATTTTAGCCACAAGTGATCCTGGGAAACGGTAAGGGCAAAGATAAAAAAGTCGTCCCTTACAGTGTTTTTGCTGGAGCTGAAAATAACAGGTCGAACAAATAAATCAAACATTTTAAGCATCAAAATAAAAAAGGCTACTATACTTTCGCCGGTAAATAAGGTTTGTAAATGTTAATGATAGCCGACGACTGCATGGATGCAGGAGCTAGAGCACCAAAAGTAGGCGCTTTAGGCGACGCAGGAGCAGTTGCCGAGAGTAATGCATTGAGTAGCGTAGCGTTCCCCATAGGTCGGTTTTGCAAACAGATCGGCCACAATTGATTGCAGTAGGTATCAAGTTTTTCAAGGGTTATTTCATGAGTTGGTTTAGTCAGAAACAGAGTGCTGTTCTTGGTATTGATATCAGTACAGCGGCTATAAAGTTACTCGAATTGAGCAAGGTCGGTGCTCGTTATCGGGTTGAGAGTTATGCAGTAGCACCTCTGCCGCAAGACGCGGTTATTGATAAAAATATAGCAAACATCGACGTGATAGCCGATGCGATAAGAATTGCGTTAAAGCAATCTGGATCAAAGCTAAAGCAAGCGTCAGTTGCTGTTGCAGGATCATCAGTGATGACCAAGGTTATCCCGATGCCTGCTTCATTAACCGATGATGAAATGGAAGAGCAAATTATGGTTGAGGCAGATCAGTATGTGCCCTATTCGCTTGATGAGGTTAATTTCGATTTTGAAGTGCAGGGCGAAAATGAAAGCAACCCGGAAATGGTCAATGTGCTGCTTGCGGCATCGAGAAAAGAAATTATTGATGATCGTGTTGAAGCGTTGGGGAAAGCGGGTCTAAAGGCCAAAATTGTCGATGTTGAAGCCTTTGCGATGGAGAACGCCTTTGCCTTGTTGCTTGACCAATTGTCTGATGACGTAGAAAGCCAAACGGTTGCCATTGTAGATATCGGGGCAACCATGACCGCTTTAAATGTTTTATATAATTGTCGTACCGTGTACACGAGAGAACAGGGTTTTGGTGGCAAGCAGTTGACTGAAGAAATTCAGCGCCGTTACGGATTGACTTATGAAGAGGCGGGCTTGGCAAAAAAGCTGGGCGGACTGCCGGACAATTATACCGTTGATGTCCTTGATCCGTTTAAGCGCGCAATGGTTCAGCAAATTCAGCGGTCGATACAATTTTTTGTGTCATCAAGCGCCAATAGACATATCGATAGTCTTATTCTGGCGGGCGGTTGTGCAACCATACCGGGCATCGACAAGTTGGTTCAGCAGGCGATGGGGGTTCCTGCCGTCATCGCTAATCCTTTTATCAACATGGCTTTATCCAACAAGGTAAGGCCCCAGGCATTGAGCAATGATGCTTCGGCAATGATGATTGCCTGTGGGCTAGCATTGAGGAGCTTTGATTAATGGCAAAAATCAATTTACTCCCCTGGCGTGAAGAGCTTCGGGCGCAGAAAAAGCAGGATTTTATCAATGCTATTGGTGTGGCTGTTTTGTGTACAGTGATTATATTTGCCGGCGTGCATCTGTATATCGAGGGGCTAAAGGCCTATCAGGAACAAAGAAATAAAGTCATACAGGATGAAATAGCGCTATTGGATATAAAAATTGCTCAAATTAAAACGATTGAGGAACAGAAAGCTAAGTTGCTGACCAAAATAGAATTGATTCAGAAGCTACAGGAAAGCCGTCCGGAGATTGTGCATTTGTTTGATGAGCTGCCCAGGGTTACACCTGATGGGGTTTTTCTGACCAAATTTACTCAAGTGGGTGCAGAGCTGACTTTTGAGGGCAAGTCGCAATCGAATGTACGTGTTTCTGCATTCATGAGCGCCATTGAATCTTCAGCTTGGTTGAAAATCCCGATGCTTGATGTGATTAAGTCGGTCAGTAAAGTGACTCCTGAACAGTTAAGCGATTTCACTCTGCATGCCAGGCAGGGTAATCAAAATGCCCAGAGCCCAGCTGGGGGTAACTAATGAATCTGTCAGACATTAATTGGGATCCTAATGAGGCTGGGACTTGGCCGTTACCCATTAAAGCGGCAACGATTGTGGTGATATGCATTCTGGTTTTCGGTGCGGGCGTTTACTATGACACGCTTGACCAGTTGGCGGCGCTTGATGTTTCCGAACAAAAAGAGCTGGATTTAAAGCAGTCATTTGAGGTGAAACAAAAAAAATCAATCAACCTGCAAGATTATCAGGATCAATTGGCGCAAATTGAAATACAGCTGGAAGATATGATTCGGCAAATGCCGACTAAAGAAGAAGTGGCAAGCCTGCTGATTGATATTTCCAAGACCGGCTTAGCGAGCGGGCTTGAATTCAGGTTATTCAAGCCGGGCACTCCAATTCGTAAAGACTTTTACTCGGAACTACCTATCAATATTGAAGTTATTGGTAAATATGAAGCGCTGGGTTTATTTGTGAGTGGTTTGGCCTCGTTGCCCCGCATCGTTACCGTACATGATGTCAGCATTATTCCCGAAAGTAAGGAAGGAAAAATGAGGATGGCTGCAACGGTAAAAACCTATAACGAAGGTGATGACGGAGCCGTAAAAACAGTGACCAAAAAGAAAAGGGGGCAAAAGTAATGGAATACGACAAGTTACTGTGGGCGCGAATTTATTCGCGCTTTTTAGCACCTACCGCGCGAATAAATTCGCGTCCACACTTGCAGGTTAGTTGCGTGTTTTTTATGGCTTTACTGGCAGGTTGCGGCAATGATGATTTTTCGGATTTAAATCGGTATGTCTCAGAAGTTAAGGCCAGGCCTAAACAACCGATTAAATCCTTACCTGAAATCAAAGTCATTGAACCTTTTATCTTTAAACCAGAAGGTCTGCGCGATCCATTTAGGCCGCTGGAGCAGCCTGAACAGACTGAAGGCGTGGATGTGTCAACAGGTAACGGTATACAACCGGATACCACCCGGCGTAAAGAGGAATTGGAATCGTTTCCTCTGGATGGCTTAAAAATGGTGGGCACTATCGATATGAGGTCGACTTTGTGGGGATTGGTAAAAGCAAGCGAGGGCACAATTTATCGCGTCAAGGTAGGGCATTATATGGGCAAAAATCATGGCAAAATCATACGAATAGTCAGCGATAAAATTGAATTGATGGAAATAGTCCCTGATAAACCGGGAACATGGCGTGAACAACCCGTTTCAATAGCGTTGACAGAGCAATGAAAAAGGATAAAAAGATGAATAATGAACAAGGCGGTGTTGTGCCTACTATCCACAGAGCGCGAATCAATTCGCGCCCACAGTCATTATCTGCTTACATCGGTTTAGGGCTATTGTTATTTGTATGCCAAAGTGCCGCTGTCAAAGCCTCGGATCTAGCGCTATCCGCTATAGATTTTGCGACACAGTTAGGCGGTAAGCTACAGATTGAAATGGAAATGACGGGGCCTGCCACTACCCCCCAAATATTTAAGACTGACAATCCTGCGCGTATCGCTCTGGACTTTCCCGGTGTAAAAAGTGCGCTGGCAAAAAAAATGTACCCCATTAACCAGGGCGCCGCGAGCAGTGTTTATGTGGTGGAAGCTGCAGGCAGAGTGCGTGTTGTTGTTAATCTGATTGAGACCACACCGTTTGAAACCAAGGTGGTTGGCAATAAAGTGCTGTTGACTTTGACTTCTGCAAAGGCTGCAATGCCTGCTGCATTAAAACCGGTTGTGGCAAAGTCGGTTGCAGCGCCTGTTCTAACAAAGACAACTAATCAGGTGGTTGCGGCGTTAATTCCCGCACAAGATATTAGCGGTTTTGATTTTAAGCGTGGCGATAAAGGTGAAGGACGCATACTGATAACGCTGGCTAATCCCAACACCATTGTTAACTCCAAGGAACAAGGCGGGAAAGTTATTGTCAGCTTTCTCAATACCAAGTTGTCTGAAAGCCTGGCTAAACGGTTGGATGTTTCCGAGTTTGCAACGCCGGTTAAGTTTATTGATACCGTCTCGTCTGACCGGCAAACCACCATTACCGTGGCCATGCAAAATGAGCTTTACGACTATTCGGTGTTTCAAGCAGATGGTTTATTGACCGTTGAATTTCGTCCTTTAAGCTATGAAGAGAAAGACGCGTTGGATAGATCGCGTACCCAATATTCCGGCGACAGATTGTCGTTAAATTTTCAGGAAATTGAAATACGCAGCGTGATTGCGATTCTGGCCGAGTTTACCGGACAGAATGTGGTCGCCGGTGAGGATGTAACCGGCACGATTACCCTGAAGCTGGACGATGTACCCTGGGATGAGGCCTTGGATTTTATCATGATGACCAAGGAGTTGGGCAAGTATGAGTCCGGCAATGTCACCCTGATTTCAACGCTGGATAAGATTAAGGATTACAAGCGGAAGCAGCAGGAAACAGAAAAAGTCGTGGCCCAGTTAGATCCGATGGTGACTGAGTACATTAAAATTGATTACGCGAAGGCTGCCAGTTTTAGGGCGCTGTTGAATGGCACTGATGCCGGTTCTTTTGGTGCTTGCGGGGTGACCGGCACCGCCGAAGTTGCTGCCACTGTCGGTTCGGTAGATGAAAAGCCTTCCATTGCTCAATCATTGGGCAATGCGCAATCAAGTCCGCAAGGCGCTGGAGGAGGCGCAAGCGCGCAAGGCAGCAATGACGATTTACGCATGCTGTCGCCTCGCGGGTCGGTTGTTGTCGATGCCCGCACCAATACTTTGATTGTTCGCGATACCACAAAACGTTTGGAAGAGATAAGAAAGCTGATACGTAAGCTTGACGTGCCGGTGCGTCAGGTGATGATTGAAGCGCGGGTTGTTATTGCCATTGACAGTTTCACCGAAAATTTAGGGGTCAAGTTCGGCGCAGCAAAGTCAGCAACTGTTGGATCTGATAAGGTCTTTGGTATTGGCGGGGCCGGGACTCGTGGTGCAATCAATCCTGATTCGAACGGCAATATGGGTACGATAAATGATAACTTATTAGTTGATTTAGGCGTGACTGCGTTAACGGCTACCCCTCCAGGCGCGTTGGGCATGACGCTGGCCAGAGGCGCCGATTATGTGCTGAATCTTGAGCTTCAGGCCTTACAAATTGAAGGCAAGGCGGAAATAGTATCCAATCCCAGAGTAATGACCATGGATCGCTGTACGGCGGTTATGATGCAGGGTGTCCAAATTCCAGTGACCATGCCGCAGACGGCAAACCAACCGCCAACAGTCACTTATAGAGATGCGGTTCTTGAATTAAACGTAACACCGCAAATCACACCTAGCGGGTCGGTGATCATGAATCTGTTGATTAAGAAAGATCAAGAGAACACGGCAACACGAAATCCTATATCGGGTAACCCCGGGATTGATAAACGGGAGATTAAAACCTCGGTGCTTGTTGAAAATGGCGAGACCGTTGTTTTAGGCGGGGTTTATGAGGGCGACGAATCAAGTGGCAAGAATAAAATCCCTTTTTTCGCTGATTTACCGGGTATCGGCTTTTTATTTACCAACTCAACAGTTAATAATGTCAAAAAAGAATTGTTGATTTTTGTTACCCCAAAAATCATCAAAGATAATCTAGCCAGCGATTGATTGCTTCTACTTGGAGCAAAAAGAGGGCATAATGCCCTCTTTTTTAATGGTTTAACTTCGCAAGGAAGGCAGGTCATGACGCGATCAGAGAATATATATTTAATTGGCCTCATGGGTGCAGGAAAAACGACGATAGGGCGACAGTTAGCCAGAGCCCTTAAATTGCCTTTTTATGACAGTGACAAGGCGATTGAAGAAAGAACCGGCGTAGATATTCCGACTATCTTCGAGTTCGAAGGCGAAGAAGGCTTTAGGGATAGAGAGCAGAAAATGATTCAGCAATTGACCCAAATGGAGGGCATTGTGTTGGCTACCGGCGGCGGTGCAATCTTGCGTGAAGAAAATCGCAAGTTGTTGAAAGAAAATGGCTTTATTGTCTACCTGCAATGTTCTGTAGAAAGAATTTTGGAGCGGACGCGCAGAGATACACAGCGTCCATTGCTGAAATCAGATAATCCCAGAGACCGCATAGAAAGCTTATTTGCGCAACGTGAACCGCTGTATTTGTCTTGCGCCGATTTTAAAATTGACACGGGCGTGATGCAAAGCAAAGAAGTCGTCAGTCATATTTTAGAAGAATACCATTCGGTTAATCGTTAATAGACAAAACCTACGCGGCGCCATTAAATACAATGGAACGCAGATGACGCAGATAGATACCCTGAACGCAGGATACTCAAAATATCTGATTAAATCATAATCATCTGCGTTCTGTTTCTGGCAGCTCCAAAAATTAATAACTATGAAAAAATTACTGGTTGAATTAGGTGACCGTAGTTACCCGATCTATATAGGCTCTGATTTACTGAGCCAGTCTGAACTGTTCATCAAGCATATAAAGTCCAAGCAGGTTGTTGTGGTTACCAATGAAACCATTGCGCCTCTGTATCTGAATGCGGTTTTAAAAAACTTGCAGGGCTATGCCGTTGAAACAGTCATATTGCCCGATGGCGAGCAATTTAAAACCTTAGATTCGGTCGCTCAAATTTTTGACAAACTGCTGCTTAGTAAGTTTAGTCGTAATGCCACTTTGATTGCTTTAGGTGGCGGCGTTATTGGTGACATGGGCGGCTTTGCGGCAGCCTGCTATCAGCGAGGTATTGCTTTTCTGCAAATACCCACCACATTGCTGGCGCAGGTTGATTCTTCGGTAGGCGGCAAAACCGGGGTTAATCATCCGCTGGGTAAGAATATGATTGGCGCTTTTTATCAGCCGCAATGTGTTATCGCCGATGCCGATGTATTGGATACGCTGGATGATCGTCAATTATCTGCCGGACTGGCCGAAGTGATTAAATATGGGCTGATCAGGGACGTTGAGTTCTTTGAGTGGCTGGAAAATAATATCGACGCGTTACTGGCCAGAGATAAGCAGGCATTGGCTTATGCCATTGAACGCTCGTGCATGAATAAGGCCGAAATTGTCGCCGAAGATGAAACTGAAACCGGAATCAGGGCGACGTTAAATTTAGGCCATACTTTTGGCCATGCGATAGAAACCGGCGCCGGTTATGGACACTATCTCCATGGTGAGGCGGTTGCCATCGGCACCTGCCAGGCCGCCGATCTTTCCAGAAGAAAAGGCTGGTTAAGCGATCAAGATGTTGCCAGAATTATTGCGCTTTTTAAAAAAACCAAACTGCCCGTAGATCCGCCCGAACAAATTGATTCAGACCGGTTTTTAGACTTAATGGCCGTAGACAAAAAAAATGTGGACGGTCGAATCAGGCTGATTCTATTACAAAAAATCGGCATGGCAACATTGCCCGTCGAAGTAGCCCTGGAACTATTGGAGAAAACGCTTAAAACCTATGGTAGAAGATGATGTCCTCTGGATGAACCAGCAATCCCGTGATCCGATAAATAAGGTTCCGATCAATACGACGGCTCATTCCTTGATAACAAAGGAACGAATGCAGAAGCTTGATTTATTAAGCCATCTGCTTTCAAACCTGACACGGACCCTTGTTGTCTGTGGCCCGAAAGGCATTGGTAAGACGACGCTGCTTAACGTTTTGCAAGAGCGTGACACTGAATCATGGCGATATTGCCTGATGCAAGGTAATGCTGACTTAAGTTTTGAGGCTATTTTGCAGCAATTAACCCAGGCTCTCGGCAGTCAGCCTGGCCAGTCGTTATCCGTAGCTTTAGCGCAGTATCAAGGTCAACATAAGCAAGTCGTATTGATTATCGATAATGCGGGTGAATTAGTGCCCGGCTTGATTACGGCAATGATTCAATATGCAGCGGCACATTCTTCTTTAAGGATGATCTTCGCCTTAACACATGACGAATTGCAGGTGAAACGCGGATCGGATCGGGCTGTTGATGATTGTCATGTCGTTGAAATCCCAACCTTATCAGAAAAGCAGTGCGGCGATTTTTTACGTTATCTGTCAACAAAACCTGCGTTGAACTTGTCGGTTAAAGCCATCAGCGAAAACATGATTGCGCATATCTACCGGGAAACACACGGTGTTCCGGGAAGAATTATCGCCGAAATGTTCGGTGCATCAGGCGCTAAGCAAAGTGGAAAAATGAAATGGATGCTTCCCCTTATTGTCGTGACCGCGTGTGCTATAGCGGTAGGCGTTCAGTGGCTGGCATCGTCAAATAATAAAGACGTCATAGCGCTTGTTGCGGTTGACCAGACAGCAGGAGCTGGCGGAATGACTGTATCACCGTCAGAGCCCCCGATAATGCCTATGCTGCCGCCCGCTCAGCCAGTTGTTCAATCATCGGAGCAATTCATACCGGAGAATGAAGGAAATGAGGAGGAGTCTCCGGTCAAAGCTAGCGCAAGCTTGAGGGATGCTTTATCTTCTGATCTGAGCTCCGAGGATCAAGAAAATAATGTGATGCTGTTATCAGTACAGCCTAAACCGCCTGTGGCATCACCCGAGCAACCACAACAAGTGCAGTTAAGTGAAGCGGTTGATCGTGTAAAGCCGTTTACGCCTAATAATCTGGAAACAATTCATCTACCGGCAAAGCCGGTAGCCGTTGCCGCAGCTCTTGAGCCGCGAGTCTCAAAAGCGCCGACGGCTAAACAATTGGCGCCTGAAAAATCGTTGCTGCCGTCAGCCAATAATTTCACCTTGCAACTTATGGCGTTATCAAAACAAGCCTCGGTTGACAACATGCTAAAAAAATACCCGGCAATGAAATCGGGCTTTAGGACTATTAAATCCTCAGCCAATGGCAAAGAGGTGTTTATTGTAGAATATGGTTCATATTCCGACGTAGCATCAGCCAATAAAGCCAAGCAATCATTGCCTGCTGAATTTCGTAATGCACTCGTAAAAAAAATGAGTTCGATCAAACGTTAGTTAGTTCGCCCGCATGCATAAAGGTGGATTTCTGTAACTGTCGATACAGTCAAGCCAGTTGTTTTGTGATAACACTCTAAATTTAAACCTGAATAAATAAAGCCATGACCGCATTAAAAAATGATACCTTTATCCGAGCATTGTTAAAACAGCCTGTTGAATACACACCGGTTTGGATGATGCGCCAGGCGGGGCGTTATTTACCGGAATACCGTAAAGTCAGAGAGCAGGCTGGCAGTTTTTTAGACCTGTGCACCAACCCTGAACTGGCTTGTGAGGTTACCCTGCAACCGCTACGACGCTTTGATTTTGATGCGGCCATCTTGTTTTCGGATATCTTGACCATTCCCGATGCGATGGGCTTGGGGCTTTATTTTACCGAAGGCGAAGGACCTAAATTCACTAACCCGGTCAGAACGGCGGCGGATGTGCATAAATTGCCCATTCCAGACCCGGAAACCGATTTGCGCTACGTGGTTGATGCGGTTCGACTGATAAGAAAAACCCTGCGAGGCAGTGTGCCGTTAATCGGCTTTTCCGGTAGCCCCTGGACGCTGGCGACCTACATGGTTGAGGGCGGCAGTAGTAAGAGCTTTCAAAAAGTGAAAGGCATGATGTACGAACAGCCCAAGCTGATGCATGTCATGTTGGATAAGCTGGCGCAATCGGTCGCCGTCTATTTAAATGCGCAGATTGCCGCGGGTGCTCAGGCGGTGATGTTGTTCGATACTTGGGGTGGCATGTTAACGGGCGAAGATTATGTCGAATTTTCTTTATATTATGCCAAGCAAGTCAGATCATTGCTTAACACCAACGTAGACGGGCAGCAGATTCCCACTATCTTATTCACCAAAGGCGGTGGGCTTTGGTTGGAAGCCATGGCCGATTCCGGCTATGATGCCTTGGGGCTGGATTGGCAGACCGATATTGGCTTGGCGCGGACTCGCGTGGGTGACAAAGTCGCCTTGCAGGGTAATATGGACCCAGTTTCGCTTTATGCCAGTCCTGAAGTTATCACTGAAAAAGTAAAAGCTATTTTGCATAAATACGGTTCGGGTTCAGGTCATGTGTTCAATTTGGGACACGGTATTTTGCCTGATATGAACCCGGATCACGTTAAAGTGATGGTTGATGCGGTGCATGAACACAGTCGTGTTTATCATCAAGCTTAAAATATTGAATATCATTTAATTAATAAAGGGGTTGCGGCCATGAAAATAGTGAAAAGTTTTTTGACAATCGGTTTGCTGGTTGCCAATGTTGGCATTAGCGCTGAGAGCCTAGACAAGCCTATTGATATCGTCGTTCATAGAAGCCCGACCTGTACTTGTTGCGGCAAGTGGCTGGCACATTTGAAACAAAATAACTTTACGGTAACTGATGTCGTTACCGATAACGTACAGGCCATAAAGGATAAATATGGTGTGACTCAGGAACTGGCGTCCTGTCACACCGCGATCGTCGAGGGTTATGTTATCGAAGGCCATGTGCCTGCTAATGACATTAAAACCTTATTAAAAACCAAGTCTAAAGTTGTCGGAATAGCGGTTCCCGGTATGGTTACTGGAACTCCCGGCATGGAAATGGGCGATAGAGTCGATCCCTATAAAGTAGTGAGTTTCGATCATGAAAATCATACCCAAGTATTTAATAGCTACGAAGGCACGAAATGACTGATGCCGGGCTGTCGCTGCCCGACTCGCTGCATACGCCTGACAGACAAATCCACTCCAAACAGGTTTATCTGGCGGGTGATGTCGGCGGTACAAAAACTATCCTGGCGCTGTTTGAGACCGATGGCGATGACCTTAAGTGTCTAAAAAAAGAACAATTTTTCAGTGCTGATTATCAAATATTTGCTGAGTTACTGGCCTCATTTTTGACTGATGCAGATTGCATCCAGATAACGGCAGTTTGTATCGGCGTGGCCGGTATCGTTATCAATAGTCGTTGCGAAACCACCAACTTACCCTGGGTGCTCAGCAGTCAAGAAATCGGCGAACGCGTCAATACTCAAAATGTCTGGTTATTGAATGATTTGGAAGCTACCGCATGGGGCTTGTTGAGCTTGCCGGAACACAACCTTGTTGAGTTGAATGCTGATGCACAGTCTCAGCAAGGCAATATTGCCGTGGTTGCCGCCGGAACCGGCCTGGGTGAGGCAATCATCGCATGGGATGGCGCTACCCATCATGTTATTGCCAGCGAAGGCGGGCATGTCGATTTTGCTCCGAATAGCGAGCAGGAAATGGCCTTACTCGGTTACATGCGGGAAAAATATCCTGAGCATGTCAGCTGTGAGCGACTTATATCCGGTGAAGGCCTGGTTAATATTTATCAATTTCTCCAGCATATTAACCACGCAGCAACCGCCCCGGAAATCGAACGGCAAATGACTGAACGAGATCCAGCCGCCGTTATCGGCGAAGCAGGCGTTGCAGGCAGCGATACCTTATGCGTTGAGGCATTAACGCTGTTTTGTCGATTATATGGTTCTGAATCGGGAAACCTTGCGCTTAAATGCTTACCTTATGCGGGTGTCTACCTGGCCGGAGGCATCGGTGCAAAAATCTTGCCTGTGCTGCAACAAGGCGAATTCATGCGTGGCTTTTTAGCAAAAGGACGCTGCCGGACTATCTTGCAGAAAATATCGGTCAAAGTCTGTACTAACCCAGAAGTCGCCTTGTTGGGTGCGTTAAGTTACGCCCAAAAAACATTACGTTAAAGCCATGAAAATGAGTGTTCCCAAAGAAATAAAAGATCAGGGTAATTGTCAATTATAGCCAAGTTTTAAATAGTCTTGCAGTGGTGCTCTACTGTACGATAGACATCAAAGCCGATGTAGCTCAGTTGGTAGAGCAACTGATTCGTAATCAGTAGGTCACGAGTTCGACTCTCGTCATTGGCTCCAAAGAATTCAAAGGCTTGCAGAAATGCAGGCCTTTTTTATTTGTCTCTGGGTTAGATATGGGTTAGGATCTAGCGGGAAAGCAGTAGCATTCCAGAGAATCTCTTGTTGCCGAACATCACAGAAAATCCTTTTTCAACTACACAATTGATTAATGATTAACTAGCCTTACTCGTACATAATTTCCACAATTCAATCAAATATTGCACATCAGGCTCTGCCCTATGTCGACGTCCAATTATTCTACTCGTCTCTAGTTTCAAATTTTCGTAAAGCTGCCAGTGTTTTTTCTCATCAAATTCTATTTTCGCCAAAAGTGGAAGCATAACGGCATCTGAGTGAACAACTCTAAATTGTACATAACCCAGTACTGATCCTTCTGAATATAGAACATCGGCGGATTCAACTTCGAAGTGCAATCCTAGTATTCATGCGGCTTCTTGCTCAGGTTGAGCAAAAAATAC
>JAQSDX010000030.1 GCA_029946125.1 Candidatus Methylobacter titanis
AGGGGAGGATTATTCAAAACAAAAAAGCAGCGTAAGTTTTAACCGTCGAGGCGACAACTACATTGACAATTTCCGAAACCGAGTAAAACAGAATTGCTAAGGCAAGTTAACAGTATTTGATGGCATAAACAGGTCAGACCGGTGCTTTCATAACCCGTCGAATCCATAGGTTCTTTAGAAACCGTTAGGGTGGTTGAGGTGAAAGTGCGCGGATAGATTCATCAGGAGTCCTGAGGTAATAAAACCTCTTTCAAGAGACCGGATATATGGCTGCAATCATGATCTCTGTTGATGACATCAATTTTGAAAACTTATCTTGCAATAATCGAGGAGTCCATATATGGATTCGAGCCTGGTTGGGTCCTGAAGTGGAGGGTAAAGTGGTGGCCATTGACGGTAAAACACTACGCGGCAACCATGATAGCGAATAATCGCCGATACATTTAGTATCAGCGTTTGCCAGCGAAGCGGGGATCGTCTTAGGGCAGGTTAAAACCCGTGAAAAGTCTAATGAGATTACTGCGATTCCTGAACTATTGAAGTGGTTGGATGTGCGCAGAGCCATTGTGACCATTGATGCCATAAGCTGCCAAAAGCCATCGCCAAGAAAATTATCGATAAAGATGGCGATTACCTGTTGGCGCTTAAAGGCAACCAAAGTAGCCTGCATGATGATGTTCGTCTGCATTTTGAACAGCCCGCCCCTGCGTCGCTTGCCCGGATGACCCGCGCTGAAAGTATTGATAAAGGGCACGGGCGCATCGAAGTCCGGCAATGCCGGGCGTGTACCGATATTGACTGGCTTAGGGTACGTCACCCTGAGTGGAAAAACCTGAATAGTATTGTCGCGATTGACAGTGAGCGACTCATCGGTGATGTGACGACCCAAGAAACTCGTTATTGCATCAGCAGTTCGCTGACCTCCGCAACGCAGATGCTGATCTCCGTGCGTTTGCACAAGGATATCGAAAACCAGTTACATTGAGTGCCGGACATGTCTTTCGACGAAGATCAAAGTCGCATACGCAAAGGACAATGCCTCAACTAATACCGCTATTATCCGCCATGCGGCGTTAAACATGATACGACAAGCACAAAAGAAACGGGTGTCCATCAAACATATGCGTAAAGCAGCTGGCCGGGATAATTCCATCTTAACAGATATTTTGGCTCAGGTTTTTTAATGAGGTTGCCCTGACACAATAAGCTCTTTTAAAAAAGTAAAGACATCACTGAATCGTATAAACACGCTTAATCATCATATAGAATATGTGAATTACCCTGACCTAAAGGACGGGGCTTCTAACGTCAACGGCACGAGCAAGAACAGAAGATTTACGTCCCCTGACTTGGCTAACAGTGCCTCAGTTAGCAGTACCGGCGATTCCCGCCGCTATGGAAGTATCATGCTAACTTAGGGCGACTAGCGCCATCAGCACGAAATGAGCATACAACTCTGAAAAATAAAAATCAAGCGCATCCTTACATCCCCGACTTGAAGAAAGGGGTTTTACAGACAAACTGATAAACGCGCGCTTACTTCTATGCATTATCTATCTTGCTCTTTCCTCAATAGATCGAGACACTTGCCTGCTTTTGAAAAACTGGAAAACCAACCTTTAACGCCGGAAATGTCTCTACAGAGACTACCTAATGAAAAACAACAAATTGCAGAAACAATAAGTTTTTTATCGCGCTAAAACCATGCACATTCTTTCTATAAAATACCGTTACATCCAGCAATTACCCTGATTTTTAAACCCAACTCACCCGCATTTTTCTGTTTGGTTAACGCTTAGCACTAATAACTCACTAAAATCAAACTTGAGCTTTTCAACCATACACGATAATATTGATTCAATACTATATTGGAGCCCAACATAATGAAAACAACAAAAAAACGCCTACCTAAATCAGTCCTTATCGGCTTAGCCGCTATCATTTTGCCGCTTGGAGCGCAGGCGGCCTCCGATACAGGCAAAGACATGCACAAATTATACGAGGACAATTGTGCCAGTTGTCACGGCTCAGACCATGGCGGATTTATTGCCCCCGGGTTAAACTCAGAATCACTGAAAGGCCGCAGCCCTACGGCTTTACGCACGATTATCATGGCCGGTAGTTTCGACACCTTGATGCCTCCGTTCTTCGGTCGCTTATCGGATGACGAAATTCGAGGCTTGGTTAAACATCTACAAACCACACCAAAACTTGCCAATCCGGCCTGGACCATTGATGACATTAAAGCATCAGTAAAAGTCTATATTAAAGATGAAAGCACCTTGCCAGCCAAGCCGACCTATGAAATCGACAGCATGGACAATATTATCGGTGTGGCAGCACGCGGTAAATACGGGCGCGGCTCAGGTTCAAAAGCCGTGTTCATCAACAGCGTTACCCATCAACAAATCGGTGAAATTGCTACCGGCACTGCCGCGCACATCATCGACTATGACCCCGCCAACCCGCGCTGGGCTTATGTAAAAAATGATACCGCCGAAATTTTTAAAGTCGATTTATATTCCATGCAAGTGGTGCGCAGCGTTAAAACCGGCTTCAACGGTCCGGGGCTTGGCGTTTCCCGCGACGGCAAATACATCATGGCCGGTTCTTACGTACCGCACAACGCCGTCATTCTTGATGCCGCTACCCTGGAACCGCTAAAAACCTTTGAACTGGAAGGCATAGATCCTGACGGTAAAATGGTCAGCTCCGATTCCGGTATGGTCATCGGCACACCGTTTGCCGATATTTTTGCCATCGCGCTGGAAAATGCCGGTCAAGTCTGGGTAGTCGATTTAAAAGAAGGCTTTCCTGTCACTAAAATCGAAAATGTGGGTCGCCATCTGCATGATGCCTTTTTAACTCATGGCGGCAGCAAGTTGATGGTCGCCTCTTATGATGACAGCATCGTCACCGCGATTGATTTAAAAGAGCGCAAAATCATCAAAAAACTGGATGCCGGTTGCGTACCCCACGTTGGCGGCGGCGCGGCTGTTGAAGTTGACGGCCGCACCTTAGGGTTCGGCACCAATTTTGGCGATTGCGACAAAATGGTGGTCAGCGTCTGGGATCTAGACAAAATGGAAGTGGTGAAACAGGTTCCCGTTTCTGGCGGTACTGAATCGCCTGCTGCTCATGCCAACGCACCGTATGTCGCCGTGGACATTATATCTAAGGACAGACGTGCGCGCACCATTCAGCTGATCGACAAGAAAACCCTTGAAGTGGTTAAAACGCTGGATGTAGGCGGTCACGCTTATTTCCCCGAATACAGCGCCGATGGCAAATTCCTGTATGTCAGTGCGGGCTACAGCGGTGACGAAGTCGTCGTTTATGATTCGACCTCTTTAGAAAAAGTGGCCTCAATTGCGATGGAAAGCCCAGCCGGTATCTTCTCTCACGGCCGGGTTAAATACATGACACGCGGACTTTCACCTGACGAAATGAAAGGGGCAAAATAATGAAATTCCTGGCACTTTCAAGCACATTAATGCTGGGGCTGTTATCCGCCCAAAGCGTTAATGCAGCGAGCATTTATGCAGGCCATGCCACAGCGGCGGCAGTTTGTTCGCAATGTCACGGCATTAAAACCCCTTCAGCCGATGCGCCATTCCCACCTTTAGCCGGGCGCGATGCGGACTATTTAAAAACGGCGTTAAAACAGTACCGCGATAAAACCCGAAAATCCGACATTATGAATGCCATTGCCGGTTCGTTAAGCGACAGCGACATTAGCAATGTGGCAACCTACTATGCCAGGATAAAACCGTAACATTCATGAAAACATCGCTGCTTTTAATGTGGGTTATGCTAGCTATTTTCGCTAACGCCAGCCTGGCCAGCGAACCATCACAGGACAGGAAAATCACGCTCCGCAACATGCTCAAACAGGATTGCGGAGCGTGTCATGGTTTAACCTTAAAAGGCGGCCTAGGCCCTGCTCTATTGCCCGAAGCGTTAGCCGGAAAGTCTGATGATTTTTTGGTTGCGACGATTCTTAACGGCCGCAAAGGCACCGCCATGCCGCCTTGGCGCCCGTTTATCAGTCATGATGAAGCCGCCTGGTTGCTTGGGATTTTACGCAAGCCTTAGCCTTACATCTCACAAACCTTTGTGTCCTTTCGCGACATTTATTTTCCGCTATGAACAAGCTACTACCTCTTTTAACCTTGCTATTCTCTTTCAATGCGATCGCAGAGCTGCGCGCTACCGGCGACCTGGGCATCGTCATCGAACGGGAAGACGGCAATGCGCTGATCATTAACACCACCGAGCATAAGCGCCTGGCCAAGATCGAAAAGCTGGGCGACTTGTCCCATGCATCCGTAGTTTTCTCCCGCGATCAACGTTACGCCTATGTTTTCGGCAGGGATGGCGGTTTGACCAAAATCGACATGCTCAAGGATGCCATCGACAAACGCATCATCCAGGCCGGCAACAGCATCGGTGGGGCGATTTCTCAGGACGGCAAATTAATCGCTGTGTCCAACTATACCCCCGGCGGCGTTAAAGTTTTTTCAGCCGACACGCTGGAACTGGTTGCCGATATTCCTTCCGAGTATGGCAAAGGACTTAGCTCTAAAGTGGTCGGCCTGGTTGACGCACCCGGACAACGCTTTGTCTTCAGCCTGTTCGATGCCGGTGAAATCTGGATGGCTGACTTTAAAAACCCAAAATCGCCCGTGATTAAAAAATTCCCAAACATCGGCAAACAACCTTATGACGCGTTAATTTCACCAGACGGACACTATTATATAGCCGGATTATTTGGCGAATCGGGAATGGCATTGCTGGATTTATGGGATGTTGATGCCGGAGTCAAACGCATCTTACCCGACTACGGCAAAGACGATGAAAAACTCCCCGTTTATAAAATGCCGCATCTTGAAGGCTGGGCGGTAGCCGGTGACTACTTGTTTGCACCCGCGATAGGTCAACACAAAGTCCTGGTCATCGACAAAAATACCTGGGAACTGCATGACACCATTGCAGTTGCCGGACAACCGGTTTTTGTGATGGCTAGGCCCGATGGACGGCAAGTCTGGGTTAACTTTGCTTTTCCCGATAACAATCAAGTACAAATTATCGATGTCAAAGACTTGTCTCTCAGCAAAACCTTGTCGCCAGGAAAAGCCGTTTTGCACATGGAATTCACCCCGCGCGGAGAACAAGTCTGGGTTGCGGTAAGGGACGATAATCAACTGGTGGTTTACGACACCGAAACCTTACAGGAAATAACCCGCCTGCCCGCCAACAAACCCAACGGCATTTTCTTTAGCTCACGTGCGCATAAAATCGGTTTATAAGCCTATGTTGACAACCTTACACAAACAGCTGCTCAACGACTATCAGCAAAATTTTCCGCTATCGCCCAGGCCTTATCAGGACATCGCTGAGGCGTTGGGCGTAACCGAAGCCGACGTTTTATCGGCATTGACCGAACTTAACGATAATAATTTCATCAGCCGCATCGGCCCGGTTATTCCGCCCAATCATATCGGCGTCAGCGCTCTGATCGCAATGGCCGTGCCCGAACAGCACCTGCAAACCGTTGCCGATAAAATCAGCGCCCACCCCGAAGTCAATCATAACTACGAACGCGAACACCGGTTTAACCTCTGGTTTGTGGTCATCGCTGCCGATGCAGAACATTTAGATGCTTTGATTGATGCCATCGAGCAGGAAACATCATACCCAGCCATGCTGCTGCCGATGCTGGATGATTTTTTCATTGATTTGGGCTTTAAGCTGGATCTGAACAATGATTGAAGCCAGAGATCGTCAACTGCTTGAACATATTCAACTGGGACTGCCTGTTTGCTCAAAACCCTATGCCGAAATCGGGCGGTTGTGCGATATGCCCGAAACCGAAGTCATCGAACGTTTAACCCAGCTTAAACAGCAAGGCCTGATCAAACGCATGGGCGTTATCGTCAAACACCGGCAACTGGGTTACCGCGCCAATGCGATGGTCGTCTGGAATGTACCGGACAATCTTATCAAACAGCTGGGCGGACATATCGGCCAGTTTCCGTTTGTGACCCTGTGTTATCAACGCCCCAGACAACCCGAATGGCCGTATAACCTGTATTGCATGATTCACGGCAAAGACAAAGCCACCGTTTTGAAGCAACTGGAACAATTGGTTGACGCTTGCAGTTTAAGCAGTTTTGACCAAGAAATCCTGTTCAGTAACCGCTGTTTTAAACAACGCGGCGCTGTTTATAAAAATACGGCAGTAACTCATGGATGACATAGACAAGAAAATCATCAACGCCCTGCAAGACGGCTTTCCGATCTGCGACGCGCCTTATCGACAAGTTGCCATGCAACTGGGGTTGCTCGAACAGGAACTGATAAACCGGTTAAAAGCACTGCTGGATAATGGCACCCTCACCCGCTTCGGCCCATTGTATAATGCCGAACAAATGGGCGGCGCCTTAACTCTGGCAGCCGTTAAAGCGCCGGAACAGCGTTTCGATGAAATCACCGACATCATCAACGCCTTTCCCGAAGTTGCGCATAATTACGCGCGCAGCCATGAGCTGAATATGTGGTTTGTGATTGCCACCGAAACGCCCGAACAAATCCAGCAAACCATCGATGCAATAGAACAACAAACCGGCCTTACCGTCTACAACATGCCAAAAAACCAAGAGTATTTTGTCAACCTGAAACTGGAAGCCTGAGCATGCTTGACGAAACAGACCGCAAAATCATCCAGGCAACCCAGGCCGGTTTACCGTTAACGCCCCAACCCTATCAAGCTATTGCGGAACAACTCGGACTGACCAGCGATGATGTGATGCTACGACTGGCAGCCATGAAAAACAGCGGCAGCATTCGCCGTATCGGCGCAGTACCCAACCACTATAAACTGGGCTATCGTTTTAACGGCATGACCGTGTGGAATGTTCCTGATGAGGTCATCGACGAACTGGGGCAACAAGTCGGGCGACTGGATTTTGTCAGCCATTGTTATCATCGTCCCAGGCATTTGCCCGAATGGCCGTATAACCTGTTTGCGATGGTGCATGGCAAAACCCAGCAAGCAGTCGACAAACAGATTCAGCAGATTGCCGATCTGCTTGGCGACTCTAATCTGGGCTGCGACGTGTTATACAGCACCAAAATTCTGAAGAAAACCGGTTTCCGCACAAGTAATCGGCCCGTAACTGACTAGGAAACTCATTATGTTTAGATTAAGCCAAACCATGCGGGAACTGATAACGCCGACACCCTTAAAACCGGCGCGTAAACCCGCAGCGCCGGTCGTTATCTGGAACCTGATCCGCCGCTGCAATCTCACTTGCAAACATTGCTACACGACCTCTACCGATATTAATTTCCCCAACGAATTAAGCACACCGGAAATCTATACCGTCATGGACGACCTGAAAGCCTTTAAAGTGCCGGTGCTGATTTTATCCGGCGGCGAACCGTTGTTGCATCCCGACATCTTCGCGATTTCCCGCCGCGCCAAGGACATGGGCTTTTATGTCGCGCTATCGACTAACGGCACCAAAATTTCTGCGGCTAATATCGACGAAATCGCCGCCATTAATTACCAATACATCGGCGTTAGTCTGGACGGCATCAAAGATACTCACGACCAATTCCGGCGGGTGAAAGGCTCTTTTGACCAAGCCTTGCACGGCATCCATTTGTGCCTGGAAAAAGGTATCAAAGTCGGTTTGCGCTTTACCTTAACGCAGGATAATGCCCATGATTTTCCCGCCTTATTACAGCTAATGGATGACCACGATATCGACAAGTTCTATTTGTCGCATTTGAATTACGGCGGTCGCGGCAATAAAAACCGCAAAGACGACGCCCATTTTTCAATGACCCGAGACGCGATGGATTTGCTGTTTGACACCAGCTATGAGTGGCTTAAGGCAGGCAAAGACCGGGAATTTGTCACCGGCAATAACGACGCCGACGCGGTTTATTTTTTACACTGGGTAGAGCGGAATTTCCCCGACAAAGTCGAACATATCCAAGCCAAACTGGAACAATGGGGCGGCAATGCCTCCGGCGTTAATGTCGCCAATATCGACAACCTGGGTAATGTCCATCCCGATACCTTCTGGTGGCATTATGACCTGGGCAATGTCAAGGAACGGCCGTTTTCGGAAATATGGCTGGATACGACCGATCCGTTGATGGCGGGTTTGAAACAACATCCCAGACCACTCGAAGGACGCTGTGCAAGCTGTCATTATCAAGCAATTTGCAACGGCAACACCCGCGTCAGAGCCGCGCAAACCACAGGAAATTTTTGGGCTGAAGATCCCGGCTGTTATCTGACCGATAGTGAAATAGCCTAGGAAGCTTTCGGTGCTAAAGGGTACAGACAATGCACCCTAAGCGACTGATAAGGATCGGGGATTAAATACACGCAAAGGGCGACCGACCGGTCGCCCTAGGGCTTATTATTTAATTTTCATTCCTAAAACAGAACACTGTCATCAATACTCTGTATCATGATAAACATTCTGCACATCATCCAGATCGCTCAACATATCTAAAAACTTTTCAAACAGCTCAACATCATCACCGCTAATCGGGGCAGCACTTTTTGGCAAAAACTGAATCTCGTCCACCTCAAAATCAATCTCACCCAAAGCATCCAATAAAGCTTGCTTCGCTTTGAAGTAGTCGACTTGAGGTGTGAACACCGTAACCATGCCGTCAGCGCTTTCAATATCGGTAACGTCGACATCGGCTGAAAGTAATGCCTCAAGAACAGCGTCCTCGTCGGGATTTTTAAATGCCAGGATGGCGGTATGATCGAACATGTGACTGACCGTACCTTGTGTGCCAATCTTACATTTTGTTTTGGTAAAACACTGACGCACATCGCCAAAAGTGCGGTTAGGATTATCGGTCAGACAGTCGATTATCACCATACAACCACCAGGGCCATAGCCTTCATAGCGTGCAGGCGCAAAATCTTCACCCGCGCCACCTTTAGCTTTATCGATGGCTTTCTCAATAACATGGGTCGGAACCTGATCTTTCTTGGCACGCTCAATCAAACCCCGCAAGGCTAAATTCCCAGCAGGATCAACGCCTCCCGATTTAGCGCTTACATAGATTTCCCGGCCATATTTGCTGTAAACCTTTGCCTTGGCATCGGACGTTTTGGCCATAGACACTTTACGGTTTTGATAGGCTCTACCCATTTTGCTGTTGCTCCAATGATGATAAAGCAGAAGATTTTACAGATTAAGTATTTGCAAGGGAAACTTATGAATTGGCTAACAAGGCTGGGCTAGTTAGGAATTCGCAGTCATAGCGCATGGGTTCGTCTTGTACTGATTGTCCAATTCAATTACTTTTGTTAATTGATATTAACGCAAGCGTTGAACGGCAGTAGTCGGCCAATTGCAGCCGGACGGTTTTTATCAATCAACGTCAGCATCATGTGCGATTGCTGTCGTTCAGATATTGCCATTAGTAGGCAGCCAAGCACCCAAAATGGCTTTGAAGAACACTTTTAATCGCAATCAAAAACCAATTTTCAGCGCCGAGAGAGAATTTAATAACTGTCATTTATAAACGTCAGGCATCCAATCTCGCAGCTTTATCTCTTCGATGCCAGCAATGCGGCCAGCTCTGGATGGAGCTGCGACGGAAGCGTATTGGCGATAATAGCTTCCCATAGTCGATAGACACGACTAGTGTTGGTTTTTGGAATTACTCCGCCTTTGACTGTTTTATCCAAGTCTCTGGCCTGTAAGTATGCCACGGCGACAGTTTCAACCGGAAAATGCTCACGTTTTAAGCTTGTCTTGTTATATTCCCCAAGCCGGCCTCGCAAGCATTTCTCTACTGCTTTTGCGTTGTCTAGTTCCGTCACTGAATCTTTGTCTGCGTGGTGGAGCAACAGCCAAAGCTCAAAACAAGGTTTGCTTAAAGCGACGGATATCCCTTTTTCTTTGGCTTCTTTAATGATCCGCCTGAATTCTTTAACATGAGAGCCGTTGACATAATGGTCGGTATCTAACAGCATCCATCGTTCGTCTTCTTCTTTATGGTCGATAGCCTCCAATCGTTGTAGAACATCAATGGCGTGGCATCTGTTCTCATCTAAGGGGGTTTCAACCACATGTACTTGCACCCTTGAGAGCCGGAAAAAATTGAAATACTGTTTCGGCGCATAGGAGTCATCGCTGGCGACAATAAACAGCCTGTCGTCGCGCAGACTGCTGGTATCTCTGTTTAGCGGCCTAGGTTTGATGTTTTTGATTAAACTCATTGAGGCAAATCTTCATTTTCCAGCAATGCGTTTAAATCGCCCAAAAATGGAATGGCGCCATATCGACCTTGCAGGTAACGCTTACGAATGTCTTGATCTGTCCGAACAGCGAAGTCAGCCAAGGAATAGAGATGGCTGGATCCGGCTTGGTCTTTTTCCGCAAACCATATTTCATCGCGGCGCAGCAGATCCAAATCCAGCAAATTCGATTCATGCGTGGTAATGATAATTTGGTGCCTACCGCCTTGACATGATTTTAAGAAAAATTCTAAAAATTGCCTTGCCAGAATGGGGTGCATACTGCGGTCAATTTCATCGATAAAAAATACCGCGTTGCCTGTTTGTAGGTAATGCAGCGCAGGTAGAAGATTTAATAGACGGCGGGTGCCGTCAGATTCCTCGCTTAAATCCAATGGAATTACCTTGCCCGGTTGAGGCTCATGCGCGGCTTGAATACTTATTCGATAAAAATGGTTTTCCTCGCTACGCTCGATCAAAAACTCATTGCCTTGCTCAAGGCGAATGACGGCGATACCGTCCTTATCTTCAGCTATATCTTCCAATAACTTGGAAATGAATTTATTTGGCAGCAGGTTACGCAACTCTTCTTCGCTGATTTCGGTTTTTTGCGGTTGTAGATGACTAACGCCGGTAGAAGCTGAGCTAAGAAAATCTCCGGCAAATTTTAAGAACTCTGAATTACTTGCTAATAAGTGTCCAAGTGAACTGAAAGAGGCATCCGGCCCGATGAATGCCAAATTGTTATCGAACCAGTTAATGACATTCGTTAACTCGATGTCATAATCTGAGCTATCCAATGTTGCCTGAATGGTTGCCAAGAACGATTGATTTTGCGGTCCGCCGACTTTAATCAGCGCACCTAGTTTGCCCTTTTTAAATTTAGCCTTGCCGGATTCAACATGTACGTTGCCTTGCTCATCAGTTATTCGTTCATACAGAGTTTTTTGTTTTGAGCCGACTACTTCGCACAACCATTCTTCAATAATTCTATGGTCATCGACTTTAATTCCGTACCGGTACAGTTTACTGTCAGCAATAAATTGAAGATCGAATACGGAAGGCTCGTCCGATTCTGCGCCAAAGAGAAATTTTTCACGTTCCATGCCGCTGTTTTTTTTCCTCGGCTTGAGAACGATGGATTGCAGATAGCGTAGTGCTTTAAAAAGGTTGGATTTCCCTGCACCGTTTGCGCCATATAGAACGGCTGTTTTAAGTACTTTTTCTTTGGTACCTGGAATAGAACATGCGTGATCTTCGTGACTGCTGCTAAGGCGATTGCTGGCAACCATAGATAAGGTCTGTTCCGAGGAAAAAGAACGGAAATTGGAGACAGAAAACGAGATAATCATATGTGTATTTGTGATTTTTTCACAGGTTTCATGTTTTTATATTAAAATATAAAATAACAATAGCATAAGAAGTGTGACTTTTCCACATTATTGATGCGCGTTTATACTGTTAGGGTTGGAGGGCACATTGGCTTATCCGCCATACCGGATGATATGCGGCTTCTTTTTATCTTGCGACCGTCCGCTGCCTGGCAACAACTTAACAATCAATAAAACACTTTGAACGGCAACTTAGGGTCGACTGCAGCCGTAGTACATGGAAAAGCAAAAAATAGCGGCAAGGCATAATATGTAGCGTTTTCGTCCTACGCGGATTGAATATCGTAGATAAGTAAAAGAAGCAGCTGCGCTAACATCAATTTCCAGTACGGCTGGGGCGATTTGACTAAATATCGCCGCCTATATCTGCGCCAAATATCTCGCCGCATTACAGAATTCATTCGCACAGTGCGGATAAATCCGCAGCTGCACCGTAAAAAACTTGAGCCAACACCGGAGAACAGGACTGAACCGTTAATCTGCCTTTATAGACAACATACTCACTATCCCATCATTTTCCCTTTTCGGGTCAATCACCGTATTCAGTATAAATACCCGTTCATTGGCTATGCCGCCTTGTTGCACGATATAACTGGCAATCGCTCGCGCCCTTTCTGCGGCCAGGCCTTCCAGTCGCTGCGGTTCCGGCTTAATAATGGCCGATAGCTTCTGCTTAGCGACCGCATAAAACTCGTCTGTTGTCGTATCGGCCTGACTACCGATCAGGCGTGACCTGCCCAGCAACGGTTTTTCCACCATCAGCGGAAACTTTTCAATAAATAGCTGCTCCATCAAGCGCCGGTAATCCTGGTCTGAAATCACCACATGTTCTGCGCGTATTTTTCTGCCGCCCTGTTTATTCATTTCGGCGGCTTTGATTCTTTTAAGCTGATCGTATAAAGCATCGTCGCTGACCGCAGGCCAATCCTGCTTCTGGAAAGCAGCGCCTTTAATTTCCAGCTTTAAAACCGGACGTGCTGTTAACGCTTTGGCCAAGGCATCCAGCTTGCTGATTTCAGACTTATTTAATGTCGCCTCGCCCGCCGTAAAACTGATCGTACTTAAATCTGCTTCACTGCCTATCAGTGAAGCTAGCGCACGGAAAGGCGAGGTGATCACCTTGCTGATCGAGTTCATCAACGCATCAACAATGATATGACTAATGCTGAACTGGGGGTCTTCCAGACTACCGGAAATGGGTACGTCAATTTTTATCTTGCCATCGGAATCCTTCATTAAAGCCACCGCCAGTTCCAGCGGCAATGATACCGCATTGGGATTTTCGACTTTCTCGCCCAGTTCGAACTGATCTATCAAGATACTATTGGATGCAGTGAGTACCTTGTTCTCCACTTTGTAGTTAAGCCCCAGCGATATTTTGCCTTTTTCAACTTTATAACCGGCAAATTGCACCATATAAGGTGAAATCAACGGCATCGGCATGCCGATGAAATTGACAGTAACATTGTAATCGCCCAGATAAGGACTGATTTCGCCCTTAATATCGACGGGTGACAAATCATAGGTGTTACCTTTTAAATCAACCTTGATGATTGATTTTTGTTCTGAGGATATGCCGCTGGCACCGCCGTTCAGACTTTTGATGGGCGCGGCGAACGGCAAGATCAGGGAAAAATCGGCAAAATCGGATGAGCCGTCAATGATTTGTATCTTGCCCAGTTTGAATTTAGGTTTCTGCGCTTCAGTCTCTTTATTTTTAGCGACTTTAACAGCGACTTTCGGCTTGCTTTTATCGGCAATCATAATGTCGCCAAAATTGACGGTCTTGTCTTTTTTGATGATAACTCTGGCATAAGGTTTATTAAGCACCAGTGTTTCAGCACTGTATCGATTTGCCGGAAAATCAACATCGATGCCGTTAAGCGCTAAATTTTCCCATTTTACAAAATCCTTGTTCTTTAACTGATCGCGGGTTAATAACCGGGCGATTTGGCTATTGCCGGTAAATTTAACCGCCAGTTTATCCTCTGCTGAATTAGCAACCAAGACCTTGCCGTCAAGAGCCAGCGTCCCGTCGATGACATCCAGTCGCGCATATTTATCGACATAAGCCTGGAACTTTTCCAGCCCAATACCGTTGACAGCAACGGCTATTTGCGCGGTTAAAGGTTCGATAACGGTGTTGCCGTCCAGTTTTATCGAACCGGTTTCGTTAAGCCTGAGACTCAGTTGAAAAGGCAGGCTTGCACCGGCTTTATTGCTGAAATTATCGAGCTTGAAATCGATAGGCTTGGCGGTCATGGTGACCGGCTTTTTTAAAGTCTGGTCTTCAAAAGTAAGCCCGAAATTATTCAAGGCAATATCATTGATTTTAATATCCCACGGTGTTTGTTCGGACTCAATGACGGTAGTTTCGGCAGCTTTATCACTGACGGGCAATAAAGTTTGATAATTAATCACACCATCGGCATTGAGCCATGCCTTAAAATCGGCATCCTTGGCCAAAACCGATTCAATCGCTAACGCCTGTTTTTCAAGATTAAGATGAATGCCGGATACGGCAACCTGGGGAATGTTAAACAGGGTTTGTGGCTGCGCATCCACTGAAACCTGAGCATCAGCGGCGGCCTTTAACCGTGCGTTAAAACGGGTATTTTTGGCTAAAACCGATTCGATCGCCAGTATCTGTTTTTCAAGGTTAAAATCAATACCGGATACGGCAATCTGGGGAATACCAAGCCGCGTTTGTTGCTGTGCATTTTCTGAAATCTGCATATCGCGCAATTCAAACTTGCCCTGCGTAAGATTAAGATTAAATTTACCCTTGATATAATCGGTCTTGTAATCGGCCTCGAACAGTTCATAACCCTGTAAATCCAATTGCACAAGCTCTTGCAAGGCCAGCGCCCGGATTCTCGGCAGCTGCATGTTATCCAATTTGATATGCCCGGATGAAGACAGTGGACTAAAACTAACCGAGCCTTGCCAATCCAGCTTGCCGCCTGACTTTATAGTCAGGGATAAACCCAAGCCGGCCGGTTTATCCGGCTGAGTGCTAAAGTTTTCAATATCGAGTTTGATCGGATAAACCGTCTCCTTTATGGGACTTTTAAGCTGCGCATCTTCCCAGTCCAGCTTTCCTTCGACTATCGACAACTTGACGATATTTACCGGAAAAACCTTAGCGTTCTGCTGTTGGCTTTCGTTGTTATCCTTGAGCAGATCTTTAAAATTGAACGCGCCATTTTTATCTTTGGCGATACGAACATCCGGCTTGCTCAGCAACATTTCATCAATAACCAAAGCCTGCTGCTTAAGGGATTGCCGCGCATTGATCTTGACAAAAAAATCATCAAAGCCGACAAAAAGCTGACCGTTCGGTTCTTGCAGCTCAAATCCATGCAGGCTTAATTGTAACGAAAAGGGATCGAACTGAACCGTTGCAACCGAGGCTTGCCTGCCGGTTTCCTGCTGAATGAATGTCGGCAGTTTCGACTTAAGCAGCATCGGCAAACCATAGAAACCCAACCCGGCATAGATAGCCGCAAGACTGGCTATGATGAAAATAGCTATTTTTACTTTTGATGCTATATGTCGAATTTGCATAAAATCCAGTAACCTAATCTGCTTTAATGACTGCCATTATAAACACAAAAGGCGGCTCTCAAGTTACTGAGGAGCCGCCTTTTGTGGCTGAACGATACTATCGATCCAAGCTACAAATCGAGATAACCGGTCTCTTCATGCAGAGCGTTATCCAGTCCCTGCACTTCTTCATCGGACGTCACCCGCAAGCCGATCAATTTGTCTAAAGCTTTCAAAATCAGATAACTGAATAACGCACTCCAAGCCGCCGTCACCACAATCGCCAACGCCTGAACGCCGACCTGATCCATAATGGAAACGCCCTCAGCCAAACCAAGTCCGCCCAAGCTGCTGGCCGCAAAAACGCCGGTCAATAATGAGCCGGTCACACCGCCTACGCCATGAACGGAAAACACGTCCAGGGAATCATCGATTTTCAGGGTCCGCTTTATATATTGGGTCGCATAAAAACACACGCAACCGGCGGTAATGCCAATCACCAAAGCACCCGCAGGACCGACAAAACCGGATGCCGGTGTGATGGTACCCAAACCTGCGACCATGCCGGTCACAATACCCAACACGCTGGGTTTGCTAAAGTGCTTCCATTCTATAAACATCCAGCTTAAAGCCCCGGATGCCGCGCCGATATGGGTTACCAGCATCGCCATACCGGCATGCCCATCTGCAGTCAAAGCACTGCCGGCATTAAACCCGAACCAACCTACCCACAACATGCCTGCACCGGTAACCACCATGGTCATGTTATGCGGCGGCATAGCCGTGTTGGGAAAACCTTTCCTTTTGCCTAACACCAGCGCAGACACCAAAGCAGCAACACCGGCATTCACATGAATAACAATACCACCGGCAAAATCCATTGCACCCAAATCGGCCAACCAACCGCCGCCCCACATCCAGTGACAGATCGGCATATAAACCATGATCAACCATAAGCCGCTAAACCACAGCATCGCCGAAAATTTCATCCGCTCGGCAAAACCGCCGACGATCAACGCCGGAGTGATAATCGCAAAGGTCATCTGAAACATGAAGTAAACCGTTTCAGGAATATCACCTATTAACGATTCAACGCCGATGTCAGGCAAAAACACTTTGGACGCACCGCCGATCAGCTTTTGCAACTCTCCGCCATCGGCAAAAATAAAACTGTAAATCCCTGCCAGCCAAAGTATCGAAACCAGACAAGTAATCGCAAAGCACTGCATTAATACCGACAATACGTTTTTACTTCTAACCAATCCGGCATAAAATAATGACAAACCTGGTATGGTCATAAACAAAACCAGAGCTGTCGATGTTAACACCCAGGCCGTATTGGCTTGGTTTAATTGATCCGCCAGAGCAAGACCGGGGAACATCATGAGACCTAAAAACAGCCTTCTACTTATTATCTTCAACAACATTCTTTTTCCTTGCGCCTAAATGGCTTCTTCTCCGGTTTCACCGGTTCTAATACGAATAACCTGCTCCAAATTGGAGACAAATATTTTCCCATCGCCGATTTTTCCGGTATTGGCTGCTTTAACAATAGTTTCGACAGCTTTATCGACCACATCGTCAGCGACAGCAATTTCTAATTTAACTTTAGGCAGAAAATCGACCACATACTCAGCCCCCCTGTACAACTCAGTGTGACCTTTCTGACGACCAAAGCCTTTGACTTCAGTTGCAGTGACACCCGCAACCCCAATTTCAGATAACGCTTCTCTGACATCATCCATCTTGAACGGTTTAATGATTGCTGTTATTAATTTCATATTTTCTCTCGGTTAGCTAGCAAAAAGTGTTGGCAACATAGCGGCAATCATAGTGAATTATTAATCAACATACAATGAATAGGCTAAAGGGAAAAGACGAAAGCACCCAACTTCAAATAACGTCACCTTTGGCCTTGCGCCTTTTCACCTGATTGCCTTTCTTCAAACGCAAAAACGGACGCACTGGGCGCCCGACTTAAAGACTTGCTTTTGCACATTGCCGCTATACAGCGGCAATGTGCTTATGCCGATAGAGAAATTACAAGTTATATGCCGATTCGCCGTGACTCGAAACATCCAGTCCCACACGTTCAACTTCTTCGCTAACCCGAAGACCTAGCAACATATCAACAATTTTGTAGGCGACATAGGCCACGGCTCCAGACCACACTACAGTGATGATCACACCTTCAGCCTGAATCAGCACTTGGCTAAGGATAGAAAAATCATCCGCGCCAGTGCCGCCCAAACCGGGAGCAGTGAATACGCCGGTCAGCAACGCACCGACAATACCGCCCACGCCATGCACACCGAATACGTCCAGCGAATCATCGGCACCGAGCATTCTCTTAAGGCCGTTGACGCCCCATAGACAAAGGAAACCCGCCGTCACACCGATAACGATAGCGCCCATCGGACCCACCGAACCACAGGCCGGGGTAATCCCTACCAAACCGGCAACTGCACCGGATGCCGCGCCCAGCATAGAGGCTTTGCCCCGACTCATCGCTTCACCTGCCGACCAAGCTAATACTGCTGCCGACGTCGCCAGCAAGGTGTTAATGAAAGCCAAGGTTGCCCCCCCATTGGACTCAAGATTAGAGCCGGCATTAAAGCCAAACCAACCGACCCACAACAGCGAAGCGCCTACCATGGTCAAGGTCAGGCTGTGCGGCGTCATCGCTTCCTTGCCATAACCAATACGCCTACCTACCATATAAGCGCCGACCAAACCCGCCATAGCGGCATTGATATGGACCACAGTACCGCCGGCAAAATCAAGCGCGCCCTTGTCCAACAAATAACCGCCCGCGCCCCAGACCATGTGGGCAATGGGCAGGTAGCTGAAAGTAAACCAGATAACGGAAAACAATAGTACGGCACTGAATTTAATACGTTCGGCAAATGAGCCGACAATCAGCGCACAGGTAATGCCCGCAAAGGTAGATTGGAAGGCAATGAAAATAAACTCGGGAATCTTTACATTGTCAGTGAAGGTGTCGGCCAGCGAATCAACCGTGACGCCCCGCAAGAACAGCTTATCGAAATTACCGATAATCAAGCCTTCTCCCCCAAACGCCAAGCTATAGCCATAAACAGCCCACAGCACCGCAATCAGCGAAAACACCACCATCACCTGTATCAGCACCGACAGCATATTCTTGCTACGCACCAAACCGCCATAGAACAGTCCCAGACCGGGTACCACCATCATGATAACCAATAGCGTGGATACCATCATCCACGCAGTATCGCCTTTATCTACTGTGGGCGTTGGCGCTGCTGCGGCAACAACATCAGCGGCCGGGGCAATTTCCACCGCTACCGATACTGCAGGGTTGTCCAGGGTTTTGATTTCTACAGTCGACACTGGCGGCTCAGCGGCGGTAACACCAGCAAAACTCAGTAATAAAAAAATTATAAATGTACTGATAAGATATTTCATAGCTCCTCCTTAATATTAAAGTGCTTCTTCGCCAGTTTCTCCGGTACGAATCCGGACAACTTGCTCTAAATTGGTTACAAAAATTTTACCGTCACCTATTTTGCTGGTATTGGCGGCTCTGGTAATGGCCTCTACAGCCTGATCCAACATGGCGTCAGCCACCGCCACTTCAATTTTTGCCTTGGGCAAAAAATCAACGACATACTCGGCACCCCGATAAAGCTCGGTATGCCCCTTTTGGCGACCAAAGCCCTTTACTTCAGTTACAGTTACCCCCGAAACCCCTATATCTGAAAGAGCCTCACGGACATCATCCAGTTTGAAGGGTTTAACAATAGCGGTTATCAGTTTCATACTAAGACCTCTTGCTTTAAAGTTATATTCAGTTTTGATCAAAGCACATAACATGCCAAGCTAAAATCATCATAATACGCCGTGACTTATCCCAGATATATCAAGCGACCTCACACTAATTCGCACCACATTAAGCCGCTATTTTCTTTTTATGCACCAAAATAACGCTTGATTTTATGAAGAATAACTTTTGCTATGCCTACAAAAAATAAATTAGGACGAAAATAAATTTTTCGTTATTTTCAATTTAAGGAATAACAGGGTTTTCAAAAAAAATGCACCATCATTGATCTCTTTTCTTTTTTACGCACTATTTTTGAGCAAAAAGTTCATTAATTGCATCCTAAGACGACTCTTTGCATTACCCAAATAGCGACTTTATCTACACTTGCTAATTCTGGCACTTAAATTGCTTTTAAAATACCAGGATGTCTTAATAACACAACAATTTGTCTTATAAACAACAGCAAGCTATTCTATTTTGCAAAAATTCAGCCTTTCTACCGATTAATTGCAAAATCAGCTTCGCTTACTGGATTACAGCTTCAAAATAATTTTTTACAACCATTTAATATAAAGGGCCTACTTATGAAATCTCATTTAAGAAAAAATGCAGTTTTGCAACTTACTCTGTGTAGTGCAGTTCTCTGCTCCTCACTGGCGCAAGCTGATGATGATAAAGGTGCAGTAGAAAGCCTGACAGGATTTAATATTAACGAAACAGCGCCCTTGAAAGACCTGGGTATTAATGTGGGCGGCTGGGTTTCATCGGGTGTTTCCGGCAATATTGACTCACCTGAAGACCGTTTCAACGGACCGGTAACGTTTGGCGATCGCGCCAACGAATTCCATATGCAACAGTTGAATGGCTATATCGAAAGAGCCGTAGATACCGAAGGCAAGAAATGGGACTTGGGTTTCCGCGCCGATATTTTATATGGCACGGATGCCCGCTTCACGACACAGGCCAACTTCGACAACAAATTGATCCTGGATAGCGATTCCCGTTTTTATAAGCTGGCATTCCCACAAGTCTATGCAACCGTTTTCGCACCCATAGGTAACGGCCTGACTACCAAAATCGGACATTTTTACACCATCATCGGCAATGAAGTGGTTACTGCACCGGATAACTTCTTCTTCTCGCACGCCTATACTATGCAGTATGGCGAACCGTTCACCCACACGGGGATAATTTCTTCGTATCCTGTTAATGACAACATCAGCCTGACTGGCGGTGTCGTATCAGGATGGGATTCTTTCTTTCAGGAACCGGCTAATTTCCTGGGTGGCGCTACTTTTACCACCGATAACAAAAAAACCTCGTTGGCATTTTCGGTAATCACCGGTGATGTCCAAAAACTGGATAAACATAATCGAACTATGTACAGCGTCGTATTAAGCCATGACATTACCGACACCCTGCACTACAAACTGCAACATGATTTAGGCATAGAAGAAAAATCGACTAGTGCCGACTCGGCCAAATGGTATGGCATCAACCAGTACCTGACTTATGACATCAATGACAAACTGGGCGCCGGCGTTCGCCTTGAATGGTTCCGTGACGAAGACGGCGCACGAGTCAGCGCAATCGGCAATGGCAACACCATGCCGGGCGGTCAAAACCATTACCTGGCGGCAACAGCCGGGTTAAACTATTCGCCGATATCTTGGTTGACTTTGCGACCTGAAGTCCGATATGACCATTCAACCGAAAACAATGCGTATAACGCGGGTTTAAGCAATGATCAACTGCTGATTTCAGCGGATGCCACAGTTCGCTTCTAAATGCTTTTTATCTGACCAGAAATTTGGCGTACATCCTCGTACGCCAAATTTCAACCCACTCCCCAATATAGCGCTTATTCAGAGCGCTTTTTTAGTAGCTAATTCGATAAAAAAAATGGTATCGTTACGCCGTTTGGCATAAAACGCTGATTCCACATAACCCATCCTTAGGAGACAACATAAATGTCTGCAGCAAAAGTACTTAAATTGATCAAAGAAAACGACGTAAAATTCGTCGATTTTCGTTTTTGTGACACCCGTGGTAAAGAGCAACATGTAACTTTCCCTGCTCATTCAATTGACGAAGACACCTTTGAAGAAGGCAACATGTTTGACGGCTCTTCAGTCGCGGGCTGGAAAGGCATCAACGAATCAGACATGATTTTAATGCCGGACCCTTCTACAGCGGTGATGGATCCTTTCTTTGATGACAACACCTTAATCTTGCGTTGCGACATCATTGAGCCAAACAACATGCAGGGTTACCAACGCGACCCACGTTCTATCGCTAAACGCGCAGAAGACTATTTAAAATCGACCGGCATTGCAGATACTGCATTCTTTGGCCCTGAAAACGAATTCTTCATTTTTGACGATGTTCGTTGGGGTACCGATATGAGCGGTTCTTTCTACAAAGTCGACTCAGAAGAAGCGGGCTGGAATTCAGAAAAAGTCTATCCAGACGGCAACACCGGTCATCGCCCAGGCGTTAAAGGCGGCTACTTCCCTGTACCTCCAGTCGATTCACTTCAAGACATGCGTTCTGCGATGTGTTTGACCTTGGAAGAAATGGGTCAAGTGACAGAAGTTCACCATCACGAAGTTGCAACCGCTGGCCAGTGCGAAATCGGCGTCAGATTTAACACCTTGGTTAAAAAAGCCGACGAAGTTCTGGAACTGAAATATGTCATCGCCAATATAGCCCATGCTTATGGCAAAACAGCGACATTCATGCCAAAACCTTTAGTAGGCGATAACGGCAGCGGTATGCACGTCCACCAGTCTTTAGCTAAAAATGGCGTTAACCTGTTTACCGGTGACTTATACGGCGGCTTGTCTGAAACAGCATTGTTTTACATCGGCGGCATCATTAAACACGCCAAAGCATTGAATGCGTTCACCAACGCCTCAACCAACAGCTACAAACGTCTGGTACCAGGCTTTGAAGCACCGGTTATGTTGGCTTACTCTGCACGCAACCGTTCAGCTTCCATCCGTATTCCTTATGTTATTAACCCTAAAGGACGCCGTATTGAAGTTCGTTTCCCAGACTCCACTGCAAACCCTTATTTGGCATTCTCAGCAATGTTGATGGCAGGCTTGGACGGCATTCAAAATAAAATCCATCCTGGCGACGCGATGGATAAAGATTTGTACGACTTACCTGCCGAAGAAGCCAAAAACATCCCACAAGTTTGTCACTCATTTGACCAAGCATTAGACGCACTGGACAATGATCGTGAATTCTTGACACGCGGCGGCGTTTTCACTGACGACGCAATTGATGGCTATATTGCTCTGAAAATGGAAGAAGTCACTCGCATTCGTATGAGTACACACCCTGTAGAATACGACATGTACTACAGCTTGTAATAGTTAAGCCTGTTTCATACAGGCTCAGACTGACCCACGACCCCGCAAGTTATCTGGCTTAGCGGGGTTTTTTATGCCCGGGCGTTCCCACACGAAACCCGCGATTTATGCCCCAAGGCAAGCACATATAAATGTCAGTCCAACAAAAAATCAGACTCTGCTGAAATCATCGTTCACAACGGCTCCAAAGCGTTTTTTAAGGGCTAATTTTCTTGATACGGTTATGACTGAACGAACAGTGATACAGGCAACTTTTAGGGCACCGGTTTAAAAAGACAGTACGGAATAGGCATTACCGGCGCTTACATTTACGGGTTAAGGTGCAGTACAAGAGCAAGAAGCCGCATGATAACTGGAATTGTATTCGGAGTTGAATCCGCCTAATTGATAGAACAATCAGTTATAAGACCACCCATCAAAAGTCCCTGCATACGAAACGCCCAACCAAAACCACTCGTTTTTACACGGGGTAATTCCCTTTGATTTCAACAAAGAATGAAGACTGTATTGCTTGGCTATTTCAACAATTTACCTGCTTTTTGAAGCTTTGAAGTTATAGCTGAAAGATATAAAGATTGGCGAGGGATAATGTCCGGTCTACCGGCGATTGCAAAAATCTATAAACAACGAAGCCCCAAATCAATTTTTGTTTTTTTAAATCTGGAGCATCGAGGCGCTCATTAAATCATCATCCAATTTAACGAACTAGAGCTATCGGCCCTCCTCGGAAATTGATAGCACTTCCGCTTATTATAATTTCTGATCTGTAAAAATAAATAGGTACTTTTACCTATGCCGGATAAAAACCGACACTATTTAAATAGCACCAGTCCACCAAAACCAAAACCAAAACCAAAACTGGGAAGGATATTAAAGACCAAGAAAGACCGACGTTATTTCCTGTTGAAATTACCCGGTCCAAACGCCACAGCAATCTAATAAAACCTATCTCTAGGTATTCAGCGATATACCGATGATTAACCGTTTAGCTTAAAGTGTAATTATGGAGAGCATCCACTTGCGGCGAGGCTTAGCATGATGTCATCAGGAGAATTAGCAACACAAGCATGGCTCTTATATCAAAAATTAATCGATCTTGATCTTGCTCGGGAGCGTCGAAAACAGGAGCGTCGAAATCGTAAAGATGTGGAGCTTATAACCGGATATTCGGGACGACGCAATATTCGACGAAAAACCAAATTGTATCTTTTATCGCAACGAGCTTATAAAAGATACAAACGGCGATTAGAAGCCTGTTTACGCCAAGGTTATAGCTGAGAGGCTTTCCACTTATTTTTCAGCAAGCCACAACGTCAGTAAAAGTCAGGCCAAAAAACATTCAACACAGAAAATATCAAGAAAATAACCCAATTAATTCAATGCCATTAAACTCGGCGGTCTGGGGTGTTTTTTTCTTATATTTCCGTCTCGACAGCTTGATAACGACTTGCCGGCCAGTGCTTACTGCAGGTACAAAAACGTTCTGCAATGGAAACGTTTCTAATTCAATTATGCCCCCTGACACAAGAGCACTCCTGCCAAATTGCAAACAATGTCTCTTTTAGAGGATAATATGCGGCTACGCATAGCTTGACTATGTTTTTGATTGAACCTGTAACTCGTCATACGCTCGATGTAGAGCCGATATGCAAGCTTTGGAATACGCCATGAAAAAGACAATGTACGAAAAAATCTGGGACAGCCACCTTGTCGTCGATGAGACAGGACAGGCTCCTTTGCTTTATGTTGACCGACATTTGATGCATGAAGTCACCAGTCCACAGGCCTTTGAAGGTCTGCGTTTGTCCGGTCGCAAGGTGCGCAATCCGCACAGCATTCTTGCCACCATGGATCACTGCGTACCGACCAAAAATCGCAACCTGCCGATTGCCGACCCTATTGCCAAAAAACAGATCGAAACGATGGCTGAAAACTGCCGCGTGAACGGCCTGAAGCTGTACGACATGACCGACCCCAATAACGGTGTGATTCATGTTGTCGTGCCCGAGCATGGTTTCGTCCATCCCGGCATGGTGGTCGTTTGCGGCGACAGCCATACCGCGACGCATGGCGCTTTCGGCGCGTTGGCCTTCGGCATCGGCACTTCCGAGGTCGAGCATGTGATGGCAACCCAAACGCTGCCGCAAAAGAAATCCAAAACCATGCAAGTGGTCGTCAACGGCAAGTTGTCCAAATACGCCTCCGCAAAGGATATTGCCTTGGCGATTACCGGCAAAATCGGCACAGCGGGCGGCACCGGCTATGTGATCGAATATACCGGCTCAGCAATCAGGGAACTGTCGATGGAAGGCCGGATGACGCTGTGCAACATGGCGATTGAAGCCGGTGCCAGAGCAGGCCTTGTCGCTCCCGACGAAAAAACCTACACCTATCTTAAAGGCCGTGAATTTGCGCCATCCGCTCAATACTGGGATCAGGCGCTGGCTTACTGGAAGACTCTGCCCAGCGATGAAGGCGCGTTGTTTGATGCAACCGTCACGCTGGATGCCGCCGATATTGCGCCGCAAGTTTCCTGGGGAACGTCGCCGGAACAAGTGGTGGGTGTCGATGGCTGTGTGCCTGCGCCGGAAAGCTTTACTGACGAAATAAAACGCCAAGCCTGTGAAAACGCGCTGGCTTATATGGGCTTAACGCCAAACACCAAAATCACCGACATTGCGATAGATCTTGTTTTTATCGGCTCTTGCACCAATGGCCGTATCGAAGATTTTAGAATCGCCGCCGAAATGGCAAAAGGCACCCAGGTTGCCAAAGGCGTCACCGCGATTGCAGTCCCCGGCTCTTATCACGTCAAACAACAAGCCGAAGATGAAGGCCTGGATAAAATCTTTATCGATGCCGGTTGGGAATGGCGCGATCCCGGATGCTCGATGTGTCTGGCGATGAATGGCGACGAACTGACCAAAGGCCAACGCAGCGCATCGACTTCAAACCGCAATTTTGAAGGTCGTCAGGGCAAAGGCGGACGCACGCATCTGGTTTCGCCCGCCATGGCAGCGGCCGCAGCGGCGGCAGGCCATTTTGTCGATATTCGCAACCTTTAACCTATCTCGGAAATAGTATGGAACCGTACAAAAAACACGAAAGCATCGCGGCATTGATGAATCGCAGCAATGTCGATACCGACCAGATCATCCCCAAGCAATTCTTGAAAAGAGTCGAACGCAGCGGCTTTGGCGTGCATCTTTTTCACGATTGGCGCTTTAATGACGACGGCAGCGATAACGCGGAATTCGAGCTGAACAAGCCTGCGTTCAAAGGCGCTAAAATCCTGGTGGCCGGCGACAACTTCGGCTGCGGTTCATCGCGCGAACACGCGCCCTGGGCGATTGCCGATTATGGTTTTAACACCATTATATCGACCAGCTATGCCGATATTTTTTACAACAACTGTTTTAAAAACGGCATTCTGGCGATAAAAGTCGATAAAGAACAGCTGGACAAATTGATGGCCGAAATTGCCGCCAACGAAGGCGTACGCTTTGTCGTTGACCTTGAAAACCAGCAAGTCACCACACCCGGCGGCAATGGCTTTAGCTTCGAGATTGACCCGTTTCGCAAGAGCAATCTGCTGAGCGGACTCGATGACATCGGCTTGACCTTAAAGCATGTCGATAAAATTACCGAGTACGAACAGCAGCATAAGAAAGATTATCCTTGGCTTTGGGCTTAAAGAAGTCATGTAGCTATGTAGGATGGGCTGAGGTACGAAGCCCATCAATCGCGAACGATGAGCTTCCTTTCGTCAGCCCATCCTACAGCTTTCGTGGTTAATCAATCCGCTTACATTGAGAACACAGGCAACAAACATGTCCACAGATTCAAGACATATCCAGCTGATGGACACCACTTTGCGCGATGGCGAACAAACCCAAGGCGTTTCGTTCACGCCGGTAGAAAAAGTCAGCATAGCCAAAGCCCTGTTGCAGTCGCTGCGGGTTGACCGGATTGAGGTCGCCTCCGCCCGCGTTTCTCTGGGCGAAAAAGAGGCGGTCACCAGCATTAATGCGTGGGCGAAACAGGAAGGTTTTGCTGGACGTGTTGAGGTTCTGGGCTTTGTCGACCATACGCGCAGTGTCGACTGGATACTGGAAACCGGCGGCGGGGTTATCAATCTGCTGATCAAAGGCAGCGAAAAGCATTGCCGCGTACAACTGGGCAAAACACTCGCCCAACATACCGAAGATGTATTGCAAACCGTTAACTACGCGCTGGAACAAGGCCTGAAAGTCAACGTCTACCTAGAAGACTGGTCGAACGGTTATCATGACGACCCGGACTATGTCTACGGCTTGATGGACAACTTGCAGGACTCGGGCATCAGTCATTTCATGCTGCCCGATACCCTCGGCGTTTTATCGCCTGACGAAGTCTTCGTAAACTTCAGCGACATGTGCAACCGCTACCCGAAGCTGCAATTCGATTTTCATCCGCACAACGATTACGGACTGGCCACCGCCAACGTGATGGCGGCAGTTCGCGCCGGGGTCAATGCCATTCATTGCACTGTTAATTGCTTGGGCGAACGCGCAGGCAATGCCTCAATGGCAGAAGTGGCGGTGGTATTGCGCGACAAAATGCATATGCAACTGTCTGTCGACGAAAGCCATATCGTGCGCATCAGCGCGATGGTTGAAAACTTTTCCGGCAAACGCATCGCCGCCAATGCGCCGATAGTCGGCGCCGATGTTTTTACTCAGACCGCAGGCATCCATGCCGACGGCGATCACAAAGGCGGTTTGTACAAAACCAAATTGGGACCGGAACGTTTCTCCCGCACCCGAAGCTACGCCTTGGGCAAGATGAGCGGCAAAGCGTCGCTGAAAAAAAATCTGGAAATGCTGGAACTCGACCTGTCGGAAGAGAACCAGAAAAAAGTGTTGGCCCGGATTGTCAGCTTAGGCGATTCAAAACAGACCATTACCACCGACGACCTGCCCTTTATTATTGCCGACGTACTGGAGAGCAAAAATTATCAGCATATCAAATTGCTTAACTGCTCGATTACCAGTGGTCTTGATTTAGAGTCGACCGCCAGTTTGCGGGTCAAAGTAAACGGGGTCATGCATGTAGCCTCAGGCTCCGGTAACGGCGGCTTTGACGCGTTTGTCGATGCCATTAACAAAGTGATGCAGCAGCATAACTACACCTTGCCCGCGCTGGCCGATTATGAAGTACGAATCCCCAAAGGCGGACATACCAGCGCCTTAACCGAGTGCGTGATCACCTGGGATTGCGGGAGCGAACTGCGTAAAACCCGTGCCGTGCATTCCAATCAGGTTTTTGCCGGTGTCTTGGCCGCACTTAAAATCATTAACATGCAATTGCACGAACTGGGTTTAACTCAGGGTTAAAAAGTATTACGTGCCTAGGATAGGCTGAACAACGTGAAGCCATCTTTCGCGATTGATGCGCTTCGTACCTCAGCACATCCTAGGCACTCAGGACTAAAAGCTATCAAAGATAGCGCATCATTCCAGCAGCAATGGTACGAAAAACATCGGCAAACATTGCTTTAGTCAGTCGCTTGGTCTGTACGTTGTAGCGACTGCTATGATAAGAATCCACCAGTATGCGACCGTCCGGCAAGGTATGCTGGACATTATGCGCAAATTTGGCGCTGCTCAATTTCAGGCCGTAGGCTTTTAATACCGCCTGATGCGCCACCAAACCTAACGCCAATATAACCGCCTGTTCCGGCAAGGTTTTTAATTCTGCGGCCAAATAAGCATTGCACTGATTGATTTCGGCATTAGCCGGTTTATTTTGCGGCGGCAGGCATTTAACGGCATTGGTAATGCGGCAGTTGTTAAGCATCAAGCCGTCGGTCAGCGACTCGGATGTTGGTTGATTACTGTAGCCAAACTCGTAAAGCGCTTCATACAGCAAAAGCCCTGCATAGTCGCCGGTAAACGGCCTGCCGGTGGCATTAGCTCCATGCATGCCGGGAGCCAGTCCGACTACCAGTAATCGGGCCGCGCTATCGCCAAACGGTGCAACCGGACGCGCATGATACCCGGGATGTTTTTGTTTAACTTCACACAGAAAATTATCCAGCCGTTTACACTGCCTGCAATCTTGATCGAATATTTGTTTGGAATACATGATTTGGTTAAGGGTAGCTTGTGGTTTTGGTGCTGTTCATAGCGGAAAATCTCCCACCTTATTTATCTCAGAAGCCAACAACCGAAACTTTTCAAGCCTGGGCAGTTTTTTTATGACGATTTCCCGTTTGCTCGCCGTGCTTCGGTCATGCCCGGTCTCGACATAAACCAGTTGCTTAGGTTGCCTGCCGCGAAAATATTTAGCGCCTTGCTTGTCGCCATGCTGACTAAAGCGGCGGGCAACATCAACGGTAATGCCGGTATACAGCGTGTCATCGGTACAAAGAATTATGTAAACCTGCCAATTCACGATGCGCTACACAACGGTGCCAAAAAAGGAACCGACGGCAGCAGTCAAGCCCATAGCCAGTGCGCCCCAGAAAACGACACGAACAGCACCTTTAATAATACCTGAGCCTCCGGTATAAGCCGCCAAAACGCCGAGCAGCGTTAAAAACAGCAAGGATGCGGCTGATACCAGCACGATTAAATCGGCATCCGTCGCAAATAGGACGATCAATAAAGGCAACATCGCGCCAACGGCAAACGTGGCGGCCGACGTCAACGCCGCCTGTATGGGTCTTGCTGTGCCTGTTGCAGAAATACCCAGTTCGTCTCGAGCATGTGCGCCCAAGGCGTCATGATTCATTAACTGCTCGGCAACCTGCTCGGCCAGTAGCGGATCGAGTCCGCGCGACACATAGATGGCTGCCAGTTCTTTTTGCTCATGATGCCCATCTTCATCCAACTCTTTACGCTCACGCTTTAAATCGGCCTTTTCGGTATCGGCTTGGGAGCTGACCGATACATATTCACCTGCCGCCATCGACATCGCTCCGGCAACCAGGCCGGCAACACCGGCCAGAACTATCTCGTTGTGCGTCGCATGAGAAGCGGCTATGCCCACAATTAAACTGGCCGTTGATACGATGCCGTCATTTGCGCCCAGCACCGCCGCGCGCAACCAGCCGATGCGGTGAGTCCTATGTGTTTCTGGATGATGGGGTAACATTGGAATTCCTTTTTTTAAAAATCAGACAGCGTTTTGGGAGGAATTGCCGCCCGCAAGGCATTCAATACCGCAAGCACATCGATGATTTCCTGGGTTATAGCGCCAGCTACCGGGGTCAAATAACCCAGTCCCGCAAACACCATACCGATCAAACTCAGCGCCATACCGCCTACCGCACTTTGCAGCGCAATTCTACGCATCCGTTCGCCGATATGAAACAGCTCATCGACTTTTAACAACGAACTGTCCATGATCACCGCATCCGCCGATTCGCCGGTGATGTCGCTGTTCTGGCCGAAGGCTATGCCGATAGTCGCGGCAGTCAGCGCCGGCGCGTCATTAATGCCATCGCCCAGAAACACGGTTTTTGCGATTTTAGTTTCAGCACGCACCAACGCCAGTTTCTGCTCCGGGCTTTGGCTGAAATAAACGTGTTCAATACCGACTTGATCGGCCAAAAAGCGCACTTCCGACTCTCTGTCGCCGGACACCAGCATCACCTTGTCAAATAAATGACTGGGTTTCAGGTGGTTGATGAATGATGAGCTATCGCTACGCACCTCATCGCGAAATTGCAGGGTCGCAGCATAGCCATCATCAATCAGTACCACGCATTCCAGACCGCCGGTAACCGGCGGCAATGCCTCGGCGACATCCGGGTGCTGTTCAACAAATTTTTTACGACTGGTGATCTGAAGCCCTTTTCCGTCGACATTGCCTTTAAGCCCCTCCCCCGGCAACTCGGTGATATTGCTTACGCTTAATAAAGCTAAGGCTGCTTTTTCCCCTGCTGTCACGATGGCGCGGGAGAGCGGGTGCTTGGAATAGCGTTCCAGACTGGCGATTAAGGTTAACACCTCGTGCTCGCTATAGGCTTGACCTGGAATCAGCGCAGTCAGCGTGGGACGGCCATAGGTCAGGGTGCCGGTCTTATCGAAAATCGCCGTGCGACAAGTGCCGATGGTTTCCAGTATCGCGGGATTCTTGATGATGATTTCCCGCCGCGCGGCCAGCGAAATCGAGCTGATGATGGTGACCGGTATACCGATCAATAACGGGCACGGCGTGGCGATGACCAATACGGCCAGAAACCGGGTCACATCGCCGCTGATTCCCCAGGCAATCAGCGCAATGATCACCGCCAGCGGCGTATATAACGCGCCCAATTGGTCGCCCAGTCGCCTGATATTGGGCCGATACTGTTCGGACGACTGCATCACTTCCATGATCTTGGCATAGCGGGAATCGATAGCCAACTTGTCCGCGCGTATAGTTAATGCCGAATCGCCATTGATTGCCCCGGAGATGACCTGCGAACCGCTGACTTTCGACATCATATACGGCTCGCCGGTCAGATAAGATTCATCCATGGTGCTGGAGCCTTCCAGTACCGTGCCGTCAACGGGGCAGATTTCATGCGGCAGTATCAATAAGGTATCGCCGATAGTAACCTGTCCGGTAGTGATGTCGGCAAGTTGATCGCCCTCTTTTCTATGCGCGACTGACGGCATTCGCTTGGCCAACGCCTCAAGCACCGAAGAGGCTTTGCGCACTGCATAGGCTTCCAGCACCACACCGCCGGACAGCATCAGCACCACTAAACTGCCGGCCAGATATTCATCCAGCATCACCGCCGTCACTATGGATATGCCTGCCAATAAATCAGCACCCCAATCGCCCCGCCCCAATTTTATAATGAGTTGGTAAACCAGCGGAATGCCGCCCAACACCAGTACCGCAAGCAGAGGCACAGACACCAGTTCAATCGGAACAACGGCTTGCCCATGATAGAGTTCGGCAGCCGCCGAGCTTAATGCGGCATTCAGTGAAAACGTATAAACCTCATGCCCTATATCAAGCCCATAGCGCATCACCAGATAGCCGCCGATGCCGAGTAGACTTAAAACAGCAATGCTGTTTTCGGAGATTGCGCGCGGAATTGTTGCTTGCTTATCGGTCATGGTTTCAGGCTCGCCGTTTTTGTATGTCCTAGTCTATCGAATAGACGGAAAAATGTTGAAGTTATTTTTCTTATATAAGTGGAGATCCATTCGGGGTAACTAGATTGCGCCCGTTACCCAGAACCAATGAATAATGACACCATGCTGATGCAGCGCTTAGCCTATATTGATAACAATCCTGTCAAACGATAACAATCCTGTCAAACGCGGTTATGTGGACTTGCCAGAACATTAGTGTTATTCAAGTGCGCGGGCTTGTCTGGGACAAGACCCTTTGTTGCCTGTTATTTTGCTGTATTAAAACGCCAAGCAGAGCTTGAAGGTAGGCATTCCCAAGCTGGAGCTTGGGAACGAGACATTAAGCTATACCGGCAATTTGCTGAAATCTCTCTAAACAAAACACCGGGGGTCATCAGCGTGACGCCAAATGGCTTTCAACTCCAACTGCAGCAGACATTACCCTGGCAAACGCAATTCCACCTGCAGTCCGAAAATGATTGGCTTTACCAAGAAGCGGTGGGCTTTTATAAACAGGCTTATCTGATCGGCGGCGGCCATGTCAGCCTGGCCTTGTCAAAAATTCTCGCAACCCTTGATTTCGACATTACCGTCATTGATGAACGAGATAACCCCGACACCTTAGCGCACAACCACTATGCGCACAGAAAGCTGAGGATTCCCTACCGGGAAATCGGTAACACCATTCCCGAAGGCAATCAGGTTTTTGTCTTTATCATGACTCACAGCCATAAAACCGATAAACAAGTAGCCGAACAACTGGCCGATAAACGAATACGTTATCTTGGCGTACTTGGCAGCCGGAAGAAAATAGAACAACTTAAAGCCAATCTTGAGACTCGACTCTCCGTTGAATCTTTGCAGCGCATCCGTGGACCGATCGGTTTACCGATAAAAAGCCATACACCGGCTGAAATTGCCGTCAGCATCGCCGCTGAGTTAATACAGATTCTGAATGCAGATCCCCAATAATCTTTCAATCTGTGTGGTTATCATGCTTAAAATTCATGTTGTCCGGTTTTAAGTCGCAAGCTTGAGCGGTAATTTCTGGATTGCTGCTAAACTATATTGAAAATTATGCGGATCGTAACTTCTCATTAGCCGCAGGTAACATTTTAAAATTTTTAAGGAACACCCTTATGCCAGATCTTAAATCGCACCCAGTTTGGGATGCAGGTACCCGTTGGTTTCATTGGATTAATGTGCTGTGTGTTGTTGCGCTTATGGCTGCCGGTCTGGTTATCCTAAATGCGGGCAGTCTTGACATCTCAAATGCAGGAAAAATAAAACTTAAAACCGTCCACGCGTCGATCGGCTACGTGTTTGCCATCAATTTAATTTGGCGTTTTATTTGGGCCTTTTTGGGTAATCGCTACGCAAAGTTAAGCGCGGTGCTTCCGGGCGGCAACGGATACTTTCACGCGTTGCGCAGCTATGTTGTCGCATTTTTCTCCGGCCACCCGGAACAGTATATCGGCCACAATCCGGTAGGACGCTTGGGAGCCGCCCTGCTGTTTCTCCTGATCACCATTCAGGCAGTCACCGGATTGGTGCTGGCGGGCACCGATTTATTTCTGCCGCCTTTCGGGCATTGGATCGCGCAGTGGGTGGCCGCACCGGATATCGCGCCCCATACCTTAGTCCCCTATGCGCCAGCCATGTATGATGAAACGGCTTACCAGAGCATGCGTGCTTTCCGAAAGCCTTTTGCCGTGACCCATGTGTATAACTTTTATTTCCTGATTGCCACCATTGTATTGCACGTTGCAGCGGTGATAATGACGGATATACGAGAAGGTGGCAGCATTATTTCTGCCATGTTCACAGGACGCAAAACCCTTAGGGGACGTCCAATAGATGAAGACTACAGCAGCCATGACTGAGCGTTATGATTAAGCCTGAAGTTTTATTAAACGCCTGAGTAACTTGTTGACGGTTTCCTGAATAGGGTGGTAGTTTCTAGGCCAACAACCGAATTCCATCGTACCTGTCATGGAATGCACAAACTTTGCCTTTAGGAGGTCAAAATGAATGAAGATACATTTAACATGGAAATCAGAAAATATCTCAAAATTGTTGGGGTCACATCACAGCGTGAAATCGAACATGCTGTTCTCAAAGCGATTGAAGCAGGAAAATTGAACGGCTCCGAGACCCTGGAGATTAAAATGACGCTGGAAGCTCCCGCTGTCGGCATCAGTCATTGCATCGAGGGAAAAATAGCGCTTGAATAGCCTCTCTGATTGAAGCAGAGGCCTTGTGGTTACAAGCCATTCAGGCTGGACGAAAAATTGAGCAGATTATTATCGGCGAGGTCTTTGAAACAATCGAAGACCTCGCCAAACGCCTAATCTGCATTTGAAAAGATTTCTTTATCGGAACAATCTGGAGATTATCCTGGACTCAGGTTCGCCACGGGTGTTCCGGCAAATCGGAAACGCCGATGGCTTCAGCCCCGGCTTTGGCGACTCGATGATCGTTTTCAACCGAGCTGCCGCTGACACCAATAGCGCCAATGAGGACGCCATCCGTGTCAACGATAGGAACGCCTCCGGGAAAGGTAATCAGTCCGTCGTTAGAATGTTCAATCCCGTAAAGCGGTCCGCCCGGTTGCGATAGCTGACCGATTTGTCCGGTGTTCATCGCGAAGAAACAAGCCGTCTTGGCTTTCTTGATGGCAATGTCCACGCTGCCTACCCAGGCATTGTCCATTCTCACGAACGCCTTTAAGTCAGCGCCGGAATCCACTACGGCGATACACATCTGCGTACCGATTTTTTTTGACTCGGCAATCGCCGCAGCCATTGCCTGTTCGGCCAGTTCGTATGTTACATGCATGGTCTACGCTCCTCTATTTTTTATCAAAAGAGCCTAATGGTATTCCTTTTTGACTTTATTTTGAAAAAATCATTTGTTCCGGACGGACGAGATCGTCGAATTCCGCTTCGGTCACGAAACCGCCGGAGACTGCCTCTACGCGCAGCGTGCTGCGATTTTTCAAAGCCAGTTTCGCGATTTTTGCCGCATTGTCGTAACCGATGCGCGGGGCCAGGGCGGTTACCAGCATCAGCGAATTTTCCATCAGCTCGGCAATGCGATCCACATTCGGCTCAATGCCAGCAACGCAATGATCGGTGAAACTCATCGCCGCGTCGCCGAGAAGGCGGATCGACTGGAGTACGTTATAAATAATGACCGGCTTGAACACATTGAGTTCCAAATGCCCTTGCGCCCCGGCAAAGGTAACGGTGGTGTGATTGCCCATAACCTGTGCGCAAACCATCGTCATGGCTTCGCATTGGGTCGGATTCACCTTGCCCGGCATAATCGAAGAGCCGGGTTCGTTTTCAGGCAGCGACAGTTCACCGATGCCGGAACGCGGCCCCGAACTCAACAGCCGAATATCGTTGGCTATTTTATTGAGGCCGACCGCGATGGTGTTTAACACCCCGGAAATTTCCACCATCGCGTCGTGCGCGGCCAGTGCCTCGAATTTATTGGCCGCAGAAACGAAAGGCAGCTGGGTAAACGTCGCAACCTCTTCGGCAAACTGTTCGCCGAAACCCGGTTTCGAGTTCAGGCCGGTGCCCACCGCCGTACCGCCTTGGGCCAGAGGATAAAGCCGCTTAAGGCTATCGTTAATCCGGTCGATACCGAATTGCACCTGAGCAGCGTAACCGGAAAACTCCTGCCCCAATGTCAGTGGGGTCGCGTCCTGCAAATGCGTTCGCCCGATCTTGATTATTTCATTCCATGACTGGGATTTGTCGGACAGCGCGCGGTGCAAATGCTGGAGCGAGGGAATCAGCAAATGGTGCAATTGCTCGACCGTAGCGATATGCATGGCTGTCGGAAAAGCATCATTCGAAGACTGGCTGCGGTTGCAGTGATCGTTCGGATGCACCGGCGTTTTAGATCCCATAGCGCCGCCAAGACGCTCGATAGCCAGATTGGCAATCACCTCGTTGGCGTTCATATTGGACTGGGTGCCGGAACCGGTCTGCCAGACGACCAGCGGAAAGTTATCGTCCAGGTTGCCGTCGATAACCTCCCGAGCCGCATCCGCTATCGCGTAGCCGATTTTTTCATCAATGTTGTTCAGTGCGATATTCGATAGCGCGGCGCAATATTTGACGATGCCCAGCGCACGGATCAAAGGCCGGGGAAGCCGTTCATTGCCGATTTTGAAGTTAATCAGAGAACGCTGGGTTTGCGCGCCCCAGTATTTGTCGGCGGGTACTTGTATCGGGCCGAACGAGTCGGTTTCGGTGCGGGTATTGGCGGTCTTATTTTTCATGACTTGCCTGCTTGTAGTCGCAGAATTTTATTCGGCACCGCTACGGCATTATTATCGATTCCGGTGTCAGCCATAATAGCCTCCTGAGTCAGAATGAACAGAGTTTGACTATAACGGTTTTCCCCCGGTTTGAATAGAAAACTTCTTGCCTGGTATCCGATTGAGTGCCATTTTATTCGTATGAAGTTCTAAACCAAAATTTAGCTCTCAATTACCTCAAGATAAAATCAAAACCCTTGACGCAACTACTGATACGGGTAAAAGCTATCTAAGTTAATAACATTTGTCGAGCCCATCAGGGAGGTTTCTATCATGAATAACCACGATTTATTTGGTGCGCATCAACAACTGCAAGCTGATACTTTCGGTTCGGTCTCGTATTATTCCCTGCCCCGACTTGAGGCTGCCTGCGCTGCCCATATCTCACGACTGCCTTACACAATAAAAATCCTGCTTGAGTCTTTATTGCGCAACTGCGACAACGACATCATTACCCAAGAGCATGTCTTGAGCGTCGCCAACTGGCAGCCGCAAGGCGCACGATATGAAATACCCTTCAAACCGGCCCGGGTCATATTGCAGGATTTTACCGGCGTACCGGCTCTGGTGGATCTGGCCGCGATGCGTGATGCGATGAAGCAACTGGGCGGCGATCCGAAAAAAATCAACCCCTTGATTCCCTGTGACCTGGTGATCGATCACTCGGTGCAGGTGGATTATTTTGGCAAGGCCAATGCCCTGTTATTGAACGAAACCGTCGAATTTGAACGGAACGCCGAACGCTATGAGTTCCTGAAATGGGGACAATCGGCGTTTCAAAATCTTCGCGTGGTGCCGCCTTCTACCGGCATCGTGCATCAGGTCAATCTCGAATACCTTGCGCCGGTTGTGTTCCATAACAAGGATAAAAACGTCTGTTATCCCGACAGCTGCGTCGGCACCGACTCGCATACACCGATGATTAACGGCCTGGGCGTACTGGGCTGGGGTGTCGGCGGCATTGAGGCCGAAGCGGTGATGCTGGATCAACCCATCTATATGCTGGTTCCCGATGTCGTCGGTATTAAATTGACCGGCATGCTGCCGCCGGGCGTGACCGCTACGGATCTGGTGCTGCGCATTACGGAGCTTTGCCGGAACTTTGGCGTGGTCGGGAAATTCATCGAGTTTTATGGTTCCGGGCTGACCAACTTGAGTATCCCTGACCGTGCCACGCTCAGTAATATGGCACCTGAACAAGGTTCGACGGTGAGTTTCTTTCCGATCGACGACGAGACGCTCAGCTACATGCGTTTCACCGGACGTCATGCGGATTTGATCAATCTGACCGAACGTTACGCCAAAGAACAGGGGCTTTTTCGCACCGACGAGACACCGGACCCCGAATTTACCCAGCTCATGGAAGTCGATCTCGGCACCATCGAACCTTCGCTGGCAGGCCCGAAGCGCCCGCAAGACCGTATCTCCCTCAGTCAGGTGGGGCCGACCTACCGGCAAATGCTGATCGCACCGTCAGGTAACAAGGGCATGGGGCTATTCGAGAATGATTTGGAACGCAGCGGCATCGTATCGAGGAATAATGCACAGGAGAAAATCACCCATGGTGCCGTCGTCATCGCAGCGATTACTTCCTGTACCAACACCAGCAACCCGTCGGTCATGCTGGCAGCAGGACTGGTTGCCCAAAAAGCAGTGGAGCGGGGTTTGAAAGTTAAAAACTATGTGAAAACCTCGCTAGCCCCCGGTTCACAGGTGGTAACGGAATATCTCAAAAAGTCGGGACTGCTTGGCTTTCTGGAACAGCTTGGCTTTTATCTGGTCGGCTATGGCTGCACCACCTGCATCGGCAACTCCGGCCCGCTCGATGAAGCAGTTGAAAAAGCGATAGTGGACAACGATCTGGTCGTGTCGGCGGTGTTATCCGGCAACAGGAATTTTGAAGGCCGCGTGCATCCATTGACCAAGACCAACTATCTCGCCTCGCCGCCGCTGGTCGTTGCCTATGCGCTGGCGGGATCGACGGCGCTGGATATTACCCGCGAACCGCTGGGCGAAGATAAGGATGGCAAGCCGGTTTACCTGAAAGACATTTGGCCTACCCCCTGGGAGGTGGCTGAAGTCATCAGGCAATTTGTGACACCGGAGATGTTCCGGGAACGTTATGCGGATGTTTTTACCGGCACTAAAGCCTGGCAGCAGGTGGAGGTCAGCGGTACCGAATTGTATGCTTGGGATGAGAATTCGACCTATATCAGAAATCCGCCGTTCTTCGAAGGAATGACCACAGATCGGCAACAGATACAACCGCTTACCGGCATGCAGGTGCTGGCGCTGTTCGGGGATTCCGTCACCACCGATCACATTTCACCGGCCGGCCAGATCGCGCCGCAGTCTCCGGCCGCGTTATATCTTTTGAGTAAAGGCGTGGAACAAAAAGACTGGAACAGTTACGGCTCGCGTCGGGGCAACGATCAAGTCATGGCTCGTGGCACGTTCGCGAATATCCGAATTCGCAACCAGCTGGTTATCGGCGCCGAAAACAAGGTGACGGCCAACCAGCCGGGCCACGGCAACGACGAAGTGATGAGCGGGAACATGCCTTCGAATAGCCAAATTCACAACCGGCTGGTTTCCGGTGTCGAAGGCAACGTAACAATTTATCATCCGACCGGCGAACGGATGACGTTTTTCGATGCCGCGATGAAATACAAAGAAGCGAACATACCGCTGTGCATTCTTGCCGGCAAGGAATACGGTTCCGGCTCATCCCGCGACTGGGCGGCGAAAGGCCCATTTATGCAGGGCGTAAAAGCGGTTATCGCTGAAAGCTACGAAAGAATTCATCGCAGCAACCTGATCGGCATGGGCATTTTGCCGCTGCAATTTATCGACGGCGAATCGGCTAAAAGCCTGAAATTAACCGGAAAGGAAACATTTGCTATCGGCATTTCCGATACAACAGCGCCGCAACAGCAAATTAAGGTTTCGGCAACCGCACCTGACGGAAGCGTCGCGGCTTTTAAGGCTATTAGTCGCATCGATACGCCGATTGAAATCCAATATTATCGGGATGGCGGTATTCTGCGCACGGTATTGAAAAAATTGGTAGAGCAATAAGGAAACATCCCGTTGGGATGAAGCCAACGATTGGTAAGGGGTATGCACCCCCTCCTCAATCCTCGCCCGATAAAGCAACATCGCTTCGCTTGTTGCGGGGCGCTCCTTTCGGCCTAAAGGCCGAGATTTAAACCAGCAAGGAAGATTGATTGGGGCTATACCGTCCGCTTCGTTGTAGCCTTCGGTTAACCTGCCAGTGATAGATTTTAGCAAGCAATGGACGAATCAGCGGCAAGCCGATCAACCAGGCTATCGGCTTCAGCACAGGCACTTTGCTCATCAGCAGGATATAGGCATCCATCTCGGACAGAATCCGCTGACTTTCATCCTGAACATGCAGTTCGGTTAGCGCCTTGTGAGGGTCGATGCCGATTTTACGCAGCTGCTCTTCCCGGCCGGTAATGTCGATCCAGCAGACATAAGCGCCCGCTTTTCCAGCGAGTTTTTCATAGGTCGACCTGTCCTTGACGCATTTGGGACAGGCGCCATCGTAATAAACGTTAATTTTTGTTTTATCCTGATTCATATATATTGCCTCCTATCGCAGAGTGATGACGAAAATTACCGATGCACAAAACAAGTTAGGCAGCATACGGGCGGTATATGCTCACTGTAGCAATCAATCGAGTTGCCCCATTGCTTTGTTGAGCCTGTCGAAAGACCAGAGGGCTTCGACAGGCTCAACCCGGACGTTTTCAAACATAATCAGGGCGGATCACTGATACCCGGTCAATTCAACATAGCCCTGCCCTGAAACCGCTTTACCGTTTTTAGTTCCGTTAATGCGGACTGCGCCTTCCCAATACCGGTAACTGACATTGAGTTCCTGATCGTTTATTAACGGGACGATATCGACTTCAAGTTTTTGGCTGGGCACGGATAACCGCCACTGCGACGGATAATTAATCCTTGAATGAGGACTACGCCAAGTATTGAGAGTTTTTATCGTGACATCCTGCGCTTGCAGCGGCACTTTCGTACTGTCCGCCAGAACGACAGAGCCGGCACTGTTGCTGTCCTGTTGGCCGTCTTTGCGCCTTAATCGATAAAACATTAATTCGCTGTTATCGGAAAACTGCAAGGCGAACCAGTCCCAGCCGCTTTGTTCTTTTGACAAGGAACTGGTGCTCCACTCCCGATCCATCCAGCTATTACCGGTTACTGAATGAGTAATGCCGGCAATGCTCAGAGTGCCCAGCGTCAGCAATCGGGTATAAGAGTAATAATAGGAGGCATTGCCGGGTTCAGCGCTTTTCCGGCTTAAGCCCTGCTCTCCCTGTAAAACCAGGCTTTTTTGCGTGTTTAACAGCAAGTCAATGGCAAATTCATCGTTTTTAGCCCGCAAGCGCAGCGGAAAATCTACCTTGCCCTGTGCCATTGCCGACCAGTCGTACAGCCAAACTTGATACTTGTTATCGGCTGCACCGGCAAGCTCATTGCCCGCCCTGCTGAAACGTTCATCCGTGTAAAAGCGGTCTTCTTTTACATCGGTCAGCGTCAAATGGGCCATGTACAGTTGATTATTTCGCCAGACAGAACGGGATGAGTAAGGTTTTGCCGAGAGCGCAAAGCGGAAAAAAGTCAGTTCATAGCCGAATTTCCGGCCATCGGAATTTTCCAGATTGCCTGTGAAATACCACCATTCAGTCCGGTATGAGTTGTGCGCGCCGTAATCGAATGGAAATGAGAACTGTCGAGGTTTTAAGGCCCGGGAAAAATTTGTATCGTCTTCGGATAACAGGTCACTAAACGATTTATCTTTTTGGGTAGCTGATTTGCTGAAAGATTGATCGGCAACAAGTTTGATGTCGGATGGAATCATCGAAGGCCACCATAAAACAATCACCGCCATCATCACCAGCAGCAGTATGATCAAACCCAAAAAAATCCGCTGCCCCTTCATTCTGACCGCAACGCCTCTGCGGGCTTGGTTTGCGCCATTTTTAGCGCGGGCAAAATGCCGGCAAGCGTTGCAGCAATCAGCGCCAAAGCCAGGCCCTGGAAGATCACCCCGGAATTAAAATGAAACGCCATCGTCCAGCCGAATGAGCGCTGGTAAATCACAAAAATCAACATATAAGCGACGATATAACCGACAGGAATGGCAATGAGGCCGGCGACCAGTCCCATCAAACCGGTTTCACCGGTAATCAGCACAGTCAGTTGCCTGGAAGTGATGCCTATGGCCCGTAAAATGCCCAGTTGCCGGGTTCGCTCAAACTGTAATGCCATCAACGCGCTGAACACACCGACAAAAGCGATAGCGGCTGACAGCCAGCGCAATGTTTCAGTAATCATAAAAGTCTGCTCGAATACCTCCATTGAAGCTTGATAAATCGCCTGATCGGATTTGACCGACTGTTCCCCTGTTAGGAGTTTATTGATCTGATTTTCCAGTTGTTGCAAGTCAACGCCGTCCTTGGCATAAACGCCGATGCCGGAATATCCCAAATCCGGCCAGTAATACTGATAATTCCGGCGGCTCATGGCCAGATGTCCCTGGTCGCCGCTGTAATCTGCATAAATGCCTAGCACTTCAAAAGACTCACTGCCCCAATCGGTCTGCAACCGGATTTTATCGCCGATTTTGACGCCATGGTGATAAGCATAAGGTTCGGTGACTATGACGGTCTGTTGCTGCTCAAACCGGTTCCAGAGTTTGTCATCCGTCTGATGTTTAAAGATGAAGCCCTGCCTGGATTTTTCATTCAGCTCAAATACCGATACTTTAGTAAAGTCATTTTCCGCCGCCGCCAGCACTTCGATGGAACTGAGCCGGCCAAACATTTCCAATACCTCCTGAGCCGTGGCGATATCGGTAATAATCAGCCGGGACAAAACCTGCTCGGATACCGCATTGTTTGGAGATAATAATCCGATAATTTTTAACCAGTGCTTGCCATGATCAGTATCGATAGTTAAATCATCCTCGATATTTAGACCCAAACGCGATGCAGTTTGCTCACTGATCAGCGCGGTATTCGGCTCGGTGAGCAAACGGGTTAACAAACCTGCGGTGGTGTTTTCATTTTGCCGGGTTTGCCAGATCGATTGAAACGATTTTTCAATGAACGGGTCGATCCCAATCAGGTTGAAACCGGCTCAACATTGATTTGGATTTTATCGATCCTGACGATGCTCCCGGCGTTGAAACGCCTGCTCAGGGCGGTATCAAAGCCGGAGAACTGCTCGAAGCGCTGGCATTGATTAATCGGCATCCGAAAATATGCGGCCTGGAAATCAGCGAATTTAATCCGGAAAAAGACTCTGAAAATAAAACCTTACACCTGATGAAAGACATAATTGAGGCGTTCTACGGCGAGACCTTACAATAAAGCGTCGGTCTTGGCCGCCATGACAAAATCATTAACGTGCAGTCCTTTTATCTTGTGGGACCACCACGTCACCGTCACCCTGCCCCATTCCGTTAAAATAGCCGGATGATGGCCTTCTTGCTCGCACAGTGCGCCGATTTTATTGGTAAATGACAGAGCGTTTGCAAAGTTATCAAACTTGAAGGTTTTTTGTAAGCGCTTGATGCCGTCTATTTCAACAAGCTCCCAAGCCTGTAATTGCGGCATAAATTCGTCAATTTCCGCCTGAGTAGCCAATGGTGCGCCAATTCTGCAGACTTCACACGTTTTACCAGTCAGGTCAGTCATAGATATTCTCCATTTGGGTCTGTGTAAAAAAATAGGCTCGTACCGAGAATACTGCTTTTTGAATATCCACAGATTAGAGAAATCGATGTCTTAAATCAATAGGTAGTATCACCAATCAGATGGAGTTTATTACCGTAGGGCGTGCTGTGCGCGCCTTAGCTTCCAA
>JAQSDX010000031.1 GCA_029946125.1 Candidatus Methylobacter titanis
TGCTGAAAACACAACTTGAATATAAGTCGATAGCGACGCAAGGCGTGTTTATAGAAGTCAATGAGTCGTACACTACCCAAGCCTGTTCGTGCTGCGGCTGTATAAGCGCCAGTAGTCCGAAAGGTAGAGCAGGACTTGGAATAAGAGCATGGACTTGTGCCGAGTGTGGCATCACGCATGATAGAGATATGAATGCGGCAAAGAACATTCTCGCGCTTGGGCATAAGCGTCTAGCGGTAGGAATCCCCGTCCTTTAGGTCGGGGAGGATGTCAACAAGTGTGGTCGCTCACATAATGCGGCATCTTGGGCAAAAAAACTGGGCTACACCAATGTATACCGTGCGCCAGGTGGCATTTCTGCGTGGATAGATGGCGGCTATTCCTACAAAACTAATCTGAATAAGTAATGATGTAACAATTATTCGGCATTTTATGTCTACGCTTCCCAATATTTATCACAGTTGGTTTTCAAATAACTTTCGAATGACGACTTAAGTGGTTTTTTTGAAAGTGGGGGCGGTGAGATTAACGGCATTTTATAAGTAAAAAAATATCTACCACCCTTTAATTTTGCCAGCAAACACTGTGGGTTTATCCACCTGTAAATGGAAATAATGAATGCAGCAATTAACCGCGCCATTTCTCTTAATCGCTTTATTGATAATAATTTCGGCTTATGCCGTGGGAAAAGCCAGTAAACAAAACAAAGGAAGCTACTTTTGTTAATAAAGAAGCTTTCTGTACGCCACCTCATCTGGCTAATCGTAGCCGTCATTGTTCTGCTTTTTGTCGTGTATTGGCTGAAATTCAAACCGGTTTCGGTGATAGCCCACATGGTCGCCAACGTCGAGTTGCGTGGTGAGGTCATGGGGACCGGCACCTTGGAAGCGCGGGTCAAGACGACGATCAGTCCGCGCATTCAGGAGCGCCTGGCTGAAGTATTCTTCGATCAAGGCGACACGGTGAAGACCGGACAACTACTGGCTCGGCTCGATGATGCGGAACTGAAACAGCAGGTCGCGGTCGCCCAAGCCACGCTAGCCGCTGCCAGCACTACCGTCATACGCGTGCGCACCGATGAGGCTCGTGCCCGGGCCGTGCTCCAGCAGGCACAATTGCAGCATAAGCGTCTCGCCGAACTGGTCTCCGGTAAGGCAGCCTCGCAAGAAGAGCTTGATAAAGCGACGGAAACTCTGCATATAGCCGAAGCTGATCTCAATCGTTCTCGGTCCGTTATCGTCGAGGCTCGCAGCCAAATAATTAACGCTGAAAACAATTTACAACTGCGCCGGGAGCAATTGGCTTTCACCGAACTGCGTAGCCCTTACGAGGGACTGATTGTACGTCGCGATCGCGACCCGGGTGGAATCGTAGTCCCCGGCTCATCAATTTTGCAACTCATTGATACCAAGGAAATCTGGATCAGCGCCTGGGTCGACGAGACCTCGATAGCGGCGCTGGCGGTGGGCCAACCGGTTCGTGTGGTATTCCGTTCGGAGGCGACACGGAATTATTCAGGTACGGTAGCACGGCTGGGCCGCGAAGCCGACCGCGAGACCCGTGAGTTCTTGGTGGACGTGCGCGTGCAGCAGTTGCCTGTCAACTGGGCGGTAGGGCAACGAGCCGAGGTCTATATTGAATCCGGACATAAGTCCGCTGTCATCGCTATTCCGCAGAAATTCCTGCTCTGGCGCGGAGGTGAGCCCGGTGTATTCGTTAACTATAATGGCCGGGCACTCTGGCGGAGCATCACCTTGGGTCTTTACGGACAACAAGACATTGAGGTGACAAAAGGCCTTTCCGCCAGCGATCAAATCGTGATGCTATCTGAGACCCTGAAGCAACCTCTGGAAGATGGCCAAGCCATCAGCGTGCGATGAATCTGGCCGTTCGAGATATTCGCCACAATTTCAGCCGCTTCGCCTTCACCACTGTCGGTATCGGCCTGTTGCTGATGGTAGTCATGGGCATGGCTGGAATTTATCGAGGCCTCATCTTCGAAGCCACTTTACTCGTGGATCGTATCGGGGCCGATCTGTGGGTGGTACAAGGCGACACACGCGGCCCCTTTGCCGAGCTCTCACGCATCCCCGCCAATCTCGAAGACCGCGTCCGTACCGTACAGGGTATTGCCCAGGCACGCCGGTTCGTCAACCATTCGATTCAACGCGAGCATCATGGTAAGCCTTTGCGCTTGATGGTTCAGGGCCTTGCATGGCCGGATGACAAAGGCGAATGGGTATCGCTGGTTGCAGGACGCCCGTTGGGGCAGGCACATTTCGAGATGGTCGCCGACCGTTCATTGGGACTAGCACTGGGCGAGCAAGTCAAGTTCGGCAAAGACGTGTATCGGGTAGTCGGACTCACTACCGGGATGTCCGGCATCGCCGGTGACGGCCTGGCTTTTTTCACCGTGAGTGATGCGATGGCCATCCAGTTCGACACGCCTAGCGAAGCCATACGCCTGGAACGCGCCGCTCGTCTCGCTCGCAGTGAAAATCAGGATCTGGGTCGTGTACAACCTTTGCTATTGGAGCGCGCTGGTGGACCGTCCAGCGGCATTTCAGAACTGCCTCGGCCACAGGTCAGTGCCATACTGGTCACCCTAAACCCAAGCGCCGATGTCGACCAGATCATCAGCACACTGTCGACATGGTCCGATGTTACCGTTTATACCGCACAGCAACAAAAAGAGCTGCTGCTTTCCGGCACGGTGGACAAATCCAGACGACAACTCGGCCTGTTTAGCGTGTTGCTGATCATCATCTCGACCATCATCATCGCGCTCATCATGTACACACTGACACTCGACAAAATTCACGATATTGCTTTACTCAAACTTATCGGCGCCCGTAATCGAGTCATTGTCGGTCTTATTCTGCAACAGGCTTTACTCATGGGGGCGTTTGGATACGCTCTGGCGTGGTGGTTAGGCCAATACCTCTTCCCTTATTTTCCACGACGGGTCATGCTGGAGACGCCAGATCTTATTAAACTGGCATTTATCACTGTGCTAATTTCAATGCTGGCCAGTCTTTTAGGAATATGGAAGGCGATGCGAGTCGAACCAAACACAGTACTGGCTTGATGAATACCGTCACAGATCAAGTCCCGGCCATTGAGGCCATTGGCGTCACCAAAGTTTATGGCCATGGCCAAACTGAGGTTATCGCTCTGAACGATGTGACACTCCGCGTCGCCCGTGGCGAAGTCGTCGCTCTGTTGGGTCCAAGCGGCGCGGGTAAATCCACGCTGCTGACCGCAATGGCACTGATCAATCCGCCGACCTCGGGGCGTATCGTTATCGGCGGAAAACTGGTCATGGACGGCGAAGACGCCAAGATCGACCTGCGCACGTTCCGCCGACAACATCTTGGTTTCGTCTTCCAGAAAGCCAATCTGATTCCATTTCTTACCGCCCTGGAGAATGTACAAGTCGCGCTGGAAATCAATGACAGACCGGCCCACGCCGCCCGGCAACGGGCGATGTATTTGCTTGACCATTTAGGTATAGGCGACCGCGCCGATAATTTGCCCGATGCGCTTTCCGGTGGCCAGCAACAGCGCGTTGCCGTAGCACGGGCACTGGCCAACGAACCGAGTTTAATTCTGGCTGACGAACCCACCGCAGCACTCGATAGTCACCGTGGCCGCCAAGTCATGGAGTTATTTGCTCAAGTCGCCCATGAAAGTAATGCCGGCGTTATCGTGGTTACCCACGATGTCCGCGCACTGGATGTGTTTGATAGAATTGTGGAAATGGAGGATGGCCGACTGCTGCCCCCCTCGAAAGCATCGAGGTAACAAAATTGACACCCTCCCCTAGCTAAAGCCATAGCTTCCACACAACTTTTTGTATCATCGATACAATGGGTTGCAAGTTGACCTGGCTCCCTCTCCTGCAGGGATGCAGGAGGTAGAGCAACGCAGGAGCAGTTGGGGAGAGGAGAATAAAAACAAGCACTTAGATTTCCCTAAGTGCCCAGCCTTCTCCGTTCGGAGAAGGGGCAACAACATTTGTGTAGATAGCGATGAGTTTAGGTCGGGATAGTGCATCTTCGTTAAAACGATTGCTTATCTGCTTTAGCTTCCTTGTTAATCAAAAAATAAACCACCGGAATCACCAGCAACGAAAACAGGGTCGAGGCAAAGATTCCGAAGATAAAGCTCCAGGCCAGCCCTGAAAAGATCGGATCGAAAATAATCACAAATGCGCCGAACATCGCCGCTCCGGCGGTCAGAAATATCGGCCGCAGGCGTATCGCACCGGCTTCAATCAGGCCTTCTGCCAGCGTCACATCGGCGCGGGCGCGGATGCGTTCGATAAAATCGATCAGGATAATCGAGTTGCGCACCACGATACCCGCCAGGGCAATCATGCCGATCATCGCGGTGGCGGTGAAATAAATGGGGTTCGGGTAACCGGCAACAGGCGCAGCAAACAGGTTAAGCACCCAAAAACCCGGCATGATGCCGATGACGGTCAGCGGGATCGCGATCATCATCACCAGCGGCACGCTCAGCGATCCGGTTTGCCCGACCAGCAGCACATAGATCATCACCAATGCGGCCGCAAAAGCCAAGCCAAGATCACGAAATACATCGACGGTGATTTTCCATTCGCCTTCACCCGCTAATTCGGCGGTGTAACCTTCCGGCAAGGGTCGTTCGGCCAGCACCTCATTCAGATCGAAAACCGCTTCTACCGGGCTTCGCCCGGCCATTCCGGCAACAACATAATTTACTCGTTGCAGGTTCTTGTGAAAAATAGGCTGGTCTTCGCTTTCTATGTTGGCGCTGCCTATTTCGCTTAACGGTATCAAATCGCCTTGCCCGGTTTTGACGCGTAACGCCAATAAATCGGCAATGGACGAGCGCAGCGCGCGCGGCAATTGCAGTGTGATTTCCAGCGGTTGGCGTTCGCTGTCTACATGCACGATGCCGACCGTCTGGCCTGCGGCGGCGATGCGCAGGGTTTGGGCAACTTGTGCAACGCTGATGCCGGATAATGCGGCTTTTTCCCGGTTCAGGTGAAAATGCATCTTGTCATGTTGCGCTTCGGAATAGTCGTCGACATCGACCACGCCTTCGGTTTTTTCCATATCGGCCCTGACCCGCTTGGATACGGCGACCAAGCTGTCAATGCTGGCTTCCGGCGGACCGTAGACTTCGGCGACCAAGTCGGAAAGCACCGGCGGCCCCGGCGGGATTTCCGTGATTTTAAGGTTTGCGCCGTATTTTTTGCCGAGCCGTTCTATGTCCGGCCGGATGCGCAAGGCGATTTCGTGAGATTGTTGCTCCCGCCGGTCTTTAGCCAACAAATTGATTCTGACTTCGCCGACATAGCCGCCGCTGCGCAAATAATAATGGCGAACCATGCCGTTGAAATCCATCGGCGCGGCAAGACCCGTATAGGTTTGATAATCGGTGACTTCGTTGACGGTGGCCAGGTAGCTGCCCAGGGCGCGCGCAACTTCATCGGTTTGCTCAAGCGTCGAGCCGCGCGGCATGTCGATCATGATTTGCAGTTCGTTTTTATTGTCGAACGGCAATAACTTAAGCGGAACGGCGCGGGTAACAGCCAGCAGCGTTGAGCCGATAAAGGCTATCAACACAATAAGCAAAAATAATTTGGCGCGTCCCGAGGTCGCCAGCAAAGGCCCGAGTGCGGCGTTATAGGTCCGATAAATAAAAGTTTGTTTGAGCTCCAACGGCGCTTCGTCGCTATGCTTGTGATATTCGCTTTGCAGTAGTTTGAAGCTCGCCCACGGCGTCACGGTAAACGCGACAATCAACGAAACGATCATCGCTATCGGCACATTAAAAGCCATCGGCGCCATGTACGGCCCCATCATGCCGGTGATGAAAAACATCGGCAGGAACGACACGATTACAGTAAAAGTCGCCAGAATGGTTGGCGGCCTGACTTCATCGACCGCGGTCAACAGTGCTTGAAGCGGCGATTCCTTGCGTAATTTATAGTGCCTATGGATGTTTTCGACATCGACTATCGGGTCGTCCACCAGCAAACCCAGCGACAGGATCAACGCAAACAGGGTGACGCGGTTGATCGTGTAACCGGAGAGATAATCCAGCAACAAGGTCAGCGCCAAGGTCATCGGCACGGCAATCGAAACGATGAACGACTCTTTGAGTCCCAGCGAAAAAGCCAGCAACACCACGATAATCACAATCGCAAAACTCAAATGCTTAACCAGTTCATTGACTTTGTGGTTGGCCGTTTCGCCGTAATCGCGGCTGATGCTCAGCAAAATATCTTCGGGGATCAGCGTGCCGTGCAGCTTTTCCGCGGTAGCGATAACGGCTTCGGCGACGTGTACGGCATTGCTGCCTTTGCGTTTGGCAACGGCAATGGTGACCATCTGGCGTTCCTGTCCGACTTGCGGCTTGTTGCCGGTGGCATGGCCAATAGTGGGCATCTCATCAACCGCAGGGCCAAAGCCGATGCGGGTGTAATGGTCGACATCGGCCGGGCCGTCTTCAATCCGCGCCACATCGCGCAGGTAAACGGGCCGTCCTGCAACGCTTTTGATGACGGTCGCGCCGACTTCTGCCGATGATTCAAAATGCGGACCGGCTTCCAGCAGGATTTCGCGGTTGCCGCGTTCAATGCTGCCGACTTGCAGATTGACATTGGCATCAGCCAGCGCCTGGGTGACTTCAAGCAAGGTTACGCTGTGCGCGGCCAGTGCGGCAGGGTTGGCATAAATCGAAACCCGCCGCTGCTCGCCGCCGACGACCCAGCTTTTGCCGACATCGCCGACACTTCTAAGGGAAATAATCAGCTCGTCGGCGATACGCCTTAAAGCCATCGAATCGTAATTATTATTTTGAGCGGAAAGTGTCAGCAGCACGATAGGCACGTTATCGATTTCAACCGGCGACACTTTCCAGTGTGTTACGCCCGGAGGAATCAGGTTCTGGTTGGACATCAGCCTGTCCCAGGTCTTGACCAGACTGTCTTCAAAATCCTGACCGACGAAATAACGCACGGTAACCAACGCCGCACCGGGTCTGGAAACGGAATACACATATTCCACGCCCTCAAGCTGTTTGAGCAAAACCTCCAGCGGCGTGGCAACCAGTTTTTCAACTTCTTCGCTGGAAGCTCCCGGATATTCGACCAGCACATCCATAACCGGCACGACAATCTGCGGGTCTTCTTCGCGGGGCGTAAGAATCAACGCCGCCGCTCCCGCCAACAGCGAAATAATCAGGAACAGTATTGACAGCTGGGAGGTGGTGAAAATTTCGACAATCTTGGTCGTCAATCCGCGCTTAGGAGTTTGGTTTTGCAGGTCGTCCATTATTGCGCCTGCTGTGAATTAATTATGACGGTTTCACCGGCATGCAAGCCGGAAATGACTTCGATTTTCTCGCCGAAAGTTTTACCGGTTCTGATATGGCGCATGAGCTCACGGCCTTCGGACCAGACCTTGACGACTTCCAGTTGGCCGATATGTTCTACTGAGCTGACAGGAATCAACAAGGCTTCATGCTGACCGCAGGCTTGTTCCAGCCAGCCGAAATATCCCGGTTGCAGGCCTTCGATGGCAGGCAGTCCGATTTTGATCAGCTGGGTGCGGGTTTGCGGGTCGACTTCGGGGCTGATCTCGTCAATTTGCGCCCGGCTTGTTAGGCCCAAGGTATCGATACGCACCGTAACATCCATACCGATACTGTAGCGTCCGGCGCAAGTGCTCGGCACGTCGGCTTCAAGCCTTAATCCTTGCGATGTTTGCAAGGTCACCACGGGAACGCCGGGCAGTGCCATGTCGCCGGTCTCTTTAAGGCGTTTCACAACTATGCCGTCAAATGGAGCGAGCAACAACGAATCGGCCAGATGGGACCGGATTTCAGTTACCGTACTTGCAGCCTGATTCACGCCGGCTTGCACCTCTTTTGCCCTGGCGACTACCGCATCAAAATTTTCTCGGGTCGCCGCCTCTTTACTGTACAGGCTACGGATGCGCTGTTCGTCTGCTTTGGCGCGATTGGCTTGAGCATTGGCTCCGGCAAGCGCGGCCAGGGCTGCATTTTCCTGAGCTTTAACGTCGCGTTCATCCAAGCGGGCGATGACGGCGCCTTTTTTGACTTTGTCGCCTGCCTTGACCTTGATCTCGATAATCCGGGCCGTCATTCTAGGGGCGATATTGGCAACGGTTCTCGACCTTACCGTGCCGGGCCAAGCCAGAATATCGTCAACCTGCTTTTTTTCGACAACAGCCGTGTCGCTTTTCTGCGCGTTTGAATCATTAACCAATGGGCTATTTCCTGGCGACACTTTGCTGACAAAACTGCCTTGCATATAAAGCAGTAACAGGATCAAGGCTAAAACGGCTGCGAAAATAATGGCGATTTTGTTGATATTTTTGGGTTCGGTTGATGACATAAGATTTCCTTTATTTCCAGTTGCCGACAGCTTTTTTTAATGCGGCTTCAGCACTCAGGGCATCGTAATGCGCTGCAATCGTGTTGGAGTGGGCTTTATTCCTGGCAACCTCCGATTCGATATAACGGGTAACCGTGACTGTTTCGGCCCGTCGTTGTTCATTGACCAGTCTTAACGCTTCGTCGGCAGATCGCACCGAGGCTTCGGTAACGCGCATGCGCGCCAGGGCTTCTTCCAGCTTCAGGAAAGCAATTTTGACTTCCTGCTCGATGGCCAGCTTGGTTTTTCGTTCCGTTTCCCGTGCTTCGGCGGCTTTCCGTTCCGCAGCACTGACGCGGTTTTTGGTTTCTAATCCGGAAAACAAATCCATTTCGACGCTGACTCCGGCGGTGACATTGTCTTTGCCACTGGAAAAACCGGGAGATTGGCTGTTTTGACCGTAGCTGACATAAGCATCGGCTTTAGGCAAATAAGCGCCCTGCTCGCTTTTTACCCGGCGCAAGCTGATTCCCACCTGATTGGCGGCCGCTTTAACTTCCGGACGTTGCGTCATCGCAAGCTCAAGCAAGTCGTTAAACGATGCCGTCATTTTAGGTTCGGGTAACATCGAAGATGCCGATGCGACAGTAATCGCGTCATCAGCTGGCAGGCCAAGCAAGGTGGCGATGCCGGTTTTGGCCAGCTCGATACCGTTGGCGGCCCTGATTTCAGCTTCCTGAGCTTCAGCCAATTTCACTTCCAACGATAAAACATCGGATTTGAGTACGGTTCCGGCCTCATACCTTAGTTTTGATTGCTTTAGCTCGCTGGTAATGGCCAAAATGGAATCCTTGCTGACTTTCTGCGCTTCCTGCGCGGCCAAATAGGCGTAATAAGAAGCGGTTACGGCTTCAATCAAGGCATTGCGTACGGTTGAGCGTTCAAACTCCGCCGCGCTTATGCCCAACTCCGCCGCTTTACTGTTTTGATAATCCTGACCGCCACGGAACAGGGACAATTTCCCTATGATTTCGGGGCGAAAGTTTTGTCGATAACCGGGATTATTGATGTTATTGATCGAGTTGGCATTGAAATCCCTTTGCGCCACAATCATCGAAAAGACTTGCGCCGGATTGTTGGAATGATCGTAGCCAATCTTGGCGGTTACTTGCGGATAAAATGCAGACAAGGCTACGCCTAATTGGGCTTCGGCTTGCCCGATACGTTCTGCGGTAATTTGCAAGTCGGGATTGTTGGCTAATGCGTAATCAATGGCCTGATCCAGCGTAAAAGATTGGCTGATTGATTTTTCCGGTGCAGCCTGATCAGCTACTGCCGAGCAGTTCGATAGCATGAGCATCGGTAATAGACTTAATGCCAGTTTGTTTTTTATTGTTTGAAGCATCATCTTCACGTCTCTGTTAAGAGTGCGGCGAAAGTCTTTGGTCCTTTACGCTGGTTCCCAAGCTGGAGTTTGGGAACCAGCATAATCAGAATGCACTACCCGGCTTAACACCCAACTTTTTAAGTATGATTGCCATCGGACAAAACCCTGTAAATGCCGATTGCAATAAATTGGCGCCGACAAAAGCGGTAAACCATAGCCACAGCTCAGAATGGTAATGCGCCAGCAACAAGCTGATCAAAATAAAGCTGCCGGCGACAGCAAAAACTACGCGATCAATAGTCATCTTACTTTCCTTTTAACCGGACTACGCCTATTAATTTGAGCGTCATCCTTTCATAAAAAGGTTCGCTGATGCCTTTTCTGATTTTACGCATGAAATATTTCTCGAAACCGATTTTAGCCAGATGCACCCACTTACCTTCGGCCGACCAGGTTACATTACGCGGTGGAATTTGCGGTTTGGCCAGAAAAGCCACCCCTGAATCGCCAAAATCGGCCAGACATAAAGCATTCAACGTCGCTTTATGTGACGGCTCTTTGCCGGCCAATTCATCAGCAATATTGTGCGCGGTGGCGGTCACCATCGATTCGATCATATAGCCGGTTTTTGGCGCGCCAACCGGTACCGGCGTCTTTTCAACCGGCGGAATGGCAATGCAAACGCCGATAGAATAGATATTTTTAAAGGTAAGATTGCGCTGATGCTCATCCACCAAAACAAAGCCGCGCGGGTTAACCAAGCCTTCAACGCCGACATTGCGCACCGCATCAACGCCGGTAAAAGCGGGCAACATCATTGAATGCTTAAAAGGCAGTTCATGTTTTTTCTTGTCCTTGCCGTCATCATCAACCTCGGTAACATACATCATGCCGGGCTCGATTTTGTCGACCTTGGCATTGGTTATCCATTTGATGGTCTTGTCACGCAACGCGCTTTCCAGCATACCTTTGGTATCGCCGACACCGCCTAAACCCAAGTGACCGATATAAGGCTCTGCGGTAACAAACGTCATCGGCACCTGATCGCGGATTTTTCTTTTGCGCAATTCCGTTTCAAGAATCATTAAATATTCATATGCAGGGCCGTAACAGGATGCACCCTGAACCGCACCGATCACAATCGGGCCGGGATCTTCGATGAATTTATCCCAATCTTTTATGGCAACTTCAGCATGATCGACATGACAAACTGAGGAGGTATAACCATCAGGGCCCAAACCGGGAACTTCATCGAAGGCCAGACGCGGCCCGGTGGCAATAACCAGAAAGTCGTAAGCGACGGCAGAACCGTCATCCAGCTGCACCTGATTATTGACCGGATCGATTTTCGATGCCGCTTTTTGAATAAATTCTATGCCTTTTTTTTTAAAAATTGGGGCTAATGCAATCTTCAACTCTTCAGGCGTTCGCCATTTGGGTGGAACCCAGGGATTTGACGGCACAAAATGAAAAGTGGGACTATCGGAAATCACAATCACATCATGATTTTTTCCTACCGTTTCCTTCATTTCGTAAGCCATCGGTACGCCGCCAATACCTGCACCTAAAATTACTATACGAGCCATGATATTCTCCTGATTAATAATTATTATTACGATCCTTAATCATCAACGTTAATTTAAAATCTCATTAAAGTGAATAAGTACGTCTACTAGGTAATAAAAAAGAAAAGTCATTAAACCGTAACCGATCAGATAAGTATCGAAAAACTTAAAAGCCCACCTCTATATTAGTTGTTACTAATATACGGTAACACGCTTTTATTTTTGCATGCAAGTCTAATTGTTAGAATAAAGCACGCTCAAAGTATGTGTTGTTTCTCAAAGTGTAATTTGTTCTAATCGCAAACAGGAGTGGTTTACTTTGTTTTCAATGCCATTCATCTCAAGTTCTGATCTACAGGACTGCAACCTACATATAGGGGGATTTATGATTTCAGAGGCCGTGGTTGATTTATCGCGCTGGCAGTTTGCGGCAACTTCTTTATACCATTTTTTGTTTGTTCCGTTGACATTGGGATTGTCGTTTTTACTGGCGATTATGGAATCGACCTATGTGATGACCGGCAAGGAAATCTACAAGGATATGACCCAGTTCTGGGGAAAATTATTCGGGATCAATTTCGCGCTGGGTGTCACCACCGGTCTGACCATGGAATTTCAATTCGGCATGAACTGGTCCTATTTCTCGCATTATGTCGGCGATGTTTTTGGTGCACCGCTTGCGATCGAAGGCTTGATGGCGTTTTTTCTGGAATCCACCTTTGTCGGTCTGTTTTTCTTCGGCTGGGATAAGCTAGGCAGAGGACAGCATTTGCTGGTGACCTGGCTGGTTGCTTTAGGGTCCAACTTATCCGCATTATGGATTCTGGTGGCTAACGGTTGGATGCAAAATCCGGTTGGAGCGGAGTTCAATTATGAAACCATGCGCATGGAAATTTCCAGCTTTAGTGCGCTGCTATTTAACCCGGCCGCCCAGGTCAAATTTGTCCACACCGTGGCCGCAGGTTACACCACGGCTTCTGCTTTCGTGCTGGGCATCAGCGCTTATTACATGTTGAAAGGCCGGGATGCGGCTTTTGCGCAGCGTTCTTATACCATCGCCGCAGGCTTTGGTCTGGCAGCCATCCTGTCGGTCATTGTTTTGGGTGATGAAAGCGGCTATACCGATGGCGAAGTACAAAAAACCAAACTGGCGGCTATCGAAGCCGAATGGCATACCGTAGAGCCCCCCGCTGCATTCACGGTCATCGGCATACCGGATCAGGACGCCATGGAAACACATTATGCAATCAAAATTCCCTGGGTATTGGGTTTGATCGGCACGCGTTCTATCGATGAGCCGATTACCGGTTTATCGGAAATCCTGGAAAAAAATCGCTTGCGTATTCGTGACGGCATGAAGGCCTATTCGCTGTTGCAAACCTTAAGAGCGGGCAACAAGGATCCCTTTGTCCGTGCCGAGTTTGACCGCTACAAGCAGGACCTGGGTTATGGTCTATTGCTCAAACGCTATACGGATAACGTGGTCGACGCGACCGACCAGCAAATAGAACTGGCGGCGCAATATTCTATCCCCAGAGTCGTGCCTTTATTCTGGACCTTCCGGATCATGGTGGCGTGCGGATTTATCATGCTGGCGATATTTATATTTGCGGTTATAGCCAGCTCAATTCGCAAATGCAGACAGGATTGGTTATTACGTGCAAGTCTCTATATGATGCCCTTGCCCTGGATTGCCTCTGAATTGGGCTGGTTTGTGGCCGAGTTCGGTCGCCAACCGTGGACTATTGCGGAGATTTTACCGACATTCTTAAGCGTATCATCCTTAACCGAACTGGATTTATACTTGAGTCTGGCGGGCTATATCGGTTTGTATACGGTTTTTTTGATTATCGAAATGTTCTTGATGCTCAAGTTTATCAAGTTAGGTCCGAGCAGTCTGCATAAAGGCCGTTACCATTTTGAAATCGCCACAGGAGCGTCACTATGATTTTCGATTATGAAACCCTGCGCCTGATCTGGTGGGCTTTATTAGGCGCTTTATTGATCGGCTTTGCTATGACCGGCGGTTTTGACCTGGGCGTAGCCATCCTATTACCCTTTTTAGGGAAAAACGATAGCGAACGCCGCGTGATTATCAATTCCATCGGCGCAACCTGGGAAGGCAATCAAGTTTGGTTTATCACCGCCGGCGGCGCACTGTTTGCTGCCTGGCCTATCGCCTATTCCGTGGCGTTTTCAGGATTTTATTTTGCCTTATTGTTAACCTTGTTCGCGTTATTTCTGCGACCGATAGGCTTTGATTACCGCAGTAAATTGCCCAGTCAACGATGGCGCAGCAACTGGGATATCGCCTTATTTATCGGCGGATTTGTACCGACATTAATTTTCGGTGTCGCATTCGGCAATTTATTACAAGGTGTGCCGTTCCATTTCGATAACGATATGCGTATTTTCTATACCGGTTCATTCTGGGCATTATTAAACCCGTTTGCGTTGACGGCGGGACTGCTCAGCTTGGCGATGCTGATTATGCACGGTGCGGTCTATTTACAGCTTAAGACCGAGGGTGACATTCATCAGCGCTGTAAAAAAGTGGCCACTGTTTCTGCAATAATAACACTAGCCGTTTTTGCTTTGGCGGGCATCTGGGTTGCCAATATTGACGGTTACCAGATCAGCTCCGAAGTTTTTCCTAACGCGCCGTCCAACCCGCTGGCAAAAATAGTGTCTAAAGAACCGGGATTATGGCTGGGTAACTATGCGAATTACCCCCTGTTGTGGGCTGTTCCCGGACTGGCTTTTATTGCCGGAGCTATGACCCTAGCGCTATCGAAAATTGGGCGTCCGGGTCTGGCATTTATAACCAGTTCATTAGTATTGGCTTCCGTTATTTTGACGGCGGGCGTGTCGATGTTTCCGTTCCTGATACCATCAAGCTCGGCTTTGAACAGTTCGTTGACCGTGTGGGATGCCAGCTCCAGTCTTACCACCTTAAAAATCATGTTCTGGACAACGGTGATTTTTTTACCCCTCATTGTGGCTTACACCACTTGGGTGTTCCGTGTGTTGCGCGGCAAAATAACGCTGGAACACATTCATCAGAACGATCATTCGGCTTATTAGGAGGTTGCTATGTGGTATTTCACCTGGATACTTGGATTATTACTGGCCTGCTCATTAGGCATTATCAACGTGCTTCGGCTGGAGGCGCAGGAAACATGGGATAAAGAACATATCCCCTTAGATCCGCTAACCCAGTTAATGACCAAAGACACGATGCTGGGGAGGTTAAAGGAAAAAATCGAGAACTCCAAACGCAACGGCTTTCCTTTTTCCATTATTTTTATCAGCTTAAAGGATTTTAAAACTAAGCATAATAATTTCCCTGACTATGAAATGGACGCCATATTGCGTGGTGCGGCCGATTGTTTTAAACAAGACATCAGGGCGGGCGTCGATATTGCGGCAAGAATAGATGAACAGGATTTTCTGATTGCGATGCCGGGTTCTTCATTGAAAAAAGCCGAGGAAATCGCGACACAGATTAAAAATCAAATTTTAGAGCAGGTTAAAGCGCCCAGTGCCTTGGTTATTGAAGTAGCTACCGGGGTTGCTGAATACGCCAATTACCCTAAAAAATTTTCCACTACAGCCAATGAAGTAGATGAATTGATCAGAATTGCAACGGCAAAGAGTCGCTTGTGAAGCACCATTCCTGACTTCAGCAGTCTTTTTAAACGCAGTATTACCTTACCTAAGCATATTCTGACCAAAGCGATGGAACCAGGTAGTCTCGTGATTGTTGATTTCACAGGGCTCAAGGTCTATGGTAAAGACGAATGGCATCAGGAAAAACACGATGTTCCTGCTCGACGCACCTGGCGCAAATTGCATCTTGCGATCGATGAAAATCATCAAGTGCCGACGTGCGAACTCACTACGCCAGAAGCGGGCGATGCCACTGCAGTTTCAGATCTGCTCGCGCAAATTACCACCACTTTCGATACCTTCATGGGTGATGGCGCCTACGATGGCGAACCCGTTTCTCAAGCTGTTTTAGACAAGCAAGCTGATGCGCAAGTAATCATGCCGCCACACACGACAGCCGTTGTTTCAAACGCTGGCGACACACAGCGAGACCAGCATATTCAAACCATTGCGCAACAACGGCGAATCGCATGGCAGCAAAAAACGGAAGCATGGACAGTACGTCTGCACTCAACATAACGTTAGCAATGGGGAGCTTTAACCCAATTTTGATTTATTCAACAACGCCGTTTAGATAGCTATGCCCTGAAGGAAAGGGTTTTACGTGCAAACTGGTAAAGCCTAGCGGAAATGCTGCGGACGGGTTTAAACAAATCTATCCGGTTAATAGAATTACAACTCCCGCAAAACACCCCGCTCCATTCGATAGACAACATCGACCAAGCCCAATCCGGCCTCGCGGTGAGTCACCATGACCACGGTTTTATCCCTGGCAAAATCCGCCAGCGCTTTGAATACATCGCGTTCAGTTTCACCGTCTAAACCTTCGGTGGGTTCATCCAGAATTAATATTGGCGCATTTTTAAGATAAAGCCGCGCCAAGGCGATACGCCGCGCTTCACCTCCCGACACTTTCGCGCCGCTTTCGCCTACCCAGGTATCAAAACCTTCCGGCAGATAACCGATAAAATTTTCCAATCCTGCGGCTTTTACGGCAATGTCCAGTTCCGTTGCCGAGGCATTCGGCTTGGCAATCAACAGGTTTTCTTTAATAGTGGCGGCGAACAATTGGCTGCGCTGAGACAGTACGCCAAAACAGCTCATTAATTCATCGGCATCGAATTGCCTAATGTTTTGTCCGGCCAATAACACACTGCCCTGCTCTGGATCGAAATAACGCATTAAGAGTTGCAATAAAGTTGTCTTACCTGAGCCGCTAGGGCCGGTAATGGCAATTTTACCGCCCTGTGGAATGTTCAGGTTGATATTCTTCAGCACCCTCTCTTGCTGATCTGGATAACGAAAGCTCACATCGTTTAATTGCAAATCATAAGTATCCGGTAATGCTAATGTCTGAGTTGGCCGGGTTATTGTCGATGACATTTCTGTCACCTGTCTGATACGCCGGGCAGATTTTTGGGTTTTTGCCAGCATTTGTAAGGCTTGCGGCAAGGGCGTCACTAACTCAAAAGCTGCAATCACGCAAAAAATAACCAGGGCTAAATCCGATCCTGATAACAGTCCTTCTTTAAATGAAACCGCTGCAAGAACTAATGCCGTTAATAAGGTTATCTGCGACAGCAGCAAGGTGAGCGCTGAAGAAATCGCCGACAAGCAGTTGTTCCGGCGCTGGGTGTTAATCATCACATCGGAAAATTGCCCGAGCTTATCGCTGAATCGCCCGTAAGCCTGATTGGCTATTAAGTCCTCCAGACCCTGCATCATATCGAGTTGCCGAATCCTGAAATTTGCCGCCAAAACGACGATTTTTTCGGCTCCGTCACGTCCCAAACGATTAAAAACCCACGGTGTCCATACCGAAGCAATAATCAGCATAAGACCAGTAGTCAGGCTAACTACCGGCGAATAAAATGCCAAAAATACGGTAACTGCGGTTACACCAATTACCGCTACAATGGCCGGAGCGAGCAGTCGTAAATACAGCGCGTCCAAGGCGTCAATATCCGCCGTCATGCGTGATAATAAATCTCCGCTGCGCATAGCCGACAATCGCCCCGGAACCAGGGGAATAAGCTGTTGAAAAAACCAGCTGCGTATGCCTGCTAATACCCGAAAAGTTGCTTCATGTGTCACCAAGCGCTCACCATAACGGCCCAACGTGCGGATGAGCGCCAAAGCTCGTATCTGCGCGGCAGGCAGCATAAAATTGAAAGCAAGTGTATTGCCGCCAATAGCGACTAATCCCGCTATAGCGGAAGAGCTGATAAACCAGCCGGATAGCGTTAATAGAGCAATAGAAGCCAATGCGGTCAGCAATGACAGGCTTATCCCACCCGATAACCAGATGCTATGCGGTTTGAATAATTTCAGGAAAAACCATAAATCTTTCATAACACCAGCCGCCCTTGCTGTAACTCTATCCGCCGTTTCATTCTATCGATCACTGCAGAATCATGAGTCGCGATAATCAGCGTTTTATCAATAAACAATCGATCGATGACATCCAATAGCAGCGTTTTGTTAGCGGCATCGAGATTGGCAGTCGGCTCATCCAGTAAAATAATATCAGCATTTTTTAAAAACGCTCTGGCCAGCGCAATTCGTTGCACCTGTCCACCCGACAAACCATAGCCCCGCTCGCCAATCGGGGTGAGCAAACCTTCCGGCAATTGTGCGCTGAATTCAGTAACGCCGGCTGCCTGTGCCGCATGAATAATGTGTTGTTCAGAGGCATCTGGATTAGCCAGCACGATATTGTCCTTGATACTTCCGTGGAAGATGTAGGTGTTTTGTCCCACCCAGGCAATAGCTTTTGCGGCGTATTCACGGTTTACAGTCTGGCCGTTAAGCAATACCCGCCCGACAGTTACTGACTCAAAACCTAATAACAGATTTAAAAGAGTCGTTTTTCCAGCGCCTGATTCACCGACCAGGGCAACTTTTTCACCGGCGGCAATTTGCAAGTTAATGGCAGTTAAAACCTGACGCTTGCCGTAAGATTTGCTGACATCGTTAAATTCGATGAGGCTGATTTTGTTGGCCGGGCTATCGTCAATACAGATTGTAATCATCGCATCAGTGTTTTGCTCCAGTATGGCGAGGATAGCATCAGTCGCGCCTAATGCGGCAGCCCGGTCATGATAATTGATGGCCAATTGCCTGAGTGGTATAAAAAACTCAGGCGCCAACAGCAGAACAAACAGCGCTTCCCTTAAACTGATATGCTCAGCTGGGCCAAAATGAATCTGCCCCAATAAACCCAGCCCCACATACACGGCTACCAGCGCAACCGCAACCGCGCTGAAAAACTCCAGGACTGCCGACGACAGGAACGCGATACGCAATACCGCCATGGTTTTTTCCCGAAACTCATCAGCAATCGTGTTGATGTTTCCCAATTCACGAGCAGCCTGACCAAACATCTTTAGTGTCGCCAATCCTTGCAAACGATCGAGAAAATAGCCGCTCATTCTAGCCACTGCCAAAAACTGACTGCGATTTGCAGAGGCTGCCCCCATGCCTACTAAGGCCATGAAAACCGGCACCAGTGGCCCGGTCACTAAAAAGATCAATCCGACTACCCAATTGACCGGCATGACCACGATAATCATGATGATCGGTAATACACCGACAATCATTTGTTGAGGCAAATAACGCGAAAAATAATTTTCCAGCGCATCAACCTGCTCCAAAGTAATCGCCGCCAATTCACCGCTTTGATGTTGCTTGATTTCGGAGGGTCCCAGCATTAAAAACCTAGCGAACAACTGTTGTCTTACCGACGCTCGGACTTGCGCTCCAGCTTCAAATCCCCAGGTTTGATGACCGTATATGCATAAGCTGCGTAGGATGAAAACGGCTGCCAGCACTATGAATGGCGTAATTAATGACGCCCACGGAAGCTTGTCAATAATAATAGCTTGAAGTATGAAAGCCAGCACTGCCGATTGAACAATGACTCCAAAACCGTTGGTGATTCCTGCAACTGCGGCTAAGAGAATAGGTTTGCGTACTGCTTTGCTTTGCCCTTTTAACCATACGGCACAGGTTTTTTCTCTGGCTTTGGTTTTATCAAAATAAGCTTGATTGTCCGTTTCCGTTAGATGCACTGATTTCTGCCATTAGTGATATTGGGTTTACGACCCCTAATACGCCACCTTAAAACTCGGACTATCTTCCGGCCGACTATGCCGTTTCGTACAGTCGGGTGGTTGAAATATTGGCATAGCCCAGCCATTTCTGGACTTTGGCAATATCGGCTTTATGCTCCAAAGCATTGGTAGCGGCCGTGGCTCGCAGCGAATGTACACAGAAGCCATGCGTATCCAAGGTGCTTGGCATAGAATATCACGACATCCCGATACACGAAGCCCGGATTGGGCTTATTGAACCCAAAGAACATCAAAACCCTTGCAGATAAGCTTAAACAATTGGCAGGACTTGTTGACGATGTTTTTCAGTTAATGCACCTTCTGACAAACATAGGGTTGGGAGAGATTCCGGACGCCTAGGACAGACAGCTTTGCTACAGTACGGAGTTTCCGGATGACTTTTTCAAGAACCAGTTGCAAAAAATTTAAAAACTTGAACATCGAGTTATAGGATTTTTTAAGGAAATTCTACTTCCTAGTAAGAACCTTTACTTCTCAATAAAAAGATTTCACTTAATTATATTTATCCTGTTGATTTTTAAAGCAATAAAATTTATTTTAGTTATGTTTCCCGAAGAGATAAGTGTCCGCGCATAAACCAATTATTTTTGTAAGCAATTGATATGTAATTATATTTACGAGTGGCATGTGAATTGCTGAAGTATGGTGTGGTGGCAACACCATTTCAGGCTTTAAGTTTTTTACTTCACTATTGAGGATAATAAGATTATGACAACATTGAAAGGTAAGCTGGAAAAGCGGACTACAGATTATGATTATTGGGCGCAACGTCGCCGTTATGGGGCTGAAGGACACAATAACGCAAGTTTGTGGGTTCTTGCTTGTATGGATGAGCGTTTGCCGGTAGACGAGGCACTGGGCATTCATGTAGATACACCTGTCGGCGGTGGAGATGCGCATTGTTTTCGTAATGCGGGTGGAATTGTAACTGACGATGCGATCCGCTCTGCTATGTTGACGTGTAATTTTTTTGGGACCAAGGAAATTGTAATTGTGCAGCACACCCAGTGCGGTATGCTTTCGGCGAATGCCCAGGATCTTGAGAAAATGTTTTGCGACAAAGGGATCGACACGGACAATATAGCGCTTGATCCGACATTGCCTGAACTAAAGCTTGAAAAAGGCTCATTTGCAAAGTGGATCGGAATGATGGACGATGTCGATGTAACGTGTATGAGAACGATTGATGTTTTTAAGAATCACCCACTTATACCTAAGGATGTTGTTATCAGTGGTTGGGTTTGGGAAGTTGAAACCCGGCGATTGAGAGCGCCTACACTTGATCCTGAAAAACGCTTAAGAACCGATGTTTCTTCTACTGCGTTTGGGGTGAATACTAAACAACCTGCTCGTTGGGGCTAGAAAGCCTACATAACTGGAGAATGCTTAATGTGTTCCCCAGTTTTTTTTATAGTTGAGGGTAAAGTATGCCAACTTATGATTATAGATGTACCCAATGCAAGGTACAGTTTGAAGCAAATCATCGAATGAATGCTATTCGTCCTACTTGTCCGACTTGCGGCGAGGCATGTGAGAAACTCATTCTATCGCCCCCAGCTGCGCATGGTTACAAAGCGATCGGTCGCGAACAGGCGATGCACTCGTTACAACCGAAAGCACCGAATAATAGGCATCAACATGGCCCCAGTTGCGGTTGTAAATCATCGTCATCATGACATTCTGTGCCAAGCAATACATAAAGTTAAATTTTCGTAGACAAGGTCTTTGATGATAATGAAAAATAAATTATTGTCTCGCTTAACTCCAACTTCATTTCTTCAGGCCTTTGTGATTCAAAGTATGAAGTTATGGCGCAAGAAAAATTTAGGGCAACAGAGCAATGACAACTATATCCAACATCTTGGCTTGTTGGCGAGCAGTTCTTTAGAAAAAATTGTTAGGGAGCAATTAGAGTATGAAAATACATTAACGTATGACCAATATGCCGATGTTATCATCAAAATTAAGAATCAAATCGGTGGCGGATTTTCTAGGGTCTCAAGCGATGTAGGTACTATCCGCGTTGAAAATACACGTTGTCCGTTTGGTGAGATGGTAAAAGAAACGCCTGAGCTGTGTCAAATGACATCTTCGGTTTTTGGTGGTATTGCCGCGCGAAATTTCGGGTACGCAAAAGTCGAATTAAAAAAACGGATTGCTACTGGCGATACGTATTGCGACATCAGCATTCATTTGGATAAGGAGCTGAGTCAGGCGAGATCTGGGGATGAATACCACAACCAGGAAGGCTCTATCATTTCTAAATTGAATTCTACCGAAACTATTGTGCAGGTAACAGAGGAGATAGAGAAAAATTGGTGTCATTGTGGGGCGACTGAATCTGATCCTCGGCAAAATTCGCAAAATATCGTTATTGGGCAATCGCAAGCGATGCGAGAAGTTTTTGATTCAATACAGATAATTGCTCCGACCATGGTTAATGTGCTGATAGGTGGTGAGACAGGGGTTGGTAAAGAGATTATTGCTCGAGCGATACACGTCGGCAGCGGACGTAACCCGGAAAGGTTTATTGCTGTAAATTGTGCCGCTATAGCTGAGACTTTGATTGAAAGTGCTTTATTTGGCCATGAAAAAGGTGCGTTCACTGGAGCTTATAATGTTCATAAGGGATTTTTCGAGAGAGCTTGTACTGGTACACTGTTTTTGGATGAAATAGACAGCTTGAGTTTGTCAGGGCAAGCAAAGTTGCTACGTATACTTCAAGAGGGCGAATTTGAAAGAGTGGGTGGCAGACAGGCGATCAAGGCGGATGTCCGGGTTATCGTTGCCGCTAATCAATCAATCAAAGACATGGTGTTGGCAGGCGATTTTCGAAAAGATCTTTTTTATCGGTTAAACGTTGTTCCTATTCAGATCCCACCTTTGCGAGATAGGCGCGAAGACATTGGAGCTTTAATTGATTTTTTTCTAAAGCAGTTATCGAATAAATATCAAAAGCCTAGAAAAACTCTTGGTGAAAAGGCATGGCACAAAGTGATGATCTATGATTGGCCCGGCAATATTCGGGAATTGGAAAGCGTTTTGGAGCATGCGTTTTTGTTCGCACAGGGAGCTATTATTGAGGATGTTTCTGTCGATTGTAGTGATTTAAATGTAGGTCATATTTACACAGGAAGTCTGAATATGACAAAGAAGAAAGTTGCTGGTGAAATTGAAGTTAAAATGCTTCATGATGCATTAAAGAAATTTTCTGGAAACGTGAGTGCAACCGCAAAAGAAATTGGAATGACTCCACGGGCTGTCCATCAAAAACTGAAAAAACATCATATCGAAGCGGCTACTTATAGAGACAAATAGAAAACCAGTCCGGTTATAACTTCGCGACAGTTGTAGAGCGGTTTTCGGTGCAGCGACCAGAAGATATTTCAATCATGCGGTGACGATCCCTATCTAAACAGGATGTCCTTTTATTAAGTTTTTTTGACCACAAAGATCGAGGTTATTCCATGTATTACATAGTTGAAACAAATAAATCATTCGACCAAGCATCTGCAGACCTTGAATCAGCCGTTAAACATCATGGCTTCGGGGTGTTGCATGTCCACGACCTGGGTGCCACGCTACGCAGCAAAGGCATTGCTTTTGATAAAGAGTGCAAGATTTTTGAAGTCTGCAATCCGGGGCAGGCTGCAAAAGTTTTGTCCGCCGATATGCGCTTGAACATGGCGTTGCCGTGTCGTATTTCGGTGTATACAGAGACAGGCAAAACCATGATCGGCCTCATCAAGCCGTTGCAAATGCTTTCGGCACTATCTCAGGATGCCGAATTAGTCGAAGTTGCCAAAGAGGTTGAGGAGAAAACCATCCAGATGGTTGACGAGGCGAAATAAGTACTCGTCACATAAACAGTTCCATTAACTTTGGATAAGCAAAAGTGGCGTGCCTGAAAAATGCGCTACTTTAGTCTGCCTGACTTTGGCGGCGTGATTGACAGTGAGCGGGCAAGAAACCCATTCCCGAATTATGCTAAAGCCAAAGGCAAGTATGGTTTATTGCAGCTTGATGCCATTGCTGAAACCTATTGGACTCTTCATAAACACCCCAGCGCATGGACTCATGACTTGGATTTGAGGCCGTTTAAAAAACCTTTTTAGAACGTGTTATGCTGGAAACAAAAAAGGGTATTTGTGGTAGTTGTTGAAACATGTAACATGTTTCAACAACACTCATGAAAACATGGGCGAAGACTCCGCTGAATTAATTATTTTTGAATTAGCACCTGCCAAATAAATTTATCAGCAATCAATGGGGACGATGTAGCTCAATACTGTTGGCTTAAACTTTTAAGCCAACATACAAACGGCTGCCGGTGCAGACTTATCCGCGCAATGCGTGTAAATTCGCGTCTTAAGCCCAAAGTTCATTAACCTAATAGCACTGCGTTCAGCAAAGTCGATCCATTTTATCGTTTATCAGATTGCTTGTGAAACGGCGTTATTGAATAAATAAACAGTATGAATCGCACAATTGCCAACATCATCATCGACATAATTGCTGCATTTCTATTCTTAGGCATGATTGCGACGGGTTACCTACTGCGTTTTCCGTTGCCACCAGGCAGCAACAAAACTTTGAGTTTATGGGGTTACACCCGCCACCAGTGGGGTGATATCCATTTTTGGATAAGCCAGGGACTTTTGGTAGTGCTTGTGGTTCACTTAGTGCTGCATTGGAACTGGATAGTGACCGTTATAGGCAAGCGCTGCCATTTGGTAACGACTGCACACCCTTCACTAATCCGCAGTGGCATCTTAACAGCGAGTATAGTCATTCTTACGATGACGCTCTTCGCGTGGACGGCTCAAAATAGTGTTAAAGAAACAGCCAGGCCAATGCGGGGAAAACACTGGGCACATACCAGTCAGGTTAATGAATCTTTAGCCACAGTCCAAGTGCAGAGCAGTATCGATCAAGAGAGTATAGAGTTTTGGAAAAATATCTATCCGATATTCGAGAACAATTGCCTACCATGCCATGGCCCGCAAAAACAACTAGCCCATTTTCGTATTGATCGCAGTGAGGATTTCTTCGGAAGTAATGATCGCCCGCCCCTGATTATGCCGAAACAGAGCGCTATAAGCCCGTTAATCGCGATTGTGTCTGGTACAAAAAAAGATATGCCTATGGCAGAAAGGCACAAACTTTCCGAACAAGACGTAGCGTTACTCAAAGCCTGGATAGACTCAGGAGCCGAGTGGCCTATAAAAACTGACGCTAAGAAATAGGTATAATGACGCGCACAACGTATATCCAATAAACGGATTTACTGGATACGCCTCACGAATGAAATACCTTAAATATCGCCGACTGCTGCACGTATTATTGATCCGCCTACTTGTGTGCAGCTATCTTTAATTTGAAGGGAGAATCCAGATGCCGTCATGGCTCACATTCGTAATTATCGGTGTTCTCGGTGGTATATCAGCGGGCCTCTTCGGCATCGGTGGAGGCATCGTCATCGTACCGGCACTTATTTATTGGGCTGGTTTCTCTCAGCATATGGCAACGGGAACGTCCATTGCGGTGCTGCTTCCGCCCATAGGTCTCGCCGCAGCATTCGAATATTACCGGCACGGCAATGTAGATGTAAGGGTTGCCGCCATTCTGGCCGCAACCATGTTCCTCGGGTCGTGGATTGGCGCTTACTTCGCGAATCAAATGGCGGGGCCGCAGCTCCGTCTCATCTTTGGCCTTTTTGTTTGCGGTCTTGGTATGTACCTCGTATATGGCGCTTGTAAGCGCCTCGGCTGGCTCTGAACGGGTGATTAGACTTTTCAGCCAAACTGTCTCATGTTTCATCGACCATCCGTTTAACCGTTACCGTGTTTTATAAACAAATTTGACTGACTGGTTTGGGTTGCTATGGATAGTAGCCACTATGTATAGCTGTATTCCATTGCGCGCTCTATCCTATGCGCTACCAAACATTGCCGATAGCACCTTATAACATAGTTACAGTGGCTGAAAGAACAACATCATTGCGGTGATGGCGGCATATTTTTGTGTCGGGTTCTTGGAGCCTGATCAGCTCCTTACTTTTCATCGCCAAGGTGGTCTTGATGTAGCAAAACTATTCCAAGTTAATAAGTTCCCAACTTTTCTGTAGAGCAATGAAATAAGGCTTCCCCTTATAGGTGTCTACAATATTATAAGTTTGTGGGCAGGGTAATTGCCTTTGAATAAAACGCTTAGATTCAACTCATAGACGAGAAAGCGCATGAGAAACTATAAACAGCTAAGCCAAGCGCAACGATACCGGATTGGGATATTAAATAAAGCCGGAAAAAATCAAAAAGAGACAGCGGAGTTGCTGGGAGTGTCTATATCTTAGCAATGAAATTCAACGATCTATCTCAGCGACTGGCCCGCTTGAGCGCTGAGTTGAGCGGGAATCAATATCGCGCGTCTTGCGGTTTTTTATCCTTCGGCCAATCCTTTACTTTGTCCGGGAAATCGGGACGTGGCTGGTGGGAGAAATACTCGGCGACATCAACAGCTTCTTGATCAGAAAGACCGCCTTGCCCCAGAGGAAACTTCTCGTGCAATCCTATTGGCATGTTTCTTTTCACAAACGCCGCGGCTGTATAGGTGCGGGCCATACCGGCGCCTATGTTGAATGAATCATCTCCCCATAGCGGAGGATAAATGTATCGACCATCCGCCTGTTTCAAGCCTTCGCCTTCTTTGCCGTGACACACAGCACACTGTAGCGAATAGACTTTTTTGCCGTTTTCAATATCTGGCTTGATTGCCGTATCAACCTTGCCCACACCACGGCCAGCGACTTTGTCCTGCGACTTGGTTTCACCTTTCATCCAATTGAAATAGGCCACCATCGCCTTCATGTCTGCGGATTCCACCGCTAGCGGTTTGCCGTTCATTGAACGCCTGAAACAGCCATTGATCCGGTCTTCAAGTGTGATGATTCTTGACGCACGTGGGGCATAGCCTGGAAAGAAAGCAGAAACACCCACGAAAGGCGAACCATCAGCCACGGTGCCTGCGTTCAGGTGACAACTTGTGCAATTCAGTGCATTACCGACGTTCTGTGGCAATAATGCTTGGGTTTCAAGGTGCAAACGCATGCCGCGAATCAACTGCTCTGGGTTGGGTTGGGTAAGCAGATTCGCTAGACGCGGAGTTTCAAATTTGGGGGAATCTATGGTCTGAGAGTCGAGTTGTCGGTGCAATTTCTTAACCTGAGCTGCATTGATTGGCCCGGCGTTATTGCCCCAACTTTCACGCACAAAGCTCAGGATTTCAGCCAATTCCTGATCAGCCAATCGACTGAAAGCCGGCATGGTGTATACGCGCGGGTGCGCCGCCGTTTGCGCTGTTTTCCAACCCGTCAAGGTGATATGAACAAGTGTCGATGGATCCGACGATGTAACAGAAGCGTTCTGCGCTAACGACGGGAAGATTCCTTTTACTCCCGCACCATCCTGACGATGGCAAGCGACGCAGAATTGCAGATAGCCTAACCCACCCCGTGTGGAGAAAAGGTTGAGAGGAATTGTTGATGTCGCCGCATGAACTGGCACTGCGGGTATAGGTAAATCGTTTTTCCCGGGTGGCAGCGATTTCAGATAGATGGCAATGGCTGTCAAATCGTCATCGCTAAAGTATTGGGTGCTGTGATGAATGACTTCGACCATGCTGCCGGAAACGCTACCGAAGCGATTCTGCCCGGTCTTAAGCAGCAAGACAGTATCTTCCACTGCCCATAAGTTACGCAGACTGAGTGCTCGCCAAGCCTCTACCGTTTCGCCTGAAAGATAGAATTTGCCGTTAGAACCTTCTTGAGTCATAGCTTTCTCTTGAAAGCCAATGCCGCGGGGCGTGTGGCAGGCACCGCAATGTCCCGGACCTTGTACCAAATAAGCTCCGCGGTTCCATCTGGCATCTTTGTTCGTATCAGACTTGAAGGGAGTCCCATCAAGGAATGCCCCGTTCCAGAGCGACAGACCCCAACGCATGCTGAACGGCCAGGACATCTCCGCAGGCTTGTTGAGCTGCTTGACTGGCGCAACTCCCTGAGTCAGATAAGCGTACAACGCGCGCATGTCTTCACCGCTCATCTTGGCGTAGGAAGGGTATGGCATGGCGGAGTACAGATTGCGCCCATCTGAGGCGACTCCCTTGCGCATGGCGCGATCAAATTGCTCAAAAGAATACTTACCGATGCCTGTTTCGACATCGGGTGTTATGTTGGTGGAATAGAGTGAGCCAAACGGCGTCTTGAGTTCCAATCCGCCGGACATCAATTTTTCATTGGGTACGGTGTGGCAGGCGATGCAGTCTCCCAGGCGGGCCACATACTCCCCACGATTGATCAGAGCTGATTTCTTTTCGAAAGCCGTGGTTACTTGTAAAGCGAGATTAGCTCCAGATGGCCTAAGTTCAATAGCCCAAGCACAGTGACTGAAAAGCAACAACGCGCCAATAAGCAGCACCGGATAAAACTTAGTAGTAGCTATTACAAACCTCCTTAAAGTGTCAAACAGCTTTGAAAATGTGCCCGTCAAGAGCGTCCTCTCAAGAAGCTCATATTAAGCTAATTTCTCGGCTTTCGCTTTGAAACTGTTTAAAGGCGCGTAGACAGTGCTATTAAACAGCGTGGCAAATTGCTTAATGCCCATATCGATGCCAACGATGGTCGTTGATTTATGCGGCAATAACTCGGCTTCATATTCGGTTTGAATGGAAATATACCAGTATTTCCCTTTACGGCTTACGGTGATGTTCTTGGCTTCGCCGACAATCTTGCGGCTATTACGATAGTTTAACCAACCGATTTTTGGCAAAAACACTTGGCTTTTTTCTTGGTCTATCTTAAAACCTTGCGGGTAGCGAAAGCTGTCGCGCTGGCCTTTTTTCTTGAAAACAGGGATACGTTTTAACGGCTGGTTTTTGTCAAACGCATCTTTAAAGGCTTTCTCCAAATCCTTGAGTTTTTGCTGTATTGCCTGGGATGGCAGTTCTCTTAAGAAGCCGCATTCATCGTATTGTTTCCATAAGGTTGCCCAGAAGTTAAGCTCTTGATACCACAGCAACGGCGCTTTTTGTTCAAGGCGATCAAGATTTAGCGCCAGTCCTTTATTCCAGACAAAGCGACTTCCGCCCGCAAAGTTAGCTAATTGCTGGCTAACCGCTGGCTAACCGCTGGCGTTGCTTTGAGCTGGAACTTAAAGGCTTTGCGTATAGTCTTTTTCATAGTGCTATACTAGCATAATTTTTAATTGGTCTATGCAAAACAATCAAGACATTCGTCATGGTAGGCACTGTGTTTTTAATCTTCATGTTCATTTGGTCTTTGTGACCAAATACCGCCGTGGCGTATTCACTCAAAGCGTGATTGATGATCTAAGGGACATCTTCACCCAGGTTTGTGCTGACTTTGAAGCGGAACTGGTAGAGTTTGATGGCGAGGACGATCATGTTCATCTGTCCACCAAAAGTTTCGATCTCGTCATTGGTGAACAGTCTTAAAGGGGTATCAAGCCGAATGATTCGCAAGAAGGATTATCCTGAAATCAAAAAGAAATTGTGGAGGGGCGCATTATGGTCGCCCAGTTACTTTGCCGGGAGTTGCGGTGGCGCGCCTATAGCTATTATTCGTCAATACATTGAACAACAAAGAACGCCAAAATAGATTATTTTGCTAACTGAGCCGCTTACATCCCCGCCCTGAACGGCGGGGTTTTACGCTACTTAGTGATAAACAGATTCAATATAATTGCGATATCAAATCCAATATTTCAAACTATTTGGGATTGGTAAAGTATTGATATTACCAGGAGACATTTTTTTGAAACAATCCTTTTATGACCTAAATTATTCTGATTTAGAAATAGTCATAAATCAGAATAATTTAAACCACTCAGCAGCGGCAGTTCTTTTTAATTGGCATTATAAGAAAAAAGAAAATACTCAATGCCATGATAAAATTGCCAAATGTTCATTGGCCTTTTTTCAAGATAATTTCGACTTTTCTCTACCCGAAATCGATACGGTTCATGAATCAAAAAATGATCGAACAGTAAAGTTTCTTTTTAAGCTTAAAGACAATCATAAAATTGAAACTGTCCTAATTCCGTTTCATAATAAATATTCTATTTGTCTTTCATCGCAGGTTGGCTGTGCAATGAATTGTTCTTTTTGTTTTACCGGAAAACAAGGGCTTAAAAGAAATTTGACTACAAGTGAAATTGTTGGCCAGTTTCTACAGGCTTGGCGTTGGTTAGCGAAAAACAGACCTGGAGAAGAGAGAATTTTAAATATTGTTTTTATGGGACAAGGCGAACCTTTACATAATTTTGATGCCGTCAAAAAAGCGTGCGAAATATTTTTATCACAACACGGAACTTCAATTGGTGTTCAAAAAATTACCATTTCAACGGCTGGTTATATTCCTGGACTTAAAAGATGGAGCCAGGAAATTCCTGGAGTGAACCTTGCGTTATCTCTTCATTCACCCTTTGAAGAAAAGAGGAACGAACTTATTCCCATTAATAAAAAATATCCGCTAGATGAGGTATTGGCAACTATTGACAAGATACCTTTAAATAAAAAGCAATTTATTACTTATGAATATATTCTGATAAAAGATTTTAATGATTCTCCGGATGATGCTAAAAAATTGGGAACGATACTGGCTGGTAAAAGTGCTTATATAAACTTAATTCCTTTTAACTCATTCCCGGGATCGCATTATGAGAGTCCGGATTTGGATAAAATTGAACAGTTTAAAGAAATTTTAGATACTTTTAAAATCCCGACTTTAATAAGAAGTGCTAAAGGCGATGATGTATTAGCAGCATGCGGTCAACTCAATTCTAAAAATTAAATAGCTATCGAGTGCCAGTGAATGGGGTCGGGCCAAGTCAACAATATGTTTTCATGGAAAAAAATACATAAAACCTGAAATTTAACCGATAAATCACCGGATGAGCCGGTGATTTTCATGTTACACCTTTTAGAAGTAGTTTATCGACTAACTGCTAAGGGGCGTTAACCACCCGACGAACAAAGAGAGCCAACTCCTCTCAATTTTTGATCAATCTTGACGGTCGCTTGTCGACCAATAGCGGACTGCTACGTTGCCGTTGTGAGTGACAGCACTTGAATGGATAGCTGCCTTCCTGACAGTTTAGCTATATATGCTTGATCATAAAACCTGAATCAGTGGCCTAGTGGTTGGCAATATTGCATACTTATTCCGTGGATGCAGTAAATTTGCGATGATTAGAGGAGTTATTGGGGTATTGGGATATTGGGTTGCAAAAAGCGGCAATCCAACTTACGCTACTATGGTTGATTTTTTATTTTAAAAATATTATATCTATGGAAGACTTCGCAGGTGCTTATTTAGCAAGAAAAAATGATATTTTTGCGTTACCTAGAGATCAAAATCATACAATTGCTATTTTTCATTTGGGCGGGATAGCGGTTGAGTGTCGCCTAAAATCCTTATTGCTTGATTATCATCGAATTAACAAGTTTGATAAAAATAGCAACCGACCGAAAGATTCCATGTACAATCAACCTGTTATGAATCCGAGTCATGGTTTATTGACAGCTCTCAAACGCATGTCCGACTTTCACAAAAAAGCTAAGTCGGATATTCAGCTATTGAAGCATCTTCAAACCATCCTTTATCCGTTAGGTTCAACTGAGGTTGATTACATCAGCTTGAGATATATTCCTCAAACCACTCAATCTCAAGAAGATTGGCAAAAAAGTTTTGATTATGTTTGTGGTTGGTTAGAAAAAAACGAGAAAACAATCCTATGAATGCTGCAATCCAACTCAGAAAGGCTCTGAATCAGAAGTTTCCAAAACAATTTGAATTGGATATTGGTGAAGGCGGATTTGTTTTACTAACCATCATTTCAAATCAGTTTAAAAAAAAGACCCGAAAAGAACGCTTAGAGCTAGTTGAACCATTAATTAAAGAATTGGAGTTAACGCCAGGAATCATAGAGCTTTATACCTCTGAAGAAGCGACTAATGAGGGCGTTTCAATTTCAAACACAGAAGATGCCGCTCCTTTATCATGGCAAGATGCAGTGGGAATGTTATCTGCGGGTAAAACCTCATTTGCTAAAAAACCGAAACATTCTATTAAGCGCGTGGTGTTTTATTCTTATAAAGGCGGCGTTGGACGAACTACCGCGTTAATTCAAACCGCTTTTCAATTAACAAGACAAGGCAAGCGTGTTGTTTTAGTAGATATGGATGTAGAAGCCCCAGGATTACAAGCTTTGTTACCGCCTATTGATAAGCCTGTTGATGAAGGCTTGATTGATTATTTATGGGAACGACAAACGTGTTTTTTTGATGAGCATCATCAGCCGAAAATTGAATTAACCAATATCATTTATAGCGTTAAAGATAGCCAATCACGTCGCGATTTATTTATTGTCCCCGCCGGAAAAATAGGACAACGTTATATTCAGCGTTTATCCATTCTTTCCACTACGCATTTATTTTCTGCAAACACAGATCCTTGGTATCAATTTGAAGAGGAGCTGTGGAAGCAATATCAACCCGATATTATGCTGATTGATGCGCGTACCGGATTAAATGAATGGGGCGGATTATCTTTATTACAGCTTGCTGATGAAGCTTTTGTAGTTTTATATCCCAGTCAACAAAATGCCGAAGGGATTTGTTTTGTTAGAAATTTATTAAAAGAATTAACAGGAGTTCAAGCTAAATTAGTTTTATCGCCTATTCCTGTAGGTGAAGCTGGTGATTTCTTAGTAAAAAAAATAAAACCTTTCTTAAATTTAATCGAGGATGAAGAACCGATTTCAATCTACTATGACCTCAATATTGCAGTCAGCAATCAATTCCCAGTAGAGCCTGCTTTACCTTATTACGCCCCGCTTGCTAATCAACTACTTGAAATTAGCGGCGTTGAAGATACTGCTACAGTATTGGCAGAATCCAATCGCTTAGAACTTATCAAATCATTAAACTTTCCAGAACGTAACGCAGCGAGTATTTTAGATACTGATTTTGATGCAATTTTTCAAAAAACAGCCGACTTTGACCGTTGTTTAGAAGATCAAGTGTGGGTTATTCGGGGTAGAAAAGGCACTGGAAAATCAACGCTATATACTTTATTTACCCAACACAGAGAAAATGCTGAAAAACGTTCTCGTGGTCGTTTGGATAATGTGACAATTATTTCAGGACATGGTGTTAGCAATAGCTTTAAACCGAATGCAGATGTTTTTTCAGATATTCAAAAGCAAATAACAGCCGATGATACAGATTGGTTATCATTATGGCGAGCTTATGCGGTGATTCGACTTTATCAATCTTATCCTGAATTTAGCGAAATCATCAAAAAAGCAAAATTAACTGGCTTGCTCTCTCGCTTAAAAAACTTTAGTACAACTGAGTATAGTGCATGGGAATCTAAACATACTGCCAAATTATTAGAATTTGTTAATGACATAGAACTCAATGGTTTGTGTCGAGATGCTATCACGCGCTTAAATAGCCATTTAAAAACGAAAAATCAAAAAATATGGTTGCTTTATGACGATTTAGACCAAGATATTAAAGAAAATACATCTTGGCAAAAAGAAGCCCTTGGTGGATTGATGCGTTTTATTTATGACACCAACAATAACAGTTTGTATCAAATTCGCTTTAAAGTTTTTTTGCGCGAAGATATTTGGAGTAATTTGGTTTTTACAAACAAAAGTCATTTTGGCGACCAAAGAACTCTACTTTTAAAATGGGACGAAGAAGATTTCTTTCGTCTGGCTTATCGTTTGGCGATTGCAGGGTCAGATAAATTTAGAAATCTTGCTAATCGCATTATTCCTTTACCTGACAATCAATTGGATGAGTGTAATATAGAATCTTTGCGGCAAATTTTATCGCCTTTATGGGGATTGCGTCGTCAAAAGACTCAAAATGCTTATGTTTCAACATGGGTTTATTCCCGCTTAACGGACTCAAGTGAAAATACTTATCCTCGCTCATTAACTATTTTATTAAGCAGAGCTAAAGAAGTTGAGTTGCAGCAATCTCAAGGAAAATCAGTTCCTACTGACCACTTATTACGTTGGAACTCTCTTACTAAAGGCTTAGAGGCAGCTTCCGTAGAACGATGTGATTCTATTAAAAATGAATATCCTGAATTATCTGAATTCTTTAATAACATTGGTGAATTAGGGTCATTATTTAGTGAGAAGCAATTAAAAGATTTTTGGCAAAAGTCAACGCAATTGCACGCACAATTTGAAACTTTTGATGCATTTTTGAAGCGCTTAAAAGATATTGGTATGTTGCAAGATAAAAAATACTCTAAAAAATATAATTATGCGATTGCCAATATTTATATAGATGGCTTTAATATAAGAACAATGGGGCAAAAGAAATAGCAGCGAGTAAGCTCCGGCGGTTGGCGAGGCGTAATCGGAGGATCACTACTTCGAAATGTGCGATTACGCAAGCTAATTGCACCTACATTTTGAATGACAGCTTATTGTCATTTGTTGACCCAGCATTTTAAATCTTATCTGGCAGCTCAGGGTCGTAACCGGATGTTCATCAATGATCTTCGGTGATCCGGTTGGCTATATGTGTAGTTCTGATTCTGGAGCTATCTTGTCCATTGAAACGCCAATAGCCGTTTGAACTCTTGTTACCGGAATCGGCACCGGAACCAATTTAGACCACGTGATTGGGAATATTCGATCCCGCCCATAGGCACTGTGAATTCCAAGGGCTCCAATCTGATCGGGGCCTTATTTATTAGTATTCGTTGGTCCTACTATTTTCTTTGGGCTACATCCTGTCTGTTATTGCTAATAACTCCAGCATCAAGTTTCTTCTTCATGCAGCGGGTTATATCAGGAGTAAATTGGCTTTCCAAGTCCCATTGCTTTTCAACAGGCAGTGTAACGGTTAGATGAACTTGTCCGGCAAAGACTTGCTCAAGAATTTGCCCGTTCACTTTTTTCAATGCGTAATCAAAAGACTGAAATCTTTCATAATCCAGCGTGAAATGAAGTGTTGTCATTTCGATGTAAGGTTGTAATGTCGATGTTTCAATCACCTGTTTCGCCATATGACCATAAGCTCTGTTAAGCCCACCGGCCCCCAGCTTCACTCCGCCAAAATAGCGGATCACTACAACGAGTGCATTAATAATGTTTTTACCTTCAAGATGTTGAAAGATCGGTTTGCCTGCTGTACCTGTAGGCTCGCCTGCATCATGAAACCGATAAATAATGCCTTCATTGGTTTTGATACGGTAGGCAAAGGCAATATGATTGGCGTGTGGATGTTCGGCTTGTAACGTTTTTAATTGATGCAAAACAACCTGATCGCTGGTGCAGGGAAAAATTACACTGATAAAGCGTGATTTTTTTATAATATCTTCGAATGTGTAGAATTCCGTAACATAAAACATTTTTGATTCTTTCAATTAAGTTTTGAGTATCTGCTATTCGATAATAACTGCCTCTCATCATATCAGCCGCATGCAGCTTTTCAATTACACTGTTCTATAAGCAGTAGAATTGTTTGAATTTAATTAGGAGGATATGATGTAGCGCCCTACAGATTCTCTGCGGAACCGGTTAATGAAACCGGATATGAGCACTTACTGACGTAGAATTATTCCTTGCACCCATATTAGTAAATAACAATATGTTTTTAAAAGATTTTTATAGTATTCATGATGGCAGTGTCAGTATTGTCGCCGAACAAGCCAGTATGTTTGCCAAAGAAGTGGCACATGATTTCAACCCTTTACACGATGTTGACGCCAAACGTTTTTGCGTGCCAGGCGATTTGTTGTTTTCAATGGCATTGGAGAAATATGGCCTTAGTCAAAATATGCATTTTATCTTTTCCGGCATGGTCGGACATGACGTATTGTTAAACTTTCCGGACACCGATGCCGAACTGATTGATGTAAACGACAATCAGGGTAAAACCTATTTGCAGGTCGAACGTTCAGGAGACATTAGTCGTGATTCAGCATTGATTGAAAGCTTTATTCGCGATTATGTGGCTTTTTCAGGGCAAAATTTTCCCTATGTGCTGGTGCCGTTATTAGCCCAGGAAAAAGTTATGTTTAACATCAACCGGCCACTGGTCATTTACGAAAGCATGACCCTGTCATTTGATCATCTTGATTTTCAGCGGGCGTCCGTGGAAATGCTGGAACCGAAGATAGAAGTCAACGGCAAACGCGCTTCAGCTTTTTTACACTTTCAGATCAAGGCGGACGGAGATGTGGTCGGCACTGGCTTTAAAAAACTAGCGATCAGTGTGCCGAGTGATTATGAAGCTGAGCCGATGCAGACATTTGTCGATGAATATCTAGCCAGGAAAAACGACTATCTAGGTAACTTGGCGGTTACATGATTGATACACCACTGCTCATTCAAACAGAAGAACAGTTAACCGCAGTCATTCATCTCACCGTTCCCCGTGCTGAAATCAGCAAGGTCATGGGACCGGCCATTGCTGAAATCATGTCCACCATTGCGGCTCAGGGAGCCACCATTACCGGACCGTGCTTTTCTTACCACCAGAAAAGACCCACCGACATTTTTGATTTCAAGGTAGGTTTCCCCGTTAGTCAGCCAATCACTGCTGCCGGTCGCGTTAAGATGAGCAGATTGCCCGCCGTAAAAGTCGTCCGGACTATTTATCAAGGTGGATATGAAGGGCTTGGTGCAGCCTGGGGTGAGTTTTGCCAATGGATTGAAGCCGAGGGGCTTAATGTGCAAGAAAGCCTATGGGAATGCTATCTAACAGATCCTGAGTCCAACCCAGATCCGGATACATGGCGCACTGAACTTAATCGTCCGTTGAGTGAATAAAGGCTCCGGCAGATGCTCAACTGGAATGAAATCAATCAAGGAATTTAACAAGATGAGATTAAAAGATAAAGAGGTTGAAGTAGGCTATTTATATTTGACCACTGTCAATCAATATCGTGCTGTACTCGCGATGAAAGGTGAATTTTTGATTTATGCTCCCAGTTTGGAAGGGACTGCACCATTAAATCTGGATTCTACAAAAATGCCGTTTGAAAATATGCCATTCAAGAAGTGCCAAATCGCTACCTTTGCCAAAAAGGATTATCAAGTATTTGACTTCAACGGCACTGAAGCTATCAAACATAAATTGAATGAATTACAGCTAGCAGAAGCAATTGCACAGTGTAATGCCAAGCCTGCTATTGCTACACTGTTAGCAGAATAAAGCAGTTGCAACAGAAAAATTTATAACTCAATTCTGGGGTTACGCTTCAAAAAAACGGTCACTAAAAATATCTTCTTCCACATACAAAAACCTGACGGACGCTTGTCGGCCATAAAGAGTCGTTCGCCAATTTCCAGTGAACGGCTGATCATCATTTAAAAGCGCCACTCAGCGAAAGTCATTGACCGGCCCCTTTACATCTACGATTACTTTGGGCAAGGCCATTCTTTCATGAGTGCAGCTTTAACAAGTGACTCGGCACTTGAACTCCATAATTCTGGATGCTCATTTAGGTATTTAGATACAACATTTGCAGCTTGATCTGAAGTGATATTTTGTGGACAAAATAAACCTGACCCAATAGTTGCGTCAACAACACCCATTACATAATAAACATAAGCTCCGGCATCATAGAGCTCCGTATTGTCTATATCACCGCTTTTATAGGCGGTTGACTTGTCGTGAAGCTTCTGGCCACTTATAAAAGCATTGAAACCAGCGTTAGCTGAGATTGGCATCAGCATTGTAGCGATTAGGATTAACTTTGACGCTTTCATTTTTATACTCCATGGATCTTTTGTTACATCAGAACAGTTTATATCGATATAAGCTGGATTACACGTGCAACTGATAATAACAGGATTCGGCCAAAACCAGACCTACAACTGCCCGATACTCGCATGACTTCGACGTCTGCTTAGCGATCCAGAAGCGGTCTTAAGCTTTTCGAATAGATGTCTCCGTTTTCCGGCCTGAGCAGCCCGAATCGGCCAACATCAACAGTGAGGCCAAGATCGGATCATTAGATACACCTATCCATTGATGGTCTCGACAGTTACACCGACACAGGGACAGATCAGTGCGATAGTGTCTTTATTTACCTTCCGCCAAATATTTTCTTTCTCATCAACCCGATAAGCGTATGCCTTGATCCAAATGGTGCGTTTATCATATTGAAATCGAATGCAGCTTAAGTCACCTTTAATATGCCCAGATGCCCGATTTACCTGCTCATGGCGCTCAAAAACTGTCGCTATAATTTGTAGTTGATAATTTTTGCCAAGCCCTTGCTGATATTTTGCAAACTTTGCGTCACTAGAGGATTGTTCAAAGAGCTTTCCTCTTTGAAGCTCTAGTTCGGTCTTGACCTCGTTTACATCATAGGGGTGGCTATGGAAATCTCCCAAGTATTCGAGCTCTGGGAAGAAGCTATCAGCAAAGTCAGTCTTCAAGTCAAACGTGTCATCTGCCGGTGTAGCTTCGCCCGATTTGCATTTGGCAGAGGTATCAGAGTCAGCCAAAACGACATGGAGTAGCGATTCCTTACGTTTTGTTGTGGCCTGATAACCCCATAGATTGCCGTATGTTTCTAGGGGAACGTGGTCATCTTTCGAGTCGTCCTGGTGACATATGCTGTATGCCTCTAGGGCGGAAGTCACGATAGTAAAGAAAGCAGAGTCGGATAAAGAGATAATTTGTCTTATGTTTGCCATAGGTTCGGGTAAAAGTATCAAAGGGAGATGTAATAGTTTTTAATTTTAGCACCTATCAATGCGCGACGCTTTCAGGGATACAGTTCGCTGCTAGATTTGCTTCAAGCTCAGCCTTGTTGCCGATCGCACCGTACTTTAGAGAAACTCCTGCGCACTGATTAAGCACAGAGGCAAAGTGGCCGGACTGGGCGAAGACTCCTTTGCAGCTAGTGACTGCATTATGTTCAGTTAGCGGACATTGCACTTCTATTTCTCATCAGTCCGCTTGGGGTCGTGAACTGCCTGTCACCGTCTATTAAACGTTTATTGGACAGGTTTGGAAAACCCTCTTTTGCACACCGTTCTGAATCTTTAATTGTTAATATCCCATTGACATCCTCCCCGACCTAAAGGGCATAGCTATCTACACAAGTTATTCGCTCGCTTTCGCGCCAGAGTGCCACCACCATTAAGCAACTGTGTTAAAAAATCAAGCTAAATTGCAGTGACGCGGGAGCGTGGGAACGCATAATTCAGGAAAACTTGTGTAGATAGCTATGCCTTTAGGCAAGGTGTTAAGTGATGCTAAAAACAATACAGTCGTTGAATGAATGTCGGTGGATAGTTTTTACCCCCGTCCTGTACTTGCAGAATTCCGCCAGGAAAGCAGCCAAAAAGCATAGAACCCAGCCAACCGGCGACTATCCCTGTTATGTTAATTAAAAAAGACGAGAGTTTTCCGCCGTTTTGGCAAAAGCAAAGCTATTTTATTGATGTTATGGAAGATTTTTATCTGAGGATGCGCAAGAATGTCTTGAAATTCCTGTAATTTTTGCAGATGCAAAGTGGTTTTTTACTCTTGATTTTAATCATGGTTATGGGTGGGGTATTATTTTTTTGTAGAAAATGGCAAATTTTATACAATGCCCTAAACTAATATGCGCGATGACTGAAGCCTCAGGCACGCATAAGAAATGGGAAAATACTTTGCTAATCATTTTCAAGACAAAACCCTACTGGATTTACAGCCTCATTTTTCTGGCTTGGACTGCGGTGATATCGATCACAATGAGTCTGGTATTCAACAAGCTTGTGCTGCATGAAGCTGAAGTGGCCTTCAATCAGAGGGTAATGCAACTACACGAAAGCATTGAACTCATAACTCGGGACAATGAGTCGATTTTGGAAGGTTTTGCCGCTTATCTGAGCGCTATTGAATATGCCGATAGGGAAAGCGCATCCCGTTATGCACGACAAATCCTTTCCCGCTACCCTCATGTTTATGCGCTCGAGGTTGCACTTATCGTGGAACGGCATGATTTAGCGAAGTTTATCGCAAGACAAAAACGATCTTGGTTTCCCTCGTTTAACGTGAAAGCGGTCAGTTACGGGGTTGATGGCCGTACTAAGCAACGGGTTAAAAAGAAGCCGATATACTACCCCATTATTTTTATTGAACCGATGTCGCCTAACACCAAGCAGATGATCGGCGCAGACCTGGACTCGGAACCCTTTCTACGCGATACCCTAAATCAATCGAAAGAATTACAGTCCTCTGTCGCTAGCATCCCCTACAAACTCGTCGAAGGGTCTCAAGGATATCTCCTATCTCGCCCCGTTCCCGATGTTCCAGGAAGAGATTATTCCGGGCGGAAACAAGCATTTGCGCTACTAGAAGTCAATGCTGAAACGATTCAGAAAAATATTGCTTTTCTGGTGAAAAACCTTGATTTTCGTCTTTATTACGCGAGCTATTCGAGCGATGCACCGGAAGGCTTGTTATTACATATTGCTGCATCCACACCGAATCGATTAGAAGCTTGGCTATTTCCAAAGCTAACTGCCCAAATGAAGCTGGATAGTCGAAGCCAGCCGTTCGCATTCAGGGTCGACAAACAAATGGGTTGGTCTGATCTTGATTTTCCACTTGTGATCGCAATAGGCTGTACTTCGCTCTTGTTCCTGGCGCTTCTTCTACTCTTCATGAACACCCATTTACGCCGGGAGGACCAAAGGAAAGTATCGGCAAAGCGCTTGCTCCACATGGCGACACACGATGCCTTGACGGGACTCCCCAACAGAACGCTACTGGAAGATCGATTCAATCAGGCCTGTTCCCGAACACAACGTAATGGCCTGACATTTTCAACTATGTTTCTCGATCTGAATGGCTTCAAAAAAGTGAATGACACCTATGGTCACCAAATTGGCGATTTGCTGCTCAAGACCTTAGGCGGTTTACTAAATGAGTGCATCAGGGACGAGGATACCTTGAGCAGAATCAGTGGCGATGAGTTCGTGATCCTACTGGAAGATACGTCTTATGCGAATGCAGAAAAGGTCGCGCATAAAATTCACGCCAAGTTAGCCCGACCGGTGCTTATCCAGGACATTGAACTCAATATTAATCTCAGTTTAGGTATTGCGGTTTATCCCAACGATGGCACAGAGATGAGCGAAATACTCAGGAAAGCAGATGCAAGGATGTACAAGGCAAAAGAACAAAGTAAACGCGTGATGAAGGAAGGTACATAAGAATCGAATTTTATCACCTCAACCCCACGCAGAAACGCCGCAAGGGGCGGAGATGATTACGCAACTTGAGGAATAAACCAAGAACAGGGGAATTCGGACTTTGGGCGCTCAAAACATCGGCTGTACTTTGCTAACGTGGGCTTTCCGCTATGAAAGATGCCCCTAGTTTGTCATGTCAATCCCGATGGTCATTTTTAACGGGCGAACCGCACTGAAGATCTTCTCAACCCATGTCCTGTCGCATGTCCGTGGTTTAACCCAGTTTAACCCAGTTTAACCCGTTGCCCACTAGCCGAAGATTGCAAGGCGGCAACGATGATTTGGCAATTGGCTTGGGCATCTTCCAGCGACAGCTTCGGGGCAGTGCCATTTAATACGCAAGCGCTGAAATGTTCGATTTCCAGCCGGAAGTGATTTGCCGTAGGCAGCGGCTCTTCACCGAGTTGACCGTCTTCAGTCCACCATGAAATCACCGGCACATCGCTCGGCATAGACCAGACGTTGTGGCATTTAATCCCGCCTTTGGTGCCGATAATTTCATATTCACAGCGTCTTGCGCGTTCAAAGCTGAAATCGAAATGCGCGTATTTCCCGTCGCCGAAATCGATGATGCCGCTGGTCGTAATGTCCGCGCCGCTGTCGACATATTTAGCGATGGCCGTTACCGCGACAGCGGACTGATTAAAAAACATCCTTGCTGAATGGATCGCATAACAACCGATGTCCCACATCGCGCCGCCGCCGTTTTCGACGCTTTCTGTCAGGCGATAGAGCCGGGCAGGTTTCATCATGAAAGAAAAACTGGAGCGCACCGACCTGACTTCGCCGATTATTCCCGACTGAATCAATTCCTGCACGCGTTGATGTTGCGGGTGGAATCGGTACATAAAGCCTTCCATGACGGTGACTTTATGCCGCTGTGCGGCGGCTTTAATGGCTGCTATGTCGGTTACGGTTAACGCCATAGGCTTTTCGCACAATACATGTTTGCCGTGTTCGATGGCGCGCAACGTCCATTCGGCATGTTCGTGGTTGGCCATCGGTAGGTATATGGCATCGACTTCAGGATCATCGAGTAAGGTTTGCAGGTCGTCGTAAGTGCGCACCTGCTGCTGTTGCGGTGCGTATTGCGCCAGCGTTTGTGCGGCGGCACCGGGGCGACGACTGGCTATCGCAACCAGCTCGGCATTGGATGCTTCGACGATAGCAGGCATCAGACGCTCGTTGATGCGCGCCGCACCTAAAATGCCCCAGCGCAGTTTGGTTTTGTTGTTCATCGGATTTACCTTGAGTTAGGGTTTACTGCAAAAGAGGGTGATCTTTCGGCAATTGTCGCGCTATCCATAAGGCTAGTTTATGTTTCATATTCACCCCGTTTTCCTGGTCAATCGCCAGCGGCTGAATAAGTTGATCATTAACCAGCAGACGATAAAGACATTCAGTCTTGTCTTTTGATGAATCCGTCGAGGCAAAATTTGCGTAGCCACGATTTTTCGCATAATTTTCACCAACCTCCATCGCTTTTTTTAGCAGCTGGGATTCATTTTTTAATTTAGCCATTGATGCGTGTCCTTTGCTAACGTTGAGTGATTGTTGCTTAAAAAATTAAGCGACTAAAAAGACCGCTTTATTCCTTTGGGAATTGATTAAATAGCCGTTCGTTGAGTGTTTGCCTATTGCATTTTAACCGCCAAATTTATCGAACATGATATTTTTTGCATTGACGCCAAAATCATCAAGCATTTTTCCACGGCGGCTATCATCAGCGGCCCGCACAGGTAATACTCGGAGTCTTGGGGAACCGGGTGATCTTTTACTCGATGTTCAAGTTTTTAATTGTTGATTTTTAAGAATCCTGCCAAATCAGG
>JAQSDX010000032.1 GCA_029946125.1 Candidatus Methylobacter titanis
AAATGCTTATTTTTACATGTTAGCAATTTTTGCTACTTTTAAAACACGCACTGAGCATTTGAACTCCACTGACACCTTGAGTGTCGGCTTACGGGCATTGCCTAATAAAAGCACGAGTTTTGCCGGTACCGAAGCGGCATAGCGTTTTTATAAAAACGCCCGTGTCACCTTAACGAAATTCACGAGCCCTTATTAATCGCAGTCCATGAAGGCATTGCTACGCATTGCAGTCAATATGCATTATGCGTAAATGATGGGTCGCGGCTGAATTATCGAAAACATGCCGGATTATTTATCCTGTTCGCCGCTGGCGATATGATTCAAGTAATGAATATTTTTGATCTGCAAGGCGCTGCCGTCGCGCACAATAACGCCATTTGTCTGCAGTTTTTGAAATACACGGGTGACGGTTTCCCGGGTGACGTTGATCATGATCGCAATCTCCTGATGGGTTGGCGCGAGGGTAATGACTTGTTCACCGGAGGGAGTCTTTATGGTTAACTGAATCAGCTGCGCACAGACGCGTTGCAGCGGCGAGGACATCGTTAGCAGGGTTCGTTGTACCAGCGCTTCGCGCAAGCGTCGAGCCAGCCGTGTATTGATAATGGCGGCGACCTGCGGAACCTCGTTAATAAGCTGCAAAATGATGTTGGCGGGTACCGTAACAAAACGCGACGGTGCCAAAGAGATCACAAATTCGTGAGTAGGCAACTGATCAACAACGGCAAGTTCGCCAAAAAAATCGTTCGGCTCGACAAAATAAAGTCCTGCTTCGCGCCCGTCGAGCGTCATATCAACCCCCTGCAGCCGTCCATCCATCAGCAGTCCAAGAGAGTGAGCGTGTTGATTCTTCTCCATCACAACCTTGCGCCGGGGCACCTCCACCAGTTGCGCATACTGACTGAGCGTACCAATAATTTCAACGGGAACCGGCTTAAAAAGATCAAACTGCTTAAGCAGCAGCGGGTCAACCGACATAATGGGCTAAATCTTTTTTCAAAAACAAGGGATGCCTTATATATAGGATGAAGAGCTTTAGAGAGGAGAATTAGAATCTGATATGTGGCGTTATGTGGCGTTTATTATAGGGCACTCACCGCCTGATCGCCATCATTTTGGAGAATTGAAAAATTCTAGCTTAAGCCGACGCTCGCTTTCGCGCAAGAGTGCCAGCACCATTAAGTTGACGCATGGACAGAGTCGCCCCCCCCACATTAGCCATTATTTTATCCAGATAAGCTGTATCCAATTGTGATTTCAGGCACAGCGTAAAAATTGACATAAGCCGATAATAGCTTAATAGATAAGGCTGTTCCAATGAGAAACCAGATGAATGAATCAATAGAGGCGTATTGCTCCAGAGCGTTTCGTGCCGGTAAAAAGCGATGGCGTGGCGTAGCTGCGGCCATCTTGCTGGCGTTGATCGCGATTCCCCTCAGTGCCAACGAACCCAGCAAGCCGGACGAGGTGGGTCGCGTCACCCTGGTCATTGGCCAAGCTTTGGCGGATAACAACAAAGGTGAACGGCGTCCGCTAAAACGAGGCGATGCGGTCTACGTTGACGAAACCATCGAAACGGCCGCAGGCGGGCATGTGCATTTACGCTTTGTCGATGAGGGCACCGTCAGTCTGCGGCCCAATAGCCGCCTAAGCATCGAGCTTTATCACTACGACAAAGTGCAACCCAAAAACAGCGCGATCCGCTTCAATCTCGAAGCCGGTGTTGTCCGCAGTATTTCCGGAAAGGCGACCGAAGCCGCTCATGACCGGTTTCGGCTAAACACGCCGATTACCGCGATTGGCGTTTTGGGCACGGATTTTGTAGTGCGCGCAGATGCCGAAAAAACCTGGGCAGGCGTTTATTCGGGCGCTATTGCCATCGCTCCACTGAGTGCACAGTGCGCAGTCAATGGTCTGGGGGCCTGCGGGGGCGCAACGCACTTATCGGAAGCCATGGGCGGCGTCATGATTGAATTCAGTGGCCGCAGGGAAAAAGAGAAAATCGTGCCGCTGGATTCGGCGATCCTGTCGAAGGCGAGTCATACCGGCAGCGAGCAGCCCGATCAGCCTGCGGTTACGCCGGGGCGCATCACCGTTGCCGAAATGAAAGCCACTGACATTGCCAATCGTTTAGATGTCGTCTCGCAGCCAGCTCAGTCAATCCAGCCCATTCAGCCTATCCCTCCGGTTCAGTCCATCCCGCCGGTTCTGCCGCCATCGCCCTTTGCCTGGGCGCGCTGGGGTGGCCAATTGCCTGTGGATACCCTGAGTCAGCCCTATGCCGAGGCGCGAGCAGGACGCGATGTCACCATTGGCAATAAATATTTCGCCCTGTTCCGTGCGCCATCAGCGTTGACCGGGTTAGAGCCTCGGGCAGGCGCGTACGATTTCAACTTGGCGCGCGATCAGGTTCATTTTGTCGGCAATGGCTCGTCCTGGCAGACGCAGGACAGTCCGTTCGCCAAGCTGGATGCGGCGACACTGCGGGTCGATTTTGCCCAGCGTGAGTTTGCTACCCACCTGGAAATGAGTCATCCGCAAGCAGGCGCGGCGGTTCTCGATCTGTCCGGGCCGGTTCAGGATAACGGCATTTTTGGGGCACAGGATGCCGCCGGCAAAGTGGCAGGTGCGTTGTCAACCGATGGCGCACATGCCGGAATGCTTTTCGAGCGCGAGGTTCAGGCAGGAACCTTTCATGGCATCACGGATTGGACCAAAAAATGATAACGACCGAGTCGCTGCTCAAAAACCGTCTAACACCGTTGTTGCTGGCCTCAACCTTAACGCTGATGGCTGGCGTGTTTTGGGCTGAGCCCTTTTCCCGCATTGAAGCCGCTGTCGGCGATCACCTGTGGCAGCTGATGGCTAGCTCTGGCAACCGGGAGCGCCGCGTAGTCGTCATCGATATCGACGAAGCCAGTATTGCCCGTTACGGCGCCTGGCCATGGCCCCGCGAGCGTACCGCGGACTTGTTCAGAAGCCTGACAGAGCAGGGCGTTGCCCAGCGCATTGTCGATATTGCTTTTCCCGAGTCAAAATCCGGAGACGACCGGCTGGCAACAGAATTACTGAAAACCCCGACTGTGCTGGCGCAGGTATTGGCCATCGATGCCGACGAGCCGGTGAATAGAGGCTCGCTGCAAGCAGGCATGTCCGGCGGGCTATGTCCGGGGCAATTCCCGGAGGCTAGAGCTGCGATAGGCAATGCGCCCACTCTCCGGGCGGCAAGCGCCGGTCATATCAGCCCCCGGATCGCGGCCGATGGCGTCATTCGGCAGTTACCGGCCATCATCTGTTACCAACACAAAGCCTATGCCGCGTTGGCGCTGGCCGCGATTGCCGCAGGCGCAGGCGTAGCGCCGGAGTTTAGCGTTGTTTCCGGCACGAAATGGCTGGGTCCTGTGGCCACTTTGCGCCATCCGGGGTTGCCGGGTTTTGCCGTGCCGATTAACCGCCAGGGCGACATCCTGTTGCCCTGGTGGATGTCCAGAGAGGCCATCATGGCTTTTTCCGCAAAGGATGTGATGGAAGGCAACGTGCCTGCAGGGTACCTGCAAGGCGCTTGGGCGCTACTCGGTGCGACCGCTTTCAGCATCGGCGATACGGTGCCGACGCCGCAGGCGGCAGCGGCAAGCGGCGTCGAAGTTCACGCGCAACTGATCACCGCGCTGCTCGATGGCCGGATACCTTTTCAGCCTCGCGGTGCAATATGGCTGCAGACCGCTTGGATAGTGCTGTCGGCCTTGCTGCTGCTCGGCGCCAGCCGTTTTCGACGCGGCGTGTTACGGGTTTATGGGCCGGTATTGGCAGGACTGCTGCTGTTGTGCGCAACCGCAGTCCTGCATGCGGGACTGCTCTGGGCCGCCAGTCTCTGGCTGCCGTGGATGGCAGCGGTGTTTTTTATCCTGTCATTGCTGACGTTTATCACCACACAAGGCTATCTCAGCAGTCGCGCCGAAGGCGTCTTGCTTTACCGCAACCTGTCCAGCTATCTGCCGGAACACGTAGCCCGGCAGATAGCTGGACAGGAACCCGGCAGCACCCTCAATGCGCATCACGAGCAAGTCATTGTGCTCTATGCCGATTTAAGAAACTTCTCGGCTTGGTGCGAGCAGTTGCCGGCGGAACAGGCCGGGGCGCTGTTGCATAACTTCTATACCTTTGCCGGAAAAATCATCGAGCAGCAAGGCGGCGTGGTGGAAGAATACGTCGGCGATGCGGTGATGGGCGTGTGGCGTAGCGGTGACAGCGATCTGCGGCCGCTCACTGCCGCCAAAAGCATAGTGCTGACCGGGGGGCAGCTGTTTGGCGCCGAAACCGGGATCAACGCCCTGCCGCCGTTGGCGATAGGCATCGGCATCGAACAGGGCAAAGTCTTGGTGGGATCGTTTGGCCCGGCGCGGCGTCGAACCTACACCCTGTTGGGCAAGACAGTGACCACTGCGATACGCTTGCAGGCGATGACCGGCGAACTGGCGCAAGCCATCATTTGCGGCGAAAATATCGCCGGAATCTGGCAAGACCGCGCTGCACTGGTGTCGCTGGGCAAGTTTCTGTTACCAGACCGGCGGCAGCCGACAGAACTGTTCGTACCGGAAATGGGCCATTGCCCGGTAGATTCGCCGCTAGCCAATCCGCTACCAACGGAGTTGATGGTAGACGACGAGTGAATCTTACCTGGAAAATCCTGGCGCTGGCGCTTGCCTGCAGCTTTGCCCCGCTCGCTGCGGCAACTGCCTGTGACCCGGACTGCAGCCAAAAAGTCGATGAACTGGTGCGCCAGGCCGCGTCACTGAATGCCGGAAGGCGCTACACCGAAGCCGCCGATCTGTTGGAACGGGTCTTGATGCAATATCCGGATGTCAGCGGTGCCGCCGAGCAATACAACCGCGCCCTGGCGGGGATAGACAGCCAGGACGTGACTCAACCGCAGCACCAGCCGAGCCAGTCGGAGGTGCCACAGCAACCCTGGCAAATCAATGCCGGCCTGCAAATGCGCGGCGGTTACAGCAGCAACCTTAATCAGGCGCCTAGCCAGTCAAGCATCCAGTTAACCTTGCCCTCCGGGCCGGTCACCGTTGAATTGCAGCCGCAATTTCGCCAACAGGCGGGTTTCGGGGTCGAAACCCAGCTGAGCGCAAACGCGGTGCGAACCCTCGCTGACAACCGGCAATGGCAAGTGAGAGGCGAGCTTTTTAACCGGGAAACAGGCTACAGCGGTTACGCCGACTATCAGGGCACCAACCTGCTGACCTCGCTAATACAGCAGGGCGACGGCGGCACCGAGACCGGTGCCGCGCTGGGCTTCAGTGCGTTGCGTTACGGTGGCGACGTTTACCTGTATACCGTGCAGATGATGTTGCGTCACGCCGGCAAGCAAGGTGCCTACTGCAAGCCGCAGGCGGGGATAGATGTGTTGTGGCAAAGACAGCATGGAAACCCGCTGCTGGACAGTCGCTATGGCGGGCTGATGGCCGGCATGCTCTGCAATACTAGGCTGGGTTTATATAATGCCGCGATCAGCGCCGGATGGGATTGGGCCAGCAGCCAGCGGCCGGGCGGGGATCAACAGCGGGTCAAGTTGGAAGTGGCCGGAATCTGGCTGACCGATGCCATCCGCTGGGGCAGCTTTGTCAAAGCCCGCGCCGACATCCTGCAAAGCAATGACCTGCAAGCCTACAGTCCCTGGCTGAGTCATGGCGCCGGCAGAGACATACGCCGCATAGGGGCGGGGCTGGATTACGATTGGCCGTTGACGCCGATCGCCGGCAACTGGCGCGGTGTGGCCAGCGTTCAATGGCAACAGCAGCACAGCAACATCAGTCTGTTTGAAACCGACGCCCTGGAAGGCTGGCTGGGCGTGAGAGTCGCCTGGTAACGGTGTTCTTGGCATTACGTGGGCGCGAATTTATTCGCGCCCACAATATTCAGGGTAGTAGCGTGGGCAATGCTTTTTGCCCATGCGTTTAAACGCATAACCTGTATTTAATGCTCAAATACCATACAATAGCGGCATGTCACATTATCGACGCGCCACAATGGCTGGCGGAACCTATTTCTTTACTATTGATGCATAGCTATCTACACAAATTATTCGCTCGCCCCCGCATTAGCTATTATTTTATCTAATCCGCTTAATGCAGTGACGCGGAAGCGTGGGAACGCATAATCAGGAAAACTTGTGTAGATAGCTATGCCTTTAGGTCAGGGTAATTCACGTCGTTCCAAAGAGAGCTCAATGAAACCAATCTTTTACCGTCCTGCCCAGCTGCGTGGCCTGGCCTTCTTGGGTTTATTGTTGATGGCTCTCGCCATACTCGGCGGCATGATCTGGCGGAATGTGCATCATTTTGAAACGGTTTTTTCTTATGTCAATTATTCGCACCGTATCCAAAATGTTTCAGTGGGTTTACAGCAATCGTTGATTGAATATTTGACCGAAACGGCGTCGGATTCACATTCAGAGGCACTGACCAAAACGCTGGATGAGATGGAGGCGTTGATGGCAGACAATCGCTATTTATCAACCGCGACCAGAACGAGTCTGGAAACGGTCCGGACTATGCTGGCTGATTTGCCCGCATTACAAAAACATGAACAGCACAATCGTCTGTTAGCGGTCCTTAAATTGATGAGCGAAACGCTGGATAACGAGGCCTTGCAGCGCGAAGAATTACTGGAGGACATTAGCCGGAGTACCCAAACCGAATTGTATATAGCCTTGGCTATTTTTCTGGCGATATTGATTGTCGCGCTATTATTTTTTCGTTTCAGAATCCTGCATCCGTTAAATGATTTGAGGGAGTTGCTACAGCATTTGACCGAAGAAAATTTTACCCCGATCACCACCGATCATCTCGATCCGCTGCTGTTACCTGTGTTTGACAGTTATAACGAGATGGTTAACCATCTCGCGGAATTGGAAGATAGCAATCGCTTGCATGCACAATCACTGCAACATGAGGTCAGGTTAGCCACGCAAGCCTTATTGGAGCAGCAATACAGCTTGGCGAGAGCTGACCGGTTAGCGGCAATAGGAGAAGTCGCCGCGGAATTGGCGCACGAAATACGAAATCCACTAGCCGGAGTTCAAATGGCGGTTAGCAATTTACGCCGTGAAATTGATGACAAAGACCAACTGGAAAGGCTGGATTTGATTAATGCAGAACTAAAACGGATGGCAAGACTGCTTAATGACATGCTCGATCAGAGCCGTCATTCGCCGGAAGAAGCCACCACTTTGGATGTAAGGACGTTAATTCGGGATTTGGTGGCGTTGACCCGTTATCAGATTGCCGAATCCATATGCTTGGAAATTGAAGCTCCTTGCGCCTTGCCGGTGCATCTGCCTGAGAGCGGGATACGGCAAGCCTTATTGAATTTGATACTGAATGCAGCCGATGCGCTTGAAGGTAATCCCGGAACTATCCATATCAAGGCGCGCACCAGCAGGCAGGGATTACGCATCGATGTGCAGGATAACGGCATCGGTTTTTCCCAAGATATGCTGGAGCATGGCATCCGACCCTTTCGCACCAGTCGTCAACGCGGCACCGGCTTAGGCTTGGCAATGGTACAACGCTTTGTAAAAGATGTGGGCGGTACCATCAGTCTAGCCAATCAACCGACCCATGGCGCATGCGTATCCATATTGTTGCCCAATGAATGCATAATCAGAGATAGATCATGATAGAAACCCTGCTCATCATTGAAGATGAAAAACTGTTAGGTTCCGAGTTGTCCCGTCATTATCGACAGTCCGGTTGGGAAGTGGCGCTGGCTACCAATCTGGCCGAAGCCAGGGAATTATTGCTGAATAAGAAAATAGAACCGTTATTAATTCTTTCCGATATGAATTTGCCGGATGGTAATGCGTTGGATTTCATGGAAAAGATCAAAAAAGAGACAGGCAATACCGACGACTCCAAGGATGGAAAAGGTACGACCTCAGGGAAGGGGGAGGTAGGGCAACGCAGGGAGCAGTTGCCGAGAGCAATGCCTGGAGCGATTGCCGAGTGGTTGTTTTTAACCGGCTACGGCAATGTGCCTGATTCTGTCAGGGCACTACGTCTGGGCGCTTATGATTTCCTGGAAAAGCCTTGCGATCTGGATCGCCTTGATCTGATCGTCGCCAGTGCTGCCCGTAGTGCGTCCATTCAACGAAGGGTTGTCGATCAAACCAAGCAAGGGCACCGGCGTTACTCACCGGATGCTTACGTCGGCCACAGTCAACAGGCGCAGGGCATACGACAGCTATTGGCAAAATTGACGCAAGTGCCGTTCAGCGCCCTGATTATCGGCGGAGAGAGCGGCACCGGCAAAGGTTTGGCCGCACGCATTTTGCATTATGGCAGTTTGCGCGCCCAACAGCCGATGATTGAAGTGAACTGCGCGGCTCTGCCACGGGAATTGCTGGAATCGGAATTATTTGGTCATGAACCCGGCGCATTTACCGGAGCCGCAGGGCGGCATCGCGGCTTGCTCGAACAGGCTGATGGCGGTACTCTGTTCATGGACGAAATCGGCGAAATGCCGCTGGATTTGCAGGCCAAATTACTCAAGGTCATTGAAGATCACAAAGTCCGGCGCTTAGGTGGGGAAAAAGAAATTCAGGTTGATGTGCAGATTGTTGCGGCGAGTAATCGTGATCTGGAAAAAATGTCCCGGGACGGCAGTTTTCGCGCCGATTTATATCATCGTTTAAGTGTGTTCAAACTGATCTTGCCGCCGTTACGCGAAGCGGTGGAAGACCTGGATGAGCTGGTGCCGTTATTTGTTGCCGAATACAACGCTAAAGCCGGACGGCAGGTTAAAGAGATACCCGATGCGGTGTGGGACAAGCTAAAAGCGCATTACTGGCCGGGTAATGTCAGGGAGTTACGTAACGTGATCGAACGTTGCGTATTATTTTCCGAGGGCTCGACCTTTCCCGGACAATGGCTGCAATTGCCTGGACAACTTTCCCCAGAGGCAGCGCAAACCGAGCAAGGCATTTGGTTACCCTTAGATGGCAGCATGGCGCTGGATGATATGGATTGCTTTATTATCAAGACCGCCCTGGAGCGAGCGGATAACAATCTGACTGCCGCAGCCAGAGACCTTGGAGCCACCCGGGAAACACTACGCTATCGGGTACGGAAATATCATTTGAAAATTGCTGATTGATTTTGATGAAACTATTACTCGGCCGCTGCGAGACAGGAGTCGAGAAAATATGCGGGGAATCCCTTGTGTGCCTAGCGATGAGGCAGGACCGCTGATACGCAACGCCCACCGGATGAATTTGAAAGGTGAATTGATGCGAAAAAATGAATTCCGTGGCTCAGTTGAACACGTAGAGTAAAAATTAATGTCCACCGATGCGTTAGGTTTTAGGTGTCCAAATTAACCAGAATAAGCAACACGGATGTATTCAAGCGAAGCCAGAACGCACCCAAGCATCCCTTCGCCGTTCGTATCTACGATAGGCTCGTTCTGCTAATGTAAACCGTTTATCAATGTCATTGCTTAGAAAGTCGGCGGTGTACTGTTTGAGTTTTAAGATTTTTAAATACAAAATCCAAGCATCACCTGTTAGTTGCCTCAGCATTATTCACCTCTATATGACGTTTATCTAAAGGCTAATATTAACGCATATGCATGACGGTATTATGACATCGCCTAAGTAACCCAATAGCATTGAAGTACTTAGAAAACTAGGCAAATAAATACAGCGTAAGAAATTGGATGAGTGCCATTGTCGGCCTACGGCTAATTGTTCAGCGACAATTAGCCTGTTCGGTTAACCCATATGTAGGGGCAAGGAAGGTTTTAATTTTCGATCCTTGGTTGCTTCGGGTCTGGCGGACTACAATCTTGATTCAGTCACTATGACCCTGGTCGCGTGAGTGTCAATCACGATAGGGTGACGCAAGGCAATCGCGCTTAAATGCGGTGATAGGCTCAGTTTTTAACCGCTACTGTGATGCTTTTTCATTGCCTTGTTCTGCTGCTTTGCGATACCAATAAGCAGCTTTGGTCTGGTCCTGGGTTACACCTTGACCAGATTGGTATTTAATGGCGCAACTGTATTGCGCATTCGAATTGCCTTGCTCTGCTGCTTTGAGATACCAAGAGAGCGCTTGGGTATAATTCTGGGTGACGCATTGACCCAAGTCGTACATAACGCCTAATTTGAACTGAGCTTTTGCATCGCCTTGTTCTGCCAAGTATTGATAAAGTGGCAAAGCTTCTGTATACCGGCCTTGGTCGTGCAAATCATGTGCACGTTGAAACATATCTTTTGCGCTATTCGTGCTTGATGGTGGTGGCTGAGTGTATTCCTGTTGTGTATTTTGTTTTTGATCATGTTGATGTTCAGGCGCTTTGCCGGTGTCGCCGAACTGTGACTTTTCACTCCGTTGCTTGGCTTTAGCTTCTTGCTCTCGAATCCAGGTGTTATGTAATGCACGCTTAGCCGGATCTATTAATACGACATAGGAAGCATTTACAAGCTTCATGACTCTTTCGGCTTCTTCATTGTTACCCTGGAATTTATCGGGGTGAAAAGTTTGACAGAGGGCTTTATAGGCCGCTCTGATGACACTGGCAGGGGCGTCTTTTGTAACCTTTAGGTTATCGTAATGGGTTCGAGTCTTAGCCATAAAACGTAATATTTTTCTGTAAGTGAAAGTCGTTAGGATTATAACCGTTTTCTGTTGCCGCATTAACCGCAAAAAATGCATACCGCTGATGTACGAGTATGACAGGGGTAAGTTTTGTTAATAACGGATTAAACCTCACCGTAATATTCTGTAGACTTAAATCACTAGCAACCATTGACGGTTGTCCGCATGCGAAACAAGGTCATTAAAACGGGTAAAGAAACCGCTGAAAATCTGAAAGCAAAGGGTCGGAGCGCTGCTAAGGTAAACCGCATCAATCACCATCGAGTAAATTACCCAAGCCACCGAGAATTGAACCTTCACCTTGATGCTTGCCGCCGCCTTGTGGTGCAGCTGAAAGCATTCTGCCCGCCAAACGTGAGAACGGCAGACTTTGCAACCAAACGGTGCCAGGGCCGGTTAATTTGGCAAAAAATAAGCCCTCGCCGCCAAATAACATGGTTTTAATGCCGCCGGCCTGTTGAATGTCAAAATCGACGCTACCGGTCATCGCTGCCAAACATCCCGTATCGACATGCAGCGTTTCACCGACAGCAAGTTCTATTTTTTGCAGACAGCCGCCGGCATGAACAAATACCCAGCCATCGCCTTCCAGTTTTTGCATGATATAACCTTCACCGCCAAACAGGCCGGTTAAAATACGGCGTTGAAAGTGAATTCCAATCTGTACGCCTTTGGCGGCCGCCAAAAAACTGTCTTTTTGACAAATCAGTTTCCGGTCGTAGTCTTTCAAATTTAAGGCCAGAATGGTCCCCGGAAAAGGTGCGGCGAACGCCACCTTACCTTTACGTTGAGCGCTTTGCGTAAATACGGTAATAAACAGGCTTTCGTTAGTCAGCAGGCGCTTACCGGCTCCCAGCAATAGCCCCATAATGCCGGCTTGTTGAGCCGTTGAGCCGTCACCGAAAACAGTTTCCATTTTCACCTCCGCGCTTTTGTACATCATCGCCCCCGCTTCTGCGACTACGCTCTCTTGGGGATCCAGTTCGATTTCCACAAACTGCATTTCATGGCCATAGATTTTATAATCGATACCCGCAGTGACGGTTTGTTGACCAAAACCACTGGAAGATTGGGCATCGATAACGGAAGATTGCATAGTAACCGGATTAACCGACTGCGCGGTGGGCAATACGGTTGGTTTGGGTGACATCATATAAGCGGGTGGGGGTGGAAAAGGCGTGACGCCATCTTTTTTCATCGGCCTGATTTCAGTCGTCTCATAAATGGGAATCCAGTCAGGAAAATGCTGACACCAACAATAAGCGCCCTGGTGTTCGCGGGCAAAAGTTTTTGCATAGTCGAGCGTATAGGGGCCGCTGGTTGTATTTTCAAAAGAAAAAAACCATTCGTTCATAGTGTTAACCTTGATCGTTAGGGGATGTAGAAATAGTCTGTGCAGTATAAACCACTCTGATTTTTGATATGGCTGATCATAGGACCGTTGCTGATTTTTTGGTGACCGACAGCAACAATGAACGTTACCGATTACGGTCTTTTCCTGATCAAAGCCGCCAAATAAATCTTCTCGGGTTTTACCCTTTGTAATGGATGGGCAATAATAGCCAAGCTCAACTGCATTTTTTAGGTAAAATTGACTCCATTCATCATTTATTCTAAAAAAACCGTGGCAACTTTATTTCCCATTCCTGAAAATCATCCACAACGCTTTGTACTTCACAACGAGGTCCACGCCCGGGCACCGTTTAATCTCAATTTGCCGGTTAAAGCCAGTCATCTTGCACTATTGCTGTCTAATGACGAAAAAATGCAAGAACGCAAGCATTTGATAACGCTTTGTGAACGATTTGGCGTGGCCCCGCCTGAAAAAGAAGTCGATCATTTTAGCGCCACCTTTAATTCCTTTCAAATACGCTGGGAACAACACGGCGAGTTCAGTACTTACAGCTTTTATGTGCATGATTCGCCTGAAGATCCTTTTGCGGATGTTGCCCTAAAAAAAGTTCCGGTAGATTGGATGTCGCAATTAACCGGGCAAGTCATTGTTGCAGCTCATGCAACCATAGTCTCCGCTGCCGATATTCATTATGATGAAAATACGGATTTAGCGTCTCTCTCGACTTACTTTGCAGACAATCCGGTCATCGGCTCTAAAGTCACCGGCGGTGCGGCCTCGGTATTTACCGATTTCCGTATTCATGTTGATGGTTTTAGTCGTTTTTTGATTATTAACAATGACTTAAGGGCTGAGCAGGCAGGGCGTTTATTGCAGCGGCTGTTTGAAATTGAAGTGTATCGGGTTATGGCGTTGCTGGCTTTTCCGATTGCACGCAAACTGTATCCGGCCTTAAAAAAGTCCGATCGGCAACTGTATACCATTACCAACTCAATGACGCTGCCTGACAATAATGATGGCGAGTTACTGGATGAGTTAACCACACTGGCCGCTGAAGTTGAAAATTACATCTCCAGCAATCACTTTCGCTTTGCGGCCGCCAGCGCCTATTATCAACTGGTGGAGCAACGGGTAAACGATTTGCGCGAAGTCCGGATTCAAGGCATTCAGACCTTGGGTGAATTTATCAAACGGCGACTGGAACCGGCGATTAATACCTGCGAATCCATTTCTCACCGCTTTACCCTGCTTTCCGAACGCGTCAGTAACGCCAGTCAATTACTGCGTACCCGTGTCGACATTATTATTGAGAAACAAAATCAGGGTTTGCTCACATCCATGGCCTTACGGGCAAAAATGCAACTGCGGATGCAACAAATGGTTGAAAGCATCTCGATGGTCGCTATTACTTATTATGCAGCCAGTCTTATCGGTAAATTAGCTGAAATGCTGCATATCATGGGCTGGAAGGTCAATCCGGACGTCATTGAAGGCATTTCTATTCCGTTTATTTTGATTATTATCGCTATCAGTAGTAAGCGCATTCATAAAATTATTGCCAATACCACCGAATAACGAGATCAGACAATGGCGATATTGTTGATGAAAAATTCAGGCGAACTGCGGATTCCTGCATTTTCCCTGTGTTTTATCTCTACAGGCACACGCTGGCCTAAGGCTACTGCTTATCCAGTCATACCGGCTTTACAGTGACCTTACGCATTTAGGGGCGGATGCTTACGCCCAGCCAATCTCATCTTGTAACGCTTTCAGTATGCCCTTATTTAGCAAATGATTTGGTTTGCTTAACGGATTAAACTGGCTCAAACTGTCCTTTTGACGGTGTTTTGTTAAATTAAAATTGAAGAATCCCGCTAGGTGTGGGAGGGAAACGACTATGAAACAGATCAAAGTGGCAGGTTTGGTTATCGTCCTGATAGCAGCAATGACCAGCAACTCCGTATGGGCGAGAGGAGGCTATAGTGGCGGTCACTATGGTGGGAGGCATTATGGTGGTGGCTGGCGATATGGAGGCTACTATAGCGGCATCGGTTTGGGATTGGGCCTAGGTTATGGCTTAGGCTATTATGGTAGGACTTACCCTTTCCCCTATTATGGTAGATCGTACTATTCCCCTTATTATGATTATCCTCCCGCCGTGATCGCCGTACCAGTAACACCGCCGGTTTACATCCAGCAAGCTCCACCTGTTACTCAACAATACGCACCCGGTTACTGGTATTACTGCAATAACCCCGAAGGTTATTACCCTTATATCAAGCAATGTCCAGGCGGGTGGCTACAAGTTGCACCGACCCCCGCTGCACCTCGCTAAGGAGTATGAATATGTCACGTTTTACCCTAATGCTTTCGAGCACCGTTATACTCGCAGTATCCGGTTGTGTCAGCTTACCCAGTGGCCCCAGCGTCATGGTGCTGCCCGGTACCGGTCTTTCTTTTGATCAGTTTCGTAATGATGATGCTATCTGTCAGCAATACGCTTCGTTCCAAGTCGGCGGCACTACAGCGAATCAAGCGGCAGTGAATAGCGGCGTCACCAGCGCCGCAGTCGGGACCGCACTTGGTGCGGCAGCCGGCGCAGCCATCGGGGGCGGACGCGGTGCCGCCATCGGAGCCGGTAGCGGTTTGGTCGGCGGCAGTCTGGTTGGCACCGGCGCTGCCAGCAGCTCCATGTACGGGGTGCAACAGCATTACGATATAGCTTATATTCAGTGCATGTATGCCAAAGGCCACCAGGTCCCCGTGTCGGGACAGTTCTCTGGCGCAATATCTCAGCCGCAAGTCGTGCCGCCAGCTTCGTATATTCAGCCTTCTCCTGATTCGACACCGCCCACGTATATTCCACCGCCACCGCCCGGTCTGCCACCGGCTCCACCACAATAACAGCACGACAAACAACACTTTTCCGCCCCCCAGATTCACTAAAAATATTATCTCTATTGGGGGGCAACATTCATTTAGCCAATAGACTCCCAAACAACAAATCTACCGCCAAAAGCTTGTCCGCCGGATGATATAAAGCCGATTCTCGACGCCAAGGATGTACCAGAAAAATTCGATGTCTTGGTGTGCGCGTGCCGATGATTGTTATCTTATTCTATGCGAAAAAACTATGTATCGCGCATGATGTACGATCACAGCTCTATCTTGCGTTTTGCGTAGGCGCGATTGCTTAACCAGTGCGAGGACACTGCGAAGCCCATTACACTAATGAGGTCGCAATGGAAAAATAAAGTACTGATAATTAAAAAACCGGCTTTACCGATAGAGGTAACTATATGGCTAAAGATAAATTGAAAGAAATCAACTGGCTGTCTGATGTTGAGGAGCATGATTACCCGGCGGCTGAATCCTATCTCACGATCCTCTTCAGCGAAGCAAGGGTTGCCGAAATGATGGCTAGATTTAGACGCACTACGATTGTGCGCTTCAAAGCTAAGGACATTTTTAGAGCGTCTCAGCTATCTTTATTGGGCGTGAGCAACTCACACGTCGATAAAGACCGGGACAAGATTCTGAAGGGGAAGAGTCTTTCGCCGCTGCTCTTGGTCAGGGACGAGCAAAACAGCAAGGTAATCATCGCGGATGGCTACCATCGCCTGTGCGCCATTTACGCGTGTAACGAAGATGCCTTTATTCAATGCAAGATTATTTGAGCATTAAAACTCAGTTATCGGGGGCATGCACACGCTTATCGCTCGCCGATGCCGTTGCAGGGTTATCGGTTGCCTTTATTTTGTTGCCAGAGGCAGTGGCTTATGCAGCCATTGCGCATCTTCCGATTCAACACGCTATCACTGCCGCCTTAGTGGGGTTAATCTGTTACGCCTGGTTAGGGAAAAGTCATTTTGCTATTGTTACGCCCACTTCATCCGCTGCGGCACTGCTTGCTGCAGTCGTCTTATCATTGCATCCCGTTGATGGCAATACCGCCGAAGGCTTAGGCTTTGCGTTAGTCATATTAACGGGTGCTGGTTTAATCCTATTTGCCAAAGCCGGACTTGGGCGGTTGTCTGCATTCGTTTCGCGCCCTGTCCTGCATGGTTTTTCGTTTGCTTTGGCAGTCACCATCATCATTAAACAATTGCCCATCATGTTGGGTAGCAAAGTCAGTGCTGCCGATCCTTTTGGCATCGTTGTTGAGCTGATTCACCAAGCCCATGAATGGACTTTCTGGAGTGCAGTCATTGGTTTTGGCGCATTGATTTTGTTATGGGGACTAAAGCGTTGGCCCGCTGTCCCCGGCGCTTTTGTGGTATTGGCATTGGGCATCTGTTTAAGTCACTTGCTGAATCTTGCCGACCTGCATGTGGCTACCATCGGGCCGGTGTTGATCAGACCCCCAGATTTTAGTTTACCCCTATTGCCTTTAGAAAAATGGCTTACATTAGCGGAGCTGGCTTGTGGTTTACTGGTTATTATTGTTGCTGAATCCTGGGGTAGTATTCGAAGTCTTGCGCTGATTCACGGCAATGACGTCGAACCCAATCGCGAACTGTTGGCGCTGGGAACCGCCAATCTAGTTTCAGGTTTACTCCAGGGTATGCCGGTCGGAGCAGGATTTTCAGTGAGTTCTGCGAATGAGGGCGCGGGAGCAAAAAGTAAACTTGCCGGTGTCATTGCCACACTATTTTTGCTGTTAATGGTGGTTTTTGGCAAAGCGTGGATAGCGCTTATTCCAGAACCCATTGTGGCAGCGGCAGTTATCAATGCTTTGAGCCATGCCTTAAACCCTAAAGCACTACTTTATCTCTGGCGAATAAATCGTGATCAATATCTGGCACTGGCTGCGGTCTTAGCCGTATTAGCTTTTGGGGTGCTACATGGCATGTTGATTGCCGTCGGATTGTCATTAGCCGCAGCAATACGTACCTTCAGTCAGCCTGTGGTTAGAGAATTGGCCGAGCTTGGACATTCACGCGATTATGTGGATAGAGAAAATCACCCAAAGGCGATAACGCACGCAAACTTGTTAATTCTTCGACCAGAGGAGCCGTTATTTTTTGCCAGCGTCGAAGGTGTTCTGGCTGAAGTTCAGCGGCGATTTATTCGCAGCAAGGATGTGCATATTCTTATCATCAGTCTTGAACAAAGTGCTAATCTGGATAGCACGGCGGCTGAGTGCTTGATTGAACTTGCCAATGAACTTAAACGGCAAAATAAAGTACTTTTATTGGCGCGTGTCAAAGATCCGATAAGGCAATTATTACTCAAACTGGCCGAGGCGCAATTTAAGGACAAGCTTTTTTGGAGCGTAGAAGACGCCGTGGTGAGTGCACAAAAACTCACACGAAGGCATGTTAATCAATGAAAATAACCCACTTAATTTAACAAGGTAGCATTAGGAAAACACCATGAACCTACACGACCGATTCGAACGACTAAAAAGCTAGCGTGTTATGGCTCAAAAATTGACAAAAACCGAGACCATGCCCAAATGATGCAGGGTGGCATTGATATGGTTTTTATCATCAATGTATTGATTTAAATAACCCAATTCGGTCCTGACATGGGGATTAAACGTCCAGCCTAGGCCAGCGAAGGCTCGGTTTTGATCAAAACCGGATTTGCCACCCCAATTGGTGGTATTTACCCGGTAAAAAGCCTCATCCCAAGTGATAAAGCTCAAGCGATCCTCGAAAGCAAACGGATGCATGAACTTGATCATTTGTCGCGGTCTTTCCCTCACTTGTGAGCCAAGCCCAAAGTTGGTTTCCCACAGGGTTCTAAACGTAAACGTGCCAATTTCAGTAGGCAAAACATAACGGAATGCCGGCCAAACGTCCTGTTGCGAAATGTGCGGTTTACCGATGTTTTGCGTAGGCACCCAAGTGTAGCCTACCCAGACGGTGGTACGGTCACTCAAAGAATAACCAACAGCGGTACGCACCATGCCTTGGTACCAATGATCCCAGTTGCCATCGAATCGACTTTGTCCTTCCAGCCATATCCGGCCTTTTGCCAGTGCAGGGTCAACAAACTTCAAGCTACCTTCTCCCACGGTTTGCATCCACCCACCGTTATCCTCAACCAATTCCCCTGCCTGAATAGTGTGAAACCCAATTGCCAAATTTAAAAAAACGATTGATTGGCTTAGGAAATGTTTAAGAGATTTACGCATTTTTCCAAGAACCGTGTATTCAGTAGGTATCATTAATTGCTTATCTAATTGATAACGCTTGTATTTATTCATGGTGGTTTTTTCGCCTCCCGTAGATACTGGATTATTTGTGACGAGGTTGTTGCTCCATTGCATCAAGCTCAATGAGTAGCTCTGGTATAAGAACCCCTTGAAGACGACTTCGTTCAGCCGGGTCTATTTACCTAAACTCCCCGCGTGTCTTAAAATTATTTTTAATCGCATGGGATATAAGGTATCTGTGGGTATTGGTCAAACCTTTACCAAGATACAGGCATTTCATGTGCCACAATGTAAAAGACAAGATAACTCGAATAAAATCAATAAGAAGATTAAAATTACAGGAGGTTGACTAGAAGTATTTTGAGCGTAAATAGGTTGAAATCAACCAAGCAATACGGTTGTTTTCAACCAGGAATTTTGGTTTATTTGAACCATCCCACACTTTAATTGCAATGATTTCCATGGGTTTAGCTAGTGCAATTTAAGCACTTCGGTATGAACCCTACTTTAGGTGAAATAGCCGGGTGGACAACGCTTTTTTGCCCACGCGCTTAAACGCATAATTTGTATTTAATCGTTTAATCGCAGCCAACAAACCACCCAATCCTTCAGGGGGTCATGCGATACAGAGCAAGTTTGATCCGAACAATCGCTTAACGATATACCCAAAAGCAAAAACAAGCTCCGGTAAAACCATTGGCGTATTTTGCTGAACAACATAAGAACCGTAACGAAAGTATGGCTCGTGCCTATTTAAGTAGACACTATGCGCTTGCTCAAGTGGGTGAGTATTTTGGTGGGAGCTATGCTACTGTGAGTCGAGCAGTGAAACCGGCGGGAAAAAGAGCGTAAAATGTAAAGCCTGACCCCTATTAATGCTATTAATGTCTCATGCACATTCACCGGATATTATTAATCTCTTTTCTTTTACTGTTGCTTTTAGCCACAGTGCCTATAGTTGTCCTTTCCTTTTATGCCTCACGAGTTGCTTTAGAAGAGGAAATTGGTCGAAGTCTTGATAATGACGCGGCCTTGTTGATGGAACAAATCGACATGATGATCTTCGAACGCTTACAAAATGTCCATTCATGGAGTCATCTGGACATTATTCAAGAAGGCCGCATCGGTGATGTGGATAAACGTCTGGCGCAATTTTTGGCGGAATTGGAACACGGTTATCCCGGGGTATACCGAAGCCTGTTTTATCTGAATAGAGAAAACCGGATTGTCGCCGCTGGCGATCCTGCCTTGATCAGGCGCTCTTTTCAGCCGCAAGCGGACTGGATACGCGCGCAAGTACCACACGGTGAAGTTTTTCTGGAAGCCTTGCAGTTACAACCACCCTATGAACAGGCGGATCTGTTAATCCGTGCCCCGGTACCTGATAACTACGCTACCGGGGATATTGGACAGCTGTATGGGATATTTGATCTTCGGCAGATTTTCCGGTTATTCGATCAGGCCAGTCATGCTGACTCAGGCGAGCGCTTTGTTATTCTACTGGATGCTGAGGGTAGGACGATAGCCGCCTCCGCAGCCGCACGTGCTCAAAATCTGCTATTGACCGATACCTTTGCAAGCTGGAAGCGCAAGGAACAAAATGGCCTCGCCGTCCATACCGGTAAACCGTTGACTAATTCATCGGTATTGGTAGGTTATGCTGTCTCCAAAGGTTATCAAGGCTACGCCAATATGGGCTGGTCATTGCTGGTTATTCAGTCTACGCAACAGGCATTTCAACCCATCTGGGCTTTGTGGTGGCTATTTTGCAGCGTTTTTATCGTAGCAGGTTTGATCGCTATCGGCGTCGCTCAATGGGTGTCCGGACGTATCGCCAAGCCTCTGCTGGATTTAACCGCGTGGGTTAGGCGCTTCCAAAAAGCATCGGATTGTATGAGTCCCCCTGTATCCGGCGTGCAAGAAGTACGCGAATTGAGTGTAGCCTTTGGGCAACTCACGGAAGATTTACAGCGATCCCGCCAACAGGTTATCCACGCGGCTAAATTGGCCGTTGTTGGCGAAATGGCTGCCATCATGGCTCATGAAGTACGTACTCCATTAGGCATTTTGCAAACCACCGCACAAATGTTGCAATGGGAAACGGCCTTAAGCCCAGATGGTCAGGAAATGACGCGCATGATTGTTGAAGAAAGTGCCCGGCTCAATCGTTTGATCTCCACCTTGCTAGACTGCGCTAGCCCGCGTCTGCCAAATATGCAACCGCAAGATCTGCATATAATTATACAGCGAGTTATTGATCTGCTTGCCACGCAGGCACAAAAAAAAGCTATACGGGTTGACTGGCTAATACCTGAAAAGGCCGCAATCATCGAATGTGATGAGGAATTATTAGTACAGGTTTTTCTAAACCTGATTTTAAATGCCATTCAAATCGTTCCTAAAGGCGGGCGAATACGGATACGTACAGATTGTTCAGAGACTACAGCCATTAAAATAACGGTAGCGGATGATGGCCCAGGCATCCCGCCGGGAAATTGTAGCCGCTTGTTCGATCCATTTTTTACCACCCGGGAGGGTGGGATTGGCCTTGGCTTAACAGTCACACAGCAGATTATCACCGTCCACGGAGGCCATCTTGCCGCGGACAAAAGCGATTTAGGCGGTGCGTGTTTTACGCTGTTATTACCCTTTCATCAGGGACAAAAACTATGTTGAACGGATCTCGTGTTTTAGTGGCCGACGATGAACCCAATGCGCGGCGCATCCTGGAAATTTTATTGCGTAGATTGGGCTGTGAGGTGTTTTCAGCTGCCGATGGGAAAGCGGCGCTTGCGATACTGCGCGAAACACCTATGGATTTATTGATCACCGATCTCAATATGCCGGGTATGGGGGGACTGGAATTATTAGCGGCTTTACGCCGCGACGGACACACGTTACCCGTCATTGTGGTGACCGCCTACGGCACTGTGGAAAATGCGGTTGCCGCTATGAAACAAGGCGCCTTCGATTTTATTATCCGCCCACTGGATGTCGAACAGGTGGAAATGGTGATTCATCGCGCACTGAATGTGCAAAGAATACACCAGGAAAATGAATTTCTGCGCGATGAAATGAACAAAGACTGGGGCGAATTCGTCGGTCAATGTCCTGCTATGCAGAAAACTTATGAACTGATTCGGCAAGCCGGACCCAGTAAGGCCAGCATATTTATTATTGGTGAAACCGGAACCGGAAAAGAGTTGGTCGCACGAGCCATCCATAGCAATTCAGGGCGACGCGGCTTATTCGTACCAATTAATTGCGCGGCTATTCCCGCCGATATTCTGGAAAGCGAGTTGTTTGGCTACGTTCGTGGTGCTTTCACGGGTGCCCACAAGGATCGGGTCGGTAAATTTGAATTGGCGCACGAAGGTACCTTGTTTTTGGATGAGATTACCGAAATGAACCCGTCTATTCAAGCCAAACTGCTGCGAGTACTCCAGGAAAGTCGCATTGATCGTTTGGGCAGTAATCACAGCATTGAAGTCGATATCCGCATTATCGCCGCAACTAACCGCGATCCCTTGGGCGCTGTTCGTTTGGGCCGGTTACGCGAAGACCTTTACTATCGCATCAATGTTTTAGGTATTCAGTTACCCCCTTTGCGCGAGCGCCGAGAGGATATTCCTTTATTGGCACGTCATTTCCTCGAAAAATACCGGCGCTCACTTGGCGGAGACTCCTTTACATTGTCGGAGGAAGTAGCCCAGGCATTAATGGCATACGCATGGCCAGGCAATGTACGCGAACTTGAAAATATGATGGAACGGGCGGTTGTTTTAAGCCAAGGCTTTGAGGTTGGCCTTAGGCATTTTCCACAGGAAATACTGTTAACGGAATCCCCCGCAATATTGATGTCTTCCATCGGTAATGAGGATATGGATCTGGAAGCCAGCGTGGCAAAACTGGAAAAGAATTTATTGAATAAAGCCCTCGCGGAATCTGCCGGTAACAAAGCAAAAGCCGCGCGTATTCTAAAAATCAGTGAGCGCACACTTTGGTATAAGCTCAAGAAATATGACTTAAAAGCGGGGAGTCCGGAATAATCAGCAAAAAAGAACAGCAGAATATATATTGAACCTCTTTCCATCATATAGCACGCTGTCCGCCAATCTTTACTTTTAATCCGATGATCTCTCAGCCGTCTCTTAATCTATGCGCGTTCTTACTTTTTTTAATTTAGTTGTGGCTGCGTTGTCGATGGGATCGGTACTTGCAGTAGCGGCTGATGATGATGTCGAAAGCATTTATCGGCTGGGTAGTGGCTATCCAGTGAGCGAAACCGGGTTACGTATTGGCGGCTATGCCACTACAAAAATAGGCATGCCCCGTGCAGACCCCTGGTATTTCGATGTCAGTGATCTCAGCCTTTTTCTGACCTGGGATAATGGTTCACGACTGCGCTTTTTCTCAGAATTGGAAGTCGGCGATGTCCTGAGCGCAGGTGAGCATCAATCGCTGGGAACACAGAAAGCCCATTTCGAATTTGAACGGTTTTATATCGACGGTCTGGTGAACAACAATCTGACTATACGGCTAGGAAAGTTTCTTACCCCAGTCGGTCAATGGAACCTGATTCATGCAGCTCCGCTGGTTTGGACTAGCTCTCGCCCGGTAGCGACTGAAAACCTATTCTCTACCCATGCTTCAGGACTCATGCTGCACGGCTCTGTCTCCGTTGCTAACCGTCAGCTGGAATATAGTGTGTATGGTGATATCAGTGAGAGCATCGACCCGTACCGTTCAAAAAAACCTTTTGAAAATGCGCTGGGGGCTCATTTACGTTATTCCCTCACCGACACCGTGCAGATAGGCGCTTCTTTTGCCAATTTTGTCCTGAATGATCTGCCGCCCACGCGCTATAATTTGGCCGGACTTGAGGTTGCGTGGTCTTATCAGAAGTATGAACTCAGCAGTGAAATAGTTTACCGCACTAGCGACCATACCAATATAAAAAGCACCTGGCAGAGTTTTGTACAGAGCGTGATCCCGCTTAGTCAATATTGGTTCGTCGTAGGGCGTTACGAATTTTTTGAACAGCCGCAGGATAAACCTGGACAAGTCGGGTTACTAGGGCTTGCCTACCGGCCGTTACCGCCCATTATCTGGAAATTGGAATATCGACTGGGGACAAACAATGAAACGCTAGCCGCAGACGGCCTGGCAGCGTCCTTTGCTATGCTATTTTAATGGCCATGCGCATAGCTTACGCGTTACTTGTCGCTATCTTGTTACCCTGGTTTTCTGCACGCGCTGCCGAACCTTTAGCGATCATAACCGCTGCGGCCAACCCGCTGGATACGCTCTCGCTTGATGACTTAAAACTCGTTTATCTGCGCAAAAGTCAAATGGACACGGAAGGAAATCGCTGGCTTCCATTAAACATGCCAGTCACCGATTCCTTACGGCGCGATTTCTCACTCGCGCTTTTCTCACTGTTGCCGGAAGAGCAGGAAGATTATTGGAGCGTCCAATATTTCAACGGCATCAGTCCTCCCAAGGTAATGGCTTCTGAAGAAGCCATATTGCGTTTTGTGGCATCGACAACCGGATCGATCGGTTATGTCCGCAAACAAAAAGTGGACAACCGGGTAAAGGTGTTACTGCTCATTACCTTGCCCACTGCAAAATAAGCATATTGTCCATCAACAGCCATTTTCATACCAAAATTGCAGACTTTATTTGCGTGGACTGCAAAAATGAGTGCTTAATCTTCTGCCTATTAATATTAAAATCAAATTAAATCAGCATGTTAAAGTTTGGCATGAATGGTGCTTTATAGATTGTGTAGGCGAATAAAATATTCGCCACCTAACCTTAAACCTGGATTTACTCTTATGAACAAAAAAACTAATCCACTACCATTAAAAACCCTCGCCATTTCTATTTTCCTGACTTTTACGGCTTCAGCCTACGCAAGCAATGATCACGGCAGCAATCATGTTGAAAACTCTCATCATGATAGCAACCATGGAAATTCGACTTCCGGCGGCAGCGAAAGCAAACTCAAGAGCTATTTAATAGCGGTTAACGAACCTTTGGCTCAAGGTGAGGTTAAATTGGAACAAAAGACCAGCAAAACCGAATTTTCGGCGGAAGTTAAAATACCGGTACCCAGCACCGCACTGAACGTAGCTGATACCACCGCTGCAACTGATGCGACGCTGACCTTGGTTTTACGCGACAACTTGGGTGCGGATTATGCAGAATGCAATGTAGACCTGAACAAAATCAAAACAGTGGCCAACAGAAGAGTATCCATCCTGACTGCCGAGTATAAAGTCAAAATCACTGACCGTAACGGTTTTCTGCAAGCAAATGGTGGCGTTTGCGATATTGATTTAAACGCGTCTGGCATTCAGAGCGGCGTTCCTATGATTCAAATCGGTGACACGGCTGAAATAACGATTGACACCAACGGTGCGACTATTGGAACCGGCAGCTTCTAACGCGACATCTGACCAGACATCCTGTCAAGTTTTCGGCTTTGTTTTGACCGGGCCGTTTTTTTAAAATGCACAACCTTATTAATTTGGAGAACAAAATGCACAAATTCAATTTACTTCCATTTGCGATTCTATCGGCTTTAATTTCATTAAGTTTTAATGTATTGGCTGATATATCAACGGATAGAGCGGTTATTAGTAATAATGGTAGCGAACAGGTAACCGCAAGGGTTAGGTTTCAAACTCCTGTCAATGGTGACTTATATATCGCCACACAAGTTAACGGAGAATTATTATTTTTGGCTGACGAAGGTGCCAATTTTACTACAGCCATTACACCGTTCCGCTCAAACAGCCATTTTTCTGACAGCATCGATGCGCTTAATATATCCGGTCTAGGCGTAGCTCCGGGACGTTATCTGCTTTACCAAGTAGTAACAGAACCGGGTTCAGATCCGTTAAATTTTACGAATTGGATTGGTGGTTTAGGTGGGTTAAGCACAATCAATTTTAGTATTGGCTTGCCTGCTAATTCAACCGGTGATTTTGATAACAATGGTTTTCCTGATGATGATAACAACCATGATGGTTATCATGATGATGATTCTAACCATAACGGATTTCATGATGACGATCAGAATCATGATGGTTTCCATGACGATGACGTTAATCGGGATGGCTTACATGATGATGATTCTAACCATGACGGATTTCATGATGACGATCAGAATCATGATGGTTTCCATGACGATGACGTTAATCGGGATGGCTTACATGATAACCAAGAAAATGAACGGGTTAACGACCATGGCATTCACGTGAATGATTCTAATGATTGATAATGCCTATCCTGGGTATGCATAGGACTCAAGTGTACCTGTTACAGAAGGTTGATTAGACGTATCTTGAGCGTAAATAAGTTGAAATCAACCAAATAATACGGTTGCTTTCAACCTATGGCGATACAAGAGGGGGTGTGCTTATATTTTCTTCCACCTTGTGGGCGTGATGCCATCATCGCGACGAGGGCGTCGCTCCCATAAGGGTGTCGCGCGAAGCGAATCCCTGCCGTATCGTTTGTGTTGACCGGGTACAGCCAACAATCTTCATTCCCCAGTTGCAATAGTACGAAACTGTCGATAAAGTTCAGCTGACTATTTTGATCTGATTCCATAAACCCACCAGAAGGTATGCACATGAAAATCCATTTTTACGCTCTGGGCTTGTTAGCCGCATTGTTTTGTCTGCCAGTATCAGCGGCCGACTTTGATCGGTCGGCAGTGCAGCAGCTGTTAGCCAAGGCGGATCAGAGCCATCCAGCACAGCTACGTCGAAAAGATCTTACCGGACTGGATTTGTCCGGCCTGGATTTCAGGAATGCCGACTTGTGGGGGTCGGATTTACGTAACGCCAATTTAAGCAACAGCGATTTGTCCGGTCTTAATCTGGATTTGACGGTGATGTCCAAAATCAATCTTTCCGGCGCTAACCTGTCCAATACCAGCATTTTCGGCGTACATATGGGCGGCGCTAATTTGAGCAACGCCAATCTTACCGGCAGCCGGTTTATTGCCAATCTGGATCGCTCCAACCTTAGCCATGCCAATCTGTCCCATGCCGATTGGGGCGTCGATATGAAGAATCAGCCGATGGGTTTAATGCGGGTCAGCTTGAATAATGTCAATTTATCGGGCGCCAATCTGGCTGACGCCAACCTTAATCGCGCGTTGATGCGCCATGCCAATCTTTCCGGCAGCATGCTGAAAAATGCGGTGTTATTTGGCGTTGATCTGTCCGGGGCCGATTTGACTGATGCCGATTTATCGGGAGCGGATTTGTCCGAAAGCAAATTGGAGGATGCCGATTTTACCGGCGCTAACGTAGCAGGCACACGATTTGGTGTAGTGAATAATAAAGCCGTTTTGAAGCGCTTAAATGCGGCCAAAAATCTTGATGCGGCGATTTTTGATTGATGACGCGCATTGGCTTACTCAAGCCTAAACCGCCGCCATTTTTTCATGTTGTGCCTGCAATAACTGAGTAAAATCTGCCGCCGGTACCGGCTTGCTGGTGAAATAACCCTGGTAGGCATCGCAACCTTTGTTCCGCAAAAAGTCTAACTGTTCCTGGGTTTCTACGCCTTCCGCAAGGACTTTAAAGCCCAGAATATGCCCCATCGCAATAATGGTGGCGGTGATTTCCATGTCATCTTGAAGATGCGGAATATCGTCGATAAAGCTTTTGTCGATTTTCAGCACGTCGACCGGGAAGCGTTTCAGGTAAGCCAGCGACGAATAACCGGTGCCGAAGTCGTCAATGGCAAGACGAATGCCTTGGTTACGCAGGTTATTGAGCACTTCCACCACGTTATCCTGATTTTCCATTAATCCGCTTTCGGTCATTTCCAATTCCAATTGTCCGGCCGGAAAACCGGTTTCGGCCAGTACTTCCGCAACCAGCGCGTTAATATCGCAACGGCGAAACTGTTGCGGCGATACGTTGACCGCCAGAGTTAGCGGAAAAAAGCCATCGGCCAGCCAACGCTGGCCTTGTCGGCAAGTTTCGCGCAGCACCCATTCGCCAATGGCGATAATCAGGCCGGTTTCTTCGGCAATAGGGATAAAGTGAATCGGCGCAATCAGCCCTTCGGTCGGGCTTTGCCAGCGCACCAGCGCTTCGGCGCCGATAATCCGGTTGCTGGCAATATCTATCTGCGGTTGATAAAAAACGCGCAGTTCCTGCTGTTCAATAGCGTGGCGCAGGCGGTCTTCGAGGTTGATACGTTTGTGGACGGCAATGGTGAGCTCTTCGGAAAAATAGGCATAGCAGCCGCGTCCGGCCTGTTTGGCTTCATACATGGCGGTATCGGCCTGTTCCATCAGCAGTTCCGCGCTATCGGCATGTTGCGGATACAGGCTGATGCCGATGCTGGCGCCGATCTGTACATCCCGGCCCGGCTCATGGTCGGCTTCATTGCTGCGGAGTAATTGAAACGGTCTGCTTAAAGCGGCAACTATTTCTTCTGCTACCCGTGCGGCATCTTCGGGGTGCGCAATATCTTCCAGCAGCACGATAAATTCATCGCCGCCCAAACGCGCCACCGTATCCGCCTCGCGCAACCGAGACTGGATACGCCCAGCGACCTGTTGCAGCAGTTCATCCCCGGCGGTATGCCCCAATTTGTCATTAACGGTTTTAAAACGATCCAGATCAAGCATCAGCAACGCCATTTGCTTACCGCTGCGCCGTTCCCTGTTTATGCCATGCTTTAGGCGCTGCAGCAGCAAACGCCGGTTAGGCAGTTGCGTTAACGGGTCCAGAGATGCCAGTTGATTGAGTTCGTCTTGCAGCCTAGCGCTGACCAGGGTAACTAAAATAAGCAGCCGGCTGGCGCTGAGCATAAACAACACGATGAAAAATAATTTATCCGGTTGATTTTGTCCCAGCAGATAACTGTCTGTAGATACGGGTACCATCATCAGGGTGGTTATGCGGATAAAATGCATGACTATCTCGGTGCCAACGACGCCGATGAACAGATTGGTTTCCATGATCAGGGCAAAGCTGCGTTGCTGCAGGACGTCGCGAATTGCGAATGCGCTTATCAATATGGAAAACACCGACATGATTATCTGTCGCGCCGGTATGGATGGCCAGACGGTCATGAATAAGCTGAGTAACACGGTACCCGGCAGCACGAACAGGGCAAACAAAGACCAGTGCCAGCGAAGCCCGAAAAATCGGCGGATGCCTGTCCAAAGGAAAACGCCACCGGTCAGGGTCAGGGAGTTTGCGACGACAATGGATAGCATGTCAGGAATAACGCCACGTAGACCAAGCCCCAGGTATCCGGTAAACAATGCCAAGCAGGCGAAAAGCCAATGACGCGGCCCGTCAAGATTGGGGTGCCGACGCGCCGTTATCGCAAAAGCAATGGCAAACACCATATAGACGATAAGAAGATTGATCAGTGAGGTGAATATATCGAGTTTCATCGGACAAGGTTATTTTTTAATCGGCCTGATTATCAGGTTTTGCAGGATATGTCGAGGATGATGCAAATCCTACCGGCTAAAAACCGGTACGCAGCCCCAAATACACCGCCGCGCCATTAAAGCTAAAGTCGCGAAGCTCGATTGTGCGTTCATCGGTGAGGTTTTCGCCACGCAAATATACCTCCGTTTTTGGTGTTAGCCGGTAGTTTAACAGGGCATTGATACGCGGTGCGGTCTGGGCTCTGAATCTGTTGGCCACATCAAACCAGTAACCGTTATGGACAGTAAACTCCAGCCGCAACGTTAAGGGTTGCAGCAATTGAACTTCATTCCAGAATACGCTTTGGTGCTCGGGTCGAGCCGGTATGCGCAACTGTGTCAGCGGATTTTCGGCATGCATATAGCTGTAATTCAGACCGCTTTGCCAAATGCTCGACCAACGGTGCTGCGACTGCATTTCTGCGCCCAAAACATCGGCTTCCTGTACATTGCCGGCTCTGGAGATGCCGGTTTTTGAATCCAATTGCAGGGTAATCATTTGCCGATAGTGTTGATAATAACCGCTGATCTTGACTTCGCTTTCAGGTAATGGCTGCCAGCGCCAGCCGAGTTCGCCACCGGCACTGTGTTCTCCGTTCAGCGTCTGATTGCCGAATACGGGATGCGTTAATTCACTGACGCCAGGTTGACGATAACCGGTGCCGCCGTTAGCCCATACACTCATGTTTTGCGGCAATGACCGGTTCACGCCCAGCGTAAACACCTGATGGTTGCCATAGGTGTCGCCCTGATCAAAACGGGTATCAGCGCTCCATTGCCAGGCACCCAGGATTAATTCTCCACGTATATTCGGGCTGATCACGGTTTGTCTGGCCGGTAAATTCAGACCCTGTTGGTGCTGGGTATTGACGCCCCACACCAGCAGCGCCTGATTTTGATTATCCGCGCTCAGCGGCAAGCGATGGGTGTTTTTCCAGTCCAGCATCAATAACTGGCTGGTCAGCGAAAACGGCCTGATCGCGGTGGATTGCATCTGTTGCCGATCCTGGGTAAAACCGAATTGCAGTGAGCTGTTCCAATACGCCGCCAGATCGTACTGGCCGCGCAACTGCGCCACCCAGGTCTCATCGGAAAACCGGCCGCGTTTGTCGTCCACCCAGCCTATCGTGCGTCTGGGCAACTTCAAACCGGGGCCGTCGATGTCTTCGTTAGTGCGCACAAAATACAACGACGCATCCAGGCCGCCCCGACTGAATTCTTTAAACCAGTTGGCCGATGCATGGGTCATGCCGAAGTCATCGCGTTCAGCGCCGCCTTGCGCCTGGCTGATGCCGCTAAAAATATCGCTACGCCCGACCACGGCAGAAAAATCCCCTGCACGGGTAGACAAGCCGCCACCGGCAGTGCTGCGTACCGTGTCATAGCTGCCGCCTTCAACATGAAAAAAACGTTCCTTGTCTGCAATATGCCGGGTTTGTAAATGAATGGCGCCGCCGAGCGACCGGCTGCCGTAGCGCTCGCCGCCCGGGCCTCGCGTCACCGTTACCCGGTCTAAAGCATCCAGCGCGTAGTGGCTCAAGGAGTAAAACCCGGCGAAATTGGCAAACAAGGGTACGCCGTCCAACGTAAGCAGACCCTGGCCGCCACCGCCGGCGCCGCGCAAGCTGATGCCGGTCATCATCTGGCTGCTGCCCTGATTGAGCATTAAGCCGCCTTGACTTCTTAAGATGCCATTAACATCGGTCATGCCGCTGGCCTGTAACGCATCCCGGTCTATCCGGTTGCGCATACGTGGCGGTTCGATTAATTCAGGGTAAGTCTGGTCATCGTAGCTTGTCACCGGCGTTAGCGAAATTTTGTCGTCAGCGGCTATGGCAGCGGCCGACAGGCATAATAAAACCGCCGCAGATAGTGGATATTTTTTGTCGTAGGTTTTCTTTTGCCGGGATCGGGCATGGATAGTTGTCGAGATCATCGGTTACGGCAATTGTTGTTCTTGTTTACCTGCTATCAGAATTCGCCCCAGTCTACGCAGTCCATCGGATGAAATATCCAGGCCGAACGGTGCGCCCAGTTTTTCAAGTTCGTAAATGACATCGGTTGCCGCGATAAAGGTTAGATAGCGTAAACCCTGTATACCGGGCAATTCTTTGGCGATGGTTTTTAATGCCGGAGCCAGGCGCTCCCAGGTATCGGCAAAAAATACCCGCACCGGATCGGCGCTATCGGCATCATGATTTTGTAAGCCTGCCTGAAAGGCCGTACGGGAATCCATCAAAATGCCCATCAGGGTTTCACGCAGTTCCGGTGATTGGGTATCGCGGCTGGCCTGTTCGATAGCTGAGCTCAAAAACACATCCCATTGCTGCCAGGCGGATTGCCATTGTTGTTGTTCGGACTCGCTAAAGGCAGCGGCAGGCTCGGCAACAACTCTTTTGGCCGGGGCATTAAAATCGAGTTTAATGCCGATACCATTGTCTCCGGCAGTGATGCTGTTGAATTTGAGCGACTTGAGTATCTCTTTAACTTCTGCCGCATTATCCTTGGGTAAAAAATGCGCCAGCGTTTGTTCAATGTTGCCACGAGATTGGTTTAAATCAATTTTTACCGAGGCAAGCTTGGGTTCGGCAACGCGTTTGATCAACTCCTGAAGTTTGTTGATGGTCAGATGATGTCCGTCACGATCATAGGCGGTCACGCGGGTGATCGGAAAACTCAGCACCGAATGTGCTGAATCGAGCGTCGGCTGCTGAAATGTTTCCAGTATTCCGGCCCATTCCAGAACCGTTAAACATTGTCCGCCCAGGCCGGTTCCGAATCGTGCCTGAACTTGGTTTAACAGCTGGATTTGGCTGTTTTTGCCGTTAATCTCGGGATTGGACAGTCTTAAATAACTGCATCCTTGCTGGTCATTCCACAGTTCGGCGGTCGTATTTTTTCCGGTATACAGCTGGGAGACCAATACTTTTTTAATCAGACTGTAATCAATTTGTACGGGAACGCTGAGCTGATCGGCTGCGCCGTTTCTTGCAAACAGCAGCAATAGGCCGAAAGCGGTTGTTATGAAACTTTTATGCATAAATTTTCTCCGGGTTGGCTTACACGCCAATAAGGGTAATGGTATAAGTAAATACGGGTTTTATGAGAACACTGAGCCCACTGTTTTAACCTGTCCATAGGGTTTATATCATTCATTGATATATGGGTAGTTATCTAATTCGTCCCGGTAGCGGCTTGCGGAATAACCGTCTCTGTTGATACCGGTTCGGGCTGTTTCTCGGGTATGTATTTCGGACGGGTAAACTGGCGGCCCATGAATAAGTCATTACTGACGATGGCTATATTCTCCAGCCAGTGGGACGATAACTGGCAGGCTTCCGAATAAGGCGGTTCTTTGCATAGTTCTACCGTCCCGTTAGCCGACACATTAAAATGCAGGCCCGGTAATGGTCGCACCCGCATGTTAGGTAACGGTTGGGTGTAATCCATGATGCTCGGTTCATTGAAGTTGAGCAGTTCGAGCAACAGCTTGGGTACTTGATAAAGCGGCAGGCTGCCGAACTTAATGGGTCCGCGTTTGCCGTCGATAATCAGCATCGGTGTGCTCACATAGGCTTTGAACATGGCCGGCGTAAAGTCGCTACGATTGTTCGCCAGTACACCTGATTCAACATAGCCTGCAAAATTTTCACCCAGAAAAGGCAGGTGATCGCCGAAAGCTACGATAATGCCTTCCGGATCGCGTTTGCGCACTTCCTTGATAAAGTCCATTAATTCATGTGTCTTATAATAAATCGTGTTGGCGTAGGGCGTGACTTCATCTACTTCGGAGCGCGAGCTGATTTTACTGGGGCGGCTTTCACTTAACGGGTAATTCCAATGCCCGAAATACGTTACGATATAATCCAAAACCGGTTGTTTGGCAGCCACCGACTTTGATATTTTCTCCAATACCTGGCGGTATAAAGTGCTGTCGGACATGAATTCCCGATTCATGTCATCCTGAACAAAATCCTTTAATGACCAGTAGGTTTCGAAGCCCATGCGTCTGTAAGCATTAACACGGTTCCAGAACACCGGCACATTGGGATGGGAGGCGATGGTGCGGTAGCCCTTGTCGGCAAGAAGATGCGGCAAACAAGGGGCATCATTCAGAAATTGACGTTCAAATTTGACGGTGTTTTTCATCGCCGGAAACCCGCATAACACCTCAAATTCGGAATTGGCGGTAAAGCCGCCGAATACCGGGTCCAGTGCCTGCGAGTATCCGGCGCTCTTCCATAATTCTCTAAATTCGGGTGCCAGAGGGTTTTGTTTAAACTTGGCTTTCTTTAGCGCATTGGGATCCCAGAAAGACTCCAGCAAGACAATATGTACATTGCGCGGGGTAAATTCTTTGGCGATGGCCTGTTTTTTAGCTAGGGAATCGCTGAGGTCGACTGCCAGCAAGTTATCGGCGGCTTCCTGAGCCATATCGGTATCGGGAATCACATCGGCTGCCGCAAAATAACGTGCGGTTTCCAATAGCGTGTACAGTGTCGCGCCGCGCCACACATAATTGGAGCGTTGATCCCATACCGAGTTCCCGAAGTAACCATCCAGAGGTGCTAGTAGGGTAGCTGGCTTATAAACTAGGGTGATGCCGAGCAAAATAGCGATTAGGCTGGCAAGATAAGCGCTCCAATGGCGCATGCTGAAATTGAATAGCAATAGGCTGGCAATGGCAGCTAGCGGTATAGCGGCGGCAAAAAATCGCCAACCGTCGAGTATCAACAGTAGCGATTGCAGGGCAAAAATATCATCCGGCATAAGCGGGCCGCCAAAAAATGATATTTTTACCGAGTTACCTATATATAACACCCCCATTAGCAGAGTATGAATTACCAGAAAGATCCATGCCTTCCGCGATAAGGCATACAGCATGTAAGCAACGACCAGTTGTAGCGGATAATCGTAAGGTACCGATGCAGGCAATATTTGCACATCGAATTTTAAGGCGCTGATCAGGTAAAACAGTGCATAAAGCACTGTGGTGGACAGCAGGGGCAATAATTTTAATAGCATTGTGATGAGGGGACGATCTGTTTTGGGAATTAAGCTTATATTATCATGAAACTTATTGCGTCCCGCTACGCCCCAGTTCATGGCTGATCCTGGCCTTGAAGCTTGCGTCTTTCGCCTCATCCAGCATAGAATGCGGTTTTTTGTTATTCTTTTGGGGTAGGTAATGTCAGATGCAATTTGGTTTAGAACCGGCGAAGCAACGGTGTTTTCCAGCGATGGACAAGGCACAGACGCGATGCCGGAAATATTGATAGGCAGCGTCAAAGGCCCGGCCGGCAATGCTTTTGCCAACCTGATGGGGCAAACCGCAGGTCATACTAGAATGTTCGCTATTCGAGCCTGTAATCAGCAAGTGAAGCCTGCGACGATCATGGTGCCGAAAGTCACAATAAAATCGACTGCTTATGTGGAATTATTTGGCGGTCCCGTGCAGTCGGCGGTGGCTGATGCCGTTTTGGATAGTGTGATTGCCGGTGTTATTCCTGCCGATCAGGCCAACGATCTGTGCATCATTGCGATGCTCTGGATTGCTCCGGAATGTGCCACCAATCCCGATCTGGATCGTAAAGATTTATATCGCACCAACTATGAAGCGATGAAGCTGGCCATTTCCCGCGCAATGAACAATTCACCCAGCATTGAAGAGTTAATCGCCAATCGGCACAAAATTGTCCATGAAATGTACGATCCTGAAACCGGCGAGTCTCAGTGGTAAAAAAACGGACGTTGAGTTGGAGTCGGTTATCGACCCCGGTAATAGTCAAGCTTTTTATGGATTATAAAGACAGCTATCATGAGTTTATTAATTAAATACCTTTCGCTGTGCTGGTTCAGAAACAACCCGGCTGAGTTTGTACCCACAAAATCGTTTATGTGGAAAACTGTGGGTTTTTACCTGGTTTCAGGGATTATTGTTGAAAGCCTGATTGCCGACCCTGCCGACGGCACGCTGGAGGTTTCGCTACGAACCGTGATGGCTTTTTCATCAATCGCTACGTTATTGTTGATACTTAGAAAATGGTCGTATTTTAATCAACTGTTCACGGCTATTTTTGTCTGTGAAAACTTTATTATGACCTTGGCGATTTTGACCGAAGCGCTGTATTTTGTGATGGTAAGAGAGCATGTCGAATACTCGGAAGAAATATCAATCGGTATTGGTGCAATGCTGCTTTGTTGGTATTTGGCGATAGTCAGTTATCTTTTACGACAATTTTTTTCGTATACAACGAGCGTCAGCGTTATTTTAGCGACCAGTTATTTTGTTTTAACCTACGGCATTCCGATGCTGTTTATGGATATTTAAACGGCCAACTAACGGGCAGTTGAGACAATGTCTGGATTCTCGCCTCGAAGAGACTGTGAAAGTAAAGGGTAGGGGCGACTTGCGTCACCCCTGCACCGCGTGGATTGCCAAATATCAACCTCTTAAATTCACACGGAATAGTTACTCGATATGTTAATTTAATGGCGGTGATGCCATTAAATCTTACAGGGTTGTCTGGCTTAAATGGACGCCCACTATTTGTCTTCCCCCTGTTTTTTCGCGGCCTTTATCGCCAGTTGCAGCTCCAGGCGTTGTTTTTCAAGTGCGAGTAATTCGATTTCCCGGCGAAGATAAATATCCGATTCCTTGTTTTTGTTATAGCTTTGTTGCTGTAATTCCAAGCGCTGTTGTTCCCGGTGTTTTTGGGACTCGACATCGGCATCGAATTCCAATTGTTTTTGGCGTTTTTCAATGGCGAGTTGTTGGCTATGGATTGTGTTCTTGGATTCCCTCCATTTGGCCTGCTGGAGTTCATATTTGGCAATATCGGCTTCCAGTTCTTGGGATTTTAATTTGGCCTGATGTGCCAATGATTCCAGGTGAGCTTGTTGTTCTGCCATTCTCAGGCGGGATTCCTGTTTTTGCTGTTCCTGAAGATTCGCTTCCAGGGTTATTTCCTTAAGACTATTATCATGCTTAACTTGTTCGGCATGGAGGCGTCTTTCAATGCCAAACTGTTCCTGTAGCTGATGTTGTTTTTCTTCAAATAAGCGTTTTTTATTGGATGCGTCCTGGGCTTGCTTTAAGCGTTCCAGTTCAGCATCGCGGTTTAGTTGATCGAGCTGTTTTTGTTTATGTTCCAATTGTTGCTGTTCAATTTCTTGTTGTTGACGAAATAATTCCTCTCTTTTTGCATCATCAACCTCAAAGCTTTTTTTAAGGACGCATAAATAAACATTTTCTTTGGGCAGTTGTACGTTGGGGAATTCTTCAAATGAGGGTTTTAAGGTGCATAATATTTGCGACTGGATATTTTGTAATATCAGCATTTCACTGGCGGCCAAAGAAATCTTCTTTTCAATGTCGGATACGCCTTTTTGTACCCATGTGCCATCCGATAAATTAACTAACTCTTTATTTATCAGATTAATAAGCAAATCTTCATAGGCGGTTTTGATATGCTTATTGATGTCAGACAAAATATCCATATTGCTGAGAGCATATTTCAATGTAGCCTGAAAGCGAATGTCCAGCGCTACATCAATGGTACAAAAGCCGTCGTAAAGCTTGATTTGCTGGGTAATGTGCCAGTTTTCAACCGGTAATGGATAAACATGGTGATAAAATCGTTTAACAAATCCTTCGGGGCGTAAAAATAATTTCGAATAAGGGCCGATTTTGGTATGGACCAGTTGGCGATCAACATCAAAAACGGGTTCCCATAGCTCTGACAGCCCGAGCTCATCGCTTGCTAAGCTGCCGTCAATAAACCATTTGTCGATTTCAGTTCTGGAACTATTCATCAGCATCTGCTTGTCTGCTCAGGGCAGACTCGGCTTTTAATCGGCTAATTTTATCGCCCATTTTCTCGGCAATCAATGGATAAAGATTAGGCGCGAATTCGACGGTTTTGTCATCGATTTTTCTTAAGAAACCCCGGCTTAATAACAAGCCTACGGCAAACATTCTTGACCAGTCGGAATAGCGTCTGGCTCGTTCCAGTTCGGTTTTCTCTATGATCATTTCAAGCTCGTCGTTTTTATTGATCCGGAACTCGGTAAACTGTCGTAAGCATTCAAAAACCAGCTCTTCTTCCTCTGCGGTCAATGGACCGGGGGCCGTGAACTCGAGGCGGTATGACAGTAATACGGTGAAAAAATCAACCATCGCCGCACAAACAAAAGCGAACAATGAAAACTCGGACCACATCGCGGCCGAAGGCTGGACATCGGCGGTGAATTGCTTGTAAGTCATCAACAAAGGCGCTTCCGGTAAGGACTGCCCGATATTGCCGGATAACAGGTTGATCTTTAACTGGACACTCTGGAAGTTTTTCAGCATCGCATAGTAGGCATTTTCAATGTTCGCCGCGACATCCAGGTCATTGATACTGGCTTGCAGTTTTTGAATGTCTTTGTCCAATGCAGAAAAATCATCATCGAATTTGGCCTGTTGCTGTTTTTTCTCCAGGTAAATCTGATTGTAATGCTTCCAGAATGGCCCTTCACCGACTTGCTGCTTGTAGCCTTCAACAATTTGCGGGTGCGTGCCAAAATAGGCTTGTGATACTTCAAGCGAGGCTTTTTTCATATCGGCGCGTTGTTGCTTTAAAACATCGGCTTTAATGGTCAAGACACGGTCTACATAGGTTTTTATATCGATTCTGATTTGATTCAAGCGGTTAATGTGCTGAGTGTCGTGCTCGGAAATTTCATAAAACTTGAAATAAGAGAATGAAACCGAAGCGCTCAGCGCAATTAACAGCGAACAAACCACCGCAAAATAGCGCATCCGGTTGGCTTGCCAATGAATTCCGGCAATTTCCAGCGAACAAATAACGATGATAGATTGGATGGCAATGGTAATGACCAGTGCAATCCACGGAGTAATAAAATGGGATAAGCCGTAGTAGGTGGTAAAACCTGAAGCGACGCTCAACATCAATACAATGGGGATCGTCCATATTCTGAGCATGCCGACAAATAAAGTCTGGATACTATTAATCAGATAGCCCACGCCGGAAGCTCTTATTTTTGAAAGTTCAGAAGTTTTCATTTTAAGGTGATGGGGTTCAAGCGTGTGGGATTGATCGGAGCAGTGTGTAGGGGCGGATTTATCCGCCCCTACAGGCCGCTGCTAATAAATAATGCCTTGGCCTTTCAACGTGCTGTAAATAGTATCAACATCCATTACATCGGTATCAAAACTCATGTCCGCCAAATTTGCGCTGTAATTGACGCATAAGCAAATCAGTCCGGCCTGTTTAACGGCGACGATCAGCGAGGTATTTTGCGTTTCTAAAACGGTTGTTGCATGACCGTTATCAAATAATTTTCGCTCCAGTTGATAGGCGATTTCTTTAGCATTTGAGCCGGTCAAAGCAATCGCTGTCGCCGTTTGACTAAAACGTGCGGCGCGTTCTTCGGGGCTGACCGGATTCAGATTTTCCTGGTCAATGCCGCCGGTAATCATGCCCGCGCCGACGGTGCTGTTGGTCAATCGGTCTATGATAATGAAAGAACCGGTGCCTTTATGGGTAAGGTAGGGATCGAACACGACCGGCGCGTTGACTGAAACCGTACAGGAACCGATCTCATTCAAGTGCAGTTCGACAGCATCATGGTGTTCCAGCGTATTGACGTCGATTCTATGGTGAATCATCGCGACAGAACCTGATACGCTGCGCGTCGCCAGTTTAATCACGTATTGTTTACCGGATGTCAGAGCATTTTCAGCCATCCAGACGATAGTGGCTTTGAATTTGTCCGAGACGGTCGCCGGGTTTTGTTCTGCGCCGATCAGCATATCGCCTCGGCTAATATCGATCTCGTCTTCCAGCGTCAAGGTGACCGCCATCGGTGCAAAAGCTTGCTCCAGTTCGCCGTCGTAAGTCACGATGGACTTGATTTTGCTGCTTTTTCCGGAGGGCAGGGCGGTGATCTTGTCGCCTTTTTTGAAAATGCCGGAAGCGACCGTGCCGCAAAAACCGCGAAAATCGAGATTGGGGCGGTTGACGTACTGCACCGGAAAACGGGCATCGTCAAAATTGCGGTCATTGGCGATTTCGATGCTGTTCAGCGCTTCCATTAACGGTTGGCCGGTAAACCAGGGCATGTGTTCGCTGGGATTGACCACGTTATCGCCGTCCAGCGCCGACATCGGGATAAAGGTAATATCCTGCAAAGCCAGCGACTGAGTGAAATCCAGATAGTCCTGTTTGATTTTATTAAACGTGGCTTCGCTGTACTCAACCAAATCCATTTTATTGATAGCGACGATGATGTGATGAATGCCTAGCAACGACGCGATAAAGCTGTGCCGTTTGGTCTGGGTTTGCACGCCGTAACGGGCATCGATCAGGATAATCGCCAAATCGCAGGTTGACGCGCCGGTCGCCATGTTGCGGGTATACTGCTCGTGTCCCGGCGTGTCGGCAATAATGAATTTGCGCGTGGCGGTAGAAAAGTAACGATAGGCCACGTCAATGGTGATGCCTTGTTCGCGTTCGGCTTGCAGGCCGTCAACCAGCAAGGCCAGATCGATCTTGCCGGCGCCGGTGGTGCCTGATTTGACGCTGTCGGCCTGAACGGCGGCCAGTTGATCTTCATAGATCATTTTGGAGTCGTGCAGCAGGCGGCCGATCAGCGTACTTTTGCCGTCATCGACATTGCCGCAGGTTAAAAAACGCAATAATTCCTTGCGTTCGTGTTGCGCCAGATAGGCGTCTATATCGGTACTGATTAAATCGGATTGGTGGGACATGAGGTTTCCAAAAATAAAAATTAAATGAGTTAGGCGAAAGCTAGGCTGGACGCGATTTGATTAGGGCATGCAGTATCTTTGAAATGTAGCCAATTTCGATGCCTATGTAGATTTGGGTGCGTAATTCACCGGAGGAGCTTTTTGCGTAATAAAAGAATTTGTTGGAATCTTTATCGCCGCCCCTTTCAAAACCTTTAGCCAAGCCTTGGTAAATCTGGACACAAAGCCGAGATGAGCGCCGCCAAACATCCAAGTCTTCAAATCGCGCCATCTTTAGCCTTTAGCCCTTCGTCTGCTCTTAAAAATACCCCTCGCGCTTTTTCTGCTCCATGGAACCCGATTGGTCATGGTCTATCAAGCGTCCCTGACGTTCTGAAGTTGTGGTTAACAGCATTTCCTGGATGATTTCCGGCAGTGTGGTGGCGGTCGATTCGACTGCGCCGGTCAACGGGTAGCAGCCTAAAGTACGGAATCTCACCATTTTCATTTCAACTTTTTCTTCAGGACCGATTGGCATACGCTCATCATCAACCATGATTAACATGCCGTCGCGCTCAACAACCGGGCGCTCCTTGGCGAAATACAACGGCACGATGGGAATGTTTTCCAGGTGAATGTATTGCCAGATGTCCAGCTCCGTCCAGTTGGACAGCGGAAATACCCTGATGCTTTCGCCTTTGTCGATTTTGCCGTTATAGATATTCCATAATTCGGGACGCTGGTTTTTAGGATCCCAGCGGTGATTCTTGTCGCGGAACGAATAAACGCGTTCCTTCGCGCGTGATTTTTCCTCGTCACGTCGAGCACCGCCAAAAGCTGCGTCAAACTGGTATTTATTCAGCGCCTGTTTAAGGCCGTCGGTTTTCATCACGTCGGTGTGTTTTTTACTGCCGTGGGTAAAAGGCCCTATGCCCTGATCGACGCCATCCTGATTGATATGAATCAGTAACTCAAGCCCCAGCTGCTTGATCATCTGATCGCGAAACTCGATCATTTCCTTGAACTTCCAGGTGGTGTCCACATGCAGTAATGGGAACGGCGGTTTGCCTGGATAGAAGGCTTTCATGGTCAAATGCAACATCACGGCAGAATCCTTGCCGACAGAATACAACATCACCGGACGTTCAAATTCGGCTGCAACTTCACGAATAATATGAATGCTTTCAGCTTCCAGTTGTTTAAGGTGGGTCAGTTTATAATCAGTCATTAAAAGTCCGTCAGGTTTGGAGGTCACGCTATATTTATTGAATGCGCACGATAATAAGTGGGTTATTTTAATTTGAACGGGCTTTTAATGCCAGATTTCTTGGGATTTATTGATGGTTGAGCCGATTATGAGGTGCATAGTGAAATCTAAAAAAATACCAGGGGGTTATTTTGAGCGGTTTGTTGCTGATAAATTCATCTGGATGCATCGGCGTTTTTAGTGGAGCTGCATTTTAGTTAATAATACCGATAATGATATTATTGCTTGGCTAATGCCTCTATTTTAGCAAGCCTTGGCCTGAGGATCGGTTTTTTGAATAGGGATTAAAAAAGGTGAAATACTCATTTAGTGATGTGTTAACTATTACTCGATGTTCAAGTTTTTAATTGTTGATTTTTAAGAATCCTGCCAAATCAGGCT
>JAQSDX010000033.1 GCA_029946125.1 Candidatus Methylobacter titanis
CTGTTAAAGCGTTTGATTAGGCTGACATAGTGGGCAACACTATCCGGTAAGTCATTACGTTGCCATAACTTGGCGATGCCGTTGTCAAATTCCCGGTTTTTTAAGGCGTAGTCACCATCCAGCGCATATTTTCCGGGCCCGGCATGGGTATCGATGCAGCAGAATGGTTTGTCTTTGTTTCTTAAGTACTCAAGGCTTTGTATCAGGGTAATATGTTTTAAAACGTCGGCAAAGTTGCCTGCGTGAAAAGAGTGTCGGTAGCTGAGCATGATGAATTTAATTGTTTAGAGTACTTTGTCGACTATTGCCATGCCTATTTCAAAAGCAATCAGCCAGATAATAATCCATTCCAGTATTGATGAATGTCGATGTTTTTGCTCATCGGCCAGCATTTCAAATAACTCGCGGATAGTTTCCAGCTTTTTTGACAATACGTCAGTTCGCGGGCTTACTTCGAGGTATTTTGCGGTGACCCCGTAAAATACCTCATATTCCGGATATTCCCAAAAGAAATCAGGCGTATCCAGCAAGTCGTAATTTAAAATGATGTCGCTTTTGGTTAAAAACAGTTGTCCGCGAATTTTCGCGATTTGATGGCGGCTTAAGTTGATTTTTCCGGTTTTAGCTAATGATTTTGGAATGTAGCTGGTATTGTTGATGGTGGTTATCGCGTTGGTTTCAAAAGAGGCGAGCTTAATCGATTGGGCCATACCTTGGGATAATGAAAATATCACAATGGGATCGGAAGACTCGATTTCAAGATGATCTTCAATAATGCGTGTGATCGGGCAATCAAGAATGAAAGTGAAATGGTCTTCCTCTGTAGAGGCCAGTATGTTTTCTGCATGATCTAATAATAAATGATGTAGTTTGATCTGCTGTTCTGAGCTGACATTCCAGTGTACGACAGCACCATAAGCAAAAACCACCGACCAGGATTGATTGTCCTCAATGAGTAATGCTCCTTTAATAAGTCGTATCAGCGCTGAGTCTGATAGTTGTTTTGCTAAGGCGCTAATATCAAAGCGTTGTGCCAAGCAGTAAGCTACGCATTGTTTAATTGACTTATTTGTAGGCATAAAGTACTCCCAAAAGTTGAGTCGGTGTGGCAGTGAATTAGGGCGCGCCACTCGCGCCCTACAAAATCATCATTATTTTTCGGTAATTTTTACCAGCCAGCCATTTTCGACATCACATCTTGAAATTTTACTATTCACCTTGATGTTGATTCTTGCAGTGGTGTTAACTAAATCGGTGGGTAATTTCCCTTTTACCAGAAAAAATGTGTCCTTATTTTCCGTAGTCACTTCAACGGGAATGGTTTTAACGGTGACCTGAATTTGTTCAGGCTTGCTCACGTTAAAAGCCAGAAAAGAGAACGCTGATCCCGGTGCAACGGACGCTAAATGGGCAGGCGTAAATTTGGTTAACTGTGGCTTTACACAGGATTGCTCCCCGCCACCACCGCCACCACCACCGTGTCCGCTGTGATGCTCAGAGGCGTTGACGGTGCTAAAACAAGCTGCGATAAAAAATATAGCGAGTAGTCTTGGTGTTTTCATAGGATGACCTTTAAATTATTTTTGTCGTAACCAATATAAGGTGAGCTCTCGTTATGCTGTGGGTTGTCGTTAAAGCTAACAACTCTGTAGACGAAACCATCACTCACATTTTAAATAACGTGTCATCATAAAACATTGGCGTAGTCTTGTTCCAGTTGTTTGAAATTCATTGATGACATGAAGCGGCTGAAACTCAGCCAGGATGAAAGTCCCATTAGATCTTTAAACTGCGGTGGTAGAAAACGTGGTGCTATTACCGTGCCTTCGTCAACCAAATCGACCAGCACTTTCATATCTTCGATCATGGTTTTGCCACAAAACAGTAACGGAATGCGATCCGGCTTGCCCTTGCTGACCGCCAGTCGCATGAAATTATAAGTCAATACGAAGCCTTTGATATAGGTCAGGTCTTTGGTAAACGGCATACCGTCAGAGCTGCTGCCTCTAAATACTCGGCTGCTTAAGGTATAACTTTCTTCATTATCCAGGCCTTTTTCGATAAAGAAATTAAATATGTCCAAAAAGTCAGCGCCTTCTTCGGCCAGCGTGATAGCGCGAACCCGGTTGATCAGGCGCATCAGCCGATTAGGCGTGGAGCTGAAGGTTAATATTTCCATCAATACCGCCAGTCCTTCCTGGGTGATGGTCGCGGAAGGCGGTCCTTTGCCGAGAAAGGTGCAATAAGGTTGAGCCAGACCGTTCAGGGTGGTGCCCAGATGAACCCATATTTCATGAACTTCGAGCACGCGCAAATCGCGCATATTGAATAATGCATCGGCGCGCAATTTGATGTAATCGGTACCGGCGGCGGCATCGGCGACGATACCGTCGCTGAGCATGGCGCGCAGGCCATCGCCGGGAAATACGGCCTCTATTTTTTCGTTAAGGATGGCTACTGCATCCTTGGCATTGATGGTCTTGGGTTCTTCGACCAGGAAATCCAGCTTCAATAATTGCGCCAGGGTTTCTTCCATCATGCTGCCCAGACCGGCAATGGTCGGATCGCCGACATGAAAAACGTCCTGGGATGAGCCGTATAATTCCTGAGAAATATTGGAAAATGTCGGGGTTCCTCGCGCCTCCAACATGCGTACTACGTCCTGATACTCCCGGCAAATTCGGCGCATGATCACACTGAGCGGGTTGAGTTGGCCAAGTTTTCGCATTAAATCACGCTCAATCTGATAAAACTCAAGTCTCTTTTCGTTTGGATCAAACCCCAGTGGACGTTTTTGATAATAATCCGGTGTGACTATGGGCGGTTTTTTGCAATTGCCATCAAAAAAAGCCTGCTTAATATGGTCATCCCATTTGATTGCGTCGAGTATGCGAATCGGTTGTTGAGCCTTGACGATCCGATCCGATAGCGTTTTGACTTCGGTCAGATAAGCAGAGGGTTTAACGGCTTTTTTGCGCATGTGTGTCGTCCATTAGCGGTGCAATATTTAAATAGGGACGCGGTTAGTCATACCCATAGCGAAACCAGGTCCAGTATATCAATAGATTGATAAAGCCCAAGGGAATTCCAATTCGGGCAAACTCAAAAAAACCCAAGGTAGCTTCATGCTTTTCCGCATGCTGAATAATAATTACATTACTGGCGGCCCCCAGAATCAGCATATTACCGGCGATAGTGCTGCCGACTGCCAGAGCCATTAGCGATTCGGAGCTCGGATGGGGCAGCATCGGCAGATACAGCGCTACCAGCGGCACATTGGAAATCAACTGACTGAACGAGGCGCTGAGCAACATGATAGCCGAAGTTGTTGTCAGGTCTATGTGCAATTCATTAACCTGTTGCTGCATGATGCCGGTTTGCCAGACGCTGGACATTAACACAAACATGGCAGCAAAAAACAGTAAGGTTGACCAGTCCAGACTTTTTAATAAGTTTAGCCGGGCAGGGCTGAATAAAATTGGCGGTAGGGCGGCGAGAATGGCGATATGGCTTAATTTAAGCTGCATCGTGCTGTGCACGGCAGAAAGAATGATGTTAAGTGTTATTAATCCGATCAACAAAAATATCGATATTTGGGCCAATTTGGCCAGTTTTTTATCCAATAGTTTGACCGGATTATGAGTAAGCGGCATAGCGGCAATGAATTGTTGTCGATAAAACAGCCTTAACATTAAATAGGTGACAATCAAATTAATCAGCGTAGGGATAGTGAGCGCCTTAAAAAAAGTCAGAAAAGGTGCGGGTAATCCGCCCTGACTGGCAATCAGGAAATTTTGGGGATTGCCGATAGGGCTCATTACGCTGCCGATGGTAATGGCATAAGCCAGGGTTAATAACAGCAGCGTACTGTTGATGTTGTGTTCCCGAGCAAGGCGCAGCACTAGCGGTGTGCCTATGATCGCGAGCGTATCGTTCATCAGCAGCGCAGAGCTCAAGGCCGCGCCGAATAAAATGCCGAAAATCAGTTGCGGCACTGAGGTCATCCGGTTAAATAAATGATAAGCGAGGGCGTACAGATAGCCGCTGGCAACCAGCGCCTGGCCGACGACAAACATGCCGAACAGAAACAGCATCACATTGAAATCGATGGCCTTTAGGGCGTCAACTCCGCTAATCTCGCCGGTAGCCAATACCGTCAGTGCGCCGCAGGTCATTGATTGCCAGATCTTGATATTAAAATGGCCGATTTTACGCACGGTGATCAACGCAAATACCGCAAACAGGGTTAATATCGATATGTTCATTGTGTTCCTGATAATGGGGCGGTCTTAAATATAGAGTAATAGTTTCATGATGCTACACATACAGCAGCAGAAAGGATGTTTTTGTATGGAATATTTAAGGTTACTTAAGACTAATTTAAGGTTAAATGATCAGAATAATGTAACGATACTAATATCTATAAAGCATCAACGCGAGCACAACCAACTATGAATGAAAGTGATCTTATTTTATCACGACGCAAGTTTTTGAAAAATATGGCTTATGGTTCCTTGTTAATGGTGGGAGGAATCGATGTCGTCAATGCTAGAGCTAGACATCATATAGACCCACATGTACATGCTTCGCATAAAACACCTCTTCATGACAGGTTAAATCATCACCTTTCCTCAAAAAAGTCCTCACATAAGATTGCTACTCATACCACATTAGCTCAAAACTCGCCTTCGCATAAGGTTCTAGCTTTACATAATACGCATACCGGCGACCGGTTAAAGCTGACTTATTTTGAGCAGGGGGATTATGTTGAAGATGCACTTCTCGAAATCAATCATCTGTTTCGCGACTACCACGATGGTAGTGTTCATCCCATTGATCCTGCATTGCTGGATCAGTTGTATGATTTAAAACACAGTCTGGAAGTCAGAAAGCCTTTTAATATTGTTTCCGGTTACCGTTCACCGGCTACTAATGCCGATTTGCGTAAACACAGCGATGGCGTTGCCAAAAACAGCCTGCATATGCAGGGCCGGGCTATTGATATACGTCTTGAGGGTATAGATTCCAAACGGATTAGAAATGCAGCGCTGGCCATGCAGCGTGGTGGTGTTGGTTATTACTCAAGATCCAATTTTGTGCATTTGGATACCGGCAGCGTAAGAAGCTGGGGCAGTTAGCTTATATCCAGGTATAAGCTTGGTGTAATGTAAGCCGTAATAAACCACGAAACACACAAAAGGACACGAAGAAAACTTCGTGTCCTTTTTTTTGGCAATTGTTCTGCCCTGTTTAATCCGATCCGCATGAAAGTGGTCGACAATTACCTTGCGCCATGGATCGTGAGCAGTAAAGGTAATTATCGAGAGAAATCAATAGCTGTTTACGTCATAATGTATGTTTATAGTCTATTTGATTAACGCTTCCTGTGCCGTATTGCTGCTGAAAAAAAGTGACTGATCAGGCAGATCATTCGCTTTACTCAAGGCTTTTAGTAATACAGCATCATGACCATAAATATCAGGATGAAACTCTAAATTATCAAATTGGTCAAAAAAAGCCGTGGTATAAAAAAACAACACCGGTATAGGTTCCTTCAAAAGAACACGTCGATTTTTTGGTGTATTCATGGCGAGCTGTATCGTTTCCGGATTCCAGTCATCCTGATTTTTAAGTACAAACTCAGCCAGTTTTTGAGGGTTCGCAACCCGCACGCAACCGTGGCTGAAATCCCTTCGCGATTGGCTAAATAAGGCATTTGCCGGAGTGTCATGCAAATACACGTCTTCCTTATTGGGAAAAATAAATTTTATTCTGCCCAAGGCATTCTTTCCCCCCGGACGCTGTCGGATTCTTAACTTGCCTTGTTGAAGCATATTCAGGGTTTCTCTATTAAGTGCAGTAGGCGTTTCCGTGTTGCGGTTAACTGAGACCAGTTCCATGTTTTCCTGATTAAGATAGTTGTTGTTTTGAAGCAACTTGGGCAATATTTCTTTTTTTGTGATGCTGAAAGGAACATTCCAGTAAGGCATGAAATCTATATAATGCATTTCTGCCATCAACACCGGGGTTTGATGTTTCAGTGCTTTGCCGACAACGACCTTCATATTAACGATGTTGGCATCGGCCTGAGCAATCGAATCAAATGCCCATAATTGGAAGGCGGGAATATTAACAATAATGGATGTTCCGGTATTGAGCTCAGGTAACCAGCGCAATCTTTCCATAGCTAATTCGATTTGTATGACTCGCTGGCTTAAAGGCTCATTGAGCATAGCGACAGTGCCTTTTCCGATATGTCCATCCGCAGTAAGTCCATGCCGTTTTTGAAACGCCTTAACTCCGGTAGCGATAGCGTCAGTGTAGATCGGCACTATTTTAGTGCTGATAGCCGTTTTATCTTTAGGCAAATGGGAGGGTTTTTCAGCGCTGATAACGGTTTTATCTTCAGGCAAATCGCCGACAGCGATTAGAAACCGGCGTAGTTCGCCAATTTGCGGGTGAGCGTCTCCGGGGAGCAAGGTTTTTTTCATATTCAGTTTTAAACGCGGCGTATTCGCAGCAAGTTGGCGGTAGTTAGCCAATGCCTGTTTTAACTTTGGATATTGTTTTAACTGAGGTTCAGCCGACAACGGTAATTCAGTCAGGGTATTTTGTGTCAGACTATTTTTAATTAATACCGGTAAATCGAGTAGCTTTTTTTCTCTTAACTTTAAATTAAAATTGATACCCTGTGGATTTATTCGTCCATAATGCAAGTCATGCAAGTAGCGTAGCAATGAGATACTGAGCGCTGTATCGTATAACGCTAATTCCTTATACGAATCAGGCTTGAGCAATAAGGCAATTTGTCGATTTCGTTGTAGGGTTTCAACATCGTAATTGTTAGGATTTAAACCGTGATCAGCTGCCTTAGCCAACAGATTAAGCCCATCGGTGATATTTTTTTCGGTATTCCGATTGCCTAGCCACAGTAATTGATGGTTCGACATTTTATAGAGGGATTCAATATCTTCGGTACGATTTTCGAAATTGGACAGCATCAGGTAGGGGTGCTGTTTTGTCAAAATAATGGCGGTAATTTCCTGAGCTATGCCGGGTTCCTGATTGAGGGGATCTTCAGTAGGCGCTGCTGGCATAGGTAGGCCCAAAGCAAGCAGTGTTTGCATGGGGAGACCTAAGCAAAAAAACAGGAGCAATCGGGGGATAGAGTGTCTTATGGTCTTTTTCAATTTAGTTCTTCGCTGAAAAAATTCGTGAAGTTAAGTTTTGTCGCTGGGTTACGACAAAACTCTTTTAATAGGATAATAAGCTTTTTGCTGAACGACTCGGTGATGGCCCGATTTTAACATCAACTCTGTCATTCGAGGAAATTTGATGTGATCATTTGCAGATGACATCATTATGTTAATTTTTACACATGACGAGGCAATGCGATGGCAAATCTTACTTTTTTAGGTGCAACAGGCCAAGTTACCGGCTCCTGTTATTTATTGGAAACCGACTCCAGCCGAATACTGCTTGATTGCGGGTTATTTCAGGGTTCAAGAGCAACAGAAGAACAAAATGAAGCTGATTTCCCCTTTAATCCAGCGACTATTGATGCGGTGGTGTTGTCTCATGCCCATCTTGACCATTGCGGACGCTTGCCCAAGCTGGTTAAAGAGGGTTTCAAGGGACCGGTCTTTCTGACTAAAGCCAGTTTTCCGTTGCTGGAATTGATGCTCATGGATGCTGTCCATCTGCAATTAAGAGACATCGAATGGGAAAATAAACGTCGGGAACGCGCCGGTAAGCCGTTGCTTGAACCTTTATATACGGAGGCCGATGTAAAAGCGACATTGGCGTTACGTCAGCCGATAGCTTATGGCGTGGAAAGCAAAATATTGCCTGAGCTGAGCGTTTCTTTTCATGAAGCCGGGCATATACTCGGTTCATCCATCGTACGATTGCAAGTCAAGGATCAAGATAAAACCAAAATACTGGTTTTTTCCGGCGACTTGGGCAACAAGAATGCGCCGTTACTGCGTGATCCAACCGTTCTAACCGAAGCCGATGTGTTGTTGCTTGAATCCACTTATGGTGACCGTGACCATAAACCTCTGGAAAATACCCTGGAGGAATTACGTGAGGCTTTGGCAGAAGCCGCAGAAAGCGGCGGCAATGTGATTATTCCGGCTTTTGCGGTAGGCAGAACTCAGGATCTGATTTATTGGCTGGGTAAAATTCAGCGTCAGGGCGGATTGTCGCAGCAAAAGATTTATCTGGATAGCCCGATGGCTATCGGTGCCAGCAATATCTACGCTGAACATACACACTTATTCAATATCGATGATCCCGAGTTTACCAAAGTTGCGCCTAACGGCTGGCAAGCTTGGTTGCCTGGGTTGGTCTATTCACAGACTGCGGAAGAATCCATGGCCGTCAATCGTATTGCCGGTGGTGTGATTATTATTGCCGGTAGCGGCATGTGTACCGGCGGGCGCATTCGTCACCATCTTAAATACAATTTATGGCGGCGCAATGCGCATATCATCATCGCAGGTTTTCAGGCCGAAGGCACCTTGGGTCGGGCTATTGTTGACGGGAAAAAATCGCATTTGAAAATCCTGGGCGTAGACGTCAATGTGGCGGCCAAAGTGCATACATTGGGCGCGTTAAGCGCTCATGCCGATCAAAGTCAGTTGTTGGCTTGGGCTAGTCATTTTAAAGAACCCAAGCCGCGTCTTTATTTAATACATGGTGAGAAAACGGCCACATTGTCATTGCAGACCTGCTTCAAGCGCAGCGGATGGAATGCCAATATTCCTCGAGTAGGGGAGAAAATTATTATTTAACGGCCTTGTAGATTAAGCGCTGAAATTTCTTCAACTAACTTTTAACCCAAATAATTCAATATGGCCGGTACCAGCCTTTTAGTTTTACTCGATGATATTGCCACAGTCTTGGATGACGTGGCTCTGATGACCAAAATTGCGGCGAAAAAAACTGTCGGCGTCTTGGGCGATGATTTGGCGCTGAATGCCGAACAGGTATCCGGCATTCGGGCAGACCGGGAGCTGCCAGTGGTGTGGGCGGTAGCGAAAGGTTCGCTGAAAAACAAGCTGGTTTTAGTGCCGACGGCGCTGACAATCAGTTGGCTTGCGCCGTGGTTGATCATGCCGTTGCTGATGCTGGGTGGCGCCTATCTGTGTTTTGAAGGTTTTGAAAAACTGGCGCACCCGTTATTGCATTCCCATGACGAAGATGAAAGTCGTCGTGCCGAACTGGCTGCGGCAGTCGCCAATCCCGAGATTGACCTGGTGGCGTTTGAACGGGATAAAATTAAAGGAGCCGTTCGTACCGACTTTGTGTTGTCGGCAGAAATTGTTGTTATCACACTGGGTACCCTGGCAACAGCGGCTTTTACAACCAAAGTGGCGGTGGTTTCCGGCATTGCGCTGATGATGACCGCCGGTGTATACGGTCTGGTAGCAATCATAGTGAAACTGGATGACGCAGGCCTTTATCTGTGCCAAAAGCCTGGACTCGGTTTATGGGCGAAAATTCAACATCAAATTGGTCGGATCTTGTTGCATGGCGCGCCTTATCTGATGAAGTTGCTGACAGTTGTCGGCACGGCGGCAATGTTTATGGTGGGCGGCGGGATTCTGATTCACGGCATTCCCGTAGCGCATCACTTCATTGAGCAACTGGCTCAAAGCGCCAGCGTTGTGCCTGCTATCGGCGGCATGGCGGAAACACTGACTGCTTCGCTGCTCAATGCCTTAGCGGGTGTTGTTGCCGGTGCGCTTACCTTGGTCGGAGTGACAATGGCGGGTAATATTTATCAGCGTGTTAACTAGCCTCTCAAGAAGAACCCTACAGTGTCGCATTCTGCTATTAAATAAAGGGGTAAACGATGAGCGATAAAGAATGTGTTGCCAAACATGCCGCTAAGCAAGTGGTAGATGGGATGCTGGTCGGGCTTGGCACCGGCTCTACAGCGAATTATTTTATTGAAGAGCTGGCGTATCGTAGCCGTGAACAGGGGCTTAAAGTGATCACGGTCGCCAGCTCGGTTGTGAGCGCGATTAAGGCGCAACAACTCGGTTTAACCACGGTTGATTTCGAGCGGGTTAGCTACCTTGATCTTTATGTCGATGGTGCTGATGAGGTGTCGCCGGAATTAACCTTACTTAAAGGTCAAGGGGCTGACTTGGTGCGCGAAAAACTGCTGGCAACTGCCAGTGAGCAATTTATCGTGTTGATTGAAGCGAGTAAGTTAGTTGCGCGAATCGGTCAGCATTTTGCTATTCCCATTGAAGTGATGCCATGTGCCTGGCAACTGGTTAAAAAACAGTTGGAAGCGAACGGCGGGCATGGCGATTTACGCCAAAATACCTATAAAAATGGTGTTGCGATAAGCACTCACGGCAGTTTAATAGCGGATATAAGCTTTGATCAGCACATCGATGCTAAAACACTCAATGAAATCTTAAACGGCATTTCCGGTATTGTTGAGCATGGTATTTTTTATGGGCTGGCAACGACAGTTTTAGTTGGCATCAATGGGCAGGTGCAAGAACGGCAGGCTGGTAATTTTTAATCATCGGCAGACGAATCGGCATCTGGAGCATTACACACGTGCAACCCGTTTGACCGGGGTGGCAAATTTGGCTATTTCTGGGAAAAGCTGTCAGTGCAAATTCTGAAAAATAGAGTGTTTGGCCGTTGAGATAATGAAGTGGATTAGACCCAATAATGACTGATGTGTGGGGCGACTTTAGTCGCCCCACACAATCATGATCATGTCTTCACTGACTAAAATGCATGACTTCGCCTTCCTGCATGCTATTGCCGATGCTAGGTTCGGCATTCTCATAGGTACCATCGCCGCCCAGTTGTTCGTTAATTTGTTGCGCCACCTCAATCCCTAAACTTTTAGAGACTTCCGAGACCACTCTGGCGCGGCTTGGCGCCACACGGCTTCCGCCGGTAACCACGCGCATATCCTGTCCTTCGCCGGTAGCGCTAAAGGCAGCTTTGACTTCGTAAGTATGGGTATTGATCAGACTAAATTCTGCAACCAGCATCAGGCTGAAGGTGTTCGACAGCGTGGTAGTGCCGATAATGGGATTTACCTCGTCGCGAAAATCAAGCTCGCTGACCGTGCCGAACAACACATAATCGGCTCCCGGATAAGAACCTTGTTTGATTCGGCTGATAATGTCGTAGATTTTTTCATCGCTTTTAGCGGTATAAGGCTTGGCTTGAGTTAATGTAAACTCGCCGGTTTTAAGGATTTCCCCCTTAATGTCGCCGATAAATTTACGCAATTCGCCATACTCGATATAACTGTAACTGCTTTCGACCTCGGTATAATCAGTCTGTGATTTTCCGCTATACGATGAACGACTCGAAGCCGAAGAGTTTTCGAAACTATCGCGCTCGCTCTGGCTGCCTCGCGCCGATGATTTGTTGTGATAATCAACCAGATGAAAATAACCGCTGACCCGCTTGGCATAAGCCAGATCGGTCACAGCGATTTTGGCTGCTTGGCTGTTGCCCGCCCCAAACAGCGACGATAGCAAGAATAACAAACCTAATGGTTTCATTGGCTACCCCACTAAAACATGGATTTATTTGAAGTTTTGCGTATTTCTTTTTCATCTGCCCATTCCATAGTGCCGGATTCAATATCTACCAGTTGCAAACTGAATTTGTAATACACGTCTTTGACATCGTCAGCGCGTTTAACGATAGAGGTGATAGTGCCTTCGATACGGAAATCAGCCCCTTCCATATTACCCATTTTTTTAGACTTGCTTTTTTTGTACAGGCCTGTTTGATTTTGCCGGGATAATTCATCAACCTGGGTTTGCATGGCACTGGTATCTACCGCAAAGCGCACCATACCGCTCTTGATGATTTTGGTACGTATTGAATCGGTGATTGATTTTGTGTCTATATATTCGCTGGTTCGGTTTTTTACTTCGGCAACCGTCACTAAAGGACGCGATTTGGCAAACAGGGCAGGGGATTGCAATAACGAGCTGGCCATGGATTCAGCGATGGTTTGCAGGTCGGTAGAGCCAAATTCGTTGGTTAACGATTCAACCGCTTTGCTGTCGCCGTACTCGACATTGCCGGAGCTGAGTGTGGGTGATTGTGTTGCACAACCGCTTAACAACAAAGCTACTGCAGTAGCTTTGAAGACGTTATTTGTTTTATACATAGAAATTATCTCTCTTAAAGTATGTTGAAGGGCGGCTTCTGGTCGCCTCTACGGAACATTATTATTTTGGGCTATGTCGGAGTGCAAGCTTTGCTTGTGCTTGCAGGCGAAGCCTGCACTCCAGTAGTCAGTTGCTTTCACACTTAACGATGGTTTTTTGGGAATCGCTTAAGGCAGGTCACCCGTGTTATCAGGGCTTTGCACCACAAGCCTAAAATCCGCAACTTGAGGCGAAGGAGCAACCGCCGTCAGCGTTTGTTTCTGGTACGCGTAAACCAGTACCGGTTTCCAGGGTTCTTCACTTCCGATCGTAAAACCGCTGGCATCCAGCCATTTAAACCGATAGTAGAGTTGTTGGTTATCCGAGTCGGTATTGTTGATTTCCACCTGCATAGTCAAAAGATGATTGCGTTTTACGGCGCGCAGGTCGGTCACTTGCAAATACGACATTTCACTCAGTTGCTCAACTTTGGCATGGATGCTGCCAGGCGGCGGTGCAGGCTTATGCGTAGCGCAGGCACTCAACAGCGACAAAGCGATAACTAAGGGTATGATTTTGAATGGATGCATAGATTATCCTTGTGCTTGGTGGACAGGTTTTTTAACTTTTTTCTTTTTGGATTTTTTAGCAGGGGTATTGATTGCTGAGCCGTCAACCTTTTTAAGGGGTTGAATCATAGCGGGTGCAGCATAAACCGGCATTTGCGGTCCATAAGCAGGTTGGGACCAATAAGTCTGATTACCCAGTAAGCGTGTAACCACGATGGCGTGCGACCCTTGAATATCAATAGATTGCTTGCTGCTGCCAATGGCGATGTCATGCTTGCCGGAAGGCAGCGTCATACGAGCAATGCTGATGGTTGCAGGCAACATGCGCCAAGTACGTTCATCCGCAGATTCGGTAATGACATTGGCTATATTCAACGCAATACCGGCAAGCGCCACACCGCCGCCTTGATCCATCAAAGCCTTTTGAGACAGGGTTTTTGCCGCAGCACGAAGAATGCCGCGAACAATAATTCCCGGCATATCATCCCTTAATGCACGCTTGGATAGGGTATCCAGGCTGGTGATAGCAGCTAACGGCAGGGTGTTTTTACCATCAATGCCGACGGTGCTTGGCTGTAATGTGTGGCTGGTGTCTGAGTGCAGCACCGGAAACGATATAGGAATAACCCCCAAATTGCTGACGATGACCGGGACAGGAATAGTGATTGAATTGAGCGTCGGCGCGGTGCCGGATTCGACGACAAATAACACATCGGTTTCCGAGGATTTACGAAGGCCGGGACGTGTTTCTAGGGTAGACAAGCCATCTTCCAGGATTTTTATATCGGGCCGCAGTTCAATCGCCTGCCGGTAACCGGGGGAGGCGAGACCCTGCTCATTTAAAGCTTCGTAGACAAAACCGGCCAAATAATGACTGAAAGCGCTTTGGTAACCGTTTTTTAGCGTAGTGACTTCGGCCGAGTTAAGCGTTTCGACTGGATAACCGTTCAGATCCTTAAAGGTTGTACTAATGCCTTTTTCTTTGCTTTCCTGTTCCAGCGCCTCGGTATCTTTCGCGTTAATTTCCGCGATAATGGCTTCACGCTCGTGAGTTTTCTTGATCTCGGTTCTGGCTGCATTCCAGTCGCCTGTTAACACGTGATCCAGCGCAAGCCGGGTAGACAGCATCACTTTTTCATAATCATGACCATCGTAGCGACGGGTCTTGTCATTTAAAACCACAGTGCCGACATTTTCCAAAATGGCACCGGCCCGAATTTTAGCTTCATTCTCCCATTCGTTGACTTTTTGATCAGCTAACAGCCATGCACTAGCGCTATCGTTGTATTGGCTGTTCAAGCGCAATAATTCGCCTTTTTCCAGATAATAAAGCAAATCAAAATCGCCGCCGGTATTATTGGATTCATGTTGAGTTAACGCTTGATCAATCTGGCCTTTTCCTACCAGATCAATAGTTTGTTTGAGTTCATCATCGTAACTGCGCATCACAGAACAGCCGGACAGAGTCGCAGTTAACAAAAAAAAGGCAGCACAAGGCTGCTTGGGTGGGTAAATAGGGGCATTGATAATTCCTTGTTGTATTATTTTTATTATTTAATTATAGCCGGCAGTTTAGTGCTAATCCGTAGTCAGAACGCCAGTATGCGGATGAGTATAAATCTTTTTTTGGCTAGTGGCCGGTTATTTTTTGGGGATTTCAGGTAAGTGAATTGGCTGGAAGATAGTGATTTACTCAAACGTAACGAACGATGCGCTTTGTGTTGCCGTATCTATGGGTATGAAATGTGGCGGTATATTTAAGCCCATCGTGCACTCAAACTCTCCGCCGAATTCAGAGCCAGTTGAAGCGCCTCTTCCTGTTTGGTAGCAAAGCTATTTATACTACACTTACATAAGGGTGCTAATTTTTTAATGATTTTTGCTGGAGAAATCCGCAGAATAGCGGGGTAGATATGTCATATTTAAAGGTGACATATGCGAAGCGTGATGGGGTTTGCAAACTCATCACTCATGTTTTGTAATTTGTTGTGTTCTTCAAACGTTTCGATCGGGGTTGCAAGTTCCGACCGGCTTAGGATTTGTCAGCCTAATCAAGCTTTTTGTCTTTAATGCGGGTTCCCATCAGGTAGTCGAACCAAGGCCAGGTCACACACCAATTCGCGGCGCAGTTACCGCCAAGATGGTGATCGTAATGCCAGCGTAAATGCTGTTTAGCCCAGGCAGGATTTAGATGAGCTTTGCGATGTTTGTAGTAATAAAGCATTAACGATGCATACACCGCGCCGGTAAACAGGGGGAAGAGTGGAAACAACGGCAGATGCAGCAGTACAATGCCTGCTAACACCGCCAATTCCTTGGTTTGGGTGTTCCATGTCGTTAATGACAAAGATCGATAGCCCGGATCGAGCATCGCGTTTTTGGCGCAAACCGCATGGTGTTCATGCCAATGATAAGTCCAGAAACTCTGCCGGTTTTTGCCCAGCGCGTGCAGTATGTATTTATGCATCAGCCATTCGCCGGCATTGGCATACAGCAGGCCCAAGATGACTGGTACGGCTAAGCTAAACATGGGACATAAAAATAAGTTGCAAAAGAAACCTCGTTCTTCTTGGAGGAGCTTAGTGACAATGACTGTTGGGTAATCCATTGATGTCAGTTGGAATATAGACGCTTTGCCGCTGTTGTCAAAACTGTTAAAAGCCATTGCAGAATAAAGTTAATGTATTTTGCGTTCTCTGCTTGGGTTCCGAGCCGAAACAAGCTGAATCTATTTAAATGCCCTCCCAATATAATGGTTGGAGTGTTGAATTGAAAGATTTCCTTTTTTAATAAATATAAAGTTGATAAAATTACTAGGTTTATTATTAATCGGGTGAATCATCATGAGTGTTGTTGAAAGAATTAAAGACCAACTTGAAAATAATCAGGTTGTTTTATATATGAAAGGGTCGCCGGATTTTCCTCAATGCGGCTTTTCCGGCCAGACAGTTCAAATATTAGAAGCCTGTCATGCTAAATATAAGCACGTTAATATTTTCGAGGATCCTGAGCTTCGCGAGGCACTGAAAGAATATTCAAGCTGGCCGACCTATCCGCAGCTTTATATCGGCGGCGAATTGGTCGGCGGCTGCGATATTGTTATCGGTCTGTATCAAAAGGGTGAACTTGCAAAAATGCTGGCTGAGGCGGGTGCTGTAGCGGAGTAAGGTATGGCACGCGGATGACGTGGATTTTTATGGAAAAGTCCGTCATTCGTGTGCTTGTTTTTGTCATCAACTAGCAATCGACTCCAGTTGTTTCCATCGATTGACTATCATACAGAATAATTCTGCTGTTTTTTCCGCGTCATAGAGCGCTGCATGTGCTTTTTCGTTATCCCAGTCTAATCCTGCCGTTTGGGCGATTTTTGCCAATACGGTCTGTTGATAGGCCAATCCCCCTAATGTTGCGGTATCGAAGGTACTGAACGGATGAAAAGGACTGCGTTTTATTTGGGTTCTTTGAATGGCTGCATTTAAGAAGCCGATGTCGAAAGCCGGGTTGTGTCCGACCAGAATTGCCCGAGTACAATTGTTACGCTTGACGGCCTCTTTAATCGGTTTAAACAGCATGTGCAGTGCCTCTTTTTCGTCGATCGCCATGCGAAATGGGTGGTGCGGGTCTATGCCGTTAAACTTGAGTGCGGCAGCATCGAGTTCGGAGTTTTTAAAGGGAATAACGTGTGTGGTATAACGTTCGGTAATTTCCAGATCACCGTTACCGTCAAATTCAACGATGACGGCCGCAATTTCCAGCAATGCATTTTTTTTGGGATTAAATCCGGCTGTTTCTATGTCGACGACTACCGGGAGGTAACCGCGGAAGCGTTTGTCTAAGGGAGTTACAGGTGTATCCATTTTTTAAAGTTTGCCAAGAAGTGCTGAAATGATGGGGGAATAAATGCGGTAATTTATGATATGTTACGCGAAAGTTTACTCAATTATAAAAAATAATAGCAAAAGTAGAGAGAATGTAATGCAACAGAAAAAATTAATGACCCCGCTTGGATTTCTCGTTTTATTGAGTACGTTGGGAGGATGCGCGACTGTTGCCAATGACCCTAAAGATCCATACGAAGAATGGAATAGGGGCGTGCAATCGTTTAATGACAATCTTGACGATTATGCAATGAAGCCTATTGCCAAGGGTTATCGCTGGATAACGCCATCGTTTGTTGATCAGGGAGTGACTAATTTCTTTGGTAATATTAGAGATATAGGTGTGACAATTAATGATCTGTTGCAGTGTAAAATAGAGCAAACCGGTATGGATGGCTCGCGTTTTCTGGTTAATAGTATTGCCGGTATTGGCGGTTTGGTTGATGTTGCAAGCCTAATTGATTTGCCCAAACATAATGAAGATTTCGATCAAACCATGGGCGTTTGGGGGGTGCCGATGGGGCCTTATCTGGTGTTGCCGTTTTTTGGCCCCAGTTCTCCTCGTGGCGTGGGTGGTCTGGTCGGCGATGCGGCGATGAATCCTATTAGCTATATTGATAGTGGCATTATCACCGGCAGTCTGTTTGCGTTGAATGCCGCTGACTTACGGGCAGACAATCTGGACACCGAAAAAATTGCCTCGGAAGCGGCTGTAGATCGGTATGCGTTTTTTAAAAGTGCCTATTTTCAGCAGCGTGAATATCTGATTCACGATGGCAATTTGCCGGAAGGAGTGGATCTGCTGGATCTTGATGAGGACTTTAATGAAGATAATTTGGCTCCGGTTAAACCGTATTAAAAATCAGGCGAAGGGCGAAAAAATACGTTATTACCTCGAAAAAGTAGGGCGCGCCGCGCGCGCCTTTTCCTCAGATTTGGATTAAATTGACGCTCATCTCTGGCGCGCTGCACGTCCTACGCTTGTCGTTTGCCGGCAGATTATTGTAACTTCCACCCCAACTCTTCGTTGGCCTTGAGCGGCGTGATGGACAGGTTACCCTCTCCATAAGTAGGCGGCACTTTCCAGGCGGTTTTTTCCAGCGTGACCGTGCCTGAGTTCCTGGGCAAACGGTAAAAATCAGCACCGTAAAAACTGGCGAAGCCTTCCAGTTTGTCCAAGGCGTCCGCCCGCTCAAATGCTTCCGCGTATAGCTCCAAAGCTGCATGAGCGCTGTAACATCCGGCGCAACCGCAGGCGGTTTCCTTTAATGAAGTCAGATGCGGAGCACTGTCTGTGCCCAGAAAAAATTTTGGATTGCCGCTGGTCGCGGCCTCGACCAATGCCAAACGATGAGACTCGCGTTTAATAATCGGCAGGCAGTAATAGTGCGGTCTGATGCCGCCAGCCAGGAGCGCATTGCGGTTAAACAGTAAATGTTGGGGGGTAATGGTCGCAGCAACATTTGTGCTGGATGCTTGTACAAACTGCACGGCTTCAGCGGTGGTTACATGCTCAAGCACGATGCGCAAACCGGGAAAATTATCGGTGATGTCGGTAAGATAGGTGTCGATAAATGCCCGTTCCCGGTCAAAAATATCGCAAGCGTCATCGGTGACTTCGCCATGAATCAGCAGCGGGATGTCCAGTCGCTCCATTGCCGCCAATAACGGATAAATCGCCTTGATGTCAGCGACGCCGGAATCGGAATTGGTGGTCGCACCTGCCGGATAAAGTTTAAAGGCATGGATATGTTCGGATGCGGCGGCTTTTTTTATTTCAGCCTCGGTCGTCGAACCGGTCAGATACAGCGTCATCAGCGGTGCAAAATCCAGTTCGGCAGGAATGGCTTGCAGAATTTCTTCCCGATAAGTCAAGGCCTGAGCGACCGTAGTTACCGGCGGCTTGAGGTTGGGCATGATGATCGCGCGGGCAAATTGCCTGGCGGTATGCGGCAGAACGGTTTTTAAAACGGCCCCGTTTCTGACGTGTAAATGCAGGTCATCCGGTTTGGTGATGGTTATTGTTTTCATTATTGAAGGTAAATTCTGTAAAATAGGCGGTTATTTTATAGTAAGTGTCTTGAAAAACTAAACATAGCACTTATCGTAGCTATTATTTTTTGTTATCGGAGCGGTAAATGCCAATATACGAGTACCAATGTCAATCATGCGGTCATGAGCACGAAGCGCTACAAAAACTCAGCGCCGAGCCTCTCATTACCTGCCCGGCCTGTAGCAAGCCGGAATTAATGAAGAAGATTTCTGCGGCGGGATTCCGATTAAAAGGCAGCGGCTGGTACGAAACTGATTTTAAGAGCGGCACCAAAAAAAATATAGCGGGCGAGGCGAGTAGTCCGAGTTCCGCACCATCCTCCGGCGGCTGTTCAGGCGGCGGTTGTAAATAGTAAAGCAGGCGAAGGCCTCAAGGCGAAAGGCAAAAAAAAAGGCTTTCTCCTTGAGCCTTTCGCCTTTTATCTTAATCAAATCAACAGGGAAAATTTATGCGTACTCACATGTGCGGAGTATTAAACACACAACAGCTGGACGAAACGGTTTCAATCTGCGGTTGGGTACATAGACGCCGCGACCACGGCGGCGTTATTTTTATCGACCTCAGAGACCGCGCCGGCTTAGTACAAGTCGTGGTTGATCCCGACATGGCTGATATTTTCGCGATTGCTGAAAGCGTCCGCAGTGAATATGTATTAAGAATTACCGGATTGGTTCGCCACCGTCCCGAAGGCACGGTTAATGCCAATATGCATTCCGGTGCGATTGAAATACTGGCTAAGGACATCGAAGTCCTGAACGAGTCGGAAACCCCGCCGTTCCCGGTGGAAAGCGAGATCGAAGTTAACGAAGAACTGCGCTTGCGCTATCGTTATATCGATTTGCGCCGTACCGTAATGCAGGAAAAAATGAAAGTGCGCCGCGATGTGACGCGGGTGTTAAGGAACTTTCTTGATGACAACGAGTTCTTCGAGATTGAAACGCCTTACCTGACCAAAGCGACACCCGAAGGCGCGCGCGATTACATCGTACCAAGCCGTACCCACGAAAACTCGTTTTTCGCGCTGCCGCAATCGCCGCAATTATACAAGCAGATGTTGATGGTGGCGGGCATGGATCGCTATTATCAGGTCGTGCGTTGTTTCCGCGATGAAGATTTGCGCGCCGACCGTCAGCCTGAATTCACCCAGCTGGATATCGAAACCTCGTTCATGAATGAAAACGAAATCATGCACATCATGGAGGAAATGATCCGGCAGTTGTTCATCAAAGTGATCGGCGTGAATCTGGGCGACAAATTTCCGCGTATAACTCATCAGGAATCCGTATCACGTTACGGCGTTGATAGGCCTGATTTGCGAATTCCGCTGGAATTGGTCGATATTGCCGAGGACATGAAGGATGTCGATTTCAAAGTTTTCTCGGCACCGGCTAACGACCCGAAAGGCCGTGTCGTGGCGATGCGCGTACCGAATGCAGGCGATTTAAGCCGCAAAGACATTGATGCGCTGACCAAGTATGTCAGCATTTACGGCGCACGCGGTTTGGCTTATATCAAGGTTAACGATCTTGCCGCCGGTGTCGATGGTTTGCAATCGCCTATCGTTAAATTCGCCCCTGCTGAAGTGTGGGACAGTGTGTTGGCTAAAACCGGCGCACAAAACGGCGATTTAATCTTCTTCGGCGCGGATAAAGCCAATATCGTGAATGAAGCAATGGGCGCGTTGCGGGTCAAACTGGGACATGATCTTAATTTGATTGAAGGCGAGTGGAAACCGGTTTGGGTGATCGACTTCCCGATGTTCGACTGGGATGAGAAAAGTCAGCGTTGGAATGCGATCCACCACCCGTTCACCGCACCTAGTTGCTCGGTTGAAGAGTTGGTAGCCAATCCGGGTACGGCCTTGTCACGCGCTTACGATTTGGTGTTGAACGGCACCGAAGTCGGCGGCGGTTCAATTCGTATCAATCGTACGTCCATGCAACAAACCGTATTTGAAATTTTGGGCATCGGCGAAGACGAAGCCAGGGAAAAATTCGGCTTCCTGTTGGATGCATTGAAATACGGCGCACCTCCGCATGGCGGCCTTGCTTTCGGCCTTGATCGTTTGGTGATGCTGATGACTGGATCGAGTTCTATCCGTGACGTAATCGCTTTCCCCAAGACGCAATCGGCGGCTTGTCCTTTAGTCAGCGCACCGGCGGTAGTGACGGATGAGCAATTGAAAGAGCTGGGTATTCGCTTGATTAAGCCAGCGGGAAAAGAAAAAGCTAAGCAGGATTAAGGCTGCTTATTTTTGTATTGTTTACCACGAAGGGTACACTCTTGGTGGTAAACAAATTTTACCGAAGTAATTCTCCCTAGAGGAGTATCATTTATGACCAATACCCCATTTCCGATTCAAGATTATGCCTTACTCAGCGATGAGGAATGCGATGCCCGGATTATCGCTGCCAAAGCAAAACTTGGCCGTCGTTGCGTAGTCCTTGGCCATCATTATCAGCGCGATGAAGTGTTCAAACACGCCGATTTTTCCGGTGATTCGCTAAAACTGTCCCGAGATGCGGCGCAATCCGATGCCGAATACATCGTATTTTGCGGCGTGCATTTTATGGCCGAAGTCGCCGATATATTGTCCCGTCCGGAGCAGATTGCAATCTTGCCGGATATGGCGGCAGGTTGTTCGATGGCCGATATGGCCAATCTGATCAAGGTGCAAAAGTGCTGGGATGAATTGGCGCAAATAATTGGCGTGGAAGCCGAAGTTACCCCGGTTACCTATATCAACTCGGCGGCCGACCTTAAAGCCTTTTGCGGCAAGCATGACGGCATCGTCTGCACCTCGTCAAATGCCCAGAAAATATTGGAATGGAGCTTTGCCAAAAAACCGAAAGTGCTGTTTTTTCCCGACCAGCATTTAGGCCGCAATACCGGTTATGGCATGAGCATTCCGTTGGAACAGATGGTCACCTGGGATTTCACCAAGCCGATGGGCGGTTTGACCGAGGAGCAAATCCGCAACGCAAAAATCATCCTTTGGAACGGTTTTTGTTCGGTGCATCAGGTATTCAAGCCGGAACAGATTGATGAATTTTTGAAGCGCTTTCCTGAAACCAAAGTCATTGCGCACCCGGAAGCCTCGTTTGAGGTGTGCCAAAAATCGGATTATATCGGTTCCACCGAGTACATTTTAAAAACCGTGCGCGAAGCCGAACCCAACACCCGCTGGCTGGTGGCGACGGAACTCAATCTGGTCAACCGCCTGCACGAAGAGTGCAAGGCGCAGGGTAAAAACGTACATTTTATGTCGCCTACACTGTGTATGTGCTCGACCATGTTCAGAACCGACCCGCAACATTTGGCCTGGGTGCTGGAAAACCTGGCCGCAGGGCAGGTAGTTAACCGGATTTCGGTGCCTGAGGACGTAGCAAAGTACGCTAAAAAAGCGTTGGATAACATGTTGGAGGTAAAGTAATGTCGGTAGATTTTAATCGCTTAAAGCATTTTTCCATGACTTATGTGTTTACGGATGGAGAAGATATAGCCTGCGAATATGAGCAAACAGAACAAGGTCCCGTCGTTGCCCCCGATGGCAACAGCATCAGTTTCAGCTTAAGAAATATCGACCCAAACGAAGACAAAGCGTGTTATTCGGTCGTTCTGGTCAAAGAGGGCGATGACGAATTTTATATCAAGTCCGATTATTTTGACGATGCCGCCGAGCCTTACCCGCTGGATGTGGAGATTTCCGATGACGATGTAAAATTCATCCTGGAAGGCGAGGATGAGGATATGTATTTATACGGCTTTTTTGAGTAAAGTCTCTTGACGATGGCGGATTACTGACCTAAAGAGACATTGTGAGTAGCTGGAGTGCAAGCTCTGCTTGCGAACAAGCAAAGCCTGTACTCCGGGTTTAGTTATTCATCATCATCTTCATAAGGTTGCGCCTTTACCTTATCAGGAATTTTCGGTATTTTAGCTGAGCGCAACAGTATCAATGCGCTGCCCAAAACAAACAGCACTATGACTATAAACAACACTATCCACATTGCATTTCTCCTGTTTTTGGCTTGCCTAAGCCGGTTACGATAGAATACCGCTACCTGGATTATTGACCTACTCAACATGACAAATATGTCTGGAACCAATTTACATTTACCCGAAGGGCGTCAGGAAGGACAGTCTGACGTGACCAATCCGCCGGCAGCGGATTTACATTTACCCGAAGGGCGCAGGGCAGGGCAGCCCTGCGTGACCAATCCGCCGGGAGCGGATTTGCATTTACCCGAAGGGCGCAGGGCAGGACAGCCCTGCGTGACCAATCCGCCGGGAGCGGATTTGCATTTACCCGAAGGGCGCAGGGCAGGACAGCCCTGCGTGAAACAAGTCGAATTACTTTCTCCTGCAGGAACGCTTAAAAACATGCGTTATGCTTTTGCCTACGGCGCCGATGCCGTTTATGCAGGATTGCCGCGTTATAGTCTGCGAGTGCGCAACAATGATTTTCTTGAAGATAATTTGGCCAAGGGCATCAATGAGGCGCACCAACTGGGCAAAAAGTTTTTCCTGGCGACCAATGTGATTCCGCATAATGCCAAGATTAAAACCTTTGTTAAGGATCTTACTCCGATTATTGCGATGCAGCCGGATGCCCTGATTATGGCCGATCCGGGCTTAATTATGATGGCGCGGGAAGCATGGCCGGATATGCCGATACATCTGTCGGTACAAGCCAATACGGTCAATTATGCGTCGGTCAATTTCTGGAAAAGCATGGGCGTTGAACGGGTCATTTTGTCCCGCGAATTGTCGCTGGATGAAATCGAAGACATTCGCCAGCGCTGCCCTGATACCGAGCTTGAAGTATTCGTCCACGGTGCGTTATGTATCGCTTATTCGGGACGCTGTTTGTTATCCGGGTACTTCAACCATCGCGATCCTAACCAGGGCACTTGCACCAATTCGTGCCGTTGGAAATACGACACCCTGCCTGCCGAAGAAAATGCCGAAGGCGATTACCTGCCTGTTGGCGAAGTGCTGTCCATGTCCGACATCAGCAACGCCAGTTGCGGCGGTGCGGAACGGCACCCGTTGGCCGATAAGGTGTATTTCCTGGAAGAAGAAGGCCGCAAAGGCGAGTTGTTGCCGGTCATGGAAGATGAAAACGGCACCTATATCATGAATTCAAAAGACTTACGGGCCATCGAGCATGTGCAGCGTCTGGTCGAAATCGGCATAGACAGCCTTAAGATCGAAGGCCGCACCAAGTCGCATTATTATGTGGCACGTACTGCACAAACCTATCGTCAGGCGATTGATGATGCGTTGGCGGGGCGTGCATTTCAGCCGGAACTGCTCGGCGTGTTGGAGAACCTCGCCAATCGCGGCTATACCGACGGTTTTTATCAACGCCACCATACCCATGAGCAGCAAAACTATATCACCGGTTATTCCAAAAGCCATCAGCAGCAATTTTGCGGTGAAATCAGAAATTATGATCAGGCAACCGGTCTTGCGACTATTGATGTTAAAAACAAGTTTTCGGTCGGCGATAAACTCGAATTGATACTGCCGACAGGCAATCAGGATATTATTGTCGAACGCATGGAAGGCATGTTCGGGCAAGTGATGGAAGAAGCGTCGGGCGGCGGCTACGAAGTGAAAATACCGCTGCCGGAAATAGGCGGTGATAAGGGTCTGCTGGCGCGTTATACTTGAAATAGACAAAGGGTAAAGGGCGAAAGGCTAAAAAAGCCTGCCGCCTACTTTTAGTATTCTGCCCTTTTAGGTAGCTCGCAATAACTATAATGGAACGTAGGTAAATAGGATAAATATGGATAATTTATGAAAAAATCTTATTTAAATCATAATTATCAGCGTCATCAGCGTTTTATTTTTTGCGGGTTACCTTTGCCTTTTGCCCTTCGCCTTATTTATCCTTTTGAGACTTGAATCATGACCTTTACTACCGCCAATCTTTGCGATGCCCATTCAGAGGAAGAAAACTTCCAAATTGCCGAGCCGTTGCTCAAATCTTATGGCGGTCAGGCTGGTTTTTGCGGCCAAATCACCACAGTCAAGGTTTTTGAGGATAACGTCTTGATCAGAACGGTTCTGGAAGAGAAAGTCGAAAACAGGGTGTTGGTTGTTGATGGCGGCGGCTCCCACCGTTGCGCTCTGCTGGGTGAGGATCTGGCAAGGATCGCCATCGCCAATGGTTGGCAGGGCATTGTCATTCATGGCTGCATCCGCGATTCTGCAAGCATCAAACAACTTCCTATCGGTATTCTGGCATTGCATACTCATCCGTTAAAAAGCCACAAGAAAGATCATGGCGACCGCGATTTATTGGTTACTTTCGCCGGAATCAATTTCAAGCAAAATCATTTTTTATATGCTGATGCCGACGGAATTATCGTCTCAGAAACCCTGTTGGGTTAAAATGACCGCACATTAACCTAGCAAAGAACTCAAGATATGCAAATTATACTCGCTAACCCCCGTGGATTCTGTGCCGGCGTCGACCGGGCTATTGAAATTGTCGACCAAGCCATTGAGGCTTTCGGCGCGCCTATTTATGTCCGTCATGAAGTTGTTCACAACCGTACGGTTGTCGACGGACTTAAAGAAAAAGGCGCTATTTTCATTGAAGATTTAACCGATGTGCCGGTCGGTTCTTATTTGATTTTCAGCGCCCATGGCGTATCCAAGCAAGTACAAAAGGAAGCTAAAGAACGTAATTTAACGGTTTTTGACGCTACCTGTCCCTTGGTCACCAAGGTTCATTTACAGGTCGCCAAACATGCCAAAGAGGATCGTGAAGTTATCCTGATCGGTCATGCCGGACACCCGGAAGTTGAAGGTACCATGGGGCAATATGAGCGCTGTACCGACAAGGGCGGCATTTATCTGGTAGAAACGCCGGACGACGTTAAAAACCTGGTGGTAAAAAACCCGGATGATCTGGCTTATGTAACTCAGACTACCTTATCGATGACCGACACCAAGATTATGGTCGACGCCTTAAGAGCGCGCTTTAAAGGCATACAGGAACAGAAAAAAGACGACATCTGTTACGCTACACAAAACCGTCAGGATGCGGTTTTCGAACTGGCTAAAACAGCCGATATTATCTTGGTAGTCGGCTCGCCGAACAGCTCCAATTCCAACCGTTTACGTGAAATTGCACAACAGTTAGGTAAAAAGTCCTATCTGATCGATACCGCAAAAGATATGCAGCAAAACTGGTTCGACGGCATTGCCGTGGTCGGCGTTACCGCTGGAGCCTCTGCACCGGAAGTCCTGGTTCAGGAAGTCATCAATCAGTTAAAACAATGGGGCGGACAATCGACTATTGAGATTCAAGGTATAGAAGAAAAAGTGGTGTTTTCTTTGCCTAGAGAACTAAAAAAACACATCAACTAACATTCCCTATTACGGGGTGACGGCTTCAGTGATCGCCCCGGCTTTCTTTTTGCATTCGTGATTCCGGCACTGTGCTCATCCAGCCGTGGGTTGTTATTAAAATAAAGACAAAAACTATTTTTTTTATCTAAAATAGCCCTCGCTGTAAAACCAATCTTAACGCTAAGAATGAAAAGTCCTCAAATATCGTATAAAAACTAACTCTTAGTTATTACTAACATGAATTTATTTTCTCAGAGATGATTATGATACTTACTGCAATGGATCTTGTTGCCCAAGCTAAACAAAATATCGTTGAAATCGATATTGATGCTGCAAAAAATTCCCTGGAAACAAGCCTAATCCTGGATGTCAGGGAGCCTGCTGAATATGCCGCAGGTCACTTGCCTGGAGCGTTCAACATACCTCGCGGCGTATTGGAATTCAAGATAGGCTCACATCCTGACTTTCAGGATAAACAAGACGCCCACATCATCGTTTATTGTCAGTCCGGCGGCCGCTCGGCCTTGGCAACCGAGGTATTAAGCAAAATGGGCTTTAACAATGTCGTCAGCATGGCTGGGGGATTTAAGGCGTGGACTGACAACGGCAATGAAGTCGTCTAGTGTCTGAGCTGGAAGCTATCCGTCTGGATAAATGGTTATGGACTGCGCGTTTTTTTAAAACGCGCAAATTGGCCGCTGAGGCTATTGCCGGCGGTAAAGTTCATGTTAATGACCAGCGTAGCAAACCCGGAAAAGAAGTCAAAATCGGCGCAATGCTTTCCATCAGTAAAGACAATTATCGCTGGGACATTACGATTATCGCTATTAACGGTCAACGGCGCTCGGCTAAAGAGGCGGTTTTGCTCTATGAGGAAAGCGCTGAAAGCCTTGCCAAGCGTGAGCAACAAATCATAAAGAACCGTGAACAGCGGGAGTTATTCGACTTTAGCGGCAGGGAGCATAAGCCGAATAAAAAGGAACGGCGTCTGATTCACCAGTTTAAGCAAGGCTAGGGTTGTCAATATTGCTACAAACAAGTAGGCGGCTTAGGCAAGCCAGCCAGTTTGCAGGCGTATTTTAAAGGGCCGTCCGGAAATAATTTATGCAAATAACGACTGTTGCCCTTAGCCTCGCCTAATGCCTTGGCAATCGCTTTAGTAAAAACCCGCGCATTGGGCAAATGTTTAAATTGCTGATAATAGTGCCGAATAAATACAATAATTTCCCAGTGCTCATCACTCAGCTTGATATGGTTTAAGACAGCCAGTTGCAGAGCTACCCCTTCATTCCAGTCAGCCTGATCCACCAAAAAACCCTGGTCTGTTGTCTTCAGGCGCACATTCTGGTCTATTAAGTCCATGACTGAATAATCGGGTTAGTAACGGTCAATTCAACCAGTTCGGCATATGTTATTGCTTCGATGCCTTTAACTAACTCATCAGCAGTGATTCCACGCACGGCAATGTCGTCTGACAGCACACAAAGACGATTACTGCTAAGTTGTTTAGTTAACGCATCACTTATGTTGCTATGTTGATATATCCGCAGAACTGCATTTTCGAGAAATACCGCCACATCGCCGGAATCCATACGCTCCAAGACCGCAGTGTCAATCGGCGACTGAAAAATAAGGTGCAGCACGTTAAGCGTTGTCCGTTAATTTAAGGCCGATTATTCCAGCAACGACCAGGGTGATTGATAATAAGCGATACCAGTCAGAAGATTCTTTAAAAAGGAAAATGCCTAATATTGCCACACCGACTGCGCCCATGCCGGTCCAAACGGCATAAGCCGTTCCCAGTGGCAACGTTCTAATTGCTATTATCAATAAATAAAAACTACAACCGCCGGAAGCCATCGTTATGAGACTGGGCCAAAGCTTGGTAAAGCCTTGGTTATATTTAAGACTTAAAGCAAATATTATTTCTGCAAATCCTGCGGAAAATAAAAGAAACCACGCCACGAATACCTCTTTCCTTTGTGCCCAAATACTAAATATTCTACAATACACTAAATTTAACGGCATTTTAAAAAATTTAGTTGCTCTCAACGGAACATTAAGCTTTTCTAGTGATGCTGCCTTTTTTTCTGATTCCTCATAAGTTTTTGCTAATAAAGAAAATAAAATTATAATTTTCGATGATGGCCTTAAAGAATATTCAAAGTGACAATGAGCGACATATCATCTTTTTCGGTTCAAAATACCAAACAAATAATTCATCATTTAACGCTCTTATTAAAAAGCAGATGTTTGCTAAGTGTTCGTTTTGGGACGAATAGTGAGTCCTATATCACGACCTTGCTCGAAATCGATGGGGAAAACAATACCGTAATTCTAGACTGCGGATCTAAAGAAGATTTAAATCAACGGCTACTTAATGCCGGTAAGGTTGCATTCGATGCGGATTATAACGGTATTAAGGTTTCTTTTGCCGGAGTTGAGCTGAAAGAAATCACCCATAAGGGAGAGATGGCATTCAGTATAACTATTCCTAAGTCGCTTTATTGGATGCAGCGTAGAGAGTATTACAGGGTAAAATCGCCGCTTTCAAAACCCAGTTATTGCCAATTAATACGAGAAGATAGGGAAACCGTTAATCTTAGATTATACGATATCAGCCTTACCGGTTTTGCAATGCTTAATGTATCGAAAGATATTTCTGAATTAATGAGCTCCGGTAAAACCATGGCGCAATGTAAACTTATTCTTTCGGACGCGGGTGAGGGTATGATTTCTTTTGAGGTTTGTGCCAAGTACATCATTAACCCTGACAAATTACAAAAGATTCAAAAAATAGGCTGTAAGTTCATCAATCTAGCGCGTCCGGTTGAAGATATTATTCAACGTTATATGCAGCAGATTCAACGAGAAAACTTACAGAAAGAATGATTGAATGACAGTCATAGTCTTCCTCGATTTTTACCCGAATGACCTCTTCTATTTGAGTTAACCGTCCAGCGTTATATCAATCGGCTTCAACCAGAAAGCATACAAAAATGAGTGAGCAGCCATTGGCTTTCCTTAACAAGCACATCCTCAGTTCACGTAAAACCATGGTTACAACCTCCACATCGACTGCTATACAGCGCAATATCATCACTGTTACCCAGCTTAACCGTGAAACCAGTCAATTGCTTACCGAGCATTTCCTGTCTGTATGGGTTGAGGGTGAGTTGTCCAACACCGTACAACCTTCATCAGGACATATTTATTTTACGTTGAAGGACGCTAACGCTCAGGTACGCTGCGCGATGTTTCGCACTCAGCAACGCCGACTGGGGTTTAAACCGGAAAACGGTAAACAGGTCATCGTCAGGGCGCAAGTCAGTCTATACGAACCCAGAGGCGACTATCAGCTGATCGTCGAGCATATTGAGGAAGCCGGCGAAGGGGCTTTACGCAGGGCGTTTGATGCATTAAAACTGAAGTTGTCCGAACAAGGCTTGTTTGATGCCGCGCACAAACAAATCTTGCCTACGCTACCAACAGCAATCGGCGTCATAACCTCTCCATCAGGCGCGGCGATCAGAGACATATTGACTGTGTTACAAAGACGTTTTCCGGCGATACCGGTGATTATTTATCCGGTTGCGGTGCAGGGCGATAACGCCAAACATGAAATTGCCAAGGCGATAACCACCGCCAATCGGTTTAAGCAATGCGACGTTATCATTCTCGGACGGGGCGGCGGGTCATTGGAAGATCTTTGGGCGTTCAATGAGGAGTTGGTCGCCAGAGCCATTTTTGCCAGCGAAATTCCGATCATTTCAGCGGTCGGGCACGAAACCGATTTTACCATTGCCGACTTTGTCGCCGACCTGCGTGCGGCAACACCCTCGGCGGCCGCAGAATACGCCAGTCCCGATCAACAGCAATGGTTGTCCCGATTCCACTACCTGGAATCGCAGCTGCAACAGCAATTGCAACGCAAGCTGAACCAAAAACAGCAGACCTTGGACTGGCTAATAAAGCGTCTGCAACGGCAACATCCCGGTCAGAAACTGGCAGGAAACGCGCGGCGCATGGATGAACTTGAAGCCAGACTTAAGCTAGCCATGCACACCAGACTTCGGCATATGGCCGGTAGTGTTGATGCGAGAATCGCCCAATTATGGCAACATAATCCCGCGATAACCATCAACAGCCACAAACAACGGCAGGCCTATTTGAGTCAACGCCTGATTGGCGCAACCAGACATCAATTGGAGCAGTTTAATCAGCGCTTATTCAATGCCAGTCAGACCTTGCATGCGGTCAGTCCGTTGGCAACATTAAACCGGGGTTATGCGATGGTAATAAATCCGTCTACCGGGGTAATCATCCGCTCTACTGAACAACTTAAGCCAGGCGATATGGTTCAAACCCGCCTCGCGCATGGCCGGTTCACCAGCGAGATTAAAGTTATTGATCGGGATTAGCAGTGGGTTTGATAAAAGGCCATTGCTGTATCACCTGATAACGGATGCCGTCCGGTTCGCTACAGGATTCAATCAGGCAAAACGCCTCGGCGCGCCAGACTATCGGCTCAATCTTCACGTCCGGCAAATAGCGGGCATGCCGGGCCAGGGTAATATGCGGGGTATAAGGCCGGGTATCCGTTTGCAAACCGCAGTTTGCTGCCGTTGCCGCCAACGCGGCTGCCAATAACACCGCAGCTTCCGGCGCAGGTTGCAGGCAGGTCAGACATAAAATCTTTGGCTTACTCCAGTAACTTAAGCTGTCGAAGGTCAACGAAAAAGGCTGGGCGGTAATGCCGGCGACGGACTGTTTAATCAATAATTCAGCATCTTTGTCAACGTGCCCCAGAAACACCAAAGTCACATGGAGGTTGTGCGGTTGCACCCATTTGAATTCTTTAGCCGGAATGGATCGACCCAGGCGTGTCAAGGTTTGCCGGGTTTCATCGTCAGGCCATAAGGCGAAAAACAATCTTGAAGTATTGTCCATGGTTTTAAACTCCGAAAAATCAGCCTTTCGCAACCACCCGATTTTTATTCCTGATCCATTCGCTCCACGATCCCGCATAAAGCTTGGAACCGGTTAATCCGGCATGTTCCATCGCCAGTAAATTATGGCAGGCGGTGACGCCGGAGCCGCAATAATGTACGACTTGCTCGGGTGCGGTAGCGCCGATAAGCTGTTTAAACTGATCGCGTAATTGTTCTGTCGATAAAAACAAGCCGTTGCTGTCCAGGTTCAATTGAAACGCCCGGTTTAATGCATAGGGAATATGGCCTGCGACCAGGTCGATGGGTTCTTGTTCGCCGCGATAGCGTTCGGGCGTCCTGGCATCGATCAGGCAAATGGATTTTTTAGCCAGACTGTTTTGTACCTGTAGTGTATTCAGCCAAGCTGCATCGTTTAGATACGGCCTGAATGTTGCGGGCTTGATTGCGGGCGAGGTTGTGGTGATGGGCAGACCTTGTTTTTGCCAGTGCTTGATGCCGCCATCCAATACCGCAACTTTATCATGGCCCATGCAACGCAATAACCACCAGAGACGGCCTGCAAAAGCGCCGCCTGCATCGTCATAAATAACAACCTGGGCGTTATTGTCGATACCCCAGTCGCCCAGTTTTTTTGCCAATAAGGTAAAGTCTGGCAAAGGGTGGCGGCCGGTAAAGTCGGTAATCGCAGAGGACAGGTCTTTATCCAGGTGGGCGTAGCGGGCGTTGGGGATGTGCCCGTGTCGATAGGTTTTGGCGCCGGCCTCGGTATCGGCCAATGAAAACCGGCAGTCAACGATTACCCAGTTGGGATGGTTGAGTTGTTGATGGAGTGTTTCTGTAGAAATGAGGGTAGTGTAGGTCATAGTTTTATACCGTTAAGATGATTTTGCCGATGTGTTGGCTGCTTTCCATCAGTTGATGGGCTTTTGCAGCATCGGTCAGTGCAAAAGTTGAATGTATAACCGGTTTGATTGATCCCGATGCCAATAATGGCCAGACCTTTTCAAGCAACCGCTTGGCGATTGCTGTTTTAAAATCATCGTCTCGGGCTCTTAAGGTGGAGCCGGTAATGGTCAGCCGTTTAAGCATCACGGGCAGCAGGTTTAGTTCGGTTTTTGAACCGTTTTGAATGGCGATTTGCACCAGTCGACCATCATCAGCCATGCATTTTAGGTTGCGCGGGAAATAGTCGCCGCCGATCATGTCCAGAATAACAGCTACGCCTTTGTTGTCGGTAAGCTGTTTGATCGCTTCGACAAAATCCTGTTCCTTGTAGTTGATCGCGGCATCGGCGCCCAGTTGCAGGCAGAAATCGCATTTGGCTGTTGAGCCTGCGGTGATTATGACTTTGGCGTTAAAAGCCTTGGCCAGCTGTATCGCTGTCGTGCCTATGCCGCTGGTGCCGCCATGTACCAGCAATGTTTCGCCCGGTTGCAACTGTGCGCGGTCAAAAATATTACTCCAGACGGTGAAAAAAGTTTCCGGCAATGCGGCGGCTTGAATAAAAGACAGGCCTTCCGGTACGGGCAAACATAACGCTGCCGAGGCGAGGCAGTATTCGGCATAACCGCCGCCGGTTACCAGTGCGCAGACTCGGTCACCTGCATTGAAAGAGCTGATGTTGTTGCCCAATGTATGAATGGTTCCGGCAACTTCAAGTCCCGGAATGTCGGATGCGCCGGGTGGGGGTGGATACAGGCCTTGGCGCTGCATCACATCGGGTCGATTGACACCGGCGGCAGCGACCTTAATCAACACCTGGTTGGCTGACGGCGTGGGCATGGCGCGTTTTGTCGGCTTTAAAGCCCCGTTTTCAATTTCAATGGCAAGCATCTGTGCAGGTAGCGGCATCGTTACAACATCGTCAATAAGCTGAGTTGCGGTTATTATAGGCTCCAGTTATTTTCATAAACAATGTGTGGGTAGGATAAAACAGATGATTCGTGCAGGTATTGTGGGCGGAACCGGATATACCGGTGTTGAGCTATTGCGGATTTTGGCGTTGCATGCGGACGTTGAGGTGTCGGTCGTCACGTCACGCGCCGATGCCGGGCTTAGGGTGGATGCGCTTTATCCCAGCTTGCGCGGTGCTATCAATGCGGTATTCAGTTTGCCCGAAGTCGAAACCTTGGCCGGGTGCGATGTGGTATTTTTTGCGACACCGAATGGTACGGCGATGCTGATGGCGGAGCAGTTGTTGGTGCGTGGGGTTAAAGTGATAGACCTGTCAGCTGATTTCAGGTTGAAAGACGTAAAGCAATGGAGCACGTGGTATGGCATGGAGCATGCCTGCCCCGATTTAATCGCCGAGGCGGTTTATGGTTTGCCCGAATTGAACCGTGAGGCGATTAAACAGAGTCATTTAATCGCTTGCCCTGGTTGCTATCCAACTGCTGTGCAATTAGGATTTTTTCCGTTGCTGGAAAACGATCGGGTTGATGTTAAACATTTAATTGCCGATGTTAAATCGGGTGTCAGCGGAGCAGGGCGTAAAGCGGAGTTGGCGACGTTAATGAGCGAAACCGGCGAGAGTTTTAAAGCTTATGCAGTTGGGGGGCATCGGCATTTGCCGGAAATTGTACAGGGGCTTGAGTTGGTGGCCGGTAAATCGGTCGGATTGACCTTTGTTCCGCATTTAACGCCGATGATTCGCGGCATACACGCTACCTTATATGGTCAAGCGCATGGCAGTCTGGACGATGTACAGGCCTTGTATGAAAAAAGATACGCCAATGAAATGTTTGTCGATGTGCTGCCCCAAGGTTCGCATCCTGATACCCGAAATGTCAGAGGTAGCAATAATTGCCAGATTTCGATTCATCAACCGCAGGGTGGGCAAACTATCGTGGTGTTATCGGTGATTGATAACTTGGTTAAAGGGGCGGCGGGGCAGGCGGTGCAAAATATGAACTTAATGTTCGGGTTGAAAGAAGACTCAGGATTAAAAATAATTGCCCTTTATCCATAATTCTTGACTAAAATACTTGGTATAGTCATAATTTAGTCCATTCAATTTCATTTTTATAGTGTTAAACATATGTCTAATCCAATAGTTTTTACTGACAGCGCGGCCTCTAAGGTTGGCGAATTAATAGCCGAGGAAGGCAATGATAATCTGAAGCTGAGGGTTTATGTTTCAGGCGGTGGTTGCTCAGGGTTTCAATACGGATTTACTTTTGATGAAGAAGTCAATGAAGATGATACTCGCGTTGAAAACGGCGGTGTTACGGTATTGATCGATTCGATGAGTATTCAATATTTAACTGGCGCCGAAATCGATTATAAAGAAGATTTGTCGGGTGCCCAGTTTGTTATTCGCAATCCTAACGCGACCACAACCTGTGGCTGCGGGTCTTCTTTTTCAGCGTAGCTGATCTATAGTTTCTTCCCTCGGGGCGACAGGACTGTTACCTACAAGGATGTAGGTGCTTAACGTGAGCAGGAGCGGAAGCTGTGTCCCTGATAAATCCCCCCAAGAATAACGGAGTTAATGGCTCCTGTGACTTCTTTAAGATTACCCGGCAGATTGTTCATGGTTTGTCTGGCTAACCATGCAAAAGCCATCGCCTCGACATGATCGGGATGAAGGTGATATTTTTCTGTTGATTCAACAGGGCATCCAATGTGTTGCTGGATGAGTTCCAGTAAATAGCCATTGTGTATGCCGCCGCCGCAAATCAATACCCGCTCAGTAGCCGGTGCGTACTTTTTGATCGCATCGCAAATGGTTATCGCCGTTAAAAAACACAAACTGGCTTGTATGTCTTCGGCGTTATAACTGAATGCGTCGAAATACTGATAAACCCAAGGTAGTGAAAAATACTCTTTGCCGGTGCTTTTTGGCGGGGCGGTATTGAAATAAGCATCTTGTTTTAACAGCGCCACCAAGTCATGATCAATGTTGCCGGATTTACCCCAGGCACCATTTTTATCATAAGACAGGTTCCGGTGTAGCTTGATCCATAGATCCATCAAGGTGTTGCCGGGGCCGGTATCAAAACCGATGACTTGTGCCGACAGCTGTTTAGGCAATACCGTAATATTGGCGATGCCGCCGACATTGACGATGCAGCGATGTTCGTTCGGGTGATGGAACACGGCTTGATGAAAAGCTGGAACTAATGGTGCGCCTTGACCTTTGGCAGCAATATCCCTGCGCCTGAAATCAGCTACGGTGGTAATGCCGGTAAGTTCGGCAATTATGTTGGGGTCGCCGATTTGCAGGGAAAAAGGGCGTTTTATCTCGGGCGCATGGTAGATGGTTAGTCCATGACTGCCGATGGCATTGACTGCTGAAGCGGGAATATCGGCTTTAGCCAGCAAGGTATTAACCGACTCAGCGAATAAGACACCTAGTCGGGTGTCCATAGTGCCATATTCTTTAAGCGAGATTAGCGCGTCAGGCTTGCTGAGTCGCTGAATTGTACTTTGAATTTCGTCGGAAAAGGGCAGGTATTCAAATTCGATCAGCTCGACTTTGTTGTCTTTGAAGTCAACAAGAGCAGCGTCAATGCCATCCAGACTGGTTCCGGACATGAGTCCAATATAAAGTTCGGGCATTGCTTGAGTTAATCGTAACGAGATGATCGTATGGATGCAGGAGGTAGGGCGATGTCGGGAGCAATAGCCTCCTGGTTTTTTGCAAATAAACTCTTGGCTTTGGTCTGATTAAGCTGAGCATAAAACGGTTGGGTTTGCGCTTTAAAGTCAGTCAGTAATGCGCTACTGATAGGCATTGAATGCGGTATCTTGACGGTTTCCGGGTCGCGATAAAGTCCATCGACATGAAACTCATAATGCAAATGGGGGCCGGTCGCTAGGCCGGATTGGCCCACATAGCCAATAACATCACCTTGCTTAACATGATTGCCGGCGGTTAAGCCTTTTTTGAAGCCGGACATATGGGCATAAAGTGTTTCATAGTGATCGTTATGTTGAATAATCACGACTTGCCCATAAGCGCCTTTGCGTCCACTAAAGGTAACAATTCCATCTCCGGTTGTTTTTACAGGTGTTCCGGTTCTTGCTGCATAATCAATGCCTTTGTGAGCCCGAATTCTGTTCAGGATAGGATGCTTACGGTGCATGTCAAAATGGGAGCTGATTTTTATGAAATCAACAGGCGTGCTTAAAAACGCTCTTTGCATGGATTGTCCGTCAGGCGAGTAGTAACTGGTTGTGCCAGATTTATCTATGTATCTTATCGCTGTGTATGATGACCCTTGGTTAACGAATTCGGCGGCAATAATGTCATCACTATCAGTCTCTGTGCCATTAACTATTTTTTTGCCATAAACAATCGTGAATTGATCGCCAGGACGTAGATTGGTGGCAAAATCAATATCCCATGCAAATATATCCGTCAGTTGCAGGATTAGCTCTTTTGATAAACCGACTTCGAGTCCGTCGAGAAATAAAGAGGTCTCTATAGAGACGTGAGCCGTGTTAGTTTTTATGGTTTGTGGGCGATTGAAGGTGATTGGATGTAATTGTTTATCATTATTTGTCTGGATAATTTGATCTGTCCTGATGTTACCCAGATTCAGCTCGGCAGGTACGTGCTTTTGCCGTTCTTTGTGGCCTAGTACGGGTTTCAGTGATTTGGAAGCAATAAAGATATGTTGTCTACGCGCAGGTTCAAAAGCAACAGCTGGATGAGATGTATGCTTCGATTTAGCCGAGGCAATGGCTTGTTTGTTATGTTTTGATTTGGTGGAAATGAGTGCCTTGTTGTTTCTCGCGGATTTGGCGACAACGGATTGTTTGTTGTTTTTTAGTTTGGTTGGAACAACCGTTTGTTTTTTTGTAATAGATTTTTTTTGCGTAGCTATCTTGCTTGCAGTGGCCGCATTTTTTTTGTTAGCGGACTTCGATGTGACGGCGGTTTTTTTGCTGTTTGGTGTCGATTTAACTGCAGCTACGATACTTTTCTTGTTAACCGTTTTGGTATTTTTTGAATGAACAGTGACAGTATGAACCGTTTTGGCTGTTGTGCTTTTGCTGATGGGTTTTGTCTGAGTGTGGCCGGCTACTGAAAAGGCTACGCTAATTCCAAAGAGCATGGATGTATAGATTTTTTTTTTCACTAGGCTAAATAATTGAAATTTACGTAAATCATAAAAATTAATGAATTTATAGTTTCATTCTAAGTGGTTTTAGGCGTTTTTACCAATTTTAGGCTAAGCAAAGTTTTTATTCAGGGAGTTGATTATTAATTCTATAATGAACTATTTGTAAATAGTTGGAGAAGGAAATTGCAAGAGGACGTATTGGCACACCTACTTAGAGGGACTGACGAGGTTTTAATTAAGCAAGAATTAATTAAAAAGCTGGAAGAGGGGCGGCCTCTTCGCATTAAGGCGGGTTTTGACCCAACTGCCCCTGATTTGCATTTGGGACATACTGTACTGATTAATAAATTGAAACAGTTTCAAGATCTCGGGCATGAGGTATTGTTCTTGATTGGCGATTTTACCGGGATGATCGGTGATCCAACCGGGAAAAATGTTACGCGTAAGCCATTGACTCGAGACGAGGTGATTGATAATGCAAGAACCTATGAAGAGCAGATATTTAAAATTCTGGATCCGACTAAAACGCTGGTGATGTTCAATTCAAGTTGGATGAACGCCATGTCACCTGCTGATTTAATTCAGTTGGCAGCAAAACATACCGTAGCCAGAATGCTGGAGCGAGATGATTTTAGCAAACGCTTTAAGGGTGGACAGCCCATTGCGATACATGAATTCTTGTACCCATTAATACAAGGCTACGATTCGGTGGCGATGAAAGCGGATGTGGAGTTGGGTGGTACGGATCAGAAGTTTAACTTGCTGGTTGGACGGCAGTTGCAAGAGGCTTTTGGACAAAAGCCTCAAGTTGTGATGACTATGCCTATATTAGAGGGGTTGGATGGCGTGCAAAAAATGTCCAAGTCACTCAATAATTATGTTGGGATAGCTGACTCTGCCGATGATATGTTCGGCAAGCTCATGTCCATATCAGATGAGTTGATGTGGCGTTATTTTGAACTGCTGAGTTTTCGTCCCATGACTGAGATAGAGTTATGGGCAGAGGAGTGTAAGCAAGGCGCCAATCCGAGGAATTATAAAGTAAAGTTGGCTCAGGAAATGATAGAAAGGTTTCATGATGCTGCTGCAGCTGTCAAAGCTTTAGAAAACTTTGAAGCCAGATTTCAACGTGGCGCGATACCTGATGAAATGGATGAGCTGGAATTAAAGATTGATGGTGCAAGTCACTGTATAGCGAATATATTGAAAGATGCCGGATTGACGGAGAGCACATCAGAAGCTAATCGTATGATAAAACAGGGCGCGGTAAAAATTGACGGAGAAAAGGTTTCCGATCAAAAAATGGAGATTCCGACAGGCACTCAACATGTTTATCAGGTAGGAAAAAGAAAATTTGCGCGAGTTAAGATATCTGCTTGACCTTATGAAAAGGCGTTGTATAATACGCAGCTCTTCCGGGGTCAAGG
>JAQSDX010000034.1 GCA_029946125.1 Candidatus Methylobacter titanis
ATCGCTTAATTCTATTCTGTTCATTCCAGCCAAAATGGTGAATTCTACATGACTGGTGAAACGTCAACAGAACCTAGGTTTAGTAAAAACTAAAGCAGCCGTCACCATCATTAAGTTTATACATTATGGGTGCGAATAAATTCGCGCCCATAACAGATGCCACAATCATCTTCGGCTTACCTTGATAACAGCGTCGTTCTGTGTCTAACACAGGGTGAAGCGTTAGCTTCGCTACCCGACTTTTATCGTAACTTATCTCCTTCTGCCCCATAAAAAGCTTTGGCCGCATCAGAGAAATATCTCGGTCTCTAAGGTCGGAACGGCACGAAATTGCTTGATGCTAGCTTTTTTTACTCTTTATGAAAATACCGATTATATGATTCGGTTATATGATATAGTTATCTTAATGAGAATGATTGTTGATAACTCCTGGAGCGGTTGATTTTAATGCACTTTATTTTAATACTTATTTTATGGCAATAAGCTTAAAAAACCTGACGGTGGGTGATTCGGGAAAAATCGTTGGCTTTGAATCATCGGGAAAGGCTTATCGAAAACGCTTGCTGGCTATGGGCTTGACGCCGGGAACCGAGTTTAGCGTCACCCGTTTTGCGCCGATGGGAGATCCGGTTGAGATTAAGTTGCGTGGATTTTCATTAACCCTGCGTAAGGATGAAGCGGCAATATTATTGATAGAGAAACTCTGATGAAAACTGATTTTACAGTTGGCGTAGTCGGCAATCCGAATTGCGGCAAGACCACACTATTTAACGCATTAACGGGTGCCAGGCAGCATGTGGGCAATTGGCCCGGCGTTACCGTCGAGAAAAAAACCGGTGAATACAGTTTCGATCTTAAAGTGATCGAATTAGTCGATTTACCCGGCACCTATTCATTGGAAGCTGCCGACGATCAGGTTTCTTTAGATGAAAAAGTCGCCCGTGATTATGTTGCATCCAAAAATGCCGACTTGATTATTAATATTGTTGACGCATCAAATATAGAGCGAAATCTTTACTTAACCTCGCAACTTATTGAAATGCGAGTACCGATGATTTTGGTGCTTAATATGATGGATGCGGTTAAACACCGTGGCATCAAAATTGATATTGATTTTCTTGAGCGACTATTGGGTTGTCCTGTTATTCCGATTAGCGCCTCGAATAAGGACGGTATCGGCGCATTAAAAGTGGCCATCAATAGCGCGGCTATCGCCAAGCCTATACCTTCGGTAAAAATCAGCTATATCCCCGAACTGGAGCAAGCCATCAATGACATTTCACCGTCGTTGATTGAGGCCGCACAGCAGCATAACTGCGACCTGCGTTGGCTGGCTATTCGCTTGCTGGAAGACGATACCTTGGCCAAACAGATTGTAGGGGGGACCTTGGTCGCCCAAGGGCGAATAAATTCGCCCCTACAAACAGTTGCGCAATTACAGCGCCGGGTAGAAACCGAAACCGATGACGAAATCGACATTCTCGCCGCCGACGCCCGTTACGGATTCGTCAATGAATTAACCAATGGCGCAGTCTGCAAGCTAACCGAGGTAACTCGCCACACAACCGATAAAATCGACAACATCGTTTTAAACCGCTTTCTGGGTATCCCGATTTTTCTGTTAGTCATGTACGCGATGTTCATGTTTACCATTAATATCGGCAGCGCTTTCGTCGATTTTTTTGATCAAGCCGTAGGCGCGTTATTGATCGACGCGCTAAGTCTGACGCTCACCGAACTGAACGTGCCGCAATGGCTGATCGTATTAGTCACCAATGGCGTGGGCGGCGGCATACAGGTAGTTGCCACCTTTATCCCGATTGTCGGCTTCCTGTTTATGTTTCTGTCGGCACTGGAAGACTCCGGTTATATGTCCAGGGCGGCTTTCGTCATGGACCGATTCATGCGCATGATCGGCTTGCCCGGTAAATCTTTCGTACCGATGATCGTCGGTTTCGGCTGTAATGTCCCGGCGATTATGGCCACGCGGACTCTGGAAAACCAACGTGACCGGATATTGACCAACTTGATGAATCCGTTCATGTCTTGCGGTGCCAGATTGCCGGTTTACGCCTTATTTGCCGCCGCATTTTTCCCGGTTGGCGGCCAGAATCTGGTGTTCGGTTTGTATTTGTTGGGCATTGCAATAGCGGTGTTAACCGGTTTAATCATGCGGCACACCTTATTTAAAGGGGAATCATCCCCCTTTATTATGGAATTGCCCGCTTATCACATGCCGACAGTGCGCGGCGTTTTTATCAGAACCTGGGATAGACTAAAGTCGTTTTTATTCAATGCAGGCAAAGTTATTGTACCGATGGTGCTGGTACTGAACTTTCTTAATGCGCTGGGTACGGATGGTTCATTCGGCCAGGAAAACAGCAATAAATCGGTATTAAGCGAGATTGGTCGCAGCCTAACACCGGCGTTTAAACCGATGGGCATAGAAAAAGACAATTGGCCTGCTACGGTCGGTATATTTACCGGCGTTTTAGCCAAAGAGGCCGTGGTCGGAACCCTGGATGCCTTATACAGCCAGCTTGCGGTGGCCGATACAACAGCTGCCGATAAAGCCCCGTTCAATCTTCAACAGGCTTTGATTGACGCCTGTTTAACTGTGCCTAAAAACCTGCACGACGTCGCCGATAATTTGTTGGATCCATTGGGTTTGAATATCGGCAACGTCGACGATATGACTGCGGCAGCCGGTGAACAGGAAGTCAATGCCGGTACTTTTGCCGCCATGCAGCAAAGTTTTGATGGTAAGGCCGGGGCTTTCGCCTATTTATTATTTATCTTATTGTATGCCCCTTGCGTTGCGGCAACCGCTGCAATTTACCGGGAAACCAACATGAACTGGACTGTGTTTGTGGTGTTCTGGACGACCGGTATCGCCTACATGACCGCCACGATTTTTTATCAAGCGATGACCTATAGTGAGCATCCAGATTATTCGCTGGTCTGGATAAGCGGACTAATCATTGCCTTTTCCGCAGTATTGCTCGGCCTGTGGCTACTGGGTAAAAACGCTGAGGTCACAGAGGTAAAACATAGGAGGGAGTCCTTACATGATCCTGTCTGATTTGAGAGACTATTTAAGGGCGCAGCACCGAATTGCGTTGGCGGATTTAATCATCCATTTCGACATGGATGCCGATGCCCTGCGAGGTATGCTGGGCAAATGGATCAGCAAAGGCAAGGTGCGCAAACTGCCGTTGACGGCATCTTGCGGTACCAGTTGCTGTCAATGCGATACCACTTTGACGGAGATTTATGAGTGGGTTGATGAGTCGAATGTAAGAAGTGATTTAAGTTAGGCCGGAAATGGTTGTGGTTGACTGTCGTGGGCGCGAATTTATTCGCGCCCACACCCTATAAATATTCCTGCTATTCAAAAAACCGCTTCAAATACTCCCCTGTATGCGAGGCTTTATTTTCAGAAATCTGTTTAGGCGTGCCTTCTGCAACCAGCGTTCCGCCGCCATCGCCGCCTTCGGGTCCCATATCGATGATCCAGTCTGCGGTTTTGATCACATCCAGGTTGTGTTCGATCACGATGACGGTATTGCCGTGATCGCGCAGGGTATGCAACACATGCAACAATTGCTTAATGTCGTGGAAATGCAGGCCGGTGGTCGGCTCATCCAGTATGTATAAGGTTTTTCCGGTGTCGCGTTTGGATAGTTCTTTGGCGAGTTTTACCCGCTGCGCTTCGCCGCCGGACAGCGTGGTCGCATTCTGTCCCAGAGTGATGTAACTTAAACCTACCTGAACCAGAGTTTGTAATTTACGGGCCAGCGTCGGCACCGGACTGAAAAATTCGGCCGCATCTTCTACGGTCATGTCCAGCACCTGATGGATGGTTTTGCCTTTATAGCGGATCTCCAGCGTCTCCCGGTTATAGCGTTTGCCGTTGCAGTTATCGCAATGAACGAATATATCCGGCAGAAAATGCATTTCGACTTTGATCACGCCATCGCCTTTGCAGGCTTCGCAGCGGCCGCCTTTGACGTTAAAGCTGAATCTTCCTGGCGTATAGCCGCGCGAACGCGCTTCGGGCGTTGCCGAAAATAATTCGCGTATCGGCGTGAACAGGCCGGTATAGGTCGCCGGATTCGAGCGCGGTGTGCGACCTATCGGGCTTTGGTCTATATCGACGACTTTATCGAAATGCTCCAGGCCTTCGATCGCGTCACAGGGCGCGGGAATAGTTCCTGCACGGTTGATTAACCGGGCCGCGTGACGGTACAAGGTATCGTTAATCAGCGTCGATTTTCCGGAACCGGATACGCCGGTGATGCAGGTAAACAAACCGATAGGGAAGGCAATATCGACATTTTTCAGATTATTGCCGTGCGCATTGCGGATGGTGATTTGTTTGTCTTTATCTGCCGGCGTTAATGTTTCGGGAATGGTAATGCCGATTTTTCCCGATAAATATTGGCCGGTTAACGAGTCTTCATTATTCAGTATATCCTCCAGGGTGCCTTGCGCAATGATGCGTCCGCCATGGACACCCGCACCGGGGCCTATATCGACAATATGCTGCGCCGAACGGATCGCATCCTCATCATGCTCGACCACGATCACGGTATTGCCCAGGTCGCGCAGGCGGAACAAGGTGTTCAGCAAGCGCTGGTTGTCGCGTTGATGCAGGCCTATCGACGGCTCATCCAGCACGTACATCACCCCGACCAAGCCCGCGCCGATTTGGCTGGCAAGCCGGATACGTTGCGCTTCGCCGCCGGAAAGCGTGTCCGCACTGCGATCCAGGGTTAAATAGTCGAGGCCTACATTGACCAGGAATTCCAGTCTTTCCTGGATTTCCTTGACGATTTTTGCGGCAACTTCGCCGCGTTTTCCAGGCAGGTTCAGGTGCTTAAAAAAGTCCAGGGACTTGCGGATCGGGAAACGGGTCAGATGGTGTATCGGCAAATCTTCAACAAACACATTTCTGGCGGAAATGTTCAGCCTAGCGCCCTCGCATACGTTACAAGGTTTTTGGGATAAATATTTAGCCAGTTCATCGCGCACCATTTGCGAATCGGTCTCATGGTAACGCCGTTCCATATTGGCAATAATGCCTTCAAAGCTATGGCGTTTCTTTTTGACCGAGCCGGTTCCGACCATAAACTTGAATTCAATAACTTCAGGGCCGCTGCCGTAAAGAATAATCGCCTGAGTTTCTTGGGACAATTCCGAAAACGGCGCTTCCGGGTCGAAGTTATAGTGCTTAGCCAGCGAACAGATAATTTGATAATAATAGGCATTGCGTCGATCCCAGCCGCGAATCGCGCCCCCGGCAAGGCTGATGTCGGGGTTATGAATAATCAGTTCGGGATCGAAATGCTGGCGTACGCCCAAGCCGTCGCAACTGCTGCATGCGCCTTTGGGATTGTTAAACGAGAAGATGCGCGGTTCCAGTTCGGTCAGACTGTAGCCGCATTGAGGGCAGGCGTAGCGCTCGGAAAACATCAACTCGGTCGCGCCGGTAACTGCTCCTGTGTCGCCTAAAGCGCCTACTGTTGGTGCTCTACCTCCTGCATCCTTGCAGTCGTCATCAATGCAGGCGGCGATCGCGATACCGTCGGCGATGCGCAGAGCCGTCTCGAAGGATTCGGATAAGCGCAAGGCGATGTCGTCGCGAATCTTGAAACGGTCGACAATGACCTCGATGGTATGTTTCTTTTTTAAATCCAGTACCGGCGGCTCATCCAGGTCGTATACAGTGCCGTCAATCCGGGCGCGGATGAAGCCCTGGGCGCGCAGGTCGTCAAGCAACTGGATATGCTCGCCCTTGCGGTCATTGACCACCGGCGCCAGCAACATCCAGCGCTGGTCTGGGGTCTGCGACAGCACATGATCAACCATCTGGCTGACCGTTTGCGCTTCCAGCGAAGCCTGATGTTCGGGGCAACGCGGCGTACCGGCGCGGGCATAGAGCAGTCTTAAATAATCGTAGATTTCGGTGATGGTGCCGACGGTGGAACGCGGGTTGTGCGAGGTGGATTTTTGTTCAATCGAAATAGCCGGTGACAGGCCTTCGATATGGTCGACATCGGGCTTTTCCATAATGGCTAGAAACTGACGGGCATAGGTAGAAAGGGATTCTACATAGCGTCGCTGTCCTTCGGCATAAATGGTGTCGAATGCCAGCGATGATTTGCCCGAGCCGGAAAGGCCGGTGATGACGATGAGTTTGTCTCTGGGCAGATCGAGATCGATATTTTTCAGGTTATGTGTTCTGGCACCACGAATGCTGATCGTATCCATTAAATAATTCCGGCAATTTAAACAACCGTATAATATACGAGCAAAGCCGTATTAACACAAACGGCGTAGACACTGGCCGACTTTAACTAATGCTCATCAACACATTAAATTCATTCGTTTTTAAATATATTCGGTTTATCGAAATGCTGGGCGTGCTTATGCGCATTTTCAGTTTTTCTCTGGTCAGTTGGCTGGGCGCGGAAAGTCCGTTTCTGTTTGTGTGGGCTTTTAATACCGCAGATGCGGTGATACTTTCCTGGTGTTCGATACTCAAGAAAGATAGTGCTTATACTTTGCTGAATGTGTTCTGGATTATGGTCGGCATTATTGGAATGGTTAGAGCCAGTCAAATTTCAGTTATTGATGTTAAAGCTGCTTGGCTGCACTTAATAACCCAGATCATAGCACTGTTCAGTTAAATAGTACCTCAAGCACAAATGAGCGAAACCTATAAATAAAGCTTGTTATAATGGACGTCATTAAAATAATGAGATAAACCACTAGGTTAGTCCGGCATTTGCAGTTGATTGTAAAGCCTGCGCTCAGCTGCGTTTATTTTTCTTGATAATTCTGGTTCAAAAAGGAGAAGCTGGTTTTGACAACAATGCAAGACATTACAAGTTCGATGACTTTATCGGAAAAACGCGCTACCTGGTCTTTGGCAGGCATTTATGCTTTGCGAATGCTGGGGTTGTTTATGATTTTGCCGGTGTTATCTTTATTTGCCGAGCAGTTGGAAGGCTCAACGCCAGCGCTGATCGGACTGGCTATGAGTATTTACGGCTTACCTCAAGTTCTGTTGCAAATCCCTTTCGGCTTGTTATCGGATCGCTTCGGTCGTAAAAAAATGATCATTATCGGCCTAGTGCTATTTATGATCGGCAGCGTTATCGCTGCGCTATCGACGACGATTTACGGGGTTTTGGTGGGCAGGGCTTTTCAGGGCGCAGGTGCGGTTTCGGCCGTTATCATGGCCTTGGTGGCCGATTTGACTCAGGAAGTTCATCGCACCAAAGCCATGGCGATTATCGGGATTAGTATCGGAGCGTCATTTGGTGTCGGCATCATAGCCGGGCCTGTTATTTCAGGATTCGGCGGTGTGCAAAGCGTTTTTGCGGTAACGGCGGTGCTCACTGCATTGGCTATTATAGCGATAATTTTTATCGTCCCCGATCCTCATCAGACTAAACTGCATCGGGATGCTGAGTTCGTTCCCGAAGAAACTATGCATGTATTGAAAAATCCGGATTTATTGCGCCTGAATTACGGGATTTTTACCTTGCATATGATTTTAATGGCTATCTTTGTTGTTGTGCCTTCGTTGATGAGAGATGCGGGGTTGTTGGCCGGGGGCGAGTGGAAGGTTTATTTGCCGGTTTTTGTTATTTCGATGGCGTTTGCTGTGCCGTTCGTGATCCTGGCAGAAAAAAAACGTAAGATGAAACAAGTGTTTATCGGTGCGATTGCGGTGGTAATGGTGGCTGAACTGGGATTGTCGTTCATGCATCAAAGCTTGATCGGAATTATAGCGTTCTTGTGGCTGTTTTTTTGCGGCTTTAACCTGCTGGAAGCGACACTGCCTTCCTTAATATCGAAGACCGCGCCAGCCGATTTAAAAGGCACGGCTATGGGCGCTTATTCAAGCTCTCAGTTTTTGGGTCTGTTTATAGGCGGCTTAGTGGGCGGTTGGTTTAACGGCGTATTCGGGGTTACAGCGGTGTTTTTATTTTCCGCCGCTGCCGCGTTCAGCTGGTTATTAGTGTCTTTGTGGATGAAGTCTCCCCGTTATGTGGCAAATCTGCTGATATCGCTGGAAAAGCTCAGCGAACCGGATGCCAATGAGTTTATTGCCGAAATGGGTAAACTCAGCGGTGTAGAAGAAATCACATTGCATTATGACGAGGCTTTGGCTTACCTAAAAGTTGATAATCAGCAGTTGGATAAAGATAAGTTGCAGGGTTTGATTACACAGTACGTCAATACTTAACTTGATAAAATCTGCAAAAACAATGGGAGAAATAGATGTTGAATAAAGTGATGTTAATAGGAAGGTTAGGTGCCGATCCTGAGGTGCGTTATTTGCCTAGTGGCAGTGCCGTTGCGACCATTCGTCTGGCGACGTCCAGGCGCTGGAAAGATAAGCAAACAGGGGAGCGTAAAGAAGAGACCGAATGGCATCGTGTGGTATTTTTTAATCGTTTGGCTGAAATCGCCGGTGAATATTTAAAAAAAGGCAGTCAAGCCTATGTTGAAGGCCGTATTCGCACACAGAAATGGCAGGGTCAAGACGGTCAGGATCGTTATAGTACTGAAATCGTTGCCGACAGCATGAACATGCTGGACAGTCGTAGCGGTAGCGGCGGTACCGCCGAATTTGGTGGTGATCAGTCGCAGGGCGGATATTCTGCACCTTCATCTTCATCAAGACCGTCCAATCAAGCCAAGCAAACGGCACCAAAAAATGATTCCGGCTCATCGATGCCGTCTGCGCCGCCACATTATGATGATTTTGATGACGATATTCCGTTCTAAAAGTCACCTGGTAGTCATTGTTTAAGAATACAAAGAACACGAAATTCAAAGCCCAAAAAAACGCTCAAACTCCGCTAGCGGCATTGCTTTGCCTATCAAATGGCCTTGGTAGGTATGGCAGCCGTGAAGCTCAAGAAATGTGCGTTGTTCTTGGGTTTCTACGCCCTCGGCAATGATGTCCATTCCCAAGTTGTTGGCCATGCCGATGATGGTCTGCACGATCACCGTATCGACAGGTTTGATCCCAATGTTGTTGACGAAAGATTGATCGATTTTCAATTGATCGAATGGCAATTGCGTCAGGTAGATGAGTGATGAATAACCGGTACCAAAATCGTCCATCGAGAAGCTCACGCCGATTTTTTTGAGCGCTTGCATTTTGGCAATGGTGTCGTCGATGTTGTCGAATACCAGGCTTTCGGTGAATTCGAGTTTGAGTCGATCCGCTTTAATGACGTTTTTTTTCAGCATGGCGCAGACTTGCTCGGTAAAATCAGATTGGTGGAACTGACGTGCGCTGATATTAACGGCAAGCTGTAAATGCCGTGTTTGCTGATGATCTTGCCATCGTTTAAGTTGGACGCAGGCATTTTCCAGTACCCATTGTCCAATAGGAATGAGGAGTCCAATTTCTTCGGCCAGTGGAATGAATTCAAGTGGTGCTATAAAGCCGCGTTCAGGATGTTTCCAGCGTAATAGCACTTCGGCACCAATGATTTTGCCGTTGCGCACTTGCCGCTGAAAATAAAGCTGGAATTGATTTTTTGCCAGCGCAAAGCGCAAGTCCGCTTCCAGAGCAGCACGCGCCATAACCGCCTCGTACATGTCCTGATCGAAGAAGCGCAGGGTGTTTCGGCCTGCTGCCTTGGCTCCATACATGGCGATATCTGCCCGTTTCAGTAGTGTATTAATACTATGCTGATGATTGATGAACAAGGTGATGCCAATGCTCGGGGTGTTTTGATATTCGTGATGGCTGAGTTGGTAGGGTTGATTGAGCGAGGTAATGATTTTTTCGCCTATGGTTTTGGTTTTGGCTGCGGCTTCTTCAGCATGATCGCCCAGTTCTTCCAGCATGACCACAAACTCGTCACCACCTTGGCGAGACACGGTATCGCCTTCTCGCACACAGGCAATAAGGCGCTGTGCGACCTGTTGTAATAATACATCCCCCATATCATGCCCCAGATTGTCATTAAGGGACTTAAAATTATCCAGGTCAATGAATAGCAAGGCGCCGTATTTATTATTGCGCGAACTGGTCGCCAGTGCTTGTTGTAGTCTGTCGAGAAGCAGTCTTCGGTTCGGCAATGCGGTCAGTGGGTCGTAGTAAGCTAGTTGTTTTATTTCTTCCTCTGAGGCCTTGCGTGCAGAGATGTCGGTATGTAAACCCACATAGTGGCTGACAACTCCATTGCTGTCTTTCACTGCAGTGATAGTTACCCATTTGGGATAAATATCACCATTTTTGCGTCGGTCCCAGATTTCGCCTTGCCAGGATCCGGTGTGGTTAACGCGCTCCCACATCTCGGCGTAAAAGGCTGCATTGTGACGTCCTGAGTTGAATAAGTGGGGCGTCTGACCTACGAGTTCTTCGGCACTGTAACCGGTGATGTCGGTAAATGCCTGGTTGACACGCAAAATTACTTTGTTGGCATTGGTGATCATGATGCCTTCTTGAGCCTCGAACGCTACAGCGGCGATGCGTAATTCTTGTTCAGCATGCTTGCTTTCGGATATGTCTGTGAGTGTGATGCGACGTAATAATGTTTGGTCTTCGTCCACTACCGACAAGTAGTCCAGCCGAGCATGAAAGTCACTATCGCCGCGTTTCAGCATTAGTTCGATGTTTTTTTTCTCGCCTTCGTGCTGTAGCAGGTTTTGTAGTAGAAGATACCAGCGGTCGCAGTCTTCTGGCGCGATCAAGTCGACAAAATAACGGTTTAGCAGATTGTTTTGCTCCTCGCCGAGTAGCGTGGCAGCAGTAAGATTGATCTCGATAACTTCACCCTCGGAGTTGAGGGTAAGGTAGCCAACGGGAGCAAATTCATAGAGGTTAAGGTAGCGGCTACGGGATGCTTCCAGAGCGGTACGGGCGCGCAGTAACTCCTCATTTTGCATTTCCAGTTCGATCTGGTGTGCCCGTAAGTCTTCGTTTTGCATCTCCAGTTCAATTTGGTATATCCGTAATTCGTGTAGTAGATCTTCTTCTGCCTCGGTAGGTGGCTTTCCCTGCTTGTTGTTGGATTTGTTGGGCATCTAAACTCCTCACTGTGATTTAGGGTCGCTCGATAGGGAGAGTTCAAGCGTCTAGGGTAAGGGGTTCGGTGTTTTCAATCAATATGTGCTATTACCTAGTTTAGGGGCTCTGCTGTTAAGCTGGATAGCTTATGTCGTCATACAAAGCCCGTTTTGCGGTCGTTCAAATTGGTAGTCCACGCAATGCGATTGTCTATGCCTAGTCGACGATATTTTCTATCGCCAGCAGGATCAATTGCGGTTCTCCGGTTCGGCCGATGATGCTGCGGGCATTGAGTTGCAATTTGCGGTGACCCATGGTGGGAAAATGATAATCTACCTGATAGTCTTCAAAAGCCTGATTGTGCGACAGGACGGTTTCCAGAAGCTCGCGCAAGGCTAAGATGTTCCATTGACCTTTGCTCAGTTCGTAGAGTGGGCGTCCTACGGTCTCTTCGGCAGTCACTTTAAAGTTTTGGTAAAACGAGCGACTGGCGGTGACGACCTTCAATTCGTCATTGAGTACAATAAGCGGCTCGCGCACTGTATCGACGATGCTTTCGGCTAATAGTCTCGCTTCCTGCACCGCTATAGCCCGATTGCGTTCGGTGATGTTGGTGAAGGTCAGCACCACGCCATCGATCATGTTTTCCAATGTCCGGTAGGGCTGAATGCGTGCCAGATAACAATTGCCATTAACCGTTTTTACTTCACGCTCTATGGGTGTCAGATTATCGAGTACAGTATGAGCGTCGTCCAGCAGGTCTTTACCCTCCAGTTCTGGCTTGATGTCGCTCAGCGCGCGGCCCACATCCGAGGCAACCAGGCGATAGATTTGTGTCGCATCGCGAGTGAAACGCCGGATGATAAGCTGTTGGTCGAGGAAGATGGTGCCCACGTGGATATTGTCGAGTAGATTCTTCATGTCGTTTTGCATGTCGGCCAACTGGACAATTTTGGCTTGTAGTTCGGAATTTACGGTAACCAGTTCTTCATTAATGGATTGTAACTCCTCTTTGGAGGTCTCCAGTTCTTCATTGGTGGACTGCAACTCTTCATTGGTGGATTGCATTTCTTCGTTGGTGCATTTTAGCTCCTCGTTGGAGGCATATTGTTCCTCGATGGTGGCTTGAAGATTCTCTTTAGTGTAAGCCAGTTCACGCTCCAGTTCCTCGATATGATGCGGTTCATTTGGTTTGGATGTGCGTTTGCGTTTAATACGCTCCGGCTTTTCCGATGCCGAGTGATTCGTATCTTGAAAGCTCACCAGCAGCAGGTTTTGGTGATTATTCGGATTCGACAGGTTTCTTATGCTGAGTTGCACCGGGTGAAAATCGCCATTGGTCTTGACCGACAATTCCTGATTCAGGGTCGGTGTGCCTTGGTTAGCGGCCAGGATAGCCGTGCGTAATTCCAGTTGCAGACCTTCCCGCGCCATATCGATCATGTTGAGAGTGGCATGGCCTGGCGCCGGGCGCAGGTATTTTCCGGTCTCGCCATAGACGTAGAGGATGTTGCCTTTGAGATCCGTGACTACCGAGGTGGGGGCATAGAATTGCAGTAGCATGCGCCGGGTCAGTTCGGCGATGTTTGTTTCTTTGGCGGTCTTTATGATGTCTTCCGGCGATTTGTATGTCAGTTCGGTAGTCCAGTTCAAATTGCTGGTCAACATGGTGCGGGCTGAGGCGGTAGTGGGAATGGCGCGATAGAACTTCCATTTGCGGTTGAGCGGCGTAAACAGTTCGGTATGGTTGCCGATACCCTCCGATGGTGACAGAAATAGTACGCCGCCCGGCTTGAGTGCGTAGTGAAAGGCCGGGATGAGGCGGTTTTGCAGTTCTGGTTCCAGATAAATCATCAGATTGCGACAGCTGAGCAGATCGAGCTTGGTAAAAGGCGGGTCCTTGATGATGTTCTGAACGGCAAATACTACCATTTCACGAATTTCTTTTTTCACTCGATAGCCTGAGTCTTCCTTAATGAAGAACCGGCGCAGTCGTTCAGGCGTAACATCCTGCGCGATATTGGGCGGATAGTAACCGGCGCGGGCGGTGGTAATGGTATCTTCGGCAAGGTCGGTGCTGTATATCTGCACTTCAAACACGTAGCGGTATTCATCTATGAGTTCACGCAACACTATCGCAATGGAATAGGCCTCTTCGCCGGTAGCGCAACCCGCCACCCAGGCGCGGAAAATGTAGTTGTCCGGTTTGTCCGCAAGCAGGGTCGGCAGGATATCCTGCTTAAGCGCGACAAAGGCCTCCTGATCGCGAAAGAAGTTGGTGACATTGATCAGTAGTTCTTTGAATAGCGACTTTATTTCAGACGGATTCTCCTTGAGGAAGCGGGCATAGCTGTCGGTGTCCTCGGTGTTGTTTTGCGACATGCGCCGCTGAATGCGGCGGGTGATGGTACTTTTTTTGTAGAGTGAGAAATCGTGACCGGTGCTGGTGCGTAACTGTTGCAGGATGCGATTGATGCCGCTTAAGGCAATCGGGGGTAAGGGTGGGCTCAGTGTGTGTATGCCGGAGAGTAGTACCCCAGGCATTTTCTCCACCGGCAAAATATGGGTGACATAGCCGGCCTGGATGGCGCTGACTGGCATGCCGTCGAATTTGGCAGTAGTCGGTTCCTGTGCGATGGTGATGCCACCGGCACCGAGGATGGCGCGTAATCCCAAGGTACCGTCGGTGCCGGTGCCGGAGAAAAGGATACCGCAGGCCTTTTCGGCCTGATCTTCAGCCAGCGAGCGTAGAAATGCGTCGATAGGCATACGCTGACCGTGAGGCATTGCGGGTATGCTCAGTTGCAACGCGCCGTGGAAGATGGTCATATCGCGGTTGGGCGGAATTACATAGACTTGGTTAGGCATAACTTGCATTTGATCTTGCGCCTCCACCACCGGCATGGTCGTGATGCGTTGCAGGATTTCTGTGAGAATGCTGGCGTGACTGGGATCAAGATGCGAGACCAGAACGAAAGCCATGCCGCTATCGGGTGGAGCATGGCGGAAGAACTGCTCGAAGGCCTCCAGACCGCCGGCGGAAGCGCCCAAGCCGACTATAGGGAAGTCGCTATTTTGTCGAGGCGGCTTTTTCGAGCGCGCAGATGGGGTCGGTTTGGTTTTTTTCTGGGTCATTGCGAGATACTCTGTTTGCGCAGCGCTACGGCGGCGGGTATGTGAAAGCTTTAAGTCGGATAGTATCTTGTCAAGATAAAGTCAACTTAAGTTTACTATGATGGTTTGAATTATACCTGATGCTAAGCACTGTCCACGAAAGGCCCGAAAGATTTTTATAGCGCAATCTGCTCGACTGTTGCTTTCGGATAACAATCGAAGCCAAGTAGAGCAAGCCCTACGTCCCTGTGCCAGCACATTCTATATGTCTTGAGAATGCCTCGTTTTTGTGGTCTAATGCCACGTTTTTACGTCTTAATGCGCCTCTTGTTTTATTTGTACTTGAAATGAAAGGATGGGATCAAACAACTTGATTGGAGAGCAGGCTCACACTATGCAATTTAGTATTAAAAAAGGTTTGGATCTACCTATTACAGGAGAGCCCGAACAAGTTATTGAGGATGGCAATAAGGTTAACTCCGTTGCTGTTCTGGGGATGGATTATGTAGGCATGAAGCCTACCATGATGGTCAGTGAAGGTGATACGGTCAAGTTGGGCCAAGTCCTGTTTACTGACAAGAAGAATCCTGGGGTTGTGTTTACTTCACCCGGTGCGGGTGTCGTGCAATCCATTAATCGTGGTGCTAAGCGGGTTTTGCAGTCTGTTGTTATCGAACTGAAAGGAACGGCAGCGGAGTCATTTGCAAAATACAAGGCTTCAGAACTGAATGATTTATCGGCAGAGCAGGTTAAAGAAAATCTGTTGGCATCCGGATTGTGGACGGTATTGCGTACCCGTCCTTATGGCAAAATTCCTGCTGTAGACAGCAAGCCCCGTTCTATTTTTGTGACTGCAATCGACACCAGTCCGTTAGCGGCAAATCCTGCGGTTATCATTAAAGAGCGTAGCGATGATTTCGTCAATGGTTTGGCGGTTATTGCCAAGTTGACGGAGGGTAAGACTTACGTTTGTAAGGCGACCAACGCTGACATTAACACCGGTAATGCACCGGTAACCACCGCCGAGTTTTCAGGACCGCATCCTGCAGGACTGCCAAGCACCCATATTCATTTAATAGATCCGGTCAGTATCAATAAATTTGTCTGGCATCTGGATTATCAGGCGGTAATAGCCATCGGCGCATTATTTACCACCGGTAAAATCAATGTTGAACGCGTAGTGTCATTGGCAGGGCCTACTGTTAAAAAACCACGGTTGATTCGTACCCGTGTTGGCGCTAATACCCATGATTTGGTTGCGGGTCAATTAGAGGGAGTCGAAAATCGGGTGATTTCAGGTTCGGTATTGTATGGACATCTGGCTGCAGATTGGGCCGCTTTTCTGGGTTGTTATAACAACCAGATTTCGGTATTGCAAGAAGGTCGCGCTCGTGAATTGTTCGGCTGGATTGTTCCGGGTAAAAACAAATATTCAGCGCTTAATGTTTACACCTCCAGCGTTGACCGTAAGTTGAATCGTAAATTCCCCTTAACAACCGATAAAAACGGCAGCAACCGGGCGATTGTTCCTGTTGGGGTTTATGAGGCAGTTATGCCGCTGGATATTTTGTCTACACCGCTGTTAAAAGCGCTGGTGGTCGGTGATACGGATCAGGCTCAATTATTAGGCTGTTTAGAGCTTGATGAGGAAGATGTTGCCTTATTTACGTTTGTGGATCCTGGTAAACATGATTTTGCTCCTGTACTGAGAGCGAATTTAACTAAAATTGAGAAGGAAGGATAATGTCGCCTAGAGATATTTTAGACAGCATAGAACCGCATTTCACCAAAGGTGGGCGGTTTGAAAAGTATTACGGTCTCTACGAGATGGTGGATACGTTCATCTATACCCCGGCTGATGTGACGCGCGGCACCACCCATGTTCGTGACGGCAATGACCTGAAACGAACCATGACTTTTGTGGTCATCGCGACGTTTTTTTGTATTTTGATGGCTTGGTATAACACCGGTTATCAGGCCAATTTAGCCATGGAAGCGATGGGACTGGAAAAAGCCCAAGGCTGGCGCAGTATCCCGATGATGATCTTCGGCTACAGTACCATGAATCCGTTTTCCAACATGGTTCACGGCGCGTTGTATTTTCTGCCTATTTATATAGTGACACTGGCTGTTGGCGGTGTGTGGGAAGTCTTGTTCGCTACCGTTCGCGGTCATGAAGTGAATGAAGGTTTTCTGGTATCTTCAATGTTGTACACCTTGATTATGCCGCCCGATATGCCTTTATGGCAGGTCGCTTTGGGTATTTCTTTCGGTATCGTTATCGGCAAGGAAGTCTTCGGCGGTACCGGTAAAAACTTCCTGAATCCGGCATTAACTGGACGGGCATTTTTATATTTCGCTTATCCGGCATCTATTTCGGGCGATTCGGTATGGGTTGCCGTTGATGGTTATACTGCAGCGACACCATTAGGTTTGGCCGCAACTGGCGGTCTTGAAGCGGTTTACTCGGCAAATTACAGCTGGATGCAAACCTTTTTCGGTTTTGAACCGGGCTGTTTGGGTGAAACATCAACGCTGGCAATTCTGATTGGTGCGGCTTTCCTGCTGTACACCAAAGTTGCATCGTACCGCGTGATGGGCGGCGTATTTGCCGGCATGGTATTGACTTCGTTATTGTTCAACATCATCGGCAGTGACACCAATCACATGTTTGCGTTGCCTTGGTACTGGCATTTGACGATGGGCGGTTTTGCTTTCGGTATGGTTTATATGGCAACTGACCCAGTTAGTGCAGCAATGACCGATACCGGTCGCTGGGTATTTGGGGCATTAGTCGGGATTATGACAGTGTTAATCAGGGTTGTTAATCCGGCATTCCCGGAAGGCATTATGCTGGCAATTCTGTTTTCCAATATGTTTGCGCCTACGATTGATTATTTTGTCATTCAGGCCAATATCAGAAGAAGGATGAAACGTCATGCTTAAGTGCGAACAATTCAATAAAATTTGCAGCGCATTGGATAATTGCGAGCATTACCAAAAGTTCAAAGTTTACAAGGATAAAATCCTTGCCTTAGGCAATGATAGTTTGGAAAAAACGATTGCTATTGCGGTTGCGCTTTGTCTGGTTTGTGCGGTTCTTGTTTCATTTTCTGCGGTTGCTTTAAAACCACTTCAAGTTCATAACAAAAAATTGGACATGAAAAAGAACATTCTTGATGTGGCGGGTTTGCTTCAGGAAGGTAGTGATATTGATTCGGCTTTTGCGGAAAAAATTGAAGCTAAAATCGTCAATCTGGAAACGGGTGACTATGTTGAGGATATGAATGTCGCCGAATACGATCAACGTAAAGCGGCAAAAGATCCGGCTTTAAGCATCGCTATTCCAAAAGATAAAGATATTGCTCACATCAGGGTAAAGGCTAAATTTGCGAAAGTCTTTTTGGTCAAAGAGGCTGGCGCGATTAAATCAATTATCCTTCCAGTCAGTGGTTATGGTTTATGGTCTACGTTATATGGTTTTCTGTCAGTAGATCCTGATGGGCAAACTGTACAAAGCATCAACTTTTACGATCAGGCCGAAACGCCGGGACTGGGTGGCGAAGTGGTTAATCCTAACTGGCGTGCGCTATGGAAAGGCAAAAAAGTCTATTCCGAAGCCAGCACCGACATGAGTGAGCCAGCGTTAAGCTTGATTAAAGGCGTGGTTGATAGCACTAAAGCGGGTTCGCAATATCAGGTTGATGGTCTTGCGGGTGCAACGTTGACCAGTACCGGCGTCAGTAATCTGGTCAAATACTGGATGAGCAAAGAAGGTTTTGCCCCGTATTTAGCTAAAGTAAGAACGGATAAAGGAGTTTAATCATGAGTGAAATTTTAACTGATGAAACAAAAAAAGTATTAACAGCTCCGCTAGTCAATGATAACCCGATTACTTTACAAGTTTTGGGTATTTGTTCGGCCTTGGCGGTTACGTCGCAAATGTCGACCTCGCTGATTATGGCGCTGGCGTTGACCTTGGTAACTGCATTTTCCAGTGCGGCAATCAGTTCGATTCGAAACCATATTCCCGGCAGTATACGGATCATCGTGCAGATGACTATTATTGCCTCGTTGGTTATCGTGGTAGATCAGATTTTGAAAGCCTTTGCTTATGAAATCAGTAAGCAGTTGTCGGTATTCGTGGGTTTGATTATTACCAACTGTATCGTGATGGGACGCGCTGAAGCTTATGCGATGAAAAATCCGCCTTTGGAAAGCTTTATGGACGGTATCGGTAATGGTTTGGGTTATAGCTTGATATTGATTATCGTCGCATTTTTTAGAGAGACTTTAGGTTCCGGTAAATTATTGGGCTTTGAGATTTTTCCTCTAACGAAAGATGGCGGTTGGTATGATCCTAATGGTTTGATGTTATTGCCACCTAGTGCTTTCTTTATTATTGGCTTGATTATCTGGTCTGTGCGCCAATGGAAACCCAATCAAGTTGAAAAAGCGGATTTTAAAATTTTGTCGATTTCTCATGGTGAAGGAGGGCATCACTAATGGAAGCTTATATCAGTTTATTTGTTAAGGCTGTCTTTATTGAAAACCTTGCGCTTTCCTTCTTTTTGGGGATGTGTACCTTTATTGCGGTTTCCAAGAAAATCTCGACAGCGATGGGTTTAGGTGTTGCCGTTATGGTGGTGCAAACCATTACGGTTCCTGCTAATAATATTATTTACCACACGTTGTTAAAAGAAGATGCGCTGTCCTGGATGGGCATTACCGGCGTGGATTTGAGCTTTTTAGCGCTGTTAAGCTGTATTGGTATGATTGCGGCTTTAGTGCAAATTCTGGAAATGATTTTGGATAAATTCTTTCCGGCTTTGTATCATGCTTTAGGCGTGTTTCTGCCTTTAATCACGGTAAACTGCGCGATTCTTGGCGGTAGTTTGTTTATGATTGAGCGGGACTATAATTTCGGGGAAAGTGTCACTTACGGTGTGGGCAGTGGTCTAGGTTGGGCGCTAGCTATTACCGTTATGGCAGGCGTACGTGAAAAACTCAAATACAGTGATATTCCCGCCGGTTTACAAGGTCTGGGCATTACTTTTATTACTGCGGGTCTGATGTCGCTTGGCTTCATGGCTTTCTCTGGAATCCAACTTTAAAAAGGTAGCGTAATGCTGGAAATTCTATTAGGGATCATTATTTTCACGGCTTTTGTTATAGCACTGGTATTCGTTATCATCGGTGCTAAAAGCAAGTTGGTCGCTGAAGGAGATGTTGAGATCCTGATCAATAATGAAAAGAAAATTCATGTGCCTGCAGGGTCAAAACTACTAACGGCTTTATCCGATAATGGTTTATTTGTTTCGTCAGCCTGTGGCGGCGGCGGTACTTGTGGGCAATGCAAGGTAAAAGTGCATTCAGGCGGCGGTGAAATTTTACCGACTGAATTAAGTCATATCAGTAAAAGGGAAGCGGCTCACGGTGAGCGTCTTTCTTGTCAGGTTTCGGTTAAACATGACATGAACATTGAAGTCGAAGACGATGTCTTCGGTGTTAAAAAATGGGAGTGTACGGTTAAATCAAACCATAACGTTGCTACTTTTATTAAGGAACTGGTACTGGATTTACCGAAAGGCGAGGAAATAAACTATCGGGCGGGTGGTTACATTCAGATTGAATGTCCGTCGCATGTTTCCAAATACAGTGATTTTAACGTTGAAGAAAAATTCCGTGATGATTGGGATAAGTTTAACTTATGGCGTTTTGTTTCTGACGTAAAAGAGTCGACGTTACGCGCTTATTCGATGGCGAGTTATCCTGAAGAAAAAGAAATTATGTTGAACGTGCGTATTGCGACACCGCCTCCCGGTGCACCGGATAGCGTACCGCCAGGTATTATGTCTTCCTATATCTTCAATCTGAAGCCGGGCGATAAATGTACTATTTCAGGGCCTTATGGCGAGTTTTACGCTAAAGATACCGAAAATGAAATGGTTTTTGTCGGTGGTGGTGCCGGTATGGCACCGATGCGTTCGCATATCTTCGATCAATTACGCAGGCTTAAATCCAAGCGTAAAATGAGCTTCTGGTATGGTGCTCGTAGTAAACGCGAAATGTTCTATGTCGAAGATTTCGATATGCTGGCTAAGGAAAATGACAATTTCGACTGGCATGTTGCCTTGTCTGATCCGTTGCCGGAAGATAACTGGACGGGTTATACCGGTTTTATTCATAATGTTCTTTTCGAAGAATACATTAAGAATCATCCTGCCCCAGAGGATTGCGAGTTCTACATGTGTGGGCCGCCGATGATGAACTCAGCGGTGATCAAGATGTTGTTGGATAATGGCGTAGAGCCGGAAAATATCTTCTTAGATGACTTTGGCGGATAAGAAGCTTAGGTTTTTACGCTAACTTAACCTACACGAGGAGTGCGGCTAAGCCCACTCCTCGTTTTTTATTGTAGGCCTTTATAAATTTTACGAGGTGTTACCATGACTTATTTTTTAGTGACTTTTGTGTTTATGGCTTTTGTTATTGCCATTATGGCGATAGGTGTGATTTTCGGAAGACGCGCTATTAAAGGTTCATGTGGCGGTGCGGCAAACAACGCAAATTGTATTTGTGTGGAAAAATGTGATAAAAGAAAGAAATTGGAAGCTAATTTGAATCAAGGCTAGCAGCTTTCATCATTGGATTGCGCCAAAGCTATCGAGAGTAGGTGTTTTACGGCTGTACGGACAGATTTTTGCTCCATGCAAGATCTGCATTTCCCTCGTCCCTGTGGGTTATGCAAGAGGTAACGCAATGCCGCAGTTATTGCCGAGGCGATCCGACCGGAATTTTACAATAATAACAATAAGCAGGAGTTCATTATGCTGGCGAAAATTACTATCGCAAATTATATGTCGAAAAGATTGGTTACGCTTACTCTGGATGCCGGGGTGATCGATGCCGTAAAATTATTACTGGATCATAAAATCACCAGTGCTCCGGTTGTTGATCAGCAGGGGCGTTTGCTGGGCATGTTTTCTGAAAAGGATGTCATGAGAATTGTTTTAGAGACTGTTTACAACCAAAGTATGAGTGGCAAGGTTGGCGATTATATGAGTTCAGAGGTCATCAGTGTTGATGCTGAATCCAGTATCGTGGATTTGGCTGAGAAGTTCCAGCAGACTACTGTCAGGAGTTTTCCGGTTTTTCAGGATAATGAGCTGGTCGGGATCGTCAGTCGCACCGATGTCCTAAGGGCTTTGGCTTCAAGTCATTAAGAATTGTAACTGCTCCTGCTCCTGCGGCTATAAGGATGTAGGAGCAATTGCGAGTGCCTACCTTTGGTTCCATCACCGATAACGGTTGAAAGTAATGAGCGCTACGCAAACCTTTTATTGGCATGATTACGAAACATTCGGTACCGATCCCAGAAGAGACAGGGCCGTTCAATTTGCCGGAATTAGAACCGATTTTGATTTCAATATCGTAGGCGATCCTTTAGTCGTTTACTGCAAACCGGCGGCAGACTGCCTTCCTCACCCTGATGCCTGTTTAATTACAGGGATTACCCCGCAACTCGCTGAGCAAAAAGGCGTTTGCGAAGCCGAATTTATTCGCCTAATTCACGAGCAATTAGCTCAGCCGAATACCTGTACCCTGGGTTACAACAGTCTTCGTTTTGATGATGAGGTCACCCGGAACTGTCTCTATCGTAATTTTTATGATCCCTATGCAAGGGAATGGCAAAACGGCAGTTCGCGTTGGGATTTAATCGATGTGGTCAGGGCGGCTAAAGCCTTGCGTCCTGAAGGTATCGTCTGGCCGGTTAACGAGGAGGGCGGATCCAGTTTCAGGTTGGATCAACTGACTCGTGACAATAACATAGCTCATGAGGCGGCGCATGATGCGCTTTCCGATGTCTATGCTACCCTGGCAATCGCTAAGCTGGTCAAGCAGGTTCAGCCCAGGCTCTATCAATTTTTGTTGCAACATCGGGTTAAAGCCGAGGCGCTTAACTTGCTTCAGTTGGGCAGTTTTAAGCCGGTAGTGCATATTTCAGGTAAATATCCCGCCGCTAAAAATTGCCTGGCTGTCGTGCTGCCGGTTTGCAAACATCCTACTAACACCAACGGTATTATCGTTTATGACCTGTCGGTCGACCCGGAGCCGATGCTTAGATTATCGGTGGAAGAAATTCAGCGGAGAATCTTCACCGCAGCGGCTGATTTGCCGGAAGGTGTGGCAAGAATCCCGTTAAAAACCGTGCATATCAACAAATGTCCTGTTTTAGCACCTGTGTCTGTTATTAGACCGGATGACGCGCAGCGACTGGCAATCGATTTGGCGTTATGCTATGCCAATAGCGATAGGATTAAAGCTGCTGTCGGCTTGGCTGAAAAGTTGGCGGCAGTGTTTAGCGGCCATACTTACGCCGAGCAAGATTCCGATCCCGATCTGGAAATTTACAGCGGCGGTTTTTTCACTGAAAACGATAAAAAACAAATGGCTAAAATTAGAGGTATGCTGCCTGAGCAATTAGCCAAAGCAACATTTAACTTTATTGATAGCCGATTGCCGGAAATGCTGTTTCGATACCGGGCCAGAAATTATCCGGACACTTTGACTGGTGATGAGCAGTTAAGGTGGGATGCGTTTTGTGTTAAGCGGTTAACCGGTCGTCAAGCGGGTTCTGGTATTTTGCTTGATGATTATTTTAGTCGCCTGAAAGAGTTGCGCAGTGACGAAAATACAAATATCGGTATTATTGACGCATTAAATGCTTATGCGCTTGAAAAAAAAGCTGTATTGGGTATTCAAGTTGATTGAAATTATAATGTTGTCGTCTCTAAAATTGATGCAGAGGGTATGTAATGAGTCTGGTAGTAGCGAATTTTAGCGTAGCTGATAAATAGATTGATAAATAGGTTGCTAAATACTGAGAATACCCTATAATAGCCAAATCAATCGCGGGGTGGAGCAGCTTGGTAGCTCGTCGGGCTCATAACCCGAAGGTCGTAGGTTCAAATCCTGCCCCCGCTACCATATAAAACTGCACGGATGCAGGAGTTAGTGTGACGCAAGGATTGGTTTCAAAAAACCCCATTTTGGGGTTTTTTGTTTTCTGGCCTTTAGTGATTTAAAGGCTCATAGTTGATTGTTAATGGAAGAGCCGACGGCTCTTTTTTTTTGTGCGAAAGTAAGTGAGGAAAAGATGAAGCAGGCTCCTGAACATTTGGTTGACCTAATTGAGCCAATTGTTGAAGGTTTAGGTTATGAATGCGTAGGCATTGAATATAATCCTCACCCTAAACATGGTCTGTTAAGAATCTATATTGATAGTGAAAACGGGATTTTGGTTGAAGACTGCACTAAAGTTAGCCACCAAATCAGTGGGGCTATGGACGTGGAAGATCCCATATTAGGCAACTATCATTTGGAGGTTTCTTCGCCGGGTGCAGACCGACCTTTCTTTAAAGTAAGCCAGTTTGAACGATATATTGGCAGTAGGGTGTTGGTAAATTTATTTAAAGCCATAGATGGCCGTAGAAAAATTACAGGCCTGATAGTAAAAGTTGAAGGTGATGCGATTTCACTTCAAGAAGGCGATCAGATTTTTGAGGTTCCATTTATCGCGATGAGTAAAGCGCGTTTGGTTCCTGAGTATTTAATTGAAAAAGGAGGGCGCAGTGGCAAATAAAGAAATTTTGTTGGTGGTAGATGTTTTTTCTAATGAAAAGGATATTGAAAAAGAGATTGTTTTTCAGGCTATAGAGTCAGCATTAGAAGCGGCTACAATCAAGCGTCACGTAAATCAAATTAAAGCTCGTGTTAGTATTGACAGGAAAACCGGGGATTACGTTACCTATAGAATATGGGAAGTTGTTGATGCCAATGATCAAATTGATGGCGATGTCGAGTTTCCTGAAACGCAAGTTTTATTAGAAGTCGCCAGATTCGATAATTCTGATGTCCAGGTCGGTGATTTGGTTGAAGAGGAAATTGAATCTGTCGATTTCGGACGTATTGCTGCACAGACGGCCAAACAGGTTATTATTCACAAGGTCAGGGAAGCTGAACGCAAGAAAATAGTTGATGCCTATCAGAGTCGCGTAGGCGAACTCATCACCGGTATCGTAAAGCGTATTGAAAAGGGCTGTGTTTATTTGGATTTGGGTGGGCATGTAGAAGCTTATATTGCCAAAGAAGACATGATACCTCGTGAAGCTATTCGTATTGGCGATAGAATTAGGGGTTATCTGAAAGATGTACGCTCAGAACCTCGCGGTCCTCAATTGTTTGTTAGTCGGACTGCGCCGGAATTGCTGATTGCCTTATTCCGTCTCGAAGTGCCTGAGGTGGGCGAAGGTTTGATCGAAGTGATGGGGGCGGCGCGTGATCCCGGTTCCAGAGCCAAGATTGCCGTCAAAGGTCATGATCCAAGACTGGATCCTGTCGGCGCTTGCGTCGGCATGAGAGGCTCGAGAGTGCAATCGGTTTCAAATGAACTGGCTGGAGAGCGCGTTGACATTATTCTTTGGAATGCAAGTGATGCTCAATATGTGATCAATGCGATGTCACCGGCTGAAATCCAGTCTATTGTTGTCGATGAAGACAAACACAGTATGGATTTGGCGGTCAGTTCAGATAATCTGTCTCAGGCTATCGGTCGCGGCGGACAAAATGTACGTCTTGCGACTCAATTGACGGGTTGGGAGCTGAATGTCATCGATGCCTCTAAGGCAGAAGAAAACAGTGAAGCCGAGGCCGATAAGATAAAACAATTATTTGTCGATCAGCTGGGTGTTGATGAAGATATTGCCTTGATTCTGGTTGAAGAGGGTTTTAATACGGTTGAAGAAATCGCCTATGTTCCGGTTAGTGAAATGCTGGAAATTGAAGGCTTTGATGAAGATCTTGTTAATGCGCTTAGAAGCCGGGCTAAGGATGCATTACTGATTAATGCTATTGCGGCTGAAGAAGTCATAGAAACAGCGGAACCTGCACAGGATTTGTTGGAAATGGAAGGCATGAACAGGGATTTGGCTTATGATATGGCAAGTCATGGCATTATTACGATGGATGATTTGGCAGAGCAGGCGGTAGATGATTTGTTGGGTTTTGCAGGAATGAACGAAGATCGGGCGGCAAAGTTGATTATGAAGGCGCGTGAGCCTTGGTTTGCTGAGGAACAGGCGAGTAGGTAAGGGGTATGAAATGAGTAATAAAACAGTACGACAATTAGCTGAGGTAGTAAAAATACCTTTGGAACGATTATTAGAGCAACTGAAAGAAGCAGGATTATCTGCCAGTGCCCCTGATGATGTGATCAATGAAGATGAAAAGATGCAGTTGCTTGCGCATTTGCGCAAACGCCATGGTAAGAACGAAGGCGAGGTTGATGGTTCACTGAAACGGGTGACTTTAAAACGTAGAACCGTGAGTGAACTTAAACAGTCCAGCGTACCAGGCAGTACTACCAAAACGATTAGCGTTGAAGTTCGAAAGCAGAAAACTTACATAAAACGCAGTGAAGTAGTAGAATCCGATGAACAAAGGAACTTGGAGTTAGCCAAGCAAACTAAAGAACAGGTTGTACAGCAAACTGAAAATGTTCCTGAAATTGAAGCGCAGATAAAGGCAGAAAAAGTCGTTTTGGAAGAAAAGAAAGAAGATCTTGTCGTTGAGTCGGCAGTTAAACCCGCTGTCGAAGTAGTTAAGCCTGAAGTCGCTAGCGCGCCTGAAGGCGGTCGCGCCGGTTCTCTACCCGTTGCGACACTTTCGCCATCCCTGTCAGTCGAAGAAAAGACTGAAATATTGCCCGTTTCGTCACACCGCTCCACTGCTCCCGACATTACTCAACCTCTTGCTTCCGTGCAGCCGAAGGAAGAACAGAAAGTTAACCAGGATCAATTGGCTAAAAATAAAGAAGCGGCTGAAGCCAGAAAAAAGCAGCAGGAAAAAGACGCTCGACTTGAGGAGTCCATCAAAAGAAATGCTGACAAAGTAAGGCAGCAAGCTTCAGCCAAGCAGGAAATACTGCATAGAAAGAAACAAGAAGAAAGTGCGCGTGCTGGAGCAGGTGGCAGAGATGCCAAAAGACCGAAGAAAAAAGGTAAGAAAGCTGAACGCGTCAGCGTGAAGTCTGATGGCAAGCATCAATTTGAAATGCCGGTTGAACCTGTCGTAAAAGAAGTCAGTATACCTGAAATGATTATGGTGTCTGATCTTGCTCAAAAAATGAGTGTTAAAGCCGCGATGGTCATTAAACACTTGATGAAACTCGGCATTATGGCGACTATTAATCAAAGCATAGATCAAGAAACAGCAGCAATTTTAGTTGAAGAAATGGGTCACAAAGCGATTATGCAGAGTGATGACGATCTTGAGCAGGAAATGCTGGCTGAGGCGCAAGAAGAAGATAATCGTGTGGCATTACCGCGAGCGCCTATTGTTACCATCATGGGACATGTCGATCACGGTAAAACCTCGCTGTTGGATTACATCCGTAAAACCCGTGTTGCTGCCGGTGAAGCGGGCGGTATTACCCAGCATATCGGCGCCTATCAGGTAAAAACCGATCACGGCTCAGTCACCTTTTTAGACACACCGGGTCACGCGGCATTTACCGCCATGCGTGCCCGAGGCGCCGACGTTACCGACGTGGTGATTGTGGTGGTTGCAGCGGATGACGGCGTTATGCCGCAAACAAGGGAAGCGGTCGAACACGCCAGAGCAGCCAATGTGCCGATTATTGTGGCGATGAATAAGATCGATAAGCCCGCTGCTAATCCTGACAAAGTGATGCAGGAGCTGTCAACCTTGAACGTTCTCGCTGAAGAGTGGGGCGGCGATGTGCAGTTCCTTAAAATTTCGGCGAAAACCGGTGAAGGCATCGATGAGTTAATCGAAGCCTTGATTGTACAAACTGAAATTCTTGAACTGAAAGCGCCTGTTGAAGGCCCGGCATCAGGTATTGTTATTGAATCACGATTGGATAAAGGTCGTGGGGTCGTGGCAACGGTATTGATTCAAAAAGGTACGTTGGAAAGCGGTCAGATGGTGTTGTGCGGTCATGAATATGGTCGGGTTCGAGCCATGTTTAACGAGAACGGAAAAACCATTAAAGAGGCTGGCCCTTGTGCGCCGGTTGAGATTCTAGGGCTTTCGGGTACACCAAATGCCGGTGATGAATTTCTGGTTGTCCAAAACGAACGTATTGCCAAAGATTTGGCTAAGCATCGTGAAGACCGCATGAAGCTGTCCCGGCATGCCGTGCAACACGCCTCTAAACTGGATGAAGTATTCTCCAGAATGGCTACCGGTGAAATTGCCAGCGTCAATCTGGTGCTTAAGACGGATGTACAGGGCAGTTTGGAAGCGTTGCGTAGCTCCTTAATCGGCTTGTCTAATGACGAAGTCGAAGTTAAAGTTGTTTTTGGCGGCGTGGGCGGCATTAATGAAGGCGATGCGAATTTGGCCTTGGCTTCCGGTGCGATTCTGATGGGCTTTAATGTCCGAGCCGATACCACTGCACGCAAACTGATCGAAGAAAAAGGCATCGACCTGCATTACTACAGCATCATTTATGAAGCGATTGATGAGGTTAAAAAAGCCATCAGCGGCATGTTGGCGCCTGAAATTAGAGAACAGATTGTCGGTCTTGCCGAAGTGCGCGATGTCTTTAAATCGCCAAAATTCGGTGCGGTTGCCGGTTGTATGGTTGTTGACGGTTTTGTGAAGAGAAATCTGCCTATCCGGGTACTGCGTGAGAACGTAGTGATTTATGAAGGACAGCTGGAATCTTTGCGTCGCTTCAAAGATGATGCGGCCGAGGTCAAGATGGGCATGGAGTGCGGTATCGGGGTAAAAAATTACAACGACGTACAACCCGGCGATCAGATCGAAGTTTTTGAACGCATCGAAGTTAAACGGGAACTGTAAACCTTATGGCAAGAGAATTCGGTCGTAATGCCCGTGTTTCATCACAGATGCAAAAAGAGCTTTCTTTGGTCTTGCAGCGTGACATCGATGATTCCAGGCTGGGATTTATTACTATTAATGAGGTTGTAGTCACTAAAGACCTTGCTGTGGCAAAAGTGTATGTCACGGTATTGAATGCCGATGAACAGGGAAAAAAAGCCAACGTTAAATTGCTTAACGAATTGTCGCCTGTCATTCGGCATCAATTAGCCAAAAGGATGCGTTTGCGGCACATCTCTGATTTGCGTTTTCATTACGATGATTCGTTTGATACCGGCATGCGGGTATCGGAGTTGCTAAGTGATTTGCACGAGCGCGATTTGGATAAACCCGAAGAAGGTTAGCTTACATGAGCAAACGCAAGTCCGGGTGCAATATTCACGGTATATTGCTGTTAGATAAGCGCCTGGGCATATCTTCAAACAAAGCCTTGCAGGAAGTCAGGCGCTTGTTTAATGCCAATAAAGCCGGGCATACCGGCAGCCTTGATCCTCTGGCTACCGGTTTGTTACCGCTTTGTTTCGGCGAAGCGACTAAGGTGTCGGGGATGATGCTTGATGACCATAAACGTTATCAGACTGTTGTTCAGCTGGGGGTTATGACCGATACAGGCGACCTTGAAGGTACGGTTATCGAGACCAACCCCGTACCTGAATTATCTATTGATGCCATCCTGGCTTGTCTTCAAAAATTTACCGGCGAAATCGATCAAGTTCCTCCGATGTATTCGGCTTTAAAGCATAACGGCAAAAAGCTTTACGAACTCGCACGGGAAGGAATAACCATTGAGCGTAAAGCCAGACGTATCACTATATTTGAACTGAAGTTGCTGACTGATTCCCAATCTTTAGCCAAGGAACCGGATCAGTTGATGCTTGAAGTTTATTGTTCAAAAGGCACGTATATTCGTTCGTTGGCCGAAGACATCGGCCATGCTCTGGGTTGCGGCGGAACAGTAAAAGAATTACGGCGATTGGAAGCGGGGCAATTCAACATTGAAAATGCCAGAACTATCGAGCAATTGACGACAATGGATCAGCACGACTTGTTTCAATGCCTGATAAATGTCGATAAACCGCTCGAAGCTCTACCCGCTGTGCAGTTGACTGATGAACAAGCTATTTGTATTAAATACGGTCAGTCGCTTAGCTTATTACCTTTCGACGAATTCGGGCAGAACGAATGCCAAGGTACTGTGCGTATGTATAACGATGCGGTATTTTTAGGCTTGGGGGAATTACTCAGTGATGGTAAACTAGCGCCGAAAAAGTTGTTTAATATGAACAACGATTTGCCCTAAAGCAAGCGCTCGGGCAGCAAAGAATACACCTGTTTCTACACCCTATCGTGGAAACAGTGTACTTAAGGAGTCGCCACTTTCGGCGGCTTTATTTTTTAATTTTTAATCTACATAGGGATTACAAATGCCATTTACAGCACAACAAAAAAAAGCAGTCGTTGAAGCCTATCGTCAGTCAGAAACCGATACCGGTTCACCTGAAGTACAGGTTGCTTTATTGACAGCACACATCACCCATTTAACGCCGCACTTTGCAGAACACAAAAAAGACAATCATTCGCGTCGTGGACTGCTGCGCATGGTTAATCAGCGTCGTAAATTGCTGGATTATCTAAAGAATAAAGACCTAAACCGTTACCGTACTTTAATTGAACGTCTCGGCTTACGTAAGTAACAGAACAAAGAAACGGCACAACCCTCTTGTGCCGTTTTTGTTGTAAGTCGGGTTAGCGATAACGTAACCTGACACCCCTCCTTAATAACCTCGCAAAGGAACCTTATAGTGAATCCTATCAGGAAAGAATTTCAGTACGGCGATCGACTCGTTAAATTAGAAACCGGTGAAGTAGCACGTCAAGCAGACGGTGCTGTGATGATCGATGTAGATGGTACGACACTGTTGGTTACCGTCGTCGGTAAAAAACAGGCAAGCGGCGGTGATTTTTTCCCGTTGACTGTAAATTATCAAGAAAAAGCTTATGCAGCCGGTAAAATACCAGGCGGTTTTTTTAAGAGAGAAGGTCGTCCCAGTGAAAAAGAGACCTTAACGTCTCGCCTGATTGACCGGCCTATTCGTCCCCTTTTCCCAGAGGGCTATACCAACGAAGTTCAGATTATTGCAACCGTTGTATCGCTGAATCCTGACGTTGATCCAGAAATTCCTGCTTTATTGGGTGCCTCTGCTGCATTAGCAGTTTCAGGTTTGCCTTTTAACGGCCCAATCGGCGCCGCTACCGTCGGTTTTAAAGACGGCGAATATCTCTTAAATCCGACTGCTACTGCATTAAAAGAATCTAAGTTGCAATTAGTGGTTGCAGGTACTGCACATGCCGTATTAATGGTAGAGTCAGAAGCTGACAACCTGTCGGAAGAAGTGATGTTAGGTGCTGTTTTATTCGGCCATCAGCAAATGCAGGTTGCCATTAATGCGATTAACGAATTTGCCGCTGCTGCCGGTGCAGGTGTTGTTGAGTGGGTAGCCCCCGAAGTTAATGCCGAACTGAAAAAACTGGTCACTGCAGAAGTTGAAGCAGGTATTAAAGCCGCTTATCAAGTTGCTGAAAAACTGGTTAGACAAGAACAACTGAAAGAAATTAGAAATACCGTCGTTGAAAAATTGGTAGCCAATGCCGAGTATGCAGAAAGTGAGATTCGCGGCATTATCGAACATCTGGAATACAGCATCGTTCGTAACGCTATTCTTAACGAAGGCAAACGTATTGACGGACGCGAGTTAGACAAAATCAGACCGATTACCGTCAGAACCGGCGTATTGCCTAGAACCCATGGTTCGGCATTATTTACCCGTGGCGAAACTCAAGCTTTGGTAATTGCAACATTGGGCACGCAACGTGATGCGCAAATCATCGATGCTTTGGCCGGTGAGTACAAAGAACCGTTCATGCTGCATTACAACTTCCCTCCATACAGCGTTGGTGAAACCGGTTTTGTCGGCTCACCCAAACGTCGTGAGATCGGGCATGGCCGCTTGGCGAAACGTGGCGTTGCCGCCGTGTTACCGAACATGGAAGAGTTCCCGTACACCATTCGCGTTGTTTCTGAAGTCACTGAATCCAACGGCTCAAGCTCCATGGCTTCGGTCTGCGGCAGCAGCTTGGCGTTAATGGATGCCGGTGTGCCGATTAAATCACCGGTTGCCGGTATTGCGATGGGCCTGATTAAAGAAGGCGACAAATTTGCCGTATTGTCAGATATCATGGGCGATGAAGATCATTTAGGAGACATGGACTTTAAAGTTGCAGGATCTGTAGACGGTATTACCGCACTGCAAATGGACATCAAGATCGATGGCATTACCGCAGAAATCATGAAGTCGGCACTGGAACAAGCAAAACACGGTCGTTTGCATATCCTGGGCGAAATGAACAAAGCGTTGTCTTCTACACGCGAAGAAATGTCTGATTTCGCACCGCGTATCATCACCTTTAAAATCGATCCTAGCAAAATTCGCGAAGTTATCGGTAAAGGCGGCGCAACCATCCGCAGCATTACCGAGCAGACCGGCGCCAGTGTTGATTTGACCGATGACGGTGTTGTTAAAGTAGCCTCTGTTGATAAAGCAGCCGGTGAAGAAGCGCGTCGTATGATCGAGGAAATTACCGCAGAAGTTGAAGTCGGTAAAGTTTACGAAGGCAAAGTCGTCAGATTAATGGACTTCGGCGCTTTTGTTACCATACTTCCTGGTAAAGACGGTTTAGTTCATATCTCGCAAATTTCAGATGAACGCGTTGATAAAGTCAGCGATCGATTAAACGAAGGCGATGTGGTCAAAGTCAAAGTACTTGAAATAGACCGTCAAGGCAGAGTCAGATTGAGCATGAAAGAAATCGAAGCAGAATAACCCTGTGCTGTTTTGCTGCTCTTAATAAAAGGGCCGCTTAAAGGTGTAGAAAAGGGATTGTGATTCGTCACAGTCCCTTTTTTTGTTTAGTCGTGCAGTCACACCGTCGGTCGAGTTAGCGTATATATAACCGACATTTTTCGCTTCAAGGCATTAAATGATGTCAGTCAGTCCACAAATAACTAGCCGTAAATAAAAAATGATCAGCGACAGTGAAAAAATACAGATAGCTAAAAAATTCGCAGAGTTATACCAAATGCAAATTACAACATGGACGCCTACTAAAGATTATCTGTCAGATGATGATCGATATTTGACAGTTTATGACAGTCTTATTATGGGCGTTTACGGTGATTGCTATGGCGTTAACGCCGAGTATGATGAGGATGATAATTTAATACAAGAGGCCACTGAATTTGAAGTTGAGATTGAAGGGTTTGGATCAGCAGCGGAGCAGGCGGAAGTATTCTGTTTTGAAATAACCAGTAAATCGACAGGGGCAAGTAAATTTATTGAAGAGCATGGCAGGCATGGTGACTGGTAGTGCCTGTAGGCCGAGTTAGTGGTAGTAGCCTAACCCCGACAATATTCGGTTACGGCGCAAAAAGACAGGCCTCGGCAATTGCTTCTGCATTGCTCCACCTCCTGAATAACCCACAAGGACGTGGGGAATGCAGATTTTGCATGGAGCAAAAATCTGTCCATGCAGTCGTCACCCCAGTCCCTATGAAAGCCGCTTTACGGTGCGTAATGCGTTTCAATATAGCGTTGCACGATCTCCTGAAACTCTTCAGCGATTCTGTCGCCTTTCAAAGTAACCGTTTTTTCGCCATCTTCATAAACCGGCGCTACCGGGGTTTCGCCGGTGCCGGGCAGGCTGATGCCGATATTGGCGCTTTTACTTTCGCCAGGCCCGTTGACCACGCAACCCATAACCGCCACTTCCATGGTTTCGACGCCCGGATATTGGCTGCGCCATACCGGCATTTGATCGCGTAAATAGCTTTGAATATCCATCGCCAGCTTCTGGAAATAATCGCTGGTGGTGCGGCCGCAACCAGGGCAGGAAATAACCATGGGGGTGAATGAACGAAAGCCCATAGTTTGCAAAATTTCCTGGCCGACAATCACTTCCTGGGTTCTGGATGCGCCGGGTTCTGGCGTCAGTGAAATACGAATGGTGTCGCCGATGCCTTGCTGCATCAATACCGATAAAGCGGCGGCCGAAGACACGATGCCTTTGGAGCCCATGCCGGCTTCGGTCAGTCCCAGATGCAGTGCGTAATCGCAACGGCTGGAAAGGTCTTGATAGATGTTGATCAGTTCCTGCACATTGCTGATTTTGCAGGACAGGATGATTTTGTCTTTGCCCAGTCCCAGTTCTTCTGCTTTAGCGGCGCTTTCAAGTGCCGACAGTACGATTGCCTTGCGGGTAACGGCGGCCAAAGGTTCGGGTGTTTTCAGGCTTCTGTTTTCATCCAGTAAGCGGGTCAGGACTGCTTGATCCAAGCTGCCGCCGTTGACGCCGATGCGTACCGGTTTGTTGTACTGACAGGCAAATTCGATCATCTGTTGAAATTGCGGATCACGGCTTTTACCGCGGCCTACGTTGCCAGGATTAATGCGATATTTATCCAGAGCCTGGGCGCAGTCGGGGTATTTTTCTAACAGTTTGTGACCGTTAAAATGAAAGTCGCCGACGATCGGGGTCGAGTTGCCTTTTTTATCCAATTGGTTGCGAATTTCAGCAACGGCCGCAGCCGCTTCTTCGGAATTGACCGTGATGCGAACAATCTCGGAACCGGCGGTAGCCAGTTCGATGATTTGATTAACGGTTGCCGTAATGTTGGCGGTATCGGTATTGGTCATGGACTGAACAACGATTGGAGCGCCGCCGCCGACTTTAACGTCGCCGATTAAAACTTGATGGGTAATTTTTCTAAGGCTAATAGACATATAAAAAATCTTTTGAAAAAAGTTACAGTGATCGGGAAGAATGTTGTTAAATTATACGCCGATACCGGCCATTGAATAGAGTTTAGTGTGAGGATAAATTATTTTTCCGACGTACATTTGGAGTTTGGAGCGCTGGAAGCGCCTGATAATGATGCTGACATCATTGTCGCGGCCGGTGATATAGGTGTCAGTACGCAAGGCATAGACTGGCTTAAGGCATTGAGTAAGCCGGTTATTTATGTGGCCGGGAATCATGAGTTTTATACGCAGGAATATCGACAAACGCTCCGCCTGATCCGTAAGCAATGTGAAGGCAGCAATGTGCGCTTTCTTGAGAACGACAGTTTTATATTTCAGGGTGTGCGTTTTTTAGGTTGTACGCTCTGGGCCGATTTGTTTGTTGAAGGAAATGAAAAAGCCGAGGCTTTAGGCAAGACTATAAACGATTTCAGGAAGATTCAATTCGCCGATAAGCCTTTTGATGCGTTACTATTTAGTCATTTGCATCAAAGCTCGAAGACATGGCTTGAGCAGGAATTAGCCCAGCCATTTTCAGGTAAAACCGTCGTTATAACCCATCACGCACCGTCTCTATGGAGCTGGAATGATGCGGCTTATGCGCTTAAGAAGCTGGCTTATTGCAGTGATTTAAAACCATTGTTGCATGAATACGAGATTGCCGCCTGGTTTCACGGTCATATTCACAGTCAGGTAGATTATCGTATAGCGGGGGCCAGGATACTGTGCAATCCCAGAGGCTATTTCGGTACAAAAGTCGTACCTGGATTCGATCAGAACAGGATAGTGGAGATTTAAACTGAGGCTGTGTTGCCGTAAAGGATTACCTACAGGCGATATTTAAAGGTAGGCACAAAGCGAAAAAAAACTCTGCTTTAAATTAGGGGTAATCTCAGCATTCGGAAAAAATAGTACGCTAAGGCTTCGGAGTGAATCTATAGCAGGTTTGTGCGTATCAGGTTGATGTTAACCCTATATGAGCGTGTCTCAATGACTTTTTTCCAAATATTTAAAATTTGCTAAACAGCACTTGCCTGACGGGTTCCTGATTTTATAGGCACATTCTCCAGCTTTGCTCTGTTCGGCCAGGGCTTGTTGATAGTGCAGGCGGGTTTCCTCAACCGTTAAGTTGTCTGCGCCCGCCAGTTTCAGCACGGTTTCAAGATCGACCTGAAAGGTTTCTCCTGCATGGGCTTGGGCCGATAGCATCACAAGGGCGGCTAGTTTGAGTAGAAAACGAGTGGCCGCTTTCATAATGATTTAACCTGCACACTCGCGCCGTCGCTGATTAATTTTTTTCCTTGGACGACGATAGTATCCGCTTCTTTTAGCGATGAATTCAGCAATTCGGTAGCGTGTTCATCGCGCAGGCCGGTTTTCACTTCGACTTTTTTTACCGTTTCCGGATATTAGGGGTTCTAAGCCTAAAACCGCGTAATTTTCCCATTTCTTGTTAAATCAATAAGTTAGTCAAATGTTATTCTAGCTAAAATCTCATCAAAGTCGATTGGGTTACGGTTGTTTTTAAAGTCATAGTGGCCTAAGAAGTGGATATGTTGCCAAGCCACCGGGGAAATCTTTTGGAGTAACTCAATCACTTTCTCGTTTCCGGCGGCTTTATACTTGTCGAGCAGCAACGATAACATCATCGAATTATAGGCAATTACCACATTGGCGATTAGCCTGCCGCACTGATTGGTGATGGCGGCTTCCAAATCAGTTCTGCCGATGAGTTGTTTTTTGCCGCTGACTTGGGATGTATATGAGCGCAATTGGTGATAGGATTCAATGCGATTTTGCGAGCGGTGTACATCACGCTCTATCTGAGGATCACGCAAATACTTTAACTCGATGTTCAAGTTTTTAAGCGTAGAAAAACAGCAGGAAAACGGGTAAGTCAATCAGTGTTAAAATCTGACGTATTTCAACAACATGTTGATGCACGAGCCAGCCCCTTTTATAAAAACCTTTATAACTGATTTAGATGCCGCCCTCGGTAAGCTAAAGTCTAATGCCAAACTGACGCGACTACAAAGGTATTGGCTGGGATTTTGTTTGACTGGTATGTTACTGACAAATTCGGTATGTTGGGCAAAGTTCGAGCGTGCAAGCTTGGGCGAATATAAGATTGCCGCCCTTTCGTGGATGTTTCGCGAAACAAAAATTGCTTGGCATTATTTATTGTTGGCCAGTGTGTCGTTAGTTTTGGCTCAGCATGGGATTACAGAAGGGGTACTGGTTCTTGATGAATCCGACCGAGCGCGCTCAAAGCAAACCCAACGCATTCATAAGGCGCATAAGCAAAAACACAAGGCATCGGGTGGTTACGTCAACGGACAAACGGTCGTGTTATTGCTGTTGGTCACGCAGTCAGTCACTATCCCAGTGGGCTTTGCTTTTTACATGCCCGATCCTGCGTTGACGGCATGGACTAAAGAAGACAAGCGTTTGAAAAAACAGGGGATGACTAAAAAAGATCGGCCAGTTATGCCGAAGCGGAATAACGCTTATCCCACAAAAAACCAACTCGCTTTACGGCTGTTGCAAGAATTCAAGGATGCCCACGGCGACATTAACATTAAAGCCGTTTTAGCCGATGCCTTGTATGGTGAGACGGTGTTTATGAATGAGGCTTCACGGATATTTGATATTACCCAGGTTATCAGCCAGTTGCGGGAGAACCAGAATATTGAATATAGAGGCCAAAAAAGAAATTTGAACGATTATTTTAATACCATCAACAAAGGCATGGACGTGACTTTACGGGTGCGTGGCGGTAAGGCAGTTAAAGCGACGGTGAGCAGTGCGCGATTAAAAGTGCTTGCACATGGCAAAAAACGCTTTGTCGTTGCCTTGAAATATGAAGGTGAAAGCGATTACCGCTATTTAGTGGCCACCGATATGACGTGGCGCACCCTGGATATTCTTCAAGCATATACGTTGAGATGGCTTGTAGAGGTTTTCTTTGAGGACTGGAAGCTTTATGAAGGATGGGGGCGTGAGGCCAAACAATTGGATGAAGAGGGATCAAGCCGTGGCCTGATCTTGAGTCTGTTGCTTGACCATTGCCTCCTCCTTCACCCCGAGCAGACGGCCCGCATTGAAAACAAACTGCCCGCGTATACCGTAGGCAGCCTGCAAAGAAAATCGCAGATGGATGTATTGCTCGACTTTATCAAAAACTTGTTAGAGCATCAGAATCCTGCGGATAAGCTCAAAGAATTGGCCGGACTTGTTGACGATGTTTTTCAGTTAATGCCTTCAGGCAAACATAGGGTTGGGAGAGATTTGGGCCGCATAGATCCGACGGCTTCGCTACAGTACCGAGTTGCGGGATGATTTCCCAAGAATCAGAATGCAAGAAATTTAAAAACTTGAACATCGAGTTTAAGGTGTAAATGCTCCGCACCAACTTGTCGAACTCGAAGATGGCTTTCTGTGTTCGATTTTGAGGAGGTAACGCGCATAACTTTTTGATCAATGTGCTTTGGGTCATTTCCTTAAGGCCCAGCGTGGCAACGATTTGGTCAATGTGGGCTTGATCGGATTCAATCAAAGCGCGGCTAATCTGTCCGGCAGGAGGGATCAAAAACTTTTCGTAGTTTGCAATATCATCGGCACAGTATAGGTGTTTCAGTTGATCTTGAAGACTAACGAATCGAGGCATTAGTTTCATACCAAACCAGTGCAAGATAGCGAAATTGGCCTTATTGATGCTGTGCATGTCGCCGGTGATGGCCGTTGGCATGATATTCGAGGTATTGTTGTAGCAAATATCGAATAAAAAATGGCTTTCATGTTCATGCGCCCCGATCAATTCTGTTTGCAAAGCGATGTGATTGGCGAGCAGCGTATAGGCGACAACGCCTTTGCCCCTTCTAAAGTATTTTTTAGAATGACGCGCTTTGAGGGAAGGTGTTCCCATTTCGAGCTTTTGCCCATCAACACTGCCATAGAGGCTTTCCAGTCCGAATGAATAATAGGGAAAGATGCTGAATTCCGAAATGAAATTGCTGATCCGATCATTGCTGGCTTTCAATGTTGATAGTCGTAAATATTGCTGATAGGTGGCTTCCAGGACGTGATAAGGCATATCGCTCGTTTCGGCCATGCTCAGGTTGCCGTGGTTCAGAGCCTTAGTGCGTGTTTTAAAAGTAGCAAAAATTGCTAACATGTAAAAATAAGCATTTTTG
>JAQSDX010000035.1 GCA_029946125.1 Candidatus Methylobacter titanis
GTTCATGTTAAAAATTGCCTTTATTTTATCAGGGTTTTAAATTGGGAATTGCTGGTATCTACGAAAGGCAATGACCGGCAGCTTTTGGCCGGTTTACTGCCTATCGCTGATAAGCCATATGCTCGGTGTTAAACGCCTGCATATTTTTGCTTATCCCGGCTTGCCCAATAATCAATCGCCAATTGTTGCGCCTGTTCCTGCGTCTCAGCTTTGCCCAACAACTTAAGCGCTATTGCAGCCGTGCCAATAATCGAGGCTTCGGCGAACTCATCTTCAAGCTTTCCCTGCCAGATTAACGCCAGTTGCTCCGGATCAAGAATTTCGGGTTTGACGTGACGGCGTGGAAATAAAGCAGGCCAGTTTTCGTCGGATAATTCGCCGTTGTGCACGCTTTGCACCAGGCATTCCATATCGGGATTGCGTTCGGTCTCGCCGCCTTCGCCTTTTAATACCGCCATATGCGGCTGGTTTAACAGGGCTGCGGCTTGTTGATGTACCGGACGGTAACCGGGATGGAAGATGCCCTGAATGCTGTGTTCCGCATTAAACGGGTTTAACAAGCGCACCAGGGTGTGTACCGGTGAACGCAAACCCAGTATTGGACGCAACTCGATAATTTCATGCAATTTGGGGCAGAAATATTCCAGCGATAAATAACTGAAATACTGTTGTTCAAGTTGCCGTTTGGCCTCCTTAATAGAGTTTGCGCATTTAAGACCCAAATAACCCAGCATATTTTCAGTGTACAGTCTGTCGGCCGAATGGCCGCTGGCGCCATGCATAAAAACAGTAATGCCGTTTTCAGCCAGCAGCAAAGCCGATAGCAAGAACCAGGGCAAATGACGACGTTTCCCGGCATAAGATGACCAGTCCAGGTCGACTTTTACGGCATTATCGGCAATATCGAATGATTCTCTGGCGGCCAGTGCGAAACCGGCCAATTCTTCCGGAGTTTCTTCCTTGACACGCATCAGCATTAGGAATGCGCCCAGCTGAACCGGCAGCACCTGATCGGTCAGAATCATGTTCATGGCGTGATAGGCTTCATCCTGAGTTAATGGCCGTGAGCCTTTTTTGCCTTTGCCTAAGATGCGGATAATTTCTGCAAACGGATGCTCAGGGTAGGGCGTTTGCTCGTGATGAGTGAATGTCATAAGGTAAACTTAAAATAATGATCGACCAACAAGGCGATAAATACGCCGGTTAGGTACATCAGTGAATAAAAGAAGGTTTGCATCGCCGTTTTATCGTCTTTTCGACGCATCATCAAAATGGCATAATAAATAAAACCAAGCCCTAATGGTACCACCGCAAACAAATAAATCAGGCCGCTCATGCCGGTCAGATAGGGCAGTAGGGTAACAATTAACAGCAACAGGGAATAAAGCAGAACATGCAGTCGGGTGTATTCTACCCCGTGCGTGACCGGCAACATCGGGATGCCGACTTTGGCGAATTCTTTACGCTTGGCAATAGATAACGGCCAGAAATGCGGCGGTGTCCACACAAAAATAATCAAAAACAACAGCATTGCGTAAGGATGCACCTCGCCGGTCATCGCGCACCAACCGAGCAGCGGCGGCGTGGCTCCGAAAGCGCCTGCAATAACGATATTTTGCGGGGTCATCCTTTTAAGGTAGACCGTATAGATAATGGCGTAACCCAGTGCCGATAAAAACGTCAGTAATGCGGTCAATACATTGACCATGAATATCAGCAATACCATCGAGATAATACCCAGCGTTAAGGCAAAAACGATGACATCGGTAGAGCTTAATTCGCCTTTAGGCAAAGGGCGGTGTTTATTGCGATCCATCAGCGCATCGGCGTCACGGTCAATATAATGATTAATCGCGGCGGCGGACGCTGCGGCCAGCGCAATGCCGATGCTGCTGTAAATAAACAGGCCGATAGGCGGTATTCCAGGAACGGCTAATAACATCCCCGCCATAGCCGTAAAAACGATCAGGGCAACCACTTTGGGTTTGCATAACTCAAGATAACTTTGCCAGGAAGGCCTAGGTGATTCGCTAGTCATTATGTAGTAGATTCCAACTTTTAGATTAGGGTACTGCTCCCATGGAAATTATGGGAATAGTGTTGTAGATGCTCCATTCGGTATTACCGGAGCGGCGCATAGGAAAGATGACCGTTTATTATAATAGAATACAGTGAACTATTGATTATTGAAATAGCCCAAATTGTCCCTAGGAAAATTGAGGTTTGCACAACATCAACGGGTCATTTGCGCTCATATAATCTTCATCGGTAAATGGTATCAACCAAATGCTTAAACCAACTCGGTCTGAAAATCACAATATAAACAGCAATAAGACTGGTTGTTGGGATAGGGCTAATGCCTATTATCGCCAAAGCAATCAATACCAGAGCTGTGATTATTCTTGTCTTCATCGATAAACCTCATCCACAAGACGTTTAAACCATGGTGGTCTGAAAATAACGGCATAAAGGCAAATAAGGCTGACAGTCGGAATCGGTCCAAGATCAGTAACCAGAATAAAAAGCAACACCAACAATGTCAAAATTCTTATTTTCATCAAATAAACCTCTTAATTTCTAGCCTTTTTTGATCACAAAACTCAGTCTGTCGGCTATTTTCCGTATCCTATGGATGCAGTGTAGAGTCAGGATTGCAGTGTCACAAGTTCTTGCAATCATACCAGTCGTGCTCGACGATATAAAAATCAATGCGAGTAATGGGCTGATAAAAAGGCCGTATGGCGGATCGAAACCATAAGGTTGATACCGAAATTTGGTGATGGAACGGTGGTTGGCAAGGCCGAATTCACCCGCCTATTGAAATAGGAGAAGGATGAGCATAAATAGTATGTTCATCTACAGAGCCTTTTTCACTTTCCATCCGAACACTTTTCAGCAAATCAACACTATCCGAAGCCCTGTCGGTATGTGATAATAATTGACTTGATTTTGGCGATATTTCTTTCTAACCGACATAGCCGCAGGGCGTAAAGGGCACTACATAATGGATGAGAACAAAAAGAAAGCACTAGGCGCGGCGTTGATGCAGATAGAAAAGCAATTCGGCAAGGGCTCGGTGATGCGCATGGGCGATGTGGCGGCTTCGCGTGACATTGATGTGGTTTCTACCGGTTCTTTAGGTTTGGATATTGCTTTGGGCTGCGGCGGTTTGCCTCGCGGTCGTGTGGTTGAAATCTATGGCCCTGAATCATCCGGTAAAACCACGTTGACGCTGCAAGTGATCGCCGAAATGCAAAAACTAGGCGGCACGGCGGCATTTGTTGATGCTGAGCATGCTTTAGATCCCAGTTATGCCGAAAAAATCGGCGTTAATGTCGACGACTTGCTGGTTTCCCAGCCGGATACCGGCGAGCAGGCCCTGGAAATTACCGACATGCTGGTGCGTTCCGGTGCGGTTGATGTGGTCGTGATTGATTCGGTTGCGGCGTTAACGCCTAAAGCCGAGATTGAGGGCGATATGGGCGATTCCCATATGGGTTTGCAGGCGAGGTTGATGTCTCAGGCTTTGCGCAAGTTGACCGGTAACATCAAGCGTTCCAATACCCTGGTTATTTTTATTAATCAGATCAGAATGAAAATCGGCGTGATGTTCGGCAGTCCTGAAACCACCACCGGCGGTAATGCGTTGAAATTTTACGCCTCGGTGCGTTTGGATATTCGACGTATCGGTTCGATTAAAAAAGGCGATGAAATTATCGGTAATGAAACCCGGGTAAAAGTCGTTAAAAATAAAGTCGCGCCGCCTTTTAGACAGGCTGAGTTTGAGATTTTATACGGAGAAGGTATTTCCTTTTTGGGCGAAATAGTGGATCTGGGCGTAACTTACGGCTTTATCCAGAAAGCCGGTTCCTGGTACAGTTATGGTGATGAAAAAATCGGTCAGGGCAAGGATAATGTCAAAGCTTTCTTAAGAGAACATCCTGAAAAAGCCAAAGAAATTGAAGCCAAAATAAGAGCCGAGGCTTTTGCTAAGAAAGTGGCGCCTCTGATTGACTCGCCTATGGTTGTTGACGGGGAAGAGTAATTCGTTTTGATTGAAGAACCTCATGTTGCCAAGGAAATCAAGGAGGTTTGCCTGCGGTTATTGGCGCGAAGAGAGCATAGTCAAAAGGAATTATTGGCTAAATTGGCTTTAAGAGGTTTTGACAAGGATGATGTGCTGCCGGTTATTGACGAACTGGTCAAACAAGGTTGGCAAGACGATCTACGCTATGCTGAAAACTATGCTAGGTTTCGTATCCTGAAGGGCTACGGGCCGATTCGGGTGAGCTACGAACTTTCGCAAAACGGCATAGCGGCGCTTGATCTTGACGCCATCGTGCAAATTGAGGTCGGTGGTTGGATGGCGTTGTTGGAGCAGGTGTACCGTAAAAAATATAACCATGACATGCTGTTGGAACGCAATGAGTGGGCAAAACGCAGTCGTTTTTTGTTGCATCGCGGGTTTTCCGGCGCAATGATCGGCGCATTGTTTGATCAGTTGGATATTAGATTTCTCTAAGTTGTAGGCAGGGTTAGCGTAACCCGATTATTTTAAAAGCATTTATTTATTATGAAAAAGATGACTAGCGCCGAGTTGCGCACCGCCTTTCTGGAATTTTTCCGCGAACGAGGGCATTCTGTTCAGCCTTCAAGTTCCCTGATTCCAGGGAATGATCCGACCTTGTTGTTCACCAATGCCGGCATGGTGCAGTTCAAGGATGTGTTTTTGGGTCGTGAACACCGAGACTATAACAAGGCCGCGACCAGTCAGCGTTGTGTGCGGGCGGGTGGTAAACATAACGACTTGGAAAACGTCGGCTATACCGCTAGGCATCATACGTTTTTTGAAATGCTGGGCAATTTCAGCTTCGGCGATTATTTTAAAAAAGAAGCGATCCATTACGCCTGGGATTTTTTAACCAAGGAACTGGAAATTCCGGCGGAAAAATTATGGATTACCGTTTTTGACGAAGATTCGGAAGCGGAGAAGATCTGGCTGGATGATGTCGGTATTTCGCCAGACCGATTCTCAAGAATCGGTGCCAAAGATAACTTTTGGTCGATGGGCGATGTTGGGCCTTGCGGGCCTTGCACCGAAATATTCTATGATCACGGTGCGGATATTGCCGGTGGGCCACCGGGATCGCCGGATGAAGATGGCGACCGCTATATCGAAATCTGGAATCTGGTATTCATGCAATATGACCGTGCTGCTGACGGCTCGTTAACGCCGTTGCCGAAACCCTCGGTGGATACCGGCATGGGGCTGGAGCGCATCGCGGCGGTGTTGCAGGGGGTGCATAGCAATTACGAAATCGATTTATTCCATAAACTGTTGAAAGCAGCGGCCGAGCTGGCCGGTACTGAGGATTTGACCCAAAGTTCATTGCGGGTAATTGCCGACCATATCCGTTCTTGCGCCTTCCTGATTGCGGATGGTGTGATGCCGTCTAACGAAGGACGCGGTTATGTCGTGCGTCGTATCATCCGCCGCGCCATTCGGCACGGCTATCGTTTGGGTATCCGCGACGTGTTCTTTTATAAATTGATTGCGCCGTTGGCTGAGGAAATGGGCGAGGCTTTCCCCGAGCTTAAAGCCGCACAAGCCCAAATTGAGCGGGTACTGAAAAAAGAAGAAGAACGTTTTGCCGAAACCTTAGAGCAAGGCATGAAGATTCTGGAGGCTTGCGTCGCCAAGATGGAAGGCTCGGTGATCCCCGGCGATACCGTATTCCAGCTTTACGATACTTATGGATTTCCCGTTGACTTGACCGCCGATTTTGCCCGTGAACATCAGCTGACTGTCGATCATGCCGGATTTGAAACGGCGATGTCGGCTCAGCGCGACCGGGCAAGGTCTGCGAGCAGTTTCGGCGCGGATTATGACCAGGATATAAAGCTTGATGTGCAGACTGAATTTACCGGTTACGAACAGCTTGACGATCAGGTGCATATCATCGGCCTTTTTAAAAAAGGCCAGCCGGTAATCAGCTTGCAGGATGGCGAAGAGGGCATTGTTATTTTAGACAAAACGCCGTTCTATGCCGAGTCCGGCGGACAAATCGGCGATTGCGGTAAAATCGAAGCGGATGGCGCGATATTTGACGTCACCGATACCCAAAAACAGGGCGGCAACCTGTTTTTACATAAAGGTAAATTGATTTCCGGAATCCTGACTAACGGCCAGTTGTGCGATGCCCGGGTTAGCTCGGCGAACAGAAAAGCGACCGAACTTAATCATTCGGCGACTCATTTGTTGCACGCCGCATTAAGGCAGGTTTTGGGCGATCATGTCGCGCAGAAAGGCTCACTGGTTAATCCTGAACGCTTGCGCTTTGACTTTTCTCATTTTGAGCCGGTGACGGCTGTCGAAATCAGCACCGTTGAGCGGATTGTCAATGAGCAGATCCGGGCAAACAATCCGGTTATCTCGCAAGTCATGGCTAAGGATGACGCGGTTAAGGCCGGGGCGATGGCATTGTTCGGCGAAAAATACGGCGATGAAGTCAGGGTTTTAAAAATCGGCGAATTCTCAACCGAGCTGTGCGGCGGCACCCATGTTGAACGGGCAGGGGATATAGGCTGCTTTAAAATTATTAACGAAACCGGTGTGGCGTCAGGTGTCAGGCGTATCGAAGCGGTAACCGGTGGCGGTTGTTTTGATTTTATAGCCGGTCGCGACCATGCGCTTGCCAGTATTGCCGGAATGGTAAAAAGTGCGCCGGAAAAAGCGCCGGAAAAAGTCGAACAGCTGATAGAGAAAAACCGGTTGCTGGAAAAGCAGTTGGAACGCTTGAATGCAAAGCTTGCCAGTTCTGCGGGTAACGAACTGGGCGCACAGGCTGTCGATGTCGATGGCATCAAGGTATTGGCGGTCAAGTTGGAGGGCGTTGATCCCAAATCCCTGAAAGACATGGTCGATCAGTTAAAAAATAAACTAGGCAGCGCCGCAATTGTGTTGGCAGTCGTCGAGGGTGGCAAAGTCAGTTTGATTGCCGGTGTCACTAAAGACCAGATGGGACGGATAAAAGCCGGTGATTTGGTGAATTTTGTCGCCACTAAAGTCGGCGGAAAAGGTGGCGGTCGGCCCGATATGGCTCAGGCCGGGGGTAATGATCCGTCCGGATTGGCTAACGCATTGGCTCAGGTTTCGGCCTGGGTGCAAACGCAACTTGGCGCGTAGAAGGTTTTATTAAATGGCATTATATGTATACAAATTCGGCGGCACCTCGGTAGGTACTGTCGAGCGCATTAAGGCGGTCGCCGAAAAAGTTAAAAAAGCCCACGATCTGGGCGATCAAATTATCGTCGTGGTTTCTGCGATGAGTGGAGAGACCAATCGTCTGGTTGCAATGGCAAAAGAAATACAGCAACACCCTAATGATCGGGAAACGGACGTATTGCTGTCAACCGGGGAGCAGGTCACTGTTTCACTGTTAAGTATGGCTTTGCATGAGCAAGGTTGCGATGCTTGTTCTTATACCGGTAGTCAGGTAAAAATCCTGACCGACAGCAGTCACACCAAGGCGCGGATACGTAAGATTGATGACGCGCGCATCCGGGCTGATCTTAACGACGGCAAGGTCGTGGTTGTGGCGGGCTTTCAAGGCGTAGACGAACACGGTAATATTACCACGTTGGGGCGCGGCGGGTCGGATACTACCGCAGTGGCGCTGGCGGCAGCCTTAAAGGCCGACGAATGCCATATTTATACCGATGTCGATGGCGTTTACACGACGGATCCCAGGGTAGAGCCGAAAGCCCGCAGGCTGGATAAAATCACTTTTGAAGAAATGCTGGAAATGGCAAGTTTAGGCTCAAAAGTATTGCAGATCAGATCGGTAGAATTTGCCGGAAAATATAACGTTGCGTTACGCGTATTATCATCATTTAAAGAAGGTAAGGGTACGCTCATTACCTATGAGGAATCACAAGTGGAAAGTGCTTTAATTTCAGGAATCGCATTCAATCGGGATGAGGCCAAATTAACCATAACAGGCGTACCCGATTTGCCGGGAGTTGCGTATAAAATTTTGGGACCGATTGCCGATGCCAATATCGAAATCGATATGATCATTCAGAATATAGCCGATGATGCGACCACTGATTTTACCTTTACGGTAAACCGCAATGACTATCAGCGGACGAAAGCCTTGCTGGATAAAACCAGTGCTGAACTGGGGGCCAGAAATGTAACCGGTGACGACAGGATTGTAAAAGTGTCTGTTGTCGGTGTGGGCATGCGTTCCCATGCAGGTATTGCCAGCACTATGTTTAAGGCGCTGGCGGATGAAGGTATTAATATCAGGATGATATCAACGTCCGAGATTAAAATATCGGTTGTCGTCGATGAGAAATATCTAGAGCTTGCAGTCAGGGCATTGCATGCCGCATTTAAATTAGATCAAGAAATAGAATCCTAGGCTTTATTTATAATAAAAAGCTGCTATAATTGCCCGTCTTGGTTGGATACTGTTTAAGAACAGTAGGTTTTTAACATTTATAGGGAGTAGCCATGCTTATCTTGACTCGTCGGGTAGGAGAGACTTTGATGATTGGTGATGAAGTTACAGTCACTGTTCTTGGAGTCAAAGGAAATCAGGTTCGCATAGGTGTTAACGCACCCAAGGAAGTCTCTGTACATAGGGAAGAAATTTACGAAAGGATTAAAAAAGAACAGGGCGGGGCTACCGGCCTGACTGGATCTGAAGAGTAATCAGAGAAAAGTTTTTATAGTGCTATAAGCACTCACCGACTTGATCGATGTAAACTTGTTATTTAAGTAGGGTGTAAAGTATTTCACAAAATATATGTTGTGAAGTCATTTAGCGTTTACACCTTAACATTGGTTAAGTAAAAAGGAATTATGTTAGTTTTTTTGAGAGGTTCCCTCTTAAAATGATCTCAGGGCACAGGGCTGTAGCTTAAAGAGATACATCATCTATTTGGAGAGTTGGCCGAGAGGCTGAAGGCGCTCCCCTGCTAAGGGAGTATGGGTTTTATCGCCCATCGAGGGTTCGAATCCCTCACTCTCCGCCATATAGATTTTACTTGTCTAAGTCATTGATAAGTAAAGACCATTAAAGTTTTTCAAGGCTCTTTCGTCGTTTGCTGCAAAATGATGATACATAATCGAGCCGACCATACCCAAATGTCCTCACCTGCACTGCCTCACAATACTATTTATTTTCGGTTGAGTGGTCCGCCCCCCCATTCGTTTTCAGTCTATCTTTCACGATCGTGAACTGATTGGCGAGTTGCAAAAGTAAACTTTGAATTTCGGTATTTGTGTGTTGGAGTCCAAAGCTTGCTTTGGTAGTTGATTCCGATCAGAAATCACGATGTGTGGTGTGGGCAGTTGCATGGTGAGTGATGGGGGTAACTCGTACAAAGCCCATCGGTCACGAACGATGGGCAATAGAATCACTTCCTACACCGTTCGATCATGTTGTACAAAGCCATTCCTGCCAGCATCGCTGTAACAAATATCCAGGCTTTGGGCTGCCCCGCAGCTGCGCTTACCACAGCAGGACCCGGACAAAACCCGGCAATACCCCAGCCGATGCCAAAAACTAGGCTGCCTAATAGTAAGCGTTTATCCAGTTCGGTTGCAGAGGATAACTGCATGGGTGCTCCCAACAAGCTGCGCTGACGTTTTTTGGCGATAGCAAAGGCAATAGCTCCAACCAGAATGGCGCCTCCCATCACGAATGCGAGAGACGGATCCCAGGCTCCGGCCAAATCCAGAAAGCCAATGACTTTCGACGGGTCGGTCATGCCGGAGATGATGAGGCCCAGGCCAAACAACAGTCCAGCGAGAAGAGCACTTATATTCAACATGATTAGAGTCCTAACAAGTGGCGAGTCAGATAGACGGTGATAAAACCTGCCGTCATGAACGTCAGCGTTGCGGCAATGGATCGAATCGATCCGCGAGAAATGCCGCAGACGCCATGGCCGCTGGTGCATCCTGACGCATAGCTGGTACCCAGCCCCACAAACAGACCGGCAATGATCAATTGCATGGTTCCCGCTTCGATAGTCACAACAGGCATATCGAAGGCAAGTTGATAAACAAAAGGTGCAATTACCAAGCCGAGCACAAACATGACTCGCCAGATTTTATCTCCCTTGTTGGCCTGGATCAGGCCAGCCAAAATTCCGCTGATGCCTGCAATCCGGCCATTCAATAACACAAACATTGCAGCGGCTATGCCGATCAATAAGCCGCCCGAAAGGCTGGCAATATAGGCACTGTGGGTAAAGTTGGATAGATTCATATTTTTTCTTTAAGATGTGGGCGCTGTGGTTTATAGGATCAAAAAGGTTTAACAACTGCCAGTATAACAATACCGACCAGAAACAACACCGGCACTTCATTCATCCAGCGGTAAAAAACATGGCTGCGCCGGTTGCGGTCATGTTTAAAATCCAGCAGCCACAGATAACAGAAATAGTGATAAATCAGCGTCAACATCAGCAGCAGCAGTTTTGCATGTAGCCAACCGGCATGGGCATAAACACTCCAGTCGTAAACAATCAGCATCCAAAAGCCGAATATCAACGTTGCGACCATGCCCGGCGTCATAATGCCGAAGAACAGTTTGCGCTCCATTATTTTAAAACGTTCATTGCTGATTTCGTCATCGCTCATTGCATGGTAAACATACAGGCGTGGCAGGTAAAACAGGCCTGCAAACCAGGTGACCATAAATATAAGGTGTAACGCTTTTAACCAGAGCATGAGCTAGCCTTTTAGTAGTAATTCGATAGTTGTTTTCATTTTTTCCAAGTCAAAAAGCCCGATCTCTTTTTTAACAACCGAACCGTCCGGGCCGATCAAAAAAGTGCTGGGTGTAAACATGACGCCGCCAAAAGCCTCGGCGTGTTCGGAGTTTACATCCAGTGCCACATTGTAAGGCAGTTGCCTGGCTTTGGTCATATCAATGACATGATTCGGCGGGTCGTAATACATCGCCACGGCGATCATCTCCAAACCCGAGGAATGATACCGGGTATACAGATCGATTAAGTCGGGGATTTCTTCGATGCAACTGGGACAGTCGGTCGCCCAGAAAGTGACCACAACCGGCTTGCCGCGCAAATCTTTCAGGGCGATTTTTTTACCGGTGATGGTGGTAAAAGTCACGTCAGGCGCCGATGTAATGGTCTTGCTGCAGCCCACACTAAGAGCTATTGAAATGAGCGCCAGTAATAATAGGCCTGGAAGTCGGTGTTTGGCATTCATCAGCTATGCGCGCCTTGGTTTTTTGAACAGGTAATAAATGATCGCTGTCAGCGTAACCGCGACAGCGAATACAATTTTATTGCCGGTTTTGATATAGTCAATCACGCTATTACCGTAGTGGTAATAAAGCGAGAAATAGGAAATCGTGGTGATTGTACAGGCTGTTAAATCGGTGAGTGCAAATTTCAGAAAATTCATTCGCCCTAATCCGGCAGTCAGAAATAAACCGTTTCTTACGCCGAAAGGAATGAATCGCCCCACCAGAATCGTAATTAAGCCATATTTTTCATAGAAAATATGGATTTTTCCGATTCTTTGAGCGGAAACCCTATTGGCGAAAAACCGGATTTCAAACAGTTTCGCACCTAATATTCGTCCAAGCCAGTAGCAGACCAGATCGGAAAGATAAGCGCCCAGATAAACGGCAATGAAAAACTGTACCAGATAATCGGGGTAGGTGCTGGCTAAAACCGCCGAGACGAACAGCATGGCGTCTTCGGAAATGGGGATGTTAAGTCCGGCCAGCATTAATGCGCCGAAAATAATATAGGGCGCATAAGGTATATTAGTCTGGATTAAATGGGTCAGCTCTTCCATTGGTAATGTGGTAAATATTTTTTTAGCCCGATTTGGATAATATTTTCACCGTCCCGTACGTACTGCGCACCTTGTATACCGTTAATCAATCTTCCTCGGCTTTTACGATTTTTCCGGTAGCCGCATCGATCTCAACTTCCATTTTACGGCCATCGGTCATTTTAATATCAAACTCGTAAGTCGGGGTGCCGTCTGATTCGATTTCATACTCAACCTCGGTAATCGTGCCGGGATAAGTTTTCAATGCGATTTTTCGAGCCTCTGCTTCGTCGATCTTTTTCAGCGCGGCAAAAGCCGGGTGATCGGCATTGGGCAGTTCCTGTTCTTTTTCGACTATTTTGCCGGTGGCTTTGTCGCATTTGAATTCCCATTCACTGCCGTCGGCGGCTTTAACCTCGATTTCATAAACAGCCAGCCCTTTTTTCTGCTCCAATTCGATTTTGACGGTTTCACCTTTGGCAATCTCGCCGACAGCCTTGCGGCAGGCATCGATAGCCGCATCATCGGCCATTGCCGCCGCGCTGATAAGCATGACCAGACTGCTTAAACAAAACTGATATTTCATTTTCATGATTGCTATGCCTCGTTGACAAATAAATTTAAAGGGTTAGGTCGGTTGAGACCCTATTGTGAGCAAAAGTATATTACAACAGTATGACCCATACTGGGTGGCACTTAAAGCGTCATTTAAGGAAAAAATGAGTGTCCGGCGTAATGAGCAGACACTCATCGGGTACGTGGAGGTGTTAGGAATGGGTTGTGCTACGCCATGGTATTTCCGGGCAAGAACAACCTAGAAACTCCACTTAACCCCGCCTATCATTTGGAAACCTTGCCCCGGCTGAATGCCATTAATACGACTGGCGATATAGGTTTTGTTGCTCAGGTTGTAGCCGTTCATGAATACATTGACATCCTTGTTGACCTTATAATTGGCCGAGACGTTGAAAACGGTATAGCCGGGCATGACACCCTCCTGCCCGGATGCGTCTTCGACCAGCGTGTTTTCCTTATCGACGAATTGCTGGCTGACGCTTTGCACGCCAAAACGAATATCCAGTCCCCAAGGCGTTTCGACACCGATATTGGCATTAATCAGGTGTTCCGGCGCATAAGGCAGGCGGTTGCCTTTCAATACGACCGGATCACCGCCGCCGGTTTCACGGTTTGCCACGGTGCTGTCGAAATAGGCATCGAGATAGGTGTAGGAGGTGGTCAAGTAGTAGTTGTATTCCGTGCCGAACAGCTTGTCGGAATCCAGACGGAAGCCGGTTTCCACACCCTGATGAACGGTCTCGCCGACGTTGTCGTAATAATCATCGTTGTTAGGTACCGGCACGTTGACGATTTGATCTTCAAAATCGATACGGAAATAGGTCAGTTCGGCGCTGACGCCCGGAATCGGCGTACTGCGAACACCGGCTTCATAATTCAAACTCATTTCCGGATTGACCTGCCTTAACACACCCGATCTCGGATCCATCACATCATCAATCCGCGCCGGGGCGAAACCGCGATGCACACCGGCAAACAGCGTCGTATTATCAATGCCGTTATAGGTTGCGCCGATGCCCGGTAAGGCTTCGGTACGCGAATATTGCTCCTTTCTGTTGTCCTTATGATTAATATTATCCTGCTCGTAATGCTCGACACGCACCCCCGGTGTCAAGGTAAAGTCGCCTAGGAAAAAGCGGTTTTGAGCAAAATAAGACAGCGCCTGCGTATCCAGTGAGTTGTTTTGATAACGGTTGCGACCATGATTGTTGCTACCGATGCCCTGCGTGGTATCGGTCGGACTGGCATTGCCGACATAGCGTTCCCGGTCGGCCCACTCAAAATGGCCGCGAATACCGGTGGTGGCCTCGCTTTCTACGCCAAACAAATGATGAGTGAACACCAGTTTGGGTTCGATGCCGAACACATTGTAGGTTCTGGGACGCTGTTCATTGCCGCAGGTTGCCACAGCATCGGCGGTAATTTCCTGTCTGCGATCTCCACAGTTATTCATTCCCGACGAGTCGTTGGCCTGACGGATGGATTCGCGGAACATGTGGTTGCCGTAGATATTGGTGCTGAAGTGCAGGGTGTCGGATACGTCGAATTCGTATAGCGCCTGTCCGGAATAACGTCTGACTTCAAAAGTATCGTTGCGCAACAGGTTGGTGCGGCGACCTTGGCGGAACATCTCACTGGTCATGCCCGCTTCGCCCATCTGGGCATCTTCATGGGTCAAGGTGCCTTTCAGCATCAAACGATGACGGTCATTAAACTTGATCAGGCTTTTCAGTGCTAAATCGTCGACTTCCTGATGCTGTCCGCTACGATTACCACCGGCCTCTTGGCGAATATAATCTAAGGAAAGGCCGACATTATCGACCGTACCGCCTAACCTAAGATGGGTGTCGTAATAGCCGTTATTGCCGCCCGCTGCGGAAATCGAACCGCCGAATTCCTCAGGAATAGCCGCACTGACAAAATTGACCGCGCCGCCAACCGTTTGCGGGCCGTACATGATTTGTCCTGAACCCTTTAATACTTCGATATGGTCGACCCGTTTCATTGACGGAATATAATGGTTGCTGGGGTCGCCGTAAGGCGCCAATTGTATCGGCGCGCCATCTTCCAATAACTGGGTGCGAGCGGAACGCCTTGGATCCAGACCGCGTATGCCCAAATTAAAACGCCGTCCTAACACATCTTCGTCGACAATATGAATACCGGGCACAGTGCGTAAAGCATCTTTGGTTGAGAGCGGCCCTTGGCGGTCGAGCGTGGTTTTATCAATGACAAACCCGGAACCCGGAATCTGCTCCAGTCGCGAAGGGTCTTCCCCGATAATTTCCAGACTGGGTAATTGCAAGGCAGGCGGCTTGTCGTCAACGTCATAAGCATCCGCCGCCTGCGCATCCAGTGCGGCAAAAATAGCGGCCGTCATCAGGCACAGCCGGAACGGTAGCCGCTTGTTCGCATGATGCGCATGATTTTTTAAAAGTCGGGACATTGTTTTACCTGTGTTATTTTTATTGGAAAATTAAGGTAGGTATTCTAGTGGCTGCATTTATCGCGACCTATAGGAAAAAATCCCGAATCCACTGCGCAGGCTGTAGCGGTTGCCCCAGCGAATATATTCCACTGCATAATTTATGAAGAGGTCTTTGCTATGTGTGCGACACCGCACCGACGCTCAGAAGTTTTCTTAGTAGAATTTTTGCGGTGATGTTCCTCCTACCTAAGGGGGATGGTGACTTTGTGTTGCCATGTGGACAAGAAAACCTCAGTAAATAGTTAAGCTTGATGAGGCTATGTTCATACTCAAGAAACAATCATAAGAGGAGTTTTATTATGCATAACATAAAAAAAATCGACAAATTGCTGAAAGATGAATTAGCCGCAACGGAAACCTATCAACAGGCTTTGGATAAGTTTCGGGAAGATGTCGTACTGGGTGAATCGGAGTATTTAATGCCCATTTATGAAAATCATAAAGATGCGGTTTCCAGTTTACAGGCAGAAATCTCTCAATTGGAAGGAACGCCTTCTGAGGGTTCAGGAGTCTGGGGCACTTGGGCGGAAATAGTCCAGGGAGGCGCTAATTTGTTTGGGCAAAAAGCCATACTGACGGTTTTGCTGGAAGGAGAAAAATTGGGTGTAGAGAGTTATGATGAAGCACTGCAGGATCCCGATCTGCCTTCGGCTGTTCGCTCGTTGATTGAAACGAAACTGCTGCCTGCTCAACACGCCCATATACGCACTTTGGATCGGCTTTTGGACTAGGCTTTCTAGTTTTTATATCGGGCATGCAGATTTTAATTGATGTCAGCGTGAACCGTAATTTGTTCGCGCTGTCTCAATGGATTGCGTTACCTCACTCAAACGCTAACTTATAAACCAAGAGGTTTTAATATGATTTCAACTGTACCTGATGTGATTTTTAAAACACGTGTTCGCGACGAAAGTATCGGTGGCGACAACCCGTTTCGCTGGCAGGATGTCAGCACTGACGATATTTTTAAAGGGAAGAAAATTGTTGTTTTGGCTCTTCCCGGTGCCTATACACCTACCTGTTCAAGCCAGCATTTGCCTGGATATGACGCCAAATATCAGGAGCTTATTGATCAGGGGATTGATGAGGTTTATTGCGTGAGTGTCAATGACGCCTTTGTGATGTATCAATGGGGCAAGCATTTGGGCATTAAGCATGTAAAAATGCTGCCCGATGGAAATGGCGATTTTACCAAGGCAATGGGTATGCTGGTGAAAAAAGACAATCTTGGTTTTGGCAGTCGTTCATGGCGCTATTCAATGGTTGTCGAGAATAAAAAGATTATCAAATTATTCAGCGAACCCGGCCAAGCTGATAATTGCCCTGATGATCCATTTACGGTAAGCGATGCTGATACTCTGCTGGATTATTTAAAACATAACAAATGAGCCGACGTTGGCCCTTTAATGCTAAGAGAGGCCCACATGACTCAATATGATTATGATCTGTTTATAGTGGGTGCGGGTTCTGGCGGTGTGCGTGCTGCCAATATGGCGGCGGCACAGGGCGTACGAGTTGCCATTGCTGAACAGCGTTATTTAGGCGGCACCTGTGTCAATGTAGGTTGCGTGCCTAAAAAACTGTTGGTCTATGCTGCCCAATTCAGCGGTGAATTCGAGTCTGCAGAGGGTTTTGGCTGGACGATGGGCAAATCAACGTTCAACTGGCCTAGCCTGATTGCAAATAAAAATAGGGAGATAGAGCGACTACAGGTTGTCTATAACAATCGGCTGCAAAAATCGGGCGTCAGTCTTATCACTGGCAGGGCACAAGTGCTTGATGCACATACTGTCGCTGTTGACGGTACGGAATACAGCGCCGAACGCATACTGATTGCAACAGGGGGTTGGCCGTTTGTTCCTGACATAGCCGGAAAGCAACACATTGTCACCTCGAATGAAATGTTTTTCCTCGATCAATTGCCCAAGCGCATCATTATTGTCGGTGCCGGTTACATCGCAGTGGAGTTTGCCAGTATTCTTCATGGCCTTGGTGTGAAGACGACAATTTGTTATCGTGGGCATAAGCTACTTCGTGGTTTTGATGAGGATATACGTGATTTTCTGGCTGATGAAATGACCAGGAAAGGTATTGATATTCTTTTCAATACCGATATCGAAGCTATAGAAAGTGCAGGCGATTGCCTCGCAGCACGGCTTATTGATGGCAGTCAAGTGAGCACAGACCTGGTGATGTATGCCACTGGCAGAACACCGAATTCAACCGGATTCGGACTGGAGAAGCTTGGTATTGAACTGGATAGCGAAGCTGCGATTAAAGTCAACAGTGATTATCAAACCAATGTGCCGTCAATCTACGCACTGGGAGATGTGACTAACCGTGTCAACCTGACTCCGGTAGCCATTGCAGAAAGCATGGCTCTGGTCAACAAGTTGTATGTCAATCAACCGAGACCGGTAGATTATGACAATATTCCCACGGCCGTTTTTTGCCAGCCCACTATTGGTACGGTAGGGCTAACCGAAGCACAGGCACGCGAAAAATACCCGGACATCGATATTTACAAAACCAGTTTCACCTCAATGAAAAACAGCCTCTCCGGTATGGATGGTATGGATGAAAAAACCCTGATGAAAATGATTGTGGTCCGCAGCACTGACAGGGTTGTCGGCATGCACATGGTCGGGTCTGATGCTCCCGAAATTATTCAGGGCATGGCCGTTGCTATGCGAGCCGGTGCGACCAAGGCGGTCTTTGATTCTACTATCGGCATACACCCAACGGCTGCCGAAGAATTTGTTACCCTGCGCGAACCTGTGTCTTAACCCATCGTCCGCAAATTCCCTTCCTTTAGGTGCATTGCAATCTACACAAGTCACCTTATTAAAAAGGTACGCAAGGCTCCTTAGGGATTTAATAAAAAGACTTACTATTTAAGCTGGGGACAGCCATTTAAAATTTGATAGCACTGAGGTTAGACCATTGTGGGAGAGATGGTCTCAGCTGTCCCGGTTTAAGTTGGTAGTCAATAAAAACAAAGACTAGATATCCATACCTTGCGATTATTTAGCTTAACTTTAACCGAATTTTGTCCAACGTAAGCGGTTAGCATTAGCAACTACTGTCACGGAAGACAGAGCCATAGCCGCACCGGCTATCATCGGGTTTAACAAAACGCCGAATAGCGGATACAACAAGCCTGCCGCGACCGGAATGCTGACGGTATTATAGAAAAATGCGCCGATCAGGTTTTGTTTGATATTGATAACCGTCGCTTTGGACAATTCAATGGCTTCCGGCACTTTCAGCAACGAGCCTTGCAAAATAACCACATCGGCGCTTTCAATAGCGACATCGGTGCCGGTGCCGATCGCAAAGCCGACATCCGCTTGTGCCAATGCCGGTGCATCATTAATACCGTCGCCGACCATGCCGACAACTTCACCCGCTAATTGTAGCTCTTTAACTACTTCGGCTTTATCCTGAGGCAACACCTGAGCCCGCACTTCGGAAATACCGGCCTGTTTGGCAATGGCGAGAGCGGTTATTTGATTGTCGCCGGTCACCATGATGATGCGTACACCCTGATCTTTCAACAGCTGCACCGCGCGTGCCGAGTCCTTTTTAATCGGATCGGAAACGGCAATAATGCCAGCAATTTTATTTTCAAAGGCAAGCAGCATAGGCGTTTGACCCAGAGCCGACAGCTTTTCCAGCCGGTTGTTATAGAGGGTAAAGCTAACGCCTTGCTGATCCATTAATGCCTTGTTACCGAACAACACGCGCCGCCCATTAATCATCGCCATCACTCCGTGACCGGCGACGGATTCAAATTGCTTAACTTTTTCCAGCGTTAACTGCTTGGCTTCTGCTGCCGCCAAAATAGCCGCCGCCAATGGATGTTCCGAACCGGATTCGATACTTGCCGCCAACTGCAGCACTTGCTCTTCGCTAATGTCGCCGATGGTTTCAATCGTCGAAACAGTCGGTTTCCCTTCGGTTACCGTGCCGGTTTTATCGAGTATCAAGCAGGTTAATTTACCGGCTGTTTGCAAGGCTTCGCCCTTACGAATCAAAATGCCTGATTGGGCAGCTCTGCCCACCGCTACCATCACCGAAATAGGCGTGGCCAAACCCAGGGCACAGGGACAGGCGATAACCAGAACAGTCATTGAGGTGACAAAAGCGTAACCCAATGAAGGCTCAGGCCCAAAAGCGTACCAAATCATAAAAGTCAGCACTGAGAACGCGACCACAGCCGGGACAAAAACACTGGAAATTTTATCCGCCAGACGGGCGATTTCCGGTTTGCTGCTTTGCGCTTGACGGACACTATTAATGATCTGCGCTAATGCGGTATCGCGGCCGATGCGGGTTGCAGTAAACAAAAAACTACCGCTCTGATTCATGGTTCCGGCAACCACCTGGGCGCCCACGATTTTTTCTACCGGCAACGATTCGCCGGTCAACATCGACTCATCGACCGTGGAATGTCCTTCCAGCAGCACACCGTCAACGGCAATTTTCTCGCCCGGCCTGACTCTCAAGGTTTCGCCCAACCCCACTTGCTCGATAGCGATATCAATTTCTTCGCCATCCCTGATTACCCGCGCCGTACGCGGCTGCAAACCGATCAGTTGACGAATAGCGCTGGAAGTTTTACCTCTAGCCAGGGTTTCCAAGCCGGAGCCCAGATTAATGAACGCCAGAATCATCACCGCCGCTTCAAAATAGGCATGTTTAGCCAGGGACGGCAGGGTATCGTAATAATCGAGCACAATGCACGAATACAACCAAGCCGAACCGGTGCCCAGCGCAATCAGGGTATCCATGTTAGCCTGTCCCAGCATTAACGACTTATAGGCGCCGCTGTAAAAATGCCAACCTGAATACATCATGACGCTTAAGGTGATCAGCGCAATTTCCGGCCAGACCCATGAACCTGTTGCTGAACCAATTTCCGGCAACCCGTCAAAATGATCGGCAGCCATCAGCAGCAATCCGAAGGTTGCCGCTACCGATGCTTTTTTCATCAACTGCCGATAGCGTTGCAACTCTTGCTCTTCCTGTTCGGAAGGATCTTCAAAACCCTCCATCACCGCCGCATCGTAACCGGCGGCTTTAACGGCCTGCATTAACAACTCAGGGTCGGCATGGCCTTTAACTACGGCGGAATGATCGGCAAAATTGACGCTGACTTCGGTCACACCGTCAACTGCCGCTAATGCGCCTTCAACGGTGCTGACGCAGCCGGCGCAACTCATGCCTAAAATAGATAAGCGCAAATCCTCGGAAGTGTTGGTACTCATTACGCTGTCTCTACGGTAAAACCCGCATCAATAATGGCGGCGCTAATAACAGCCACGCTGGTTTTTTCAGCATCGAAGTCGACCTTAACTTCCTTGTCTTTGCTCGATGCCTTAACCGACAACACGCCATCAATGGCTTTCAGTTTAGTCGTCACATTGGTTTCACAACCGCCACATTTCATACCGATAACGGTTAACGATACAGATTCAGTCATTTTTATGCCCTCTTGTGCAGTGAAGTATTACCGTATCATACTCGACTGATAGTTGATAATCATGGTATAAATCCGCTTTTATTTCGGGTTTTACGCTAAATCCGACCTAAAGATAGTTAAACTTAATACCTCTAGCAATTAAAATGGCAGACATTATAGTCGGGCGGCAGCAGATTTTTGACCAGAAGCTGAATATCTACGCCTATGAACTCTTTTTTAGGGGCAATGATTTCGACCTGAATCATAAGGATGGCGCTACGCAAGCGACCAATCAGGTCATTACCGATACCATTTTAGAGCTTGGCCTTAATACCATAGTCGGACCTCACAAAGCCTTTATTAATTTTACAACGCAAAACATCCTGGATAAAACCCCTTTACGCCTTCCTAAAGATCGGATTGTTGTTGAAGTGTTGGAAAATGTTGAAATCGACATAAGCATCGTCGCCAACTTAAAAGAACTGTCAAATCTAGGCTATATCATTGCCTTGGATGACTTTGTCTTTTCTGATGCATGGACGCCGCTGGTGGAATTTGCCGACATTATCAAGTTGGATATTCTGGAAATGGGCGAGTCCAAAACACGAGAGCTGATCACTCGCCTCAAGTCCTACAAGGTAAAACTGCTCGCAGAAAAAGTAGAAACCTACTCCGAGTATCAATACCTGCTTGAATTAGGCTGCGATTATTTCCAGGGTTTCTTTTTCAACAAACCCAATCTGGTTTCCGGCAAGCGCATCAGCGTCAATCAAACGGCAGCCATTCAATTGTTAAACACCGTTAACAACCCCGACGTAGAATTTGAAGATCTGACCAGGATAATCTCGCTTGATGTCGGACTCAGCTATAAACTGCTGCACTACATCAATTCTGCATTTTTCGCTTTGCCCAATAAAGTCTCATCCATTAGCCATGCCATTTCCTATTTGGGGCTGATCGAAATAAAACGCTGGATAAATATATTGACACTGGCTTCCTTATCCGAAAAACCGGAAGCGGTCATGCAAAACGCCTTGATACGAGGCAGAATGTGTGAAGAACTGGCCTATCTGAGCGGCAATAAATCAGACAAATTTTTCCTGATTGGCATCTTATCCAATCTGGATAGCTTGCTGGATATACCCTTGGATGAAGCGCTTAGCCAATTGCCTTTGGCCGATGATATTGTTTCAGCCATATTGCACAAAGAAGGACTGGGCGGTGAAGCGCTTAACTGTGTTATCAGCTATGAGCGCTGGGACATTTCATTCATATCATTTAGCAATGTTGACCAATCTATTATTGGCGATGCTTACATTAAAAGCATAAACTGGGCAAAAGACATTATGGGCACTATAAAATAATTATGTTACTAAATACCATCGCAAACCAAACTATCGCTCTTGCGGGCATTTCTCAGGCTGCTGTGCTAGTGCAACAACTGGCAACGACCGGCACCGCCGACTCGTCCGCCCTTGAAGCCAGCATAGGCAGTCTGTTCATCAGTGATGAACAGGGTGTAGAAAATGTCTACGGTGGTTTATCAGGCATTAATCTGGGGATTTTACAGCTTAACGATCAAATGACCGGTCTTAAAATCGCCAATCCCGAACAGGCGCGTTATGCCGCGTCGCTGGTTTTTCTGGAGAATCAACTAGCCAAGCAACCGGCCATGCTTAAAACCATTTTCACCGGAATTGAGCGCGCCCGGTCACAATCGGAACATTTCGGCCTGCTCCATGAAAATGTACTGGCAAATCTCGGCGACATTTATCACACCACCGTCAGCACGCTGCAACCGAGAATCATGGTTAATGGTGAACAGGAATACTTATCCAAGCCCGATGTCGTCAATAAAATACGCGCCTGTTTACTGGCCGGAATACGTTCGGCCATTCTTTGGAAACGATGCGGCGGCACCCGCTGGAAGTTCCTGTTTTACCGTAAAAAAATTCAAGCTGAATTACAAATCCTGCTGCAACAGCTTTAGCCTTTCGTATGACTACCCTGATTGAAGCTGAACACCTGACCCGTTATTACGGCAAACATTGTGCAGTTAACGATGTCAGTTTTACCTTGGCTAAAGGCGAAGTGCTCGGTTTTTTAGGTGCTAACGGCGCGGGCAAAACCACGACTATGCAGATGCTATGCGGCAATCTAGCGCCCAGCGCCGGGCAAATCACAATCAACGGCTTCGACCTGCTCGACCAACCCAAAGCCGCCAAACGGAATCTGGGCTATTTACCCGATACACCGCCGCTATACAAAGAGCTAAGCGTTCAGGAATTTCTGCTTTATTGCGCCAGACTGCACGGTGTAGCCAAAAGTTCCGTTACTGATGCGATCAACCGAACCAAAGAGCGTTGCGGTTTAACCGAGGTTGCCGAGCGATTAATCGTCAATCTGTCCAAGGGCTTTCAGCAGCGCGTCGGCATTGCTCAAGCCATCTTGCACAACCCTGAAGTTATCGTGCTTGATGAACCGACGGTTGGTCTCGATCCCATACAAATCCGGGAAATACGTACCTTAATTCGGGAGCTGGGACAAGATCATGGGGTCATCCTGTCTACCCATATACTCACCGAAGTGCAGGAATCCTGCTCCCATGTACAAATTATTCATCAGGGACAGCTGATCTTGAATGAAACCATAGCCGGACTTAACCGGCAAATGGATACCGGCACTCTGCAAATCACCACCCGGCTAGTGCCTGACATTAACAGCTTGCTAACTCTCCCCGGCATCAGTTCTATCGAAACCATGAGCGAAAACCGGATCAAAATTCATCACAGCGTAATCGCCAATCCGGCCGAACAAATTGCCGAACACATCATTACCGCCGGATGGGGATTACAGGAACTGACACCGATAAAAAGGTCGATGGAAGATATTTTCATCAGCTTAACTAAAGAGCATCGCGAGTTATGAGCCTGATTTTAACCATTGCCTCCCGCGAATTCAGAACCCTGTTTTTATCGCCGATGGCCTGGACGATATTGGCTATATTACAATTTATTCTGGCATTCTTGTTTTTAACCCAGGTTGAAGCCTTTACCTCGCTCCAGCCCAAACTGGCTTCCATCGAAGGCGCGCCCGGCCTGACCGACATTATCGTGCCGCCCTTATTCGGTAACGCGGCCATTATTCTGTTACTGGTCACGCCGTTAATGACCATGCGTCTGATTTGCGAAGAACGCCGCAATAAAACCCTGTCTTTGCTGTTGTCCGCGCCGGTTTCCACTATCGACATTATCCTCGGCAAGTATGTCGGCATACTCGGACTGATGCTATTGATCATTGCCCTGATCACCCTGATGCCGTTATCTTTACTGGGCGGCGGCGAACTGGATTTGGGTAAATTGTTTGCCAATATCTTAGCCTTGCTGTTGCTGGTTACCGCGTTTACCGCAATCGGCCTGTTTATGTCCTGCATCGCCGGTCATCCGACTGTTGCCGCGATGAGTACTTTCGGTGTTTTGCTGCTATTGTGGATTTTAGACTGGACATCCGGTCTGACAGATCAACGTAGCGAACTGTTTGAATACCTGTCGATTCTCAGGCATTTCCAGAACATCCAAAGCGGTCTGATCAGCTCGGTCGACGTCAGTTACTTTTTGCTGTTTATCACCACCTTCATCGCACTCAGTATCCGCAGTCTCGACAATGAGCGCTTGCAAAAATGAAAATATCGCCTCATAAACACCAGCAAATCCGCTTGAAAAACGGGCTCATTATCCTGGTTCTATTGTGCATGCTCGGCACACTGGCCTGGATCAGCACCCGCTACAGCATTGAAACCGACATAACCGGCAATGCCGGTAATACGCTGTCTCAGGCATCGCAAAAACTGCTGGAATCGATGCCCGACAAAATAGTTATCACCGCCTTTATTAAAAAAGACCCCGCGCTAAGAAGCCAGATCGCACACTTGATCAACCGCTATAAACGCCATAAAGCCGAGCTAACGCTGATCTTTATCGACCCCGGCGCGCAGCCGGAAAAAATACGCGAACTGAATATAGGCGCGACCGGCGCGATTATTGTCGACTATCAAGGGCGCACTGAAAAACTGAACTTTATCGATGAATCATCGCTGACCAATGCGCTGCTGCAACTGGCAAATGCCGATGAACGTTGGGTCACTTTCCTGACCGGCCACGGCGAGCGCGCGGCTGACGGCATCGCTAATTTCGATTTAGGCCAATTCAGCAAGGAATTGGATCACCGTAAAATCAAGGCTCAATCCATCAATCTGGCGACCATGCCGGACATTCCAGGCAACTCTGCGTTGCTGGTGGTCACCGCCCCCGTCGTGCCGTTACTGGCAGCTGAACTGGAACTGATCAAACGCTATGTCCAGCAAGGCGGCAACCTGCTGTTGCTGACCGATCCGGGCAACCACCATTTGGATGCCTTGCAACAGCTTCTGGGTTTACGCCAGCTTCCGGGAACCCTGGTAGACAGCAGTTCCAAGCTTTACGGCATTAACGACCCCAGCTTCGTGCTCGCCAGCGATTATAGTGTTCATCCGATCACCCAAGGCTTTCAGACCATAACCGTTTATCCGGTTACTGCCGCGTTGGCAATCGGCGAAGAAACAGACTTTCACCCCGTGGAGTTACTCAAAAGCGTCTCACAGTCATGGACAGAAACCGGCCCGATAGCCGGAAAAATTGTTTTCGATGCTGACGGCGACGAAAAACAAGGCCCGCTTGCCTTTGCCTATGCATTAACTCGCGATCTTGGTAAAAAAACGCAGCAGCGCATCGTGGTGGTAGGTGACGGAGATTTTCTATCCAATACCTATCTCGGCAATGTCGGCAATCTGGACATGGGCTTAAGAATGATCAACTGGCTGATTCATGATGACCGGTTTATCGACATCCCGGCCAAAGTTGCAACCGATAAAAGCCTGCAATTAAGCCAGCTCAGCGTCGGCATTATCGGCTTCGGTTTTTTGATTGTCATACCGGTGCTATTAATGGGTACGGGTTTCTATATCTGGCGTAAACGTAAGCTGCGTTAAGGTGTGTCTGGTTCATTTGCCATCTTCATCGCTCTGAATGGCGGGGTTTTCGCTTAATCCGATAAAAACCCAGCAGTACACCATCAGTGTCGTGCAACATTGCGGTTTATCTAAATTATACGGGTGGCGGCGAGTAGATTCTCATTTGGCTGAAAGGTTCTTGAAAGCTTCGGCGCTATACAATAGCACCTGGTAACTGTTCGTTCCCCCTCATATGGCCCTAGGGTTCGGTCGTCTTGTTCCTCTCGACGGACAGGATTTCCGTGCTCCAGGGATGAACGGTTACCAATCACTTATCCAACATCTCCTGCAAGGCCAAGGCGTTAAAAGGCGCCGTGTATCTGCATCATTGTTAAATTTGGAGATAAACGCTTATAGGGTACTGGAATCAGGCTGCTGTTTTTCAGGCGGGGCCGCTTTTTCCAGCTGACGGCGAAACTCGTCCAATTGCCGTATTAACTCTTCACTGAAGGATTTGATTTGTTTCTCAAACAAAGGAATTTGCTGTTCCAACCCCTTGTTAATGGTTTCGCCTATCGCCCGCAGGCTTTTAAAAACATCTCCGAAAGGCAGGTTTGAAAGATTATTGAGCGTTCGCTGATAATCGACTTTCCATAGATCGTTTTCTTTTAATAAAACGGTATCAAAAGACAAATCCTTGTTGTTCTCAGGCTTTTTTAACGTCATGACCGTTGCTACCGTTGCATTGAAATCGTCGATTAAAATTACTCCTGTCTTTACTAGCGCATCTTCCAGATTTTGCTGTTTAGTTACCAGATGTTGAGTCTCCTGAGTAGCGTATTTTCTGGCGGAGTCAAGATTGCCTTCTGCCATCGCTTCCCAAAATGCTGTAGTAACCTGTTCAGGGCTTAATACGGCCTGACAGCCGCCCAACAAGAACAATAGACTTAAAAGTCCCGCCAATCCAGACAGGCTTTTCTTGGTGTGATAACACCGGAAGCTCTTTAATAAAACGTTAGTTGTCGCCATTGGAAACTCCAGGAATTTGCAGAAAATTCAAGTAAAAGTTATGTGAAATATACGGTAGTATAACCCAACACAACACGACAAAGGGTTGTCGGATTACGGGGCTGCCCGGTATTGGTTTTTCGTAATGTTGAGCGTTCAAAGTATAGCTGTGCATCCAACCGAGGAGATATTTTATGGTCGACAGAAGACACTTTATCAAGAAGTCCGTAGGCAGCCTGGCAGCGCTCGGCGGCTTGGCTTTGTTGCAACGATCGGGCCTGGCGGCTGCTACAGGTGGGGAGGAAGCAACGATTCTGGATGCGCTTCCCGGCAAAGAGGCACTGATCAAACAAACTTACCGTCCGCCCAATTACGAAACCCCGATCAATTATTTCGATGCGCCGTTTACGCCCAATAAGCGCTTCTTCGTGCGCTACCATAACGCCGTCATTCCCGAGGTAAAAACCAGCGAATGGCGGCTGCGCATAGGCGGCGATGCCGTTCGCACGCCGTTGGAACTCAGCCTTGAACAATTGCGCAAGGATTTCGAACAAGTCGAAATTGCCGCCCTGTGTCTCTGTTCCGGTAATCGCCGGGGGGCGTTTGAGCCGCCTGTCCCTGGATTACAGTGGGGTTCCGGCGCGATGGGCAATGCGCGTTGGCGCGGCGTTAGCCTGAAAGATGTGCTCGCGGGGGCCGGAATCGACAAATCTGCGCTGGAAGTGAGTCTGGATGGCGCCGATTCCGGTGTACATAAAACAACGCCGGACTTTGTCAAAAGCCTGCCGCTGGCGAAAGCGCTGGATGAAAATACCCTGATCGCCTTCGAGATGAACGGCGAACCGTTGCCTCACTGGCACGGCTTTCCCACCCGTTTGATCATTCCCGGCTGGACCGCCACCTATTGGATCAAGCATCTGACTGCGGTTAATGTCATATCCAAACCCTTCGACGGCTTCTGGATGAAGACCGCTTACCGCATCCCCAAGGATCGCTTCCCCAGCGGACAATTCAGCTCACAGGAAACCGCGGCCGATATGCCGATCACCGAAATAGTGGTCAATTCATTGATCACCAGTCCGGCAAACGGGCAGACCTTGCCTAACGCCAAGTCCATCGAAATCAACGGTGTAGCCTGGGACGGCGGCAATGGCATCGCACGCGTGGACGTTTCCACGGATGGCGGCAGCAATTGGCAGCAGGCCACGCTGAAGCAGGATTACGGGCGCTTTTCCTGGCGCCAATGGCACTGGGTCTTTGAACCTAAACGTCCCGGAGCATGCCGGATTATGGCGCGAGCCACCAGCCATTCCGGTGCCAGCCAACCGCTGGAGCCTATCCCGAATCCTTCCGGTTACCACCACAACGCCGTGCAGAAAATCACCATCCAGCTGGTCTGAGGAGAACATGATGCGAACGCTGATTTTGTTGTTATCGTTTTTCGCCGCCACCGCAACAGCCGGGGAAAGCCAAATATTTCTAAAGGACAGGCCGGGCAAAAACCAAGTCGTTGCGCAGTGCGCAATGTGTCACAGCCTGGACTATATCACCCAACACGCCCCGATTCCGGATCGGGCCGGCTGGGAAAAAACAGTCGCCAAGATGATCAATAGTATGGGTGCGCCGATCAATGATGCCGACAAACAGATCATCATCGATTATCTGGCCCAGAATTACGGGAAATAAGGGTACACTTTTGTGTCTGCCAACTTATGTTGGGGCAGTAGTGTTGTAAAACAGCGTCCAATTTTTTATACTTTTACCCCGGTATTTACGCGTTATGTGTCGGGTTACGGCTAGCGCCTAACCCGACCTACGTGACTACGTGGCTTTTACTCCTGTCTATAGGACTGTGATCATGATTATCCTGCGCTCTATTTGTTTATTCAGCATGCTGCTTGTTGCGCTGTTTCCGCCTTGTGCCACAGCCGCGCCAAACACGCATATTTATGTGATTGTGTCCCTGGTCGACAACGTATCGCAAGGCATCGCGCCGGTTCCTGCGAAAATAGGCAATGGCGATGATCCGGGCACCAATCTCTATTGGGGTGCGCTTTACGGCGTGAAAACCTTTTTGAGCAAGGCGGATGGTTGGCGAAAGTTGGGTTGCGAAAAAGATATTAGCGACACTATCTTAGAACGCTGCCAGTTTGCCTGGAAGGACCAGCTTACCGTTACCGCCGATGCTTATCGCGGCAGCCGGATTGACCGGGCGATGCTTGACTTTATGCAACAGGCAGCCACTCCGCCCAATGCGACAGAGCGTGAAATGGTGGTGTTCATCGGCCATGACGGCTTGATGGATGAACAAAACCTGCCCATCATAGAACGCTTTCCAAAACATGCCGGGCATAATAAACAAGCCGTTGTCCTGGCCTGCATGAGCGAGGAGTTTTTCTCTGAGCATTTGCTTGCTGCCGGTTCAAAGCCGGTGGTGACCACATTCAGCTTCATGGCGCCGGAAGCCTACGTATTGGAAGCGATTGCGCGCGGTTTTGCAAACCAGTCGAGTGAAGCGGAATTGCGCAGTTCTGCCGGCACCGCTTACGCCAAATACCAGCGTATCTCAGCCAAAGCAGGAAAGTCGGTTTTTATCGCAAAAAATTCAAACTAGGCTCCTACTGTGCCAATCCCGGATTGGGCTGGTAAAGTCCATGTTGAAGGCTGAAAAGCGGGTAGCGTTGATTGACAACACGGGGGTTTCCAAGCCCTTTAAAAACGTATTTCCAACCTTGATTGGAGCGTTATTTTGAACAATATCGTGAGTATCCGTTTTTTGGTTTCTTTGTTGCTGCTGTGGATGAGTGCGGCCGATGTTTACAGTGATGAAAGTCACCTAATGTCGTGCAGATCCTCCTATAGAAGATTGAGCGATTTGAAGTTGCAGCAACCGCCGAGCCGGGTGCTGCTTGTGCCTTTATTGAGCAGGGAACCGCACACGACCGAGAGCCCAAGGTGGTCCGAGCAACCCGCCCGCACGCTGGAAGCCTTTTATCGCAACCGGTTCAATGCGACAGTTAAACAACTACGGGATGTCTGGAGCTGGACGGATTATTACCGGCAGGTCGAACAAATGATGCAGCAATCGCCTCCTTACGACCGGGTTATTTTTATCAGTCATGGCGGTTTTGACGGGCCGGTGCTGGAAAATGTCGTATTTTGGCAAGACTTTCAGATAACGGGGGGCAAAGGTGAATTGCTTCAGCTTTCCGAGGCGCAACCGGGGCTTAAACATGTGCTGTCCATTATTTATGATACCGAAAAAAACCGTCTATTCAGCGACTATATGGCCTCGCGCTGGCCGGAGTTGGCGCCGATGAAATCGACCGATATCTGGCATCGGCTTAAGGGACTGGAAAAACAGCTACAGCCGCTGGATCATGCCTGTTTTCAACGTTACTGCTCGCCGGATCAACTGGCTACAAGCCCCGTACAGCAGCGCGGATACCGGCTCGATCTCTGCGAACTCATTTGCCGCGAACCCCTATTTGAGCAAAAGACATCTGTTGAAATATCCCCGGAACGGTTCTTTCATTTCACAAAATCCCTGAGTTCGCTGGTAACGGCAGACGGCCTGATTTTCTTCGGCGCCTGCAATCCAGGCAGTGCGGCTCCGGTAAAAGTGTTGGAGAAAGATGAAACCGAGCTGTTAATCAATTCAACTCTTGCCCACGGACCGCACCAAAGCTACGTGCATCTGGTTAGCGCAGCAACCGGCCGCATTACCGCCGGTCCGATAGGGCAAAGCAGTGCCGAGGACATTGTAAATCGAGTTATCCTGTTTGAGACCGGTCGTGCCCAATACAATTTATGCATTGTTGCGCCTGCGGCGAAGTGAGCATTTACGGACTCGGTGCCGAGGGCGCGTCCGTGCCGGAATAGAAATTATCAAAGATTGGGGAGACGCCCTCCGCTCTATAACTCACAATATGGACATAAGCAATCAAGCCACTCCTTCCGCTGGTATAAGCACCGTCCTCCGCAGCAGAAATACGATCTGTGTAGGTGGCGCCATCCGACATCATTATCGCTGCTCCGGTGCTCTTATCAATGATCTGGCCCCAGAGAAAGCCCCCGGATGACCAGAATTTTAGCCGGTAATCGCCGGATGGGTCAGGAGCGGGCACCATCAAACGGCCCTGGCCTTTAGTCAGAAAGACGGGTAAAGAGATTCCGCCCATGCTTTTAACAATCATCAGCCTGCGTGAGGCAGGATTGCCATCTTTATCGTTCCTTAGCAGCAAGGCGTAACCCTTGGGAAGAAAGTACGACGGGATAGGCTCCTGCATCCGCGCCAATAGCCCAATGTCTTCCCCCCAGTTGTAGGTCCAATTCAGCAAATCTGCCTCCACGTGGAATTTCGTATGGGCCGGCTCATTCATATTTATACTGCCAATGCGGCCCGGACTAAGGAGGCTCCCCCATGGACTCTCCATTTTATAAGCCACGCTACCTGATTCTATGGGGAACGAGAACTTTCCGGGTATCGGATTATAACGTCTCCAACCATCGTCAATGCCGTCGTTGAAGTCGTCAAAGGTGGCGGCGTGTGTGGTGGAAAGGCACCCCGCTATCATCAGGCAGGTAAAGAAAAATCTAACGTTCGGTTTTATGACCATGTTAATCCCCCGATTCATTGTTTTTTTGATCTCAGTTTTCCGTGGTTATTACTATAGGACTTTGACCTCTAGGTACCAAAAGTTGCGCTGATGTTTATCCTAATTTAATTTATGGTCGTCTTCTTGCGGATTCTAGTACTCAGTCAACTTTATTCTGACGGTTAAGTAACTGGATGTGGGGCGACTTCAGTCGCTACTCGGCGGCTAAGCCGCCCCACAGTTACAGGCACGCGCCATTTCTAAATTGACTAAGTACTCGCAGTGATTCTTGCGTAACCATAAGCATTAAAAATAGGTAAGAAACATTGCTTGACTTAGCCTTTGATACAAATCACCGGTTCCAACCTGGCGACTTTCCGGGCTAATCCGGCCCGGTCGGCAATATCCACTACCGCACCGACATCCTTATAAGCCAAGGGCGCTTCTTCGGCCACGCCGCGCATCGACGGACTGCGAATAATGATGCCTTGCGCCGCCAGTTTATCGACCAGCGTTCTGCCTTGCCATTGCTTGCTGGCCTGGGTGCGGCTCATCGCCCGCCCCGCGCCATGACAGGCCGAGCTGAACGCGCGTTGTTCGCTTTCTTTGGTGCCGCACAATACGTAAGAACTGGTGCCCATTGAGCCGCCGATCAGCACCGGTTGGCCGACTTCTTTGTATACGGTCGGCAAATCGGGATGGCCGGGGCCGAAAGCGCGGGTTGCGCCTTTGCGATGTACAAACAGTGATTTTCGTTGACCGTCAATCATGTGCTGCTCGAGCTTGCAGGTGTTATGCGAGACATCGTAGAGCAGGCCGAGATGGATGTTTGGAAACAGGGTCGCGACAGCCTGCCGGGTCAGATGGGTGATAATCTGGCGATTGGCCAATGCGCAGTTGATGCCCGCCCGCATCGCGCCCAGATAGTGCTTGCCTAAGGGGGAGTTTAATGGCGCACAGGCCAGTTCGCGGTCCGGCAATACGATCTGGTATTGGGCCGCCGACATGACCATTTCTTTTAAAAATTCGGTGCCGATCTGATGGCCCAGACCTCTGGAGCCGCAATGTATGCTGATCACCACGTCATCAACCCGCAAGCCGAAAGTTTTGGCGACATTCTGGTCGAAAATTTCCGCGACCCGCTGCACTTCCAGATAATGATTGCCGGAACCCAGGGTGCCCATTTCATCTTTTTGTCGTTCCCTGGCTCTGGGAGTGACGTAGTGGGGCTCGGCACCGGCCATGCAGCCGTGTTCTTCGATGCGTTCCAGATCCTGCGGTTCGCCATAGCCCTGATCGAGCGCCCATTGCGCGCCGCCTGTCAACATGCCGTGCATGGCTTTATGATTCAAATGTATCTTGCCTTTGCTGCCGACACCGGCGGGAACCTTGCGGTATAACGCATCGGCCAGCGCCTGTTTATGCGGCTGCAGCTCGGCGATGTTAAGCCCGGTAAGCAAGGTGCGAACGCCGCAGGAAATATCGAAACCGACGCCGCCAGCCGACACCACTCCGCCTTGATCGGGATCGAAAGCGGCGACGCCGCCGATCGGGAAACCGTAACCCCAATTTGCGTCCGGCATCGCATAGGCGGCTTCAACAATACCCGGCAAGGTCGCGACATTGGTGAGCTGCTCGTAAACTTTCTGATCCATGTCCTGCAGCAATTGTGCATCGGCATAAATAATCGCCGGAACGCGCATGGCTCCTTTAGGCTGAATTTCCCAGCAGGTTTCGTCCCGTTGTATGAATTGACTGGTATCCATTGAATAGCTCCTCTAAACATCGACAACACATTGGGCAAGCCATGTTCCATCAGCTTGCTGATAGACACGCAGCTCGGTAAAAGTAGCGCCTTTGATTTCCACGGCGGGTTGGTGTTTTTGCCGGTCGACGGCTACACCAAAGGCGGTTGCCGATAATGTGTCGTTTTTAATAAAAACCTGATAACGCTTGAACAATAATCCGTGTACAGACATTTGATAAATCAACTCGTTGATCCAGTTGACGAACAGCAACTCGGTATCGGGCGCTTCGCAATGAATGGAAACGACTTTTGATGCGGTAAGCAAGTCAGGATCGGTAACCACGGCGGTCATCGCGACGGCGGCCTGTTCGAACGCCTGCTCCAGCGTCGGCGCAATGCCGCGTATGCCGATGTCCGCTTGGTGTTCAAAATGTTCCCAGTGGGGTGTTGTCGGTTCGCTGTTCAATGGCAGGCCTCGTTCTATGAAATAGGTCAGAAAGGATTTAACAGTAAATAGATGGCAATCCCCACCATAGCCAGACCGCTGATTAATTTGAGCCAGCGGCCTTCTTTTTCCTGTAGTCGTCGCTGGCTCAGCGTGATGATGCCAATGGTTAAAATAATAACGTCATCGAACATATAAGCCAGATTGTACAGCAGCAAATAAGCGTAATAGCCGATGCTATCCAACTGTTTCAACGTCAGAATCCGGGTGTACAGCATCGGAAAACCGGAGGTGCACATGAATTCGACAATCTGTACCAAAATGGCCAACACAAATGCCCCAATCAGCGCACCGGTAAGGTTCTTCGCCTGAAGTATTTGCCGGATTCGGGCATATATATCCGGTTTGGCGGTATCGGGAATCGACAAGGACACGCCTAATCCGAAAAATCCGAAGTCCTTGAGATTAATCAGGCCGACCAGCAAGGCAATGCCCGCAATGGCGATTTCCGAAAGTCGGGATAGACCGATCAGCAAGAACAGGTTGAGCCAAGCCGCCATGAACATGAAATAAACCAGACCTTCGACAGCGACAAAGGTTCCGGCGATGGCGAACATCCGCATCCGGTCTTTCATCGATGCGAGCAACGAAATCATCAGCACCAACACCCAGAGGGAACAAGGATTGAAGCCGTCCAGTAGGCCGATTGCCAGCGTGAACAGCGGTAAACCGATCTCGTCCAGCGACAATCGGTGACCGAAAAAATCGATGTATTGCTCTGTCTCACAGGACAAAGCCCCTTTCGTTTCGCAACTGCCGGAATTATGCTGAATGTTCGGTGTTGGGATTTTGGTCAGCGCGCTACGGATAAGCTGATCGGTGCCGGCCTCTTTTGAATAACCGAAGATCAATTGTCCGCCGACCTGAAAAGCGGGAACCCTTAGGGTCTTTATACCCTGGCTTTTAGCAAGATGCTGTAATCGCTCCAGTGCGGCGGGCTCTTGAATGACGTCTTGAATAATGATGCTCAACGTCGGTTGTTCGCGTTTAAGGGCCAGCAAAAACACCTCTGCGTCAGCGCAGTGTGGGCAACCCTGTTGTACGAAGACCTCAATATCGGCAGACGTATGGGCTGTTGTCGGCAAAGTGCTTGTTATCCCGGCGAATGCCATCGGACTCAAACCGAAAGCCAAGAGCCATACAAAAACCAAAAGCCATCGGGTGATACCTGTGCCAGCTATTGTTTTCAAAGGAATTCCTCCGCAGTCGATAACTATTTTGCCGAACGACTACTGAGCATATACTATCGATGACTTGTGATAAATACGTGTTTTAACCTATTGAAATATAATTAAATAAACTTATTATCTGGGTAGTTGTTTGTTCTGAAATTCCTCACAGGAGCGTGCCATGAGAAGAATCTATTTTTTAGTTCCCACTATTGAAATCACCCATAAAATCGTCGAAGAGCTCCAGGCTAAGGGCATAGAAGACCGGCATATTCATATTCTGGCGAAAAGGGACACACCACTTGAAGGTCTACCCGAGGCAGGGGTAACCATAAAAACGGATTTTCTTCCCGCCGTTGAGCGAGGACTAGCATTAGGCGGTTCAACGGGATTGTTGGCTGGATTAGTCGGTTTGCGCTTTGCGGGATTTGCCATTGCGGGCGGACCGCTTCTGGGAATTATTATGGCAGGCGCAACCATCGGGTCACTGATGGGCGGTTTAGCGGGAATGAATTCCGGTAATTCACGGTTAAGACAGTTTGAACAAGCCATCGAACAGGGCGAAATTCTGGTATTGGTTGATATTCCGCGCGATCAGATTGAGACTATCAGGAAATTGGTCATAAAACATCATCCTGAAGTAGAGTTTGAGGGCATCGAACCGATTTTTCCGCCGTCCTATTAATGAACGATTACGTCTCTCAGTCCCACGACTGAATATTTTTTGTAAGGTTTATTTGAAGCTTAGCGCCTATTCCGAGGTAAAAGATGCGCCAGTTCGGCTTAAGTCAAGCGAAGCGATCCCCAAGGTCACAGTTTCGTGGAAATAGCCCGCTCATGGCAATGGCGGGTTTTTCCAGCTTTGCAGGTGCGCCTGACGGCACCGAATTCAGCAGCCCGTACACCGCCTTGCCGCTGCGCAGGGAATGCTTCAGCTTATTGGTTTGCAGCATGAGCCGACTCCTGCACTGGTAAATAAATGTGCTGCGGGTGCGGGTGGCGCAGAAAATCGTGGTGGGAAATATGCCAAGCGTAGGCACCTGCATAGGAAAACACCAGCAGGTCGCCGATCCGCAACCGTTCCACCGGTGTGTCAGTGGCCAATATGTCCTTGGGCGTGCAGAGCTGGCCCACCACGGTGATTCTGGCCTGTTCCACGCCGGGCCGGGGAAACGGATAGGGTCAGTGTTCTTGCGGCACTATGAAGAACGGATGGCTGTGGCCTTGAGCGCAGGGAGTGCGGAAGTGGTGGGTGCCGCCGCGGCCGACTGCGAAATGGCGGCCGACGCATTGCTTGATATCCAGCACCTGCATCACGTATAGCCGCAGGCCGCCGTCAGGTAGCGGCCCGGTTCGAAGTGGATGCGCCAGTCCTGCATGTTTTCGCTGTTTACCAATGCCGCCAAGCCGGTGCTGAATGTCGGCCAGTCGAATTGCAGAGGGGGTTCGCGATAATTGATGCCGATGCCGCCGCCCACGTTCAGGTGGTTAATGGCTAGCCCGAAATGCTCCCGCCATTGCCGCGCCTGCTGGAAGTAACGCGCAAGCAAGGCCAGATGGGCGTCGGCATCCAACTGGTGGGACATCAGGTGGAAGTGGAAACCGTGTAAACGGACTTCCGGGTGCCGCGTCAGCCATGTCAGGCATTCGGGCAGTTGGTCGGAATCGATACCGAACGGGGTGGCCCGGCCGCCCATGGTCAAGGTGGTGGTCGGTACGCCGCGTCCAGGGTCAGATTGATACGCAGCAGCACGTCGGCCTGCCGGTTCCTATTTCGGGCCAGCCAGGCGAGCCGCCGCAACTCGCCCAAACTTTCTACGTGCAGCAATTCCACGCCGAGCTCCAAGGCGGGTGGCCAGCTCCGTATCCAGCTTGCCGGGCCCGCCGAAAATCACCGGTATGTCAGGGAAATGGCTGCGTACCCAGGCCAGTTCGCCGTCGGATGCAACCTCGAAACCGCGCACATGAGGTGCCAGAGTTTGCAGAATCGGCAGGTCGGAATTCGCCTTGACCGCATAAAAGAGTTCGCAGTTGTCCGGCAGCGTAGCGGCCAAACCGGCGGCATGGCTATCCAGTCCAGTGCCGCCAAGTCGTAGATATAGGCGCATAGCGGCTCATCGGTGCAGGCGCGCTGCGCGGCTTCCGCCACGCGGGCTGATGCTCGGTTCATGTCACGCATCCCCCAGGTAGGCCAACGGGCTGGGCAACGGCAGATAGCTGGCATCGCGATCGGGACGTTTGTAAAAGCGGTTGATCAGGTTGGCCTTGGCAGGGAAGGGCGCTCCGGACAGCAGGGCATTGATGCGCCGTGTCGCGTTCGGGTTGCCGTGCTGCGTCAGATAGCGATGCAACTGGTGGCCGACGATACGCCACAGACGCGGTTCCAGGGACGGACGCAAGGCACTTAATTGCGCTGTTAATGGCCAATTAAACTGAGCCAAAAATGGTTATTAATTTTGAGCCACTTTTTCAGATTCTTACATTCAACTCATAAGTGCAATCGCTGAAAATCGGACTTGAAGGGGGCTAGCTGTTATAGTCTTGAGCTTTTTTCAATCCGACC